>CBFGUW010000008.1:0-140084 GCA_965652395.1 uncultured Saccharospirillum sp. | reverse complement strand
CGGACGCTATGGCCGGGGAGGTGAGTGATCAGCAAAGCCTTCCCGAGATGATCGATGCGTTTGAACGCTCGGTGATACACAGCGCCCTCCAGGCCTGCCACGGCAGTATCAAAGAGACCATGGTCCGTCTCGGTCTGGCGCGCAAGACGCTGTACGACAAAATGAAAAAGCACGGCCTGGATAAAGCTGAGTTCAAGGAGTAGACGCATCCGGCGACTTCAGCTTGAAGAACGAGACTGACTCGATCAGATCTTCGCTCAGGCGCTGTAATGCCTGGGATGACCGGACCGTCTCCTGGGCATGCTCCAGGCTTTCCCGCGCATTGTTGTTTACGCTGTCGACGCTGTAGGAAATGCTTTGCAGGGTGGCGCTTTGCTCTTCCGTCGCTGCTGATGTCTGCAGCGTGTAGTCCTTGATGTCTTCGACGGCCGAAACGAATTGGTCGATGATCCGCCCTGCATCACTCATCAAATTGACAGTGGATAGGGTGCGGTCATGGCTGGTGTGAATGGTATCGACTGCCACCTTGGTTCTATGGCTTAAATCTTCCAGGGTGGTGCGAATCTCCGCAGTTGCTTCCTGGGTTCGATAGGCCAGTTTACGCACTTCATCCGCGACCACCGCGAAACCCCGACCGTTTTCACCGGCCCTGGCCGATTCAATAGCGGCATTCAGAGCCAGTAAATTGGTCTGCTCGGCAATGGCCTGAATGGAGCTGATAATAGTGGTAATGCTATTTGCTTTGTCGTCCAGGTCTTTGATCTCGCCGAGGGTCGTATCCATCTCACTTGCCAGGGTTTCGACAGCATCGACGGACGTGCTGATGGTCTGTTGTCCCGCCTTGGCGGTATCGTTGGTTTTTTCAGAGCGGCCGAGAGAGTCAGCCGCTGCTTGTGAGACCTGCCGGGAAGCAACTTCCATTTCCTGAATGGCGGTACTGAGTAATTCGATTTGCTCAAGGCTCTGCCTGGCTTCTTCACCCCGGCTCTCGGTTTGGGTTTTCAATTGTGACGCGGACGCCTGTAATTTATTGGCTAAATCCGTAACGCGGCTGACGATTTGAACCAGCTTTAACTGAGTGGTTGACACGGCTTGCGCCACTTCATCCACCTCGTCGCCACGCGCAGTGGAATCCATGGTCACTCCCAGGTCACCTTCGGCGAGCGCCCGGCTGGCTCGGACTATGGTTCTGAGTTTTTGCCGGATCGAGCGCAGTACAAAGTACGCGGCCAGGGTAGAGAGGATGACAACCAGGGTGAGTGCTAGGATGAGTCCACGCATTGAATCCCGCTGTGCCGCTATTCGGTTCAGTGAGTGCGCGGTTATGAATTCGTTATAGGACGCGAGTAGCTGTTGGGCGTGAACTTCCAGTGGTTCGATCGCTGAATAGAGCGCGTCCTCGGCATCCTTTCTTTCCCTGAACCTGGCCTTGTTCAGCCAAGCGTCGGCCGCTTGGCCATAGGCTTCCGCCATGGGGTGAATGGACTGCTCAAGTGCCTCGATATGATCGCGCAACACCCCAGCGCGGGCATCGGAGGAATCGATCAAGTACCTTGGTGCCGCCACTATCCGATCGGTAAGCCGCTGTTGAATATCGAGCGTGGATTCAATCTCGGTGGATAACTGCGTTTTTTCAATGCCGTCCGCAAAATACTGAGAGCCAAGCTCTTTGGTCTGCTCGTAGTGTTTGGTCAGGACCGCCCATTGATCCACAACAGAAATGACAAAGCTTCGAAGCTCGGCTTCCTGTAGGTTTTCGCGAAGGGTGAGGTTGGTGGAAAAGACCAGGTACCACGCCATCACACCCATGGTGGCCATCATCGACGACACCAGCAGTCCTATTTTTATCCCCAGAGTGAAAGGTCTGAACAATCTAATTGTCATTACTGCGCTCATGTATTAGCGGGAAAGGCAATGAGCATGAACATAACTTTGGACATATTGAGGAACAAGCCGACTCAGAACCCGGCACCGCTGAACCATTACAACTTTAGGTAGCAACCTTGGCCGGGTGGATAAACCCTGCGCGCAATAATTGTTTATGTTTCATAATGTTAGGTTGTATTTGCATTGGGCTGCTTTAACGACAAGGTCGCATTTGTGCATTTTTTCAATACGGGAAAATCGGTATCCGACCAAGCTCGAGGATTTATTCATTTGGTTATAATTATTCGTTAAGTTATATCGTCTGAACAATTGGGCAGGTTTTTCCGCCTTCATTCGTTCCATACAGCGGTTTTAGGTTGGATAAATGTTTTTCTCTGTGAGCATTGGTGGGTTAAGTAACGCTTAAGAGAACTTTGAGTGTGGGAATTGCCTTTTTGTTAAGAAGGTGTCGCAATTGTTAAAGGTCAGTTATGGCATAAGTTATAACGATTGACAGTTCCGGGCGGCTCTTCCCGCTCTCAAGGAAGTGGTTTATCAAGGCTTTTTAACAATAGGGAAGGAGTGGCATTGCTATTGCTTTATCGGGTTCAGGAGGCTCTCTTGGTCACTCGGTGTGCCCGCGAGCCGATAGTTCCCGACAAGGTGTATCAAGGATCAATGTCATACACGATTGGCTGTATTTTACTTCCCGGTTATTCCGGGTGGGCTTATCTGTCCACGATCAGTCCATTGCTGAAATTCAATTCTCTGGTTAAGCACCGGGCCTATGAAGTATTCACCCTCGGTGTGAAAGACGATTGCGTGCGTTCCGATCTCGGTCATAAAACCATGACGGATTTCACGCTGAGAACCGCTCCTCGAGCCAACGCCTGGATTGTGGTGGGCGGTTCGGGAGAGCGCGAGGTGTTTGACCGTGAACTGATCGATTTTCTGGCCTACAAGCCGGACGGCTGCCTGTTGGGTGGGCTGGCGGGCGGTATCTGTGCGTTAGCCGAGGCGGGGCGATTGGATGGGTATAAATCCGTATTCTGTTCGTCTCTGCACGAATCCGGCTCAACCAACGCCAGCATTCGCTTTGTGCACGAGCCCTATTGCATCGACCGGGACCGAATGACCTGCATGGAAGATGGCGCGGCGATGGCGATGATGCTGAATTGGGTCGCCCTGCAGCAAGGCCCGGCACTGGCCTCGCTTCTGACCCGCTATTTCGAAGAACAGACTCGGATTATGTTGCCACAGGGCAATAAGGTCTCCGGTACCAGTGTTGGAAATGTCAGCGATCAACCCAAACTGGCGGAAGCGCTGGATCTGATGCATAGCAATATCATGGAGCCGCTCACCACCCAGGAAATATCCGACCATATCAATATCAGCCGCCGTCAATTGGAGCGGTTGTTTAAAAAATACCTGGATACGGTGCCGAGCCGCTATTACATGCGCATGCGGCTGGAAGGCGTACGGCGTTTGCTGACCACAACGCCTTACAGCATCTCGGAGATTGCTTCGGCTTATGGCTTCAGTTCCGGGGCTCATCTCGCCACCAGCTATCGCCGACATTTTGGAACCAAACCCTCGGTAGACCGGATTTTAAAAGGCACACGGGAGGCTATGGAGACTTCACTTGAAGTCTGATGCCTCCGCTATTTGGAGGTGTGGGTAAAGGTTCCGTCCCAGTCATCAGGCAGGGGGGTGTTTTTCAATTCCTGAATCCGATCCAGGTACACCTGATACAGGCGTGGGCGTTCACTGGTTTTCGCCAGTGCGGAGAAGGCGGATTGCGCCCGTTCCCACTCTTGTTGCAAATACAACCCATAGGCCTGTTCATATTGGGCCAGTTCCTCTGCCCAGCGGTTTTCCGCTTCATGAGTCGGACCCAGTGGCTCGAAAACGGCGACCGGTTCCTGTTTGCCTTTCACCCGAATGCGATCCACCGGACGAAAAAACCAATCGTCAATCTGAGCACGCGTTTCCGGGCCAATCAGAATCTTCACACCATAAAACTTGGTCAGACTCTCCAGCCGCGAACCCAGATTGACGGCATCCCCCAGCACTGTATAAGCCCGGCGGAAGTTGGACCCCATGTCGCCCACATTCATCGGCCCGGTATTCAAACCGATGCCGACGGCGATAGCCGGGTAACCGAGAGCGGTCAGCTCAGGGTTGAGTTGGTCCAGTGTTTTGATCATGGCATCGGCGGCTTCGAGCGCGTGGCGTGCATGTGCCGGGTCTTCCAGCGGTGCCCCCCAAAACGCCATCACCATGTCGCCCACGTATTTGTCGATGGTGCCCTGATGATTGAAAATTACTTCGGTGATGGGCGTGAAATAGCGGTTTAACAGGTCTTTCAGTTCGGTAGCGGTCAGTGACTCCGAAATGGTGGTGAATGACCGCACGTCCGAAAACAAGACCGTCATTTCCCGGTTTTCACCTTCGAACCCATAAGCATCCGGGTCGTTCAGCATGTGGTCGATGTGGGCCTTGGGCACATATTGACCGAACACATTGGCGATGTATTGCTTGTTTCTTCGTTCGGAGATAAATCCTTCCAGCAAGTGCAGACCGCCCAGCGCCAAAGTCAACAATATGCTGCTTGCCAAAGGCAGTGCCGCGTTTTGCGCGGCCCAGAAATAAAAATTGATGCCCAACAGCGCGCCGAGCAGAACGGCGGTGGCGACGACCAAGCCAATCGGCCCCAATCGGCTGGAAATAATGGAAAATATCACACCGAGCACCACCAGCAGTGTGGCGGTAATGGTGTGAGCCGAAACCGGCGTATAGGGGAAATCGCCGGTCAGCAAACCGTTCAGCAGAGTGGCATGCACTTCGACCCCGGGGAATTGTGGCCCTACCGGCGTACTGCGTAGATCGGCCAGGCCAATGGCGGATGTCCCAACCAGAACGATGGCGTTTTCAAACCTGTCGGCCGGAAATCGCTCATGCAGTACATCGGTGGCCGACACATAGGGAAACTGCCCCTGTGGTCCCAAGTAAGGCACCAGGACACGCCCACTGTGGTCGGTACGGATGGTCTGATCCGCAAACCGGATGTTTTCAATCACATCCAGTGCCTTATTGAACCGGACGATGTTCAGTTCTATGTCGTCGAGAACGTAGTAAGCCATGCCGCTGGCCAGTGCCAGCGAAGGGTAGAGGTCGGTTTCGAACCGCGTGACCAGCGGCACGCTTCTGAGTGTGCCGTCGCCATCGATCTGTGGGGCAATGGACCCGGCTGTGACAGCCGCTTCCTGAAGCAGGGGTACACTGGCGGTGTACCCCTCGGCGCTGACTACCAGCAGGCGGCGGCTTTGTTCGGGCGTGAGACGATACACCGGTTCGGGTAACCGGCCGACCCGGATTCCCGCCTCGGACTGAAACAGGAGCGGCATAACCACGTCGATCCCGGCGAAGGTATCCGCCAGGATCTGGTCGAATTCGGTGGCGGGAGCAAAGGTTTCCAGCGACTCCGCCAGTTCGGCCTGCCCCAGAGCGCGGGCCCGGGCCTGAAGCTCGCGCGTCGGGTTCTGCTGCGGCTCGGTCATCATGATGTCGTAGGTGATGACGACAGCACCGGCCTGGGTCAGTGCCTCGGTCAAATGGGCTAATTTGTCGCGTGACCAGGGCCATCGACCCTCTGTATTGAGACTGCGTTCGTCGATGTCGACAATGACAATGTTAGCGTCGGCCCGCTCGAACCGTTGTTCGTGATGCAGCAGATTGAAGCGCCAGTCGTAGAGCAGGTAGTCCAGTCGTTTGATAAATGAGCTCTGGTCACTGCGAGCATAGTACAGATGGTAACCGGCCAGGGAAAAAGTGATAACGAGCCCCAGCAGAAGGGCGCTCCAACGCAAGGCATGGCGAAACAGGAAGTGGGAGGGGCGAGACCGCATCGACAGCTTTCAAACAACGAGTGTCAGCCTAGGATAGCTCACGCCCCCGGGAGCTGTCTTCTTCGCCATGATTCCGGCAACCAAGAATGGCTATTAATTGGGAGGGCAGCTAAGAGAACATCATCACAAAAACTAACATTCAATGAAGCTAAATCCGTTTTAAACCTTTACAATTCCTGCGCTTTCTCCACCGATGGTTGCCTATTCAAGGCCGCACAAACGGACTGATTATCAATAGGAAGGACCTATGCTTTCATTTCCCAGTCAAGCCGCTTCTATTACTCCCGTCACCACCTTCGATGCCCACGTGTTGGAAACCCACTATGGTCGATGCAAGACCGTCGAACACCAAGGCGAATCCTATAAAATAGATTTCCATCCCGACGATTTACCGCCAGTCGCACCCGGCGACAGAGTGCTGGTGACCGTTTTGAGCGACAACAAGCTGGCACTCGATCGTGTACTGACCGACAGCCAACATCGATACAGTGCCCAAGTATGCTTAAACGGCAACAAGGCCAGTTTGTCGCTCCCTGAAAACATCGAGACCCTCGAATTAAAAGTGAACGACAGCCTGATTAAAATTTCCAAGGCCGGGGTTTCCGTTAATGGTGAAACCATCAGTCTGGATGCGATGGATGACCTGAGACTCTTTGGTTCTCGAATCCTGAACAATTGAACGGGAACCGACATGCAAGACAAATATCTGGAAGAAGCCAAGGCGCTTCTTGGTCAGCGTGGACGCATTCTCGAAACGCTGACCACCAAAACAAGATTGCAGGGTTTGGAGCGCCGCTTGTTTGGTTTGTTCGGTGCCGCATTGGAATACCAGCCCGATTTATCGTTCGATGACCCAGAGACCCGCTTGATCACTTTGTGTCTGGCCGCCCTGACATGCCACCAGGAGGGGACGGTACAGGATTTAGCGGAAGCGTTACAAAACGCCAATGTACACGAATGGCCCGAAGATTTTCTCAATGCTGTGGATATTCTGGGTTACGCACTTTGGCAGCCCGTTATCCATGGCTTGATAGAGGATGAAGATACACCCGCGACGCTCCGCACCGCTCTGTTGGCTGGCTTTCCCTCCGAGTCTAACAAACGAGAGGTGATGGACGGTTTATCCTGGCAAAATCTGCCCCCCGGCCAAGTGGAATATTGCATTCGCCAAAACATCGCCTGTGAAGCCTGGTGGTCCGAAGCCAAAGCGGATTGGGCAAACCCGGAGCGCCAACAGGACCTGTTCTGGCTGACCCTTGGCCTGTATCGGCACCACACCGAAGACGCAAAAGCCCAGATAACCCAATGGTTAGCGGCCAACCCAAGCTCTCCCCAGGCACTTATGCTCGCAGCCATCAGTTCCGATCCCGAATTTTCTTCACAGCTTCAGGATGCCATCCTCGCGGAGCACGTAAGCCCCTGGCTACTGGCGGTTCAGGGTCGGCAGGAAAGCCTGGCATTTTGTCATCATCTGCTGGAAAACCCCCGCTTCAACAAAACGGCCGCCCAGGCCTGGACCGGCCTGACCGGGCAAAAACTGCCCCTGGCCGCCAAGCTGACGGTGGTGGGTCAGCCCATCCACAGCAAGGCAAAACAGGTGGATGCCGGCCCCGCTGGCGAATGGTTGCAAAACCATACCGCTCAAGAGACCCCCATTCTGGCCGGTCAACCCGCGACCGCTGAGCGGCGCCTGAACTGGCTACAGGGCCACTTCGGCGAAGACACCCGGCCCATTTTTTATCAGCTATGGCTGGAACGCCCCGACATACAACGCCTGCGCCCCATGGAAAACCATTTTCAACGCCTGCGTTCACTGCGACCGGATACCCGCCCATGATCGACCTGAAACCCCATTCGTATTTGCAGGCGCGTCTCGCGCCGGATTGGAGCACCACGGGTGAACCCATTTGGGCCTGCGTTGTGAAAGCCGGATTCGAATACGACGCTCAAGGTCGCGTTCAGCCACTGCGGGAAAGCGAGCCCGTCGTCGAAAGCGACGAGTACCCTGAAGACGATCCTGAACACCATGCGCCCACGGCCGTTAAGGAAACCGTGCCGTTCAAGAAAGGATCGGAATTACTGCTTTATGGGCATGCCCGGTCGGACACGCCTCTCCCTTTCTGGAAAATAAGTCTGTCATTGGAGACCGGCTCCGGCATTCATTGGGAAAAGAGCCTGGCCGTATTCGGTCCCCGCCACTGGCGGCGCGGTGTGCTGGGCATGACACCCTCTGAACCCGACCCAATCACCGAGCTGCCGCTGCAATACAACTACGCCTACGGCGGCCGAAACCCCCACAAGGAAGACGACACCTATCCCGAAAACCCGGTTGGTATTGGCTATCTTGGCACAGGGTTGCGCAAGCAGGCCCATGAGCAACCGTTGCCGCAGATTGTGTCCGCGAACATCAAACTGGCCGGGCCGGACAAAACTCAGACACCGCAAGGGTTTGGCCCCATACCCAGCCACTGGGAACCCAGGGCAGGGCTGTTCCCGGACATCGACGAAACCCGACTCAGGCAGGAAAACCAATCACCTTATACCGAACCCCTGCCCGACAACCTATACAACACGGCCCCGTCGGACCAGCAGTTTGATCGACCGATTTCAGGCGAATGCCGACTCACTCTCCAAGGCATGACCTCCGGGCTCGATGTCGCCACGCCGATTACGCTGGTTTGGACGGCGCCCAAGGTTCAACTGAGCATCACCCGCAACGGGGACACCGCCATACGCCCCCTCGATGCCGATACCCTGGTCGTCGACACCGAACAGCAGCGCTTTCATTTGCTGTATCGGCACACCTTCCCGCGCCACACCATGGACCCGAAAACCGACATCACCCTGGCCCTGGTGGAGAACGAACATGACTGACCCCTGGTACATCGCCTCGGCCCGGGCCTGCACGGCTCATGGCGACACCCCGGCCACTCTGTACAGCGCCACCGCCAATTTCCAGCGTAACGCACGGCTGAGCGACGCCCTCACCATCGATCTGGAAGGCCAACAAGTACGCTGCTGGACCATCGGCGTGGATGACGACATTGTGCTGAATGCCACCTACCGAGCCATGCAACTCGGCGCCCGGGCGCTCAAACGGCTGCATGACGATACCTTGGACGATTGGCAACCCTACACCCTGGCCCTCACTCTCAGCGAGCGCGCTCCGCTCCACACACTGGACTTGAATGCCGTACGCGAAGCCCTGTGCCGAGCCCTAAGGCAGGAAACCGCCTATCCCCTAGCCGAATGGGCGCAGCAGGCACCGATGGTTTGGTTGCGCAATGAACAGGACTGGCAAGCCCTTAATGAACATGAACAGGTGGTCTGGCTCAGTGCGGACGCACTCATCAACCCTGGGACTCTGACTGCGTTCAAGGGCCACTCCTTCGCCAACGAACTCTACCCGGAAGGCCTCATCCCCGGTGAGGCCGCCGCCGCCCTGCAATTGGTCAAGCGGTCGAACCCGTCACTCCCAACCTTAAGCTGGGAAGGCCACGACCTCGAATTCTTCGACGCCAACGCCCCACCGTGGAGCCAGATCCACCCCGCGACCGAAGGCCTGGTCAACCACCTCCCGCTCGACGCCTCCACTCAGGCGGCTTGGCACCGCTGGTTGGATGACTATATGCTCGACCCGGCTGTGGACATTGAACAACGCAATTGGCTCGGTGCCAGCCTCGGCTATCTCGACGCCGCCGGTGCCGCCCTCGGCATTGTGTGCGCCCTCGGTCGCCTGGCTCTGCCCTTGCCAGCGCTGCAACGCTTTTGGGTCATCGACCGGAAACCCACCGGCCGATACCGACTCGCCCGGTTGGAAGCACCGCAACCGTCATCCAACGCTTCACAAACGCCCGAACATATGCCCGAACAGCAGGAACCCTCAGTCAAGGAACCCTCATGAGCGACAATATCTGGATTAATGGCCGCACCGCCGTTCACGCAGGCTCCAACGGCACCCTCAACACCATTGATGTCTGTCTTACACGCATCGGCAACTCCGTCGTACCCATCCCTTACCCCAACGTTGCCCAAAGCAAAGACGCCGACAAAACCGCCGAGGACGTGTACGTCCAGGGCAACCCGGCCTGCCACCTGAAATCCACCTTCGCCAAGAGCACCGGCGACCAACCCGGAAACCGCAAGGGCATTGTGTCCGGCGTCATCAAGGGCGAGGCCACTTTTGTATCCAGTTCGTTCAACCATTTCATCGAAAACCAGCCCTCGGTGAGGGCGTTCGACCTGATGGTCTCCAACAAAAAGAACACCTCACCCATGCCATTGGTGCAACCGCTGGGCACGCTCGCGCTGCCCACCGTGCCAAAGGCCCCGGAGGTGGACGACATCGTCTGGCCGAACCGCCTCACCGTGGCCATTCGAGCCGAAAGCGGCGATGAAAAAGAACGGCTCGCCGTTCTGATGACCGACTTCGAAACCCAACGCAAAGCCATCACCCTCACCCAGGATGGCGACGCCGACGGCGAACCCCGCAAGCGCCGCCTGACGCTGGATAATTTGCCCGCTGGCAATACCCCCGTGGCACTGACCATCACCGACCAAACCCACGGCCAACTGTTGTTGCCCCTGGGCGAGACCGACACCCACACCGAAGACGACGCCCCCGACCAAACCGCCATCGACCTGCTGCCCATCACGCCCCTGCGTCGGCTGCCCGGCGCGGAAAAACCGCAAAACGGCCTCGGCGGCCTGCGCGACGGGTGGCTTTACATCTACGTCAACAACCATCTGTGGCGGGAACTCAAAGTCACCGACAACGGCACCGCTTACCAAGACGTCAACCTCGCCCACACCAAAGGGCAACACGAACGCCTGCCCACCGGCGACCGACTACCACGCATCACCGTACCCTATCGGTTGGACAACGCCGCCACCGAGGTCAGCATCGCCTATTCCGAAACCCAATGGAGCTGGGACCGCATTGACCAGCTCGGCGGTCTCAACCCCGAAGACCCGCGTCAAACTCTCGGCCAAGGCGACGCCTGTGAAACACCCTACAGCGCCGGTTTTTGTCAGCAACAGTGCGAACAGCGACTCACCGCGCTCGACCTCGCCGCCGTTGAAGACGACTTCGGCCAATGCGAACCGGACACCCCGCTGCGCCTCGTCGACGGCGGCGAACTGGACGCCTACTACACCGACCTGATCGACACCGGCGCCCTGCGCGGCGCGCCCGCCGTCATCCTGCCGGACCCGTTGGGCGACGCCCGTTACCACGCCTACCAGCACTGCGAACGCGCCGACCTGCTCGACGGCATCGCCATGGCCCTGCTCGAAGACCCAAGCCAACCCGCCGCTGACGGCACAACCGCCAGCCCCCGTGAGCAACACGAAGGCCAGCAACAGGCCCGCGAACGCCGCAACGCCCTGGCCGACCGGCACCTCGCCGCCTTGTTCAACAACCAGATACTCGCCGGCATCGACACCGCCCTGAACAACCCCAACCTCGATGCCGACACCCGCGCCGCGCTTGAAAAACGGAAAGAATACCAAGACCTGCTCGACCGCGACGCCATCGAAACCCTGTTGGAAAAAGACGCCTGCACCGCCCTGATCGACGAAGCGCTCGACCACCGCCTGCAACTGGTGGCACTGTTCGACACCCCGGCCCTGTATCAGGCCTTGATCGACTACCACACCCTGAGCGGCCTCGCCTATTTCCAACTGTTCGACACCCTCACCGGCCTGATCGACCGGCTTGGCCGCCCGCTGGCGGACAGCTACAAAAGCTTCTTCCTCAACCCGGACGACCACCAGCGTTACCTCGACCAGGACCCAGGGCGGGACTTCCTGCTGCGGCTCACCGACGCCCACCCAAGCGAAGCCACCCACAACCTGTACCACCTGTTGTTCCCCAAACAGCCGGACGAAAACAACCCGCTCAAGCTCGACCTGAGCGCCCCCAACGCCGAACCCGGCCCGGACGAGCCCTGGTGCCTGGACCCGCAAAAAGTCAGCGCCCTGGCCGAGAACCTGAACCAGGACCTCACCCTCGAAGTGAACTGGACCGGCACTGGCATCAACGCCGCCCGCTACGTTGCCCACGTAATCCACGCCTTCAACGAGCAAACGGCGTCGCTGGCCTTTGGGCAGGTGGAGGCGATACAGCAGGTGGAGGTGAAACGTGGAAAGACATCGGCCGAAATCGACGCAGAACGCAAAGAACTTGAATCGCTGACCAAAGAAGGTCAAGACCTCTCAACTCAGTTGGAGGCTGATGAAAGATCATTGGCTTCCACCGAGGAAAGAGTAAAAACCCTGTCGGTGGAATATCAGGAAGCCCGTCTTGAGCGAGCGGAATTGCTCAAAGGTGGCACACTGGACGACCTAAAGGCGCAATCGCACCAAAACTACCTCAAGGTGGTGGCCCTCAATGCCAAAATAGACGCCTTGGACAAGGAGTTGGACGCCGCTCATGCTCGAAAAACGCAATTGAGCGCCATGACCCGGCAAAACCAACAAGCCCACAAGGCCATCGAACAGAAAATAACCAAGCATGAGGCCACTGCCCAGGGCCAACCTTTCTCGCTCGTGAACCGTCTGGCTTACAGTAAAAACCACAACAAACCCTTGGTTGGTCTTTACGCCCTGTTCGCCGGGGAGCACCTGCAAGCAGTCAGCCTCACCCCCAGCGACCTGCTCGACGGCCACCTGCCAGACGACACCCAACCATTCAGTGCCGCTGGCCGCCGCGAACGTTTGACGCGTCTGAGCAACCTAGCCAAGCTGATCAATAACGACAACGGCCCCCAGGTTACCTATCGCACCCCCAACGCCAACCTGCGAGTACCAGCCGAACTCGCCATCAACAAAGCAGCGGACCTGCAGCAATACATTGCCTTTCTGGACCGCCAGACCCTGGCTCGGGCGAGTGACCAGCAGGAGCAGCGCATCACCCAAATCCTGTACGACCGCCGCGGCCAACGCGCCGCACGCGACCAAGCCACTTTAGAAACCATAAACGACGACCAACGTCTGGCGCGCGCCCGCTATCTTGAGCAAAAGTTGGACGATGTGGAGCCGGTGTTAAAGAACGAGACAAGGCAGCTATTCGAGTACAAAGGCCAGGTGTACAGCGGACGGAAAAACGTAGAACAGAACCGGGAGTTTATTCGCCAGTCCGAAATGGCGCTGCACGACCTGGACCTGCAACTCAAGCAACTGGATGAAAGCCCCTTTCAGGTTCGCTTTGGCAACCACTTCGGGCGAATGCTGATGACGGACCGCTTGGTGGTGACGTTCGAGGCGTTTAATTTGGTGAATGTGCTGTTGTCAGGAGAGCCCAAAAGTATTCGGACCTATATCGACCTTACCAGTTCAGTCGCCGATTTCGTAGCCACGGTAATGGGTGTCATCCAACAACGTAGCAGAGCGACGTACGGCACTACAGACAAAATGGCCCAACGGTTAGCCATTCACGAAAAGAATATCCACATAAAAACCGGGCGATTGACATCAAGGATTGTTTCAAGGGCGAAGAATATTACCTTCTGGGCAAGTACATTAAATATGGTATCCGGTGTGTTAACCAGCGCCATGGCTATATTCGATGGGGTCGACGCCATGCTGAAAGGAGACAAAGGCGCTGCTACAGGCTTTGGTATGATGGCCATCGGTGGAGGCTTAACCGCCGTGACAACCTTCATAAGCGCGGAAGCTACCATTATGGGGTTGATTGGGGTCAGCCTCTGTTTGAACGTGGTTGGTTTTATCTTGCTTGTAGTCGGTGTCATTGTGGTGGCTATTTTTCAGGACACTCCCTTGGAAAAACTGTTGAAAAACTCACCATTCGGGCAAGTGACTGGCAACCGATTTGGTCAGGGTGGCCTTCCTGATCCAGGTGATTGGATAGGTTTGGACAACGACGAAGAGTTCAGGCATTGGCAAGACCATAGAGATTCCGCCTATCATGAGTGCTTAACGCATTTTTTTGAGCCTAGAGTCAGTCTGATAACTGATTATTGGGAACACAACCAACGTTACCTGAAAGTTCAGATTGACACTCCAGCTATTACACCCACAGGAGCCTATCAGTTTGAGTTTCTAGCCGAAGACCCACCCTATAGCCAATATCGTAAACGGCAGGAAGCCGAGGCCGAGGGGAATAGCTATAGTCCCTGGAAACCCATAGCTGTGTTGGGAGCAGGAGGGAGTGGTGACGATCAAGTCAAGCATGGTACCGGAATCATTGTGGAGTCCGATGCAAGACATCACAACATCTTAATTCCTGAAGGTCGACTGGCAAGTTTTTTGGAGAAAGCCAACCATTTCAGCTTGCAGGATATTCCTGTTCGGGTGCGTGTTCAGACCTTTCCGAAAGGTAAAGAGGCCAGATTGCTTCCCGGTTCATCCATCGACTATGTACTGCCCGCACCCAAACGCGACGAACAAAATAAAATCAAAGTGGATGGAAAATATATTCCCGAAACCGAGCTAGACCGCCCACTGCATGAAGTCTGTTGGCAGGAAAGAGACTTTACCTTCACGAAGTGGCACGCGCCTGAAAATGGGGGGCATGGGCAGTGAGCACCCTGGGGAACAAATTTGTTGACCTACTGATAGCGCTGGAAAATTTAGTCGCCGGTAAGCAAAAGTCCTTCTGGCCTAGCTGGAAATGCACCCAAGGCTGCACTCAGAATGTGGTTTCTGCAAAGAAACGACTACCCAAAGGCAAGGGAGTCACTCCATTGGAGAGTTATAGTTTTCATACCCCCTTCAGCACGGAAACCGATGGCAACCAGTGGGTGATCCATACCTACTCAAATCACGGCTACTATCGGGTTCTGTCCGTGATTTTGCTGGCTATTTCCCTCTGGTTTGCCTGGATTGCCATGCGCTTCTACTTGCCTAGTGGAGAAACCTACTATCTATGGATGCTGCTGCCAGTACCATTCTTTCTATTCGTCCTCTATAAAGCTCGAACCGGAGGTGAGAACACTTGGATCATCCTCGACCGAAGCACCGGCAACGTCTGCTTCTGGAAAAAGAACGAAGAAAACTCCCTTACCGTTCCTTTCGAGCAGGTCAAGTGCTATTGGGTCCACGCCTACCAACGCGGCGGTCACAGTTATCATTTTGTACTAATGCCCGAGGTTGCCTTACCCAACGAACGAGCCCGCTGGTGGCCCACCCTAATGGGCTTCCCTTTGACCTACCAACAAGCCCAATACTTCTGGCGTGTGCTGTGCGATTTTATGGACCCCAACGGCACCGTGCCCGAGGTGCCGGGCTTGGCGCATCAGGTTCGGGCCTGTGAACGGCTGGGTTATACCATTGAAGACATCACCGAAGGTGGGAAAACAATACCGGAAGAAGTGTTTCAGGAAGTGGTTGAGGAGATAGAGCGGGAGTTTGAAGAACTTACAGTAGAACTTGAATCCTTGCTTAAACCAAAGCATTTTAATGCCGAACGTCTTAATCAGTTTTACAACCAAGCTCCTGTGTTCTTCAAAGATAAGGCATTACTGGAAATCAGGTTGGTTTATAAGCGATTGTTCATTGGCTTAAACGAACGCAACCAAATGCACCCGAGGTATTCATCGGATTTTTCGATGGAGGAATACAAATCCGAAGTCAGCGCATTGGGTCGCTGGCTGGTAAAAGTCATTGGGGAAGATGAGTTACTGGCATGATGATTCATCCATGTACTCAACTCTTCTCGAAAGGCGAAGGTCTGCCTTTGATCCCAGGTTCGAACATAGGCTATGTGCTGCCTGCACCCAAACGCAACGAGCGGGGCCAAATCAAAGTTGATGGCGAATACCTCGATGAAAACCAACTAAACCAGCCATTACGCGAAGTCTGTTGGGAAGAAAGGCACTATGACTTCTCTTTCTGGGTGGAGAGCAGGGAGCCTCAACAATGAGCGATCTGTTAGAAAAGGTTGACTATTTTTTGTCTGGAAAACATCGCTATTTGTGGCCTGATTGGCGTTGTACGAAGGAAACCACGGAAGTTGTTCATCCAGCCCGAAAACGACTCTCCAAGGGGAAAGAAGTTGCACCGCTAGAAGAGTACAGCTTCCATACGCCGTTTAGTTCTGATACAGACGGTAACCAATGGGTTTTTCGTGCAGATATTAGAGTTTTTTTCGATCACGCAGGGTATAGGGCGACTAGTCTGATCCTGTTAGGTTTGTCGCTGCTTATTTTTGTACTTGGTGTGGTCGGTGAAGTATTCATTGATTTCATATATGGAAGCTTGGGGATTTTCCTATTATCCATGGGAGTAGCCTACAAAGCCCGAACCGGAGGCGAAGACACCTGGGTGGTTCTCGACCGAACCGCTGGCAACGTCTGCTTCTGGGAAAAGAACGAAGAAAACTCTCTTACCGTCCCTTTCGAACAGGTCAAGTGCTATTGGGTCCACGCCTACCAACGCGGCGGTCATAGCTATCACTTCGTGCTAATGCCCGAGGTCGCCTTACCCAACGAACGAGCCCGCTGGTGGCCCACCTTAATGGGTTTCCCCTTGACCTACCAACAAGCCCAATACTTCTGGCGCGTTTTGTGCGATTTCATGGACCCCAACGGCACCGTGCCCGAGGTGCCGGGGCTGGTGCATCAAGTTCGAGCCTGTGAACGGCTGGGCTACACCATTGAAGATATTACCGAAGGCGGGAAAACCATTCCCGAGGAAGTGTATCAGGAGGTGGCCGAGGAAATTGATCGGGAATTTGAAGCGTTAAAGGATAGGCTGGAAATCCTGTACCAACCGGAACACTTCGACCCCGAGGAAATTGGTAAGTTCATAGATCAAGCACCGGTCTTCTTTAAAGGGGACGCGTTAAAAACTGCTTTCTATGAATACAAGTCGTTTAGCTACTTTTTCCCTGAACGCTTAGCCATGCGCCCCGAATTTATCGGCTTGTACTCAACAGAAGAATACGAGAATCTCGCACTCCGCTACAAGGAAGTGTTGCAGCGCTATCCTAACCCCTACGAAAAGTTCGAAGACATTACGCAGTGGTCCAATGAAGCATTGTTCGGACCGGAAGCTTTGCCTGCGAGTACCAAGAGTGAAACCCGGTGATCTCGTTTTTACATCCCAGGATTAGGCAGGAAAAGCTGCCAAAAATAACTCAAAAAAGGAACACCCATGACAACCCAAGCCCACAACCCAGGGACCCAATGGTTCAGCTCCAAAATCCAGATAATTGATACCGCCAAACAGACAGTCATTGTCAGTGGTAACCACCAGGCAAGAGGCGCGATCACCATTCCATTCAGCCGCTGCACCTCCGATCTGATTTGCCTGGAAATTGGTGCCCCGGTCACGCTGGCTCGATCTCCGTTTAGTGGAGAGTTTTTGTTGGTCGACATCTTTCCTCAGTTAGTAAAAGCCGACATCGATTGCGAAGGCTATCGATCCGCCTTTATTGATGTTGGTGGCCTAAAAAAATTAAGAATCTTCAATCAATATACGGAAGTGGGTGTGTACGTTGACCGTTATGGCAATTTAAATGGTTACAACCCCGGATGGGAACGCAGCTCAGTACCATTTCCCAGTAATTGGCCCTCGCTGGAAGAACTGACCGAACCTACCCAGTCCACGTCTCTCGCCTTGGTTGAAGCGTGGGTTGAATCAGAGCAAAGCTTGGTGGTTCAGTTGGAAGATCGGACCAAGGCGGCTATACCGGTACCTTTGTCTTACTTTGAACGCAACGAATGGGTTGAAAGATCCTGGGGAGGCATCTCTGCCGATGCCCGTGTTTTCCCTCAGGGAACGGAAGTGTTGGTGGTTGATAATGGCAGCGGTTATAGGGTGATCGGCGCATTCAACGGTCAAACGGAATTCAGCCTTTTGTATCGGGACGACGGGGACGTGCTCACCTTGGAAGCTTCCGAGCCCTCCGTGGTTTGCGGTAACACTTTTCATGTGTCTTTTAGCGGTGGAACGATCAACATATGCAGCGAACCTTTGTCCGATAGGAGAGGTGCCCAGTATCTAACCGGAGTGGTTGGGTGACCCCAGCCTATTCCCAAACCCAATGGAGCTGGGACCGCATCGACCAGCTCGGCGGCCTCAACCCCGAAGACCCGCGCCAAACCCTGGGCCAAGGCGACGCCTGTGAAACACCCTACAGCGCCGGTTTCTGTCAACAACAGCGCGAACAGCGCCTCACCGCGCTCGACCTCGCCGCCGTCGAGGACGACTTCGGCCAATGCGAACCGAACACCCCGCTGCGCCTCGTCGACGGCGGCGAGCTGGACGCCTACTACACCGACCTGATCGGCACCGGCGCCCTGCGCGGCGCACCCGCCGTCATCCTGCCGGACCCGCTGGGCGACGCCCGTTACCATGCCTACCAGCACAGCTTCACGGCCCAAAAAATCATCAAGTTTTATAAAAGCACTTCTGTATTCTTTTGCCGTGACGCCGTATCTACCGTAAGGGTCCATTTAACCGTTTGGTTGGGTATGATTGAAACCGTTTTACTGCCCAAGGAAGAACGGGCGAATAAAGCCGCTATAGAAATCCCAAATACTCATCTAGGCGCTGAGAATTTTCAATGATCTCTAATATAAAACTGCTCCTCAGAATGCTCATTAAGAAAGAGGTTCAGAACCTTTGGCCCGATTGGGACTGCACAAACGAAGTATCAAAAAATGTATTGCCTGACGATTCATCACATACATTCGATAAGCGAAATCTGGCTAAACTTTGCTATGATTACAGTGCCTATACCATACCATTCCAGCCAATCTGTGATGGTAGGCAGTGGGTTTTCGAGAATGGTGTTAAACACCGATGGAAATCTATAATTATTTAACTTTTGATGATGCCTGTTTTTGTACTAACACTTATTTTTCACCCGACAATATCAGTAGCCACCAACCCTATTATAGCAATTACGCTTATGTTCACTTGCTCCCTGTTTTCTTTATTTCTTGTCTTAAAAGGTTTAATCGAACGGCACCGAAGGAGCTGGATAGTATTTGACCGAAGCACAGGAAATGTTTGCTTTTGGAAAAGTAAAAGTCATTATTTGACAGTACCTTTTGATCAAGTTTATTGCTACATAAAAAGAGAAAAGGTGCTCGGGAGCACCAGGAACGGGTCACAAACCGGATTTAGGTGGGTGTATCAATGCTTTATGTCTTTTAGGATTGAGGTGCGCCTACGTGGCAGAAGAGCTAGAACATGGCAGACTACCATCGGATATACCAATAAAGCTGCCGATGACATTTCGTACTGTTGGCGGCTTGTTAACGACTTCATGAACAAGGAGGCATCGCTATTGTCCCTCCCTTATATCAATCGCATGGTGAGATTGTGTAATAACAGTAATCTCAGTATAGCTGACATAGTAAAGGACTCGGGACCAACACTGTTAACAGAGTCATTTGACTTAATGCTTCGTGACGCAACTATTAAACATTTCCAGTACATTCAGGATATAACCGGGGATATAGCCAGAAATTATATTGAAGATACCGAGAAAACGGCATTGGACTTGATTTACTTGCATGAGAACTCATCATCGGATGAAAAGCAAAGAATTCTCTCCTGTCTAGTCAGTAGTTTTATGATATGGAGAAAAGTTTTTTGCGAAAGAAAGCATATACTCAAGTCTGGATTAGAGGCTGATGGCAACGGAAAATACAAAGCTATCGACTCAATTACTCGATATTACCTAGAGAAGAGCCTGGCGACTGAGAAAAAAGCTCTTGATATGCTGTACTCGCACTTTTACACCCCCTATAGAAAATCACATATTCTGTTTGGAGCTCCCTCCGGCACAAGTCCGCTATGGACTCAGGGCGTGTACTTTGGACACTATTTTGACCTATCGAAACTTACACCTGGCAACCTAAGAGCCTGGCTAAAAAGTGAGCCAAACATACTAAAGGATAAAGAAAACCTCCGCTATAACCTGATTCACAATGTTGACTGCCACTCGCATTTCAACAAAGCCCAAGAACCCACGGGTCATACTCACTATGTGGTTGCCAAAGAGCCAAACAATAGGCCGCCGTTCAGTGAAAAATACTGTTACGATTTCCTTTTCGTAATTTTCGGTGGTTTTTTTGCTTTCGTCGTTTCACTCATGCTGGGCCGGCTGGGTTTCTCCACACTAGGCATACTCACTCCGTTTGTTGTATTTTTCATGTGTTTTTTATTCATTAAAAGATATGAATCCAGCAAAAAGTCCGATATCGCCGCCGTATTCTTTCGTGACTCGACCCTCAGTGTTTCAGTATTCCCGTACAACCCTTTGAACAGAGGGGATAATGTCGTCTTATCCGACTTTTTCCCTTCCTTATATAGTCAACCATGCACGGTAAACTCCCGACGCAAGTATGGGCTTTGCGTTGAATACAAGGATAAACGTGCTGTTGTAGGCGTGCCGAAAGTGTTGTATTTGGGAGGCAACTGCAGAGGCGAACCAAGCGAATATGAACATGATGCGTGTCGTATGTGGGAGTATTTTCAGCAATTCACGGACCCATTCAGACCGTTACCCGATGTTCCAGAACTGGAACCTTTTCGTCAATACGACGAAGCCACTGCCTGCTGGGATATGTATTTAGACCGCCCACCGAAACTCTTTGAGGAAATGACGGACGGTGTATTCGAACAATACAGGGAAGCACTTCAGCCTTACGCTGAGAGCTATGACTGGCGAATTAGCCGAGACGAAAATATCAAGAATGGATGGCAACCACCACCTGATGCCTGGTGGACCCTGGTTCAAACTCAGTAAGAATTGTTAAAGTCAGAAAAAGTAGGACACTCCATACCGTAAAGATGCAAGCTCTTTATGGCATCCCTTACTCGATCAGATGGGTTGCCCTTATGAACGAGCCTATACTACCGACTTCGAACACCATATCAGCGACGAGGAGGCCGACATCTACATCGCAATGAACTAATCTCAGGCGAAAAAAAACCAACCTCCAGGCCGGTTGTTCCAACCAAATATTCGGTGGAACGGCTGGGTGACCCCAGCCTGTTCCAAAACCCAATGGAACTGGGACCGCATCGACCAGCTCGGCGGCCTCAACCCCGAAGACCCGCGTCAAACTCTCGGCCAAGGCGACGCCTGTGAAACCCCCTACAGCGCCGGTTTCTGTCAACAACAGCGCGAACAGCGCCTCACCGTGCTCGACCTCGCCGCCGTCGAAGACGACTTCGGCCAATGCAAATCGGATAGCTCACTGCGCCTCGTCGACGGCGGCGGGTTGGACGTCTACTATACAGGGCTGGTCGACTTGCTCAGCTCAAGGAAAACCTAGGAAACGCAGCCTGATAGCACCAAAGCGGCACGTATGATCGATCATGCCACCCCTGTCACTAGGGCTGGAAGGGGCTGCTTCGCTCTAAACTCAATAATAGGCACTCATGTTGAAAAAGCGATTCGCCATTCGACTACTTTTCTGGATAGCGTTGATCAGTGTGACGGTACTGTCCCTGTTGCCTATCGATCATCCCGAGGTGGCGTCGAACGATAAGTTGAACCACCTGTTGGCCTGGGGCGCCCTTGGGGTGCTGGCCGGGTTGGGGTGGCGGCACCAGAACTGGCTGTTTTCGGCGTTGCTGGGTTACAGTTTCCTGATCGAGGTGCTGCAGGGCATGACCGGTTACCGAATGTTCAGCATGGCGGATGGCCTTGCCAATCTATTGGGTATTGTGTTGGCGGTCGTCGTGGTGCGCCTGTGGTATAAAGTGGAAGTACGTTTGGACAAGTCCCGAGGATATAGATGACCGAGAAGCAACGCAGTGTGGCCCTGGTCGCACACGACAACAAGAAGCAGGAATTGGTGGCCTGGGCGAAAGAAAACCAGTCACTGTTCGAAACATTGGGCATCTATGCGACCGGTACCACCGGCAAGCTGATAGAACAAGGGCTGGGCCGTTCGGTCACCAAGCTGCTCAGCGGTCCCTTGGGAGGTGACCAGCAGATCGGGGCGAAAATCGCGGAAGGCGAGATTGACCTGTTGATTTTCTTTTGGGATCCACTGGAGCCACAACCGCATGACCCGGATATCAAGGCGCTGTTGCGCATCGCCGCGCTGTATAACATTCCGGTGGCCTGCAACCGGGCCAGCGCAGACTTCATGATTCAGTCCCCGCTGCTGCACGGTAATTACCGGCCCGCCAAACCGGATTTCTCGATCTACACCCAGCGCATCACCCCGGCCGGATAAGGCAAGAGGAGAGGACCATGGTCAGCGTGAGCTTTACCGAAAACCTGCAACGCCATGTGGTCTGTCGGCCCATTGAGGTATCGGAAGGTTCGCTCGCTGACGTGCTCGATCAGGTGTTTGCCACCTATCCCGCCTTGAAAGATTACGTACTGACGGAGCAGGGCGACCTGCGCCAACATGTCATGCTGGCCATCGATCAGCAATTGGTACAAGGAGCCCTGCCGAGACGGCAACGGCTGAATTCAGGCAGTCGGCTGCACATAATGCAGGCGTTATCAGGAGGCTAATGCCATGAGCAAGGTACTGTTCTCTACCCGTAAGGGGCTGGTGGAAATGACCGCCCGTGACGGCACGCTTCACTATGAAAAGACCCACTTCCAGGGCGATCCTATCTCGATGACCACCGTCGATGGCGCGGGGCATTGGTGGGCGGCGGTGAATCTGGGCCATTTCGGCACCAAATTGCGCCGGTCGGACGATGCGGGAGCAAGCTGGACCGAGATCAGCGTGCCCGCCTACCCGGAAAAGCCCGAGGATCCGGATGACCCGAATCCCTGGGCCCTGCAACTGATCTGGAGTCTGGAAGTCGACCCGAACATTCCCGGTCGACTGTGGGCGGGCACGATTCCGGGCGGCCTGTTCCGTTCGGACGACTACGGCGACAGCTGGGAACTTAATGAACCCCTGTGGAACCGACCCGAACGCAAGGGCTGGTTTGGCGGCGGCTATGACCAGCCGGGGATTCATTCGGTGGCTGTTCACCCGGACGATTCCGACCACATCACCGTCGCTGTCAGTTGCGCCGGTGTTTGGAAAAGCCGTGACGGGGGCGACAGCTGGACTTTGATTGGTGACGGTCTGCGCGCCGCCTTTATGCCGGAAGACATGCAGTTCGACAAGGGCGTACAGGACGTTCACCGCATGGTGGTTTCACCGACCGACCCCAATCGTGTCTGGGTGCAGCATCACAACGGCATCTTTGTATCCAACGATGGGGCGGAAACATTCACGGAGCTCGAGCCCGAGCCGAGTACCTTTGGTTTTGTCGTGGCGGTGCATCCCACCAATCCGGATGTGGCCTGGTTCGTGCCCGGAGTGAAAGACGAGTTCCGCTACCCTGTGGATCTTGCCTTGGCGGTTAATCACACCGAGGACGGTGGCAAGACCTTCACCGCCCGGCGAGACGGCCTGCCGCAACAGGCCTGTTTCGATTTGATTTACCGCCATGGTTTGGCGGTGGATGCGACAGGCGACTGCCTGGCCATGGGGTCCACCACTGGCAATGCCTGGTTCAGTGCCGATGGCGGTCGGCAGTGGAGTGTGGTGAGTAATCACTTGCCGCCAGTCTATGCCGTGACCTTTGCCGATTGATTTACAGCCTGGAAACTTCTGTTGGCGGGGTTTTGATCCAGGACACTTCCCTCATTGGGAGGCGCTGTTAAGATGCGCCGCCCAATGAGTTGTTAGAGTGTTGTACCTTGAAGCAGAAATCCACCCACTCCATCCCCGAAGACCTGTTCGCGTTGCTCACGGCTGCTCTGTTTGTGGCTTTTGGTTTGCTCCTGTTCAAACAACAGGGCTTCCTCACTGGTGGAACAGCGGGCTTGGCACTGGTGATCACCGAAGTCAGTGATTTTTCCTTTGGTCAGGTGTTCTTCGTCATCAACCTGCCGTTTTACTGGTTGGCCGTTCGCCGAATGGGCTGGCGTTTCAGCGTGAATACTTTTATCTCTGTAGCATCGGTCTCGGTATTGGCCGATAACCTGCATCGGGTCATCACGCTGGGCGAGGTGCACCCGTTATTCGCTGCGGTCATGGGCGGGTTCTTGATCGGCACGGGCATGCTGATCATGTTCCGACACGTCTCCAGCCTGGGTGGTGTGGGCATCCTAGCCCTCTATTTGCAGGACCGCTTCAAACTCAGTGCCGGACGCATCCAGATGGGTGTGGATGTCGCCATCGTCTGTATCGGTTTTTTCCTGGTGCCGATCACAGTCTTGGCGTTATCGATCTTCGGCGCGCTGGCATTGAACCTGGTCATCGCGTTGAACCACAAGCCGGGGCGCTATCAAATCACCTGAGTTCGACAGGCCGAAGGTTTAACACATGGATCAACCGTTCGGGGATACCTCGGTGGACCATCGGCCGAACGAAGGGGTTATCCTCGGTTACCCACCCGGTGAAACGCGCGTCGTTGTATTGGTACCAGCTTGGGTTGGCGAAGAGCGTGATAACCGGCAGCGCTTCGGCGACTCTAAGCTGAATCCGGGTCATGATGCGTTGCTGTTCCCCAGCGTCCGATGCGAGAGCGAACGCCTGCAACTCCTGCTCTATCTGGCGGTCGCGATGCATGTGCATGGCCTGCCCATCAAGGCTGCCGGGGATCATATTGTCGGGGTTGAACAGGTCCGAATAGGTTCGCCAAGGGCTCAGCCCGGGGTTGGTCCACATTATATAAATGTCGAAGTCACCCGTAGGGATGCGTTTGAACCAGGCTTGTTCATCCATGCTTTCCACTTTGGCATTCAGGCCAATGGCGCGTAGATTGGCGGCAATGGTAAACAGGCTGTTCACCCAATCAGTCCACCCCGAGGGTACGGCAAGTCCTAATTCGATGGGTTGCCCATTTGGCTGCTCACGATAACCATCCCCGTCTCTATCCAGGTAACCGGCTTCCGTTAGCAGAGCTTTTGCGGCTTCTGCATCCTGTTGCATCAGGTAGCGGTAGGGTGCCAGGGCGTTTTTATCGTACCAACTCTGGTAAAGCGGACCGGTGCCTACCGGATAAAGACTTTCGCTGGTAAGCCCAAAGGTATCTTCCTTAAGCAGTTTCTGCCGATCAATGGCGAGACTGATCGCCTTGCGTACCGCGAGATCGTTCAGCGGCGCGCGGGTGGTATTCAATTGCAAATTGGTATTGGCACCCGGTGCCATCCAATAGCGATTATTCGGTTGGTGCTGCCCAAAGGTGGCTTCGGGGTGTTGCAGGCCTTCCCCCATCCAGTCGATCATGCCGCGCCGCGCGGCGGCCCAAAGTGCTTCGTTGCCGCTGTAGAATGGGTACTTCAGGCAGTCCACACCAGGCTTCTGCTCGCTGTAATAGTGAGGGTTGCGGCAGACTTTAAAGTGGGTGGTGGTAAACCGATCCACCTCGGTAAAGGGGCCGGTGCCCACCGGGTGGGCGTTGGTGAAGTCTTCCGGCCGGTCGATACTTTCGAATACATGCCGAGGTAAAGGATACAGGCGGCCAATGTGTTGATGCGCCAGGGCGTTCGGCCTGGCCAATTCGAACCGAACAGTGTGAGCGTCTATAGCCTCGGCTTGTTTGACCAGGCCTGTATCCGTATTTGGATCGTGAATGTCGAGATTGATCGGGTAGTCAGGGTGCATGCGTGCGTAGTTCACGGTGAAGACGACATCTTCGGCCGTAAATGGAGTACCGTCCGACCAATGAACATCGTTGCGCAGCCGGTAGGTGAGGTGCCGTAAATCTTCACTCTGTTCTACCGACTGGGCCAGGCGCGGGTAATGTTGGTCGGGATGCCAGACATTGAATACCCAAAGTGGCTCGTAGATGAAATCCTGGGCATAAAACGAGCCGACAGCTGGGTCAAACGGATTGAAATTGCGTTCAAAACCGTTGGTGTGAGTAGGGACGAGAACAAGGTCATTCTGCTCGACGGCATAGCAAAGCACAGGCAGGAGCAATGCAAGCCAGGTCAATAAACGCATGGCGGTCACCTCTGAAAGGGTTATTGTTGTTATGTTTCTGTAACCGGTTACAGTTACTTTGACTTAAGCCGATGGGAATTGCAAGGGGTTGTATTGCCTGAGTGATCATAACCTGTTCTTATGTATGAGTTTTTAATGGTTCTTGCGATGCTTCCTATACAGGGGCGGGTGATGCTAATTGTAACCGGTTACCCTGATTGGTAAGGATGTCGGGAGCGTGATGGCTGAATCCTGGGGCGCTTTGGTGTACCTTAGCCGGTCAATTCAGAATTAAAGACCCTGGTGCAGGGTTGTGACTCACATGGGGAATTAGACGAATGGCCACCATTCGGGAAGTGTCGAAACATGCCGGAGTCTCGGTCGCCACCGTCAGTCGGGTGGTGAACGGTAATAAATGGGTTTCAGAAACCACTCGTCAGCGTGTTCTGGATGCCATGGAGGAACTGGGTTACGAGCCGAACTCATTTGCGCGCAGCCTGGCCACCAACAAAAGCGACACCATCGGCATGGTGGTGGGGGATTTGTCAGGCCCTTTTTTCGGCCCCATGATGCAGCAGGCTGAAAAGGTCATCCGAGCGTCTGGCAAGCACTTGATTATCACCAGTGGTCACACCACCCTTGAAGAAGAGCGGGATGCGATTCAGTTTTTGCTGAAACGTCGGTGCGATGCGCTGATCCTCCATCTGGATTTGATGTCCGATGAAGAGATCATTCGGCTGTGTGATCAGACTCGAATCCCCATCATCCTCGTAAACCGTCTGATCCCCGAATTGGCTGACCAATGCGTCTCTCTCGACAACGAAGCGGGTGGTTATCTCGCCACTCAGCACCTGATCAATTTAGGCCATACCCGAATCGCACACATTACGGGGCCCTTGTATAAATCCGATGCGCGTGACCGTCTGGCCGGCTACCGACGGGCGCTGGAGAGTGCCGGGCTGTCTTATGACGACAGTCTGGTGGTTGAATCGGATTACCTCGAAACCGGTGGTGTGGTTGCGCTGGACCGGTTGCGCCGACGCAATGTGGATTTTACCGCCATAGTTGGCGGAAACGATCTGATGGCCATTGGTGTCATCAATGCCCTGCGTCTGCAGGGTGTTCAGGTGCCGGATGAATGCAGCGTGGTCGGCTATGACGATGTGGTAATGTCTGGCTATTTTGTCCCGGCGCTGACGACGATCCGGGTTCCGGTGGACAGCTTCGGAGCTGACGCCGCCCATCTGGCGTTGAAGCTGTGCGGCGGGAACGAGGAAAAAGACATTCAGCACCGCTTCCTGCCGGAACTGGTGGAGCGCCAATCGACCCGGGTTTACCAGCCGGTGGTAGATCGAAGCTCGGCCTGAGTTCAAGCCTGCGGCTTGGCTGGCTGCCTAGCGTTTGATGGTTCCCGCTATTCTGACCTCTTCCGGGTCATGCCATTCTCCGTAGCCCGATATTGAGTCGCAGGGAAGGTCCCATTGCGCTTTGTGGTTCAGGAAAATATGCGCCTTGGGTGTCTGCTGTATTTCCGTATCGACCGCACCCAGCCGCACCCTGACAAAATCTGATCCCTGGGCATGGTTGTACAGCGGTGAGCCGCACTGCCTGCAAAAGTGGCGTACCTTGCCGGGAGTGGATTCGAATCTTCCCAGCTCGCTTTCACCCTGGACAACATGAAAATCATCGAGCGGCACCGCGATGTTGGCACCAAAGGCGGAGCCGCTGGCTTTGCGACAGCTCTTGCCATGGCAGTACACAAAATCCCCCTCAATCTGGCTGAACTCGAAGCGAACCGTGCCACACAAACATGACCCTTGATGCATGAATTTCTCTCCTAATTGAGTCCGTTGAGTGTAAAGCTCCGGGAGGGTGAGTGCATCTTTAGGCTTGGAATAGGGGAGGGTTATGAGCTGAAATGTAACCGTTTGCAGTTTTATTTCTTAATCCTTGCTGCCCCCAACGCCCCGAGAATACTGAGTTATGCCTTGTTTTCCTCTTTTTAACGCGCCTTTATGTCCTTTCTTTTGCTTGACACTCTAGGGTCTCATCCATATCGTACCTGTAAACGGTTACAGTAAATCTGAAAACAACCCGTTTATATTGACAAAAGCTAAAAACGGTTACATGTCGCAGTAGCGTGGCTAAAGCGACGGACCGCTCTCCCGTTGCCGGCTCACCCCGAAGGTGTGCCCGTGTCGGGTGATGACTCCGATTCAACGGCTGTTGCCGGTTGAATCGACAACAACAAAAACGAGTCTGGAGGCAACTCATGACCATTAAGCACACCCTCGGTATTACCCTGGCGACAGCCGGATTGATCGGTTCCAGCATGGCGGCGGACATCCGCTTTGACGGCTTTCCGGATTACGACAGCCAGCTTGAAGCCATACTGGGGGGATTCCCGCAGCACAACGTCGACATGCTGATGAACGAACATGGCGGCCACCACGATAAGCTGAAAACCAATCTCGCCACCGGCAGCGGTGCCGGAGATGTGGTACTCATCGACCGGGGCTTTGTCGGCTCTTTCATTAATCAGGGCGGCTTTGTCGATCTGACTGAAAAATACGCTCCCTATAAAGATGCCTTTGCAGATTACGCGGTGGCCCAAGGCACCGGTGGTGACGGCCGTCAATATGCGGTTCCGGTCGATTTGGGGCCTGGCGTGGTCTATTACCGCCGCGATTATATGGAAGATCAGGGGTACAACGTCGATGAGGTGATGACCTCTTGGGACAGCTATCTCGACTACGGCCGTGAGCTGAAAAAAGACGGCGTGTTACTGATGGGGAATGCGGTAGCTTTGGCGACCGCCTACTGGAACTTTAACGTCGAACCCGGTAATGGCCTTTACTTCGATGCCAACGGAGAATCCCTGGTCACCGGCCCACGTTTTCAGCGTGCTTTCGAACTGGCCAAGGCGGTTCGTGACGAAGGTATGGACGCCAATATCAATGAATGGACCGAAGAGTGGTACGCAGGCTTCCGCGAAGGTCGTTTTGCCACTCAGATGTCCGGTGCCTGGCTGCTGGGTCATTTGAAAAACTGGATGGCACCGGACACGGCCGGTAATTGGGGTGTCAGCAACCTGCCTGACAACACCTATGGCACCTGGGGTGGTTCCTTCCTGGCGATCCCAAAACAGTCTGACAATCAAGAGGCGGCCTGGGATCTGATCGAATACATGATCAGTGAAGACATGCAGCTGGCTGGCTTCAAAAACATTGCTGCCTTTCCTGCTCATACCGCCACCTACGACGATGCGATGTTTGGTGAATCCATTGACTTCCTGCGTGGCCAAAAAGCGCGCATTTTGTTTGCGGATATCGCCGAGAATGTCGAGCCGGTTCTTCCTCATGAAGGGGATCAGATCGCAGAGTCTCTGGTCACCACCGCCCTTGAGCAGGTACTGAACGATGGTGTCGATATAAAGACCGCTCTGGCCAACGCTGAACGCCAGATCAAGCGTCGCGTTCGGTAACTTTCTGCGCTCTGGTGAGCCCGCGCAACAGTAGTAAAGGGCTCTTTGACCGGTCTCCGGACCGGTCCCTTTTACAGCCAGGGATGGAATATCGCCATGCCATGGCAGGCAAAGACTCGTTTTTATCAGGTCATCTCGATGAGTATTAACCTAGAAACCCAAACACCACTGGCAGGGCGCCGGGAAGAGGGCGACGCCATGAACCAACCCGGTCGGTGGCGCAACTGGATGCGCAAAAGTACGCCCTACTGGTTCATGTCGCCTTATATTCTGATTTTTGGGGTGTTCGGTATATTTCCTGTTTTTTTCATGATTTATCTGTCATTTCATACCTGGAATCCGGTAGCGGGTCTCGGGTCGATGGAGTTTGTGGGCTTGGAGAATTATGCCCTTAGCCTGACCGATCCCATGTTGTGGCAAACGCTGAAAAACACCATTCTGATGGCGCTTTATTCGGGTGTCCCTCAGCATCTTGTGGCATTACCGATGGCCTATTTGTTGGTTCAGCTGGGCAAGCGCGCCCGCCATTGGCTGACAACCGCTTATTTTCTGCCTTACGTGACTTCCACCATCGCGGTCTCCATGATTTTCTTTGTCATGTTTTCCAAGGAAAGTGGGATTATCAATCAGGTTTTAACGGGGCTTGCGAACCATTCGTTAACCGGTTGGGCTTTTGGCTGGATCAACAATGTGATGCCGATAGGCTGGGTACAGGAAAACAGCCTGATTCGCTATTCCGTATCCTTTGTTGTGTTCTGGAAATACGTTGGTTTTAACATCGTGATTTATACTACCGGGTTGGCCACCATTTCGGACGACTTGTACGAAGCGGCGATCATGGACGGCGCCAATTCCATTCAGCGTTTTTTCCATATTGCCTTACCTTTGTTGCGGCCATTTATTTTCTTTGGGGTGACGCTCACCATTATCGGTAACATGAATTTGTTCGACGAGCCCTACGTGCTTACACGTGGCTTGCAACAGGCTTCGACCAACGGCATGACCATTTCCAATTATCTCTATCGAGTCGCCTGGGAGTGGCTCGACATGGGTGGCGCGGCGGCCATTTCCTGGATTCTCTTCGTGGTGATCGGCGTATTCACGGGTTTGTACTTCTGGTTCTTCGGCCGTCGCGGTCTGGGAGGCGAATGATATGCAATACAAAACTTCCAGCAATGGTCTGAGGTTGATTGCCCGGGCGGTTCTCTGGACTGCTTTGCTGTCCGGCGTCTTTCTGACAGTCTTCCCGTTCTTTTGGTCATTATTGATGTCCACTCATGACCGGACCACGATGTTCAGCAGTGGCCTCAACCTGTCGCTTGGCGACCAGTTGGTCGCGAACTATGGCAGGCTGTTGGACACCATGGACTTTTGGGTGGGCATGCTGAACAGCTTTTCGGTCTCGCTGATTGGCACTCTTGCGTCTTTGCTGTTCTGCAGCATGTGTGGCTATGCATTGGCGGTGTATGAATTCCGTGGGCGGAAAGTGCTGTTCACAATGATGATATGCTCCATGATGCTGCCGCCCATTCTAACCTTGATTCCTTACTACATGGTGATCGACGCCATTGGTTTGAATAACACCCATCTGGCTGTCTGGTTGCCCTTCAGTATCAACCCTTTCGGGATCTTTTTGATCCGCCAATATGTGGTGGCATCGGTTCCCAAAGACCTGCTCGAAGCCGCGAAGCTCGATGGCGCCAGTGCCTTCCGAACCTACTGGAGCATAGTGTTGCCCTTGCTGCGCCCGGGGCTCGCCACCTTGGCTATCGTTCAGTTTGTTTTCCTTTGGAATAATTTTTTGCAGCCCTTGGTGGTGCTGACCAGCAGCGAAAAAATGGTGATCACTCAAATGCTGCGCAGTGTTCAGGGCATTCCCAACACGCCCTGGGGAGCGCTGATGTTGGGGACGTTTATTTCCATTCTGCCCTTGGTCGGGATTTATATGGCAGCCAGCCGCCAGATGATCAGCGGGCTGACCAACGGCGCGGTTAAGAGTTGAATTCCCAGTCAATATCGGCCTCGGCCTGCCACGAGCAGGACGGGCTTCGTCACGGATTAATTTAAAGATTTGTATTGGAGCTTGGTTATGAGTTTTACACTACCGGAAAATTCCCCCTTGCGGGACAAGCGGTTTTTGTTTGGTGTGGCAACCGCCGCTTTTCAGGTGGAAGGGGCCACGGAGAAAGACGGCCGTGGAGAAAGTATCTGGGATCGCTTCTGTGCCACACCGGGTAAGGTATTGAATGGCGATAATGGCATGCCCGCCTGCGACCATTACCATCGTTGGCCGTCCGATCTGGATCTCATCAAAGAGTTGGGCTTCGACGCCTATCGCTTTTCTATCGCTTGGCCGCGCATCGAGCCGCAACCGGGAGCCTGGAACCCGGATGGTCTGGATTTTTACGAACGCCTGGTGGACGGCATGCTTGAGCGGGGCATCCAACCCTATGCCACGCTGTACCATTGGGACCTTCCGCAGTATTTGGGCGAGCGAGGCGGCTGGATTAATCGCGACACGGCCTATCGCTTCGCCGACTATGCCGATAAGGTAACCCAGCGGCTCGGTGATCGTGTTCAAGGTTATGCCACTCTTAATGAGCCCTGGTGCTCGGCGTTTCTCAGTTACCGTCTTGGCGTCCATGCACCCGGCCTGAAAGATGACCGGCTGGGGTTTCAGGCAGCCCATCATTTGTTATTGGGGCATGGTCTAGCGCTACCCGCCATGCGTCGGAACGCGCCGAAAGCCGATCATGGCATCGTTCTCAATTTCACACCGGCCTACCCGGCGACCGATACCGCAGAAGACCGCCAGGCGGCGGAATACTCGGACGAGGAAAACAGCCATTTCTACCTGCAGCCGTTGTTGACTGGCGAATACCCGGAAGCCGTGAGTCAGCGGCATCCCGAGTGGATGCCCACGGTGTATCCGGGTGACATGGACATCCTTAAGCGGAAGATCGATTTCCTCGGGGTGAATTTCTACACCCGCTCTGTGGTTCGCGCCGCAGAGGGCGTCGATTACCAGAGCGTGCCCCAAGAGGCGACGCAAACCCATATCGGGTGGGAGATATATCCGCAGGCGTTAACCAACCTGCTCGTTGGGTTCAAAGACCGTTACGATAACCTGCCTCCCGTCTACATCACCGAAAACGGCGCGGCCGATAATACCGAGGTGGAGCGGGGCGAAGTGCAGGATGAGTTGCGAGTCGCCTATTACGACCAGCATCTCAAGGCCGTGCAGTCTGCTATGGAACAGGGTGTTGACCTCCGTGGTTACTTCGCCTGGAGCCTTATGGATAACTTTGAATGGGCCGAAGGGTACAGCCAGCGCTTCGGTATTGTTCACGTCGACTACGAGACCCAGGTGCGGACTCCCAAAGCCAGCGCCCATGCTTTTTCAGAACTGTTGAAAACGCGGGGTGAGTGAGGTTTTTTCGGGAAAGTTGGAGGGAAATTAAACAATTGAAAAGGATTTCGCGCTTAGGCATTTGTGAAACGTCAGGTGGCCTTCTATTATGAACGAGTGTGTTCCGAGACAGGGAATGGTCGGAATGGTTGTTTATTCCCCCAACGGAGCATCCGATGAGGCGCTTGTTTTATTACCTGCTGTGGTGCGGGGCGGTAGCCCTGTCTGTCCCGGCAATGGCCGAAGGCAGTGGACAGTGTGACCGGCTCGTAGCCACGGGCAACCCTGAGTACCCTCCTTACCTCTGGCGTCAGCCGGGTAACGCCAGGGCACTTGTGGGTGCCAATCAAATCATCCTTGAAGCCGTCAGTCAGAGGCTGGGGATTCCTATTGAGGTCGTATACACCGGCCCTTGGTCCCGTGCGCAGGAAGAGGTGCGTTCGGGCCGGGTGGACCTGATCGCCGGGGCATTCTATACCGAACCCCGCACGGCCTTCATGGAGTACATTCGGCCAGCCTTCCTGACCACTCGCAGTGTCGTGTGGAAACGGACCTTCGTGGATTTTTCCTATTCCCAATGGCCGGACCTGAAAAATTATGATGGCGCGACTGTCATCAATAACAGCTTTGGTCAGGAATTCGACAGTTACGCGCGCGAAAACCTCCCAATTGAAACCGTTGCCAGTTTAGAGCAGGCATTTCGCATGCTGGCGCAGGGCCGAATCGATTACGTCTTGTACGAAGAGTTTCCCGGCCAGGCCTATTCCGACCGAATGAACCTTTCTTACGTCATCGAAAATGTCGAGCCACCTATCAGTGAGGAGCAACTGTTTCTGACTGTTTCCCGCCGGTCACCCTGCAACACCCCCGAGTTGAAAGCCCAATTGGAACGAGTAATGCGGGAAATCGCCGCTGACGGGACCGCCGAAGCGGCCTTGCAGGCAGGCTTGGCGGCGTGGAACGAATCAAGCTAGTGCCCATCCAGAAACAGCGTTTTGGGGTGGGCACTAACGCGGTGCAGGGATGCACCGCCAAAATCGAGCACCTAAGTGCTTGATTTTGCGAGCCAGGAAAAACCGCGTTTTTCCTGAGCGACTCCGCGAAACGTCATGGATGACGTTTCAGGATGAAAACAAGTTAACCAACGCCGCCGGGAGAGGAGGTTAGCCGGGTTTACCATCCGCTCTGGGGCGCGTCAGGACCGGGTAGTATTGAATAGCGAACGCCACCAACCCCAGAACTGAAAAAAACACCGCCAGCGTGAATCCCGGGCCTGAAAACCGGGGAAGGAATACGGGAACGAATACCCGGGCCAGCATGGCTGCCATCAAAAAAACCGCCATCAATCCCAGCCAGACCGGAGCTTTCAAAGGGCGGCCGGTATGGCCAAGGGATACCCGGCTGATCATCGCCAGAATCATCAAACTGATACCCTGCAATGCCAGTATGTGTTGTGCGTTATGTCCCAACATACTGGACGGCCCTGCCAAGGCTATGACCAGAGCGGTGAGCGGAAGTGCCCAGTAACTGAGGTGCAGGGTCCAGATCAACGAATCGCGCCAGATCAAAGGGCTGTACCATCTCTGGGCGCGTATCAGGTGTACTACCGCCAGCCCCGCCATGAATGCCCGCCCGGCCAGGCTGTCGCTGTATCCCGCTGCTACCACGGCAACCAATATCAGAGTACCCGCCACCAGAAACCAGTATTGCCACAAGGGTTCGGCCACGCGGGGCAGACTGAATCGGTTGGCGGTAAACATCGGGATGATGCGACCACCAATGACGGTCATGAACAATGCCATGCACCACAGTAACGCAGAACCATCCAGGCTTAGGCCTGGCAGTAGCAGGGCGAGGTGGAGCAGGGCGATGCCTAGGAAAGCCGGTACGAAGACCAGGTTACGCCATTGCTTTTGACGGATAACCGGGCGCGCGAACCAATAGCTGCCAAACGCTAGGCACAGGAGATCGGGTAGCGCCAGCCAGATGGGCGACCAGTCAGGAGCGAACCAAAGCAATAGGCGGCCACCCATCCATAGCCCAACCAAAACCCCCAGCCGGAGGCCGCTGATACCTGGGATACCTGTCCAGTTTTGCACCGCCGTTAGCAGGAAGCCAAGGGCGATGGCGACACCAAAGCCCACCGTCATTTCATGAACGTGCCAGGTAAGCGGGCTGATGGCGCCTGGCCAGCCAATCCATCCGTTGAGAAACAGTCCCCAACGAACCAAGGCGGCCACAAAAAAAACCGCCCCAAGTAAAAAGAAGGGACGGAATGCCAGGTTGAACAGGGATTTCGGCATCTGTGACATTTGGGATTCCTTTAATTGACCGCACGCCCTAGTTGTTGCAGCGCATGGAGCCGCAATACGTAAGACAGTTTGAACACCACCGCCAACAGCAGCATTGAAAGATGAGCAGTGCCCTGAAGTACAAGATGCTGGTCCGAGGCCCAGACATAAGCCGTGGCGGTTGCGAACAGGAACGCCACAAAAGAAAACAGCATGAGAAAATGAGCGAGTTCGAGTTTCTGGAATGCATTCATGAGCGAGCGCCCTCCGAGCCATGATCCTAAAGATTTATTTCATATCGATCTTTATAAGATGTATGTTAAATGAATCTTTAAGCCTGTCAAGGACTCCGGAAAGCGGGATGGGAAAAGGTCAGTCGTCGGGCGGTGGTAGGTAACCTCCCACAGCCTGGAGGATAAGCGGCTCATTTCGAGGGGAAATCCAGACTACCAGCGCGGTTTGCGTCTGACCTGCCTCAGTCGGCATTGGCAGAGTCACCCTCCATTAGCCCTCACCTTCGGCATGAAAATGGTCCAACACGACAAAATCGTGATGCAGGGTACTCCCTTTGTTCTCGCCGTCTTTCACCTCAGTGGTCAATCCATTTCCCAAATAGACTATATGAAGGCTGAGCGGTGGCTGGGTTTCGGCCTCGAACCCGAAACGGGCGGTCAGTTGGTAGCTTTCATCGAGGCTGACGGAAAGCCGCCCACGGGCTTCCAGTGGTGCGGATACCTGGCGCTGGCCGCTAAACCACTGTCTGAATTCCTGACTGTTGACCATGATGCCCGGCGTGTACCGCTGGCTGAGTACCCCTGCCTGTACGTAAGCCGTTTGGCGGGCACTGAAGCCGGGCTGGGCAAAGCGATCCTCCCAGCCGATCCAATCCCAGTAGCCGACGTGAAACGCCATCGGGATAACCTCTGAAAATAACCCGGGATGATTTTTGAAACCTGACAGCCACCGATCCGCCGGTGGGCAACTGCTGCAGCCTTCGGAAGTGAACAACTCAATGACGGCAGGCGGGCGTTCGGCGCTGTGCCATTCAAGAGCGAGCGCGGGTAGTACAGGCATCCAACAGAGCAGTAACAAGCATGCGATCCTGGTCATACGGCTTCTCCTGTCGTTGTTAAAACCAGTTAGGGTATGAGCCGGATTCGGCGCCAGAGTTCCCCGGGGAGACTCTGAGCCACTCGTTAGCCTATGGTCTAGTGGTACGGTGAAGTAGGTTTGCGGACACTGGTGCGGAAAAACAATAACATCCGATCGGAGAGATGCTCCATGACCTACTCACAGTCCGCCACGAAGCCTACCGATTACCGAACAACCTACCAGCAGGCCTGTGCCGAGCCGAATGAATTCTGGTTACAGCAGGCCAAGCGCATTCGTTGGTTCAAACAACCCACCCGAGTTGCCGAAGAAGATGACCAGGGGCTCAATCGCTGGTTTTCGGATGGCGAACTCAATACCGCCTGGCTTGCTTTGGACGTGCATATCGAGGCAGGGCGGGGTGATCAACCAGCCCTGATATACGATTCCCCGGTTACCGGAACCCAGCGCAGCTACAGCTACCGTGAATTGCTGAACTGCGTCGAACGGGCTGCCGGTATGCTCCGTGGGTTGGGTGTCAGTCAGGGCGACCGAGTGGTCATTTATATGCCCATGGTCCCCGAGGCCGTGATTGGTATGCTGGCCTGTGCCCGGCTGGGGGCGATTCACTCTGTGGTGTTCGGTGGCTTTGCCGCCCCCGAGCTCGCGGTGCGAATCGATGATGCCCGGCCCAAGGTGGTGTTGTCAGCTTCCTGTGGTGTAGAGGTCGACAAAGTCATTCCCTACAAGCCTCTGCTTGATGAAGCCTGGGCCCTGGCCCGCCATAAACCGGAAGCCGCGATTATCTTTCAGCGGCCGCAGGTAGCTGCCGATTTGCTGCCGGGACGCGACCATGATTGGGCCAAGCTTGAGGCTCAGGCCGAACCGGCCTCCTGCGTGACGGTGAGTGCCACCGACCCGCTCTACATCCTCTATACCTCCGGCACCACCGGCAAACCCAAGGGCGTGGTTCGGGACAATGGTGGTCACGCCGTTGCCATGCACTACAGCATGGATGTCGTATACGGCATGAAGCCCGGTCAGGTGTTCTGGGCGGCATCCGATGTCGGCTGGGTCGTTGGTCATTCCTATATCGTTTATGGACCGTTGATCTATGGCTGCACCACGGTTCTGTATGAAGGCAAACCGGTTCGGACACCGGATGCCGGAGCATTCTGGCGGGTTGTGGCTCAGCACGGCGTGAATGCGCTCTTCACAGCACCCACGGCCTTTCGAGCGGTCAAGAAAGAAGACCCCGACGGTGAGCTGTTGCAGCAATACGACCTGTCCTCCCTGCAGCGGCTTTTTTTGGCAGGCGAACGACTGGATCCGCCCACCTATGACTGGTTGAAGGAGCGCACCGGACTGCCCGTGCTGGATCACTGGTGGCAAACCGAAACCGGATGGGCCATCGCCTGCAACCCCGTGGGTCTGGAAGAGATGCCCGAAAAAGCCGGTTCTGCCACTGTGCCGACGCCGGGTTTCCAGGTGGCCATTCTCGATCCGGCCGGTGATTCCTGCGCGGCCAACGAACAGGGGGCCGTTTGCATCAAGCTGCCGCTGCCACCGGGATGCCTGCCCACCATCTGGGGAGACAACGCCCGTTTCCAGAATGCTTATCTATCCGCTTACCCCGGTTATTACCTGACCGGCGATGGCGGTTATCTCGATGAGGAGGGGTATTTATTCATCATGGGGCGCGTCGATGACGTGATCAATGTAGCGGGACATCGCCTGTCCACCGGAGAAATGGAAGCGGTGGTGGCCAGTCATCCGGCGGTTGCCGAATGTGCCGTTTTTGGTGTTCAGGATGATTTGAAAGGGCAGGTGCCTTTGGGGTTGGTGGTTTTGAAGGATGGCCAGCTGTGTGAGCCGGAGGTGCTTGAATCCGAACTGGTTGCCATGGTTCGCAAACAAATCGGCGCCATCGCCTGCTTTCGAAAAGCCTTGGTGGTCGATCGGCTGCCCAAGACCCGCTCGGGAAAAATACTGCGCCGCACGCTCAGGCAAATGGCTAATGGTGAACAGTATCAGGTGCCGTCCACCATTGACGACCCAGCGATTTTGGAGGAACTTTCCGCGCGCTTCTAAGCGGTTTACCCGCGGTAGTTCCAGTCCAGTCGGCAGCCTCGTCGGCTGGATTCCTCCGCCAACTCCAAGGTGTAAATGACGGCACAAGCCTCTTTTGCTGACACAGGGGCCGAACCCGCACCCCGGATGGCCTCGGCCAGTTGTCGATAAAAGTTGGCGTAATGGCCGCTTTCGGGTGTTCCATCCGCCTCCATAATGCCGTTTTCGGCCGCGACAAAGCGGTTTCCTGTTTGGGCGGCACCCCGGTTGGGGTAATCCCTGTGCCAGGGCATCTGGTCGGCTCTCAGCGCCTCCTCTTGAGGGTCCATGCCAGTGCAGCGCCAGCTTCCGTTTTCAAACCGGGCGTTGAAGCGTCGCATGGTGCCAGCTTCGAAAGGTGTGGACGCCAGTGTCACTTCGAGCTGGTCGTAGTGGAGTTTCAGGTCGAACCAATCCACTGTTTCACCCCCGGAGCGCAGTGTTTGCAGATCGGCGGTCAGCGCTAGGGGCTCGCCCAGCAGGGTAAGCGCCTGGTCGATGAGATGGGGGCCGAGATCCCAAAATATTCCCGTGCCTTCACCCGGTTGTTCGCGCCAGCGTTGTTGCGGCTTAGGGCGGAACCGATCGAAACGGGAGTCGAGGTGTCTCAGAGCGCCCAGCGTTTTCTCTTCGATCAACTGTTTCAGATACAGGAAATCCCCGTCGTAACGACGGTTCTGATAGGCCGTTACCACTTTCCGTCGCGCTTTCGCCAACTGACTCAGTTCCTCCATCCAGGCGAGTCTGGTTACCGCCGGTTTTTCCAACAGTACGTGCTTGCCTGCCTCCAGGGCGGCTTTAGCCAGAGGGTAATGCAGGTCGTTTGGGGCTGTGATGACGATCAGGTCCAGGTCGTCGGCTTCGATCAATGCCTGGGTGTCTGCGATCACTTCTGTCTCGGGATAGCGTTCGAGCACAGTCTCGGGACTGCGGCTGTTAACCCGGGTCAGTTCAAAATCGTCCAACCAATGGATAAAGGGGGCATGGAAAACCCGGCCGGACAAGCCGTAACCGATCAGACCAGTGCGAATAGGGTGGTTCGCCATCGAAACATTCCTGACTGTTAATGCTTGGAGTGGCATTTAAGCGAGGAGCGGGGTGGGGCGGCAAGTATCAAACTGTAACGTCGGGCGAGCCAGAGTAAGTGTTTCTATTGCTGTCGATCAACAAAAACCAACTGATAATGATTATCATAGTGCGAGGTATTTAAATTAATAAAGTGAGGGGTTGGATGCTTTTGACTCGGCGTCATTTCTTGTACAGCAGTTTGGCGTTGGCAGCAGCCAGTCAAATGCCTCGAGTGGTTTTGGCTGAGAGTACACCGGAAAGGGTGGACCATGCCCTGGTGGTGGAGCCGACGGATATCAGTCTGATTGAGGGCACCACCACCCCGGCCTGGTGTTTCAATGGCGGGTATCCTGCGCCAGTGTTGCGGGTTCGTCAGCATCAGCCCGTGCGGATCAGTGTCACCAACCGGCTTGCGGAGCCAACCACCATCCATTGGCATGGGCTGCGTATTCCGATCGAAATGGATGGCGTGCCTTTTCTGAGCCAGCGTCCGATTGGTCCGGGCGAGACTTTTATTTATGAGTTTACCCCGCCGGATGCCGGTACTTTCTGGTACCACCCTCACATGAATAGCGTTGAGCAGTTGGGTAAGGGGCTGGTGGGGGTGTTGATTGTCGAGGAAGTGGAAGACCCTGGTTTTGATTCGGAGATTGTACTCGGTCTGAAGAACTGGCATGTCCGTCCTGATGGCTCCTTCGACCTATTGTCACGTCCGCGCTATACCGCCCGTATGGGAACGCCGGGACAACTGCTGACCGTCAATGGGCTGCAAAATCCGGATTATGACGTTCCGGCGGGAGGGGCCGTGCGCCTTCGGTTGGCGAATCTGGACAACACGCTTACCTACCACATTACCTCATCCGACCCGGAGGCACGAATTCTCGCCATCGATGGCAATCCGGTGGCGCAATCCCCGCTGTTGACCGAACATGCGATGGGGCCGGGTATGCGATTGGATATTGGTTTCATAGCCCCTGGTAAGGGTGAAACCCTCAGGTTGATGCACCAGGGGCAACCCTTGGTTAGCCTGACCAGTGCGGCGGGCCATTTAGGAAGGGCGTCCTTGCCAAGTCTGCCACTGAATCCGATTCCCGAGCCTGACCTTGCCAATGCCGAAACCCTGCCATTCGTCTTTGAATGGGATGCCTCCATCGTGCCCGTCAATCATAACGGTGAAGTGAACCGGGTATTCTGGACCATCAACCGAAAAGCCTGGGAAGGCATGAGCCAGGGCGATATCCCTGAGCCGTTGGCGCGGCTTGAACGCGGACGGACCTACATTTTCGATCTGGAGAACCTCACCCAGTACCATCATCCCATCCACCTGCACGGACACACCTTCACCGTCCTGGATTCGGACAAACGTGCTATTACGCCCTTCCACACCGACACCGTATTGCTCGGAAAGAATGAAAGGGTGCGAGCCGCTTTCGTGGCGGATAACCCCGGCCGTTGGATGTACCACTGCCATGTGATCGAGCATTTGAAAACGGGGCTGATGGGCTATGTCGAAGTCGCATGAAATCGCTTATTTGTAGTTGATAATTATTATCCTTTGCATTAGCCTTCGCGATCTGCTTTATCACTTCGATTGAAACAGGAGAATTCAATATGCTGCGCCAGCTCACCACTGGATTGGTTATAGTCGCCTTCGGTACCAGCGCCCTGGCGGCCGCCCCCACAAAAGAGGCCATCGTCGAACAATACGCCGATGTCGCACTGGAAACCTTCACCGCTTCCCTCAAGTCGGCCCGGAAGCTGGACAGCAAAATTGAAGACTTTCTGGAGAACCCCTCCGAGGGAACCCTGGAAAAAGCCCGCTCGGCCTGGTTGCGTGCCCGTGAGGATTATCAGCAGTCCGAAGTGTTCCGTTTCGGCAATCCAGTGGTCGACGATTGGGAAGGCCAGTTGAATGCCTGGCCTTTGGATGAAGGCCTGATCGATTACGTCGACACCAGCTATATCTATGAGATTGGCAACCCGGGCGCGACCGCCAATCTGGTGGCGAACACTGAAGTGCAGGTGGGCGGCGAAGTACTGGATGCGACAGAATTCACACCGGAGCTGCTGGCCTCTTTGAATGAACTGGGTGGTTCGGAAGCCAACGTGGCGACCGGATACCACGCCATTGAGTTCCTCTTGTGGGGGCAGGATCTGAACGGAACCGAACCGGGAGCGGGTGAGCGCCCTTATACCGATTACCTCACCGGTGAAAACTGCACTCACGGCCACTGCGACCGCCGCCGCGCTTATTTGTCCACCGCTTCGGATCTTCTCGTTCAGGATCTGGAATGGATGGTCGCGCAGTGGGAAGAAGGGCAGGCTGACAACTACCGCACCACTTTGTTGAGTGAACCAACCGACAACGCTCTGCGTCGAGTTTTCTACGGCATGGGCAGCCTGGCGTTGGGTGAGCTGGCGGGCGAACGCATGAAGGTGGCTTTGTCCGCGTTCTCCACCGAAGACGAGCACGATTGCTTCTCCGACAACACCCACAATTCTCACTTTTATAATGCTCAGGGCATTCGCAACGTTTACTACGGTAAGTTCGGCCGTTTCGGTGGAGGTGCTTCCATTCGCGGTTATTTGAAGGATGAAAATCCGGAGCTAGCCGAACGGGCGGATAAGATTTTCGCGGACACCGAAGCTGCGTTGCAAAAACTGGTGGACTCGGCCGAGAAGGACAATGTTCATTTTGATCAATTGATCGCGATGGAAAACGCCGAAGGTCACGCCCTGATTAATTCTGCCATTGAATCGCTGGTGGCCGAGGCACGGGTGATCGAGGACATAGCCCTGGCCATGGGGATCGATCAACTGAACCCGGACAATGCCGACCACGCGTTCTGATTTGAAAAAAAGTGATGCGGAAACGGCATTGGCCTTGCCGGTTGATCGTCCGCTTCCCAACCCGTGACATCGGTTGTCTCGGTTTCTTCGCCCGTCCCCTGTGACGGGCATTTTGCTTTTCGTGGAAACCCAATGCGCAGTAGCTTTATTCAACGACTGACCAAAGTCAGTCTCCTGGTCTTCCTGATCGGTGGAGTATCCGGCACCGCTGTGGCGGAACTGCCAAAGACCGGCGGTGATACCACTGTGTATGCCAAAGGTGTGAACGCCTTTTCTTTGCCGGCCGCGAATCTCTCTTTCGAGCAACGGCTCGATTTCAGTGTGGGTAACAGCTTTTTCCGAAACCCCTGGGTGCCTGCTCCGGCCACCACCACGGCACGTGACGGACTGGGCCCGTTGTTCAACACCAATGCCTGTCAGAACTGCCACATCAAGGATGGGCGAGGGCATCTACCGGAAAACGAATCCGACAACAACGTTTCCATGTTGATTCGGCTGAGCGTACCCTCTACACCGGAAACACCCACCGACATTCTGCAGCGCCTCGGGGTGGTGCCAGACCCGGTTTATGGTGACCAATTTCAGGACGTCAGCATTCCGGGGGGCAAACCGGAAGGGCGCTTTCGTATCGATTTTGAAGAAGAAACCCTAACTTTAGCCAGTGGCCGTGAAGTCTCGCTGCGCAAGCCGATACCGACCTTCACCGAACTGAATCACGGGCCGATGGCGGATAATCTTCGCGTCTCCATTCGCGTGGCGCCTGCGATGATAGGACTGGGACTGCTAGAAGCCATTCCCGAAGCCGATATACTCGCCCGGGCGGATCCGGACGACAGCGATGGGGACGGCATATCCGGTCGGCCGAACCGGGTCTGGGATCAGGCCACTCAGACCTTGGTGCTGGGGCGCTTCGGTTGGAAGGCCGGTCAGCCTAATTTAAGACAGCAGAATGCGGCCGCATTTAACGGAGACCTGGGTATTACGTCGGGCCTGTTCCCGACCGAGAACTGCACCCCTCGACAAACCTTGTGCTCTGAATGGCCTCAGGGTGGTTTGCCGGAAATCCGTGATGAGTTACTCGATCATGTCACCTTTTACAGCGCCCACTTGGGTGTGCCTGCTCAGCGGGACAGTGAAAGCCCTCTGGTACAGCGGGGCGAAGTGGTGTTCGAGCAAAGTGGCTGTGCAGGCTGTCACCTCAGTAAGGTCGTGACCGCGCCTTCCTTGCATAGCCAGGCCTTGGCTCATCAAATCATTCATCCTTTTACCGATCTGCTCCTGCACGATATGGGTCCGGGACTTGCTGACAACCGGTCCGAATTCGAAGCCACCGGTCGAGAATGGCGTACCCCGCCGCTTTGGGGGTTGGGGCTGATACCGGCGGTCAATGGCCATCAGGAACTGTTGCATGATGGTCGCGCCCGTTCGGTATTGGAAGCCATTCTATGGCATGGCGGTGAAGCGGAAGAGAGCCGACAACAGATCGAAAACCTGAATGAAGCCGACTTGAATGCTTTATTGGCTTTCCTGAATTCACTTTGACGCAGACCGAGGATAACAATGAGAGTGTTACCTTTCATATTGACCAGCTGTCTTGCGACTCTGGCCCAGGCGGATATCGCCGACGACTGGGCCCAGGTACAAAAAGAGAGCGTACTGGCCTGGCAAGCTCAAACAAACGCCTTTGTTGAGGTGTTAAAGGAACAATGCCGGTCGGAGTCACAAATCCTGCAAAAAGCGGAGCTGATGGCGTCATGGCGGAAGTTGGCCGAAAGCTGGGGAGCCGTTGCCAGTCAGCACCCTGCGGCCATCGATGAATTGGGGCTTGGGTATCGAGTCGCTTTCTGGCCGGATAGCCGGGGCGTTGTTGCCCGTCAGATGGAAACCCACACCCAGGAAAGGCTCCGAGGCGAGTATCAGGGGTTGAGTATAGCGGGGCAGGGGATTCAGGCTGTGGATTGGATGCTTGCCCGGGAACAGCCGGAATGTCAGTTCCTTATGGATTGGAGCAAGCACTATCAAGCCTATGTCAGCCAGATCGTGGAGGCCATGCCTGACCGCCTTCAACCGGAAGATCGGGCGCTGACAGTCGCCGCCAACGATCTTTATGCCCAGGCCAGTTTGTTGAACCAGCGTCTTCGGGAAGTGATCGCTGAGAAAGGGGGGCGTTATCGACCCCATATGGGCGATTTGCCACAGACCGGCGAGTCGATTCGTTTTATTCGTGGTGGTTTGGGCGATCTGGCGGGTCGCATTGCTGTGTTGACCAACAATTTGCCTGATGATCGCATGAATGAACGCGCCGAAGTTCTGCGTGGGGAATTGCTGGTACTGGCGGATTCCCTACCGGAAGGGTGGCCGGAACAGGCTGACCAAGCCTGGGCGTTGAGTGAGCGGATTCGTCAGGTCAATCGCGCCGTGGAACAGTGGCTGAGCAAGGAAGTCGCGACTACTTATTCCATTCTTATAGGGTTTAACAACCAAGATGGTGATTGATCGACGCACCTTTATAGCGCTGTCCGGCGCCGCATTGCTGACTCCCTGGGTTCGAGCTGCCAATCAAAAGGCGCCGCTATGGGTCAGTACCGGGCGTGATGCTGAGGGGGATTATTGGTTAGCCGGGCTGTCCGCTGAAGTGGGCCTGGTCTATAAAGGGCCGCTGCCCGGACGAGGTCATGGTTTGGCCGTATCAAACGACTTGGACAGAGCGCTCGTTTTTGCCCGTCGCCCTGGTGAATGGGCTGGAGTCTTCAGTCCTGCTACGGGTGAAATGGTCGAATGGCTGGCTCCGCCCGCCGACCATTTCATCATCGGCCATGGCTGCTGGCAGGGCAGTGACTGTTTTGTGTCCCTGGGAACGGCGGCTGGTCAGTCTCGATTGGGCGTCTGGTCCGCCACCCGAGCCGCCTGGGAGGGCATGTTGGAACTGCCCGGTATTGGCATTCACGAAGTTATCGCCCATCCCAAAGGTGAAGGCCTGGCGGTGGCTATAGGCGGGTTGGGCAAGGGTGCCCGTGATGCGGACAGCCCCTTTGCCAGCTCTCTGCTGCTGCTCGATTCCACCGGGAACATCAGAGCCGAATTGCCGGCACCCGGGCCCGGTTTCAGCGTCCGCCATTTGGCGGCCGATGAAGACTGGGTCTACGTCGGCCTGCAATACTACGGACCAGACCAGGTCGCCGACCCGTTGGTTTACCGGGTGTCCTGGTCCGCCCCTCAATGGCAGCCAATGGCCGCTGAACCCTGGCAATGGCTCCAAATGAGCAATTACATCGCCAGTGTGGTGTGTTACCCGGGCGGGGTTACCGTCAGCTCTCCCAAGGGGCACCATTTGATGCATTGGCGGGCGGATGCCCCCGTCACTTTAGAGCCAATGAGGGATGTCGCCGCCCTGGCCCGAAATGGAGACAGACTGTGGGCCGGGAATGGTTATGGCCAGTGGAATGAAACGGATCTGGCGGGAGGCGGGAGTCGTTCCGGGCTGGTCCCGCTGGCGTTCGACAACCATGGAGCGGTCGCCTGGGCGTGACTCATGGCATTGCCCGGCCTGGATTCCAGGCGTATGATTCCCCGCTCAAATCGACTTCAGGGCGGGGTGAAAGTCCCCACCGGTGGTAGTGTTGCGGGGCGGGTGCCCTGTCCAACAGAGCCCACGAGCGCCTGGTGTGATATCACAGCAGGGTCAAGCAGATCAGGTCAGAATCCTGAGCCGACGGTGATAGTCCGGATGAAAGAAGTTGACCGCGCTCCCTTTCGGGTGGCATGGCTATTGGCCATGTCTTCGTAGGGGGAATAATGCCTGTATCCCGACCGCTGTTGCCAGCTGTCGGGCGGGTTATTGTGTGCGATCCACCTTTCTGCACAAGCCAAGCCCTGTCACTTAGAGGAATGTATCGTGACAGGAACCTTCTACGTCTTACTCGCCTGCCTGTTATGGGCACTGGATACGCTGATCCGTTACCCCTTGCTGGAAGCCGGGATCTCCACGGTTCATCTTGTCTTTATAGAGCACGCCATCCTGCTGGTTATGATGTTTATGCTCAGCCGGGTTCTGGGGTTCAAACTCTGGTCCTTTCGGAAAAGTGACTGGCCGGCGTTGGTCGTCATTGGTGGGTTGGGCTCAGCCATTGGGACGCTGACCTTTACCCAAGCCTTCAGTCTGATGAACCCAACGCTGGTGATTCTGCTGCAAAAGCTGCAGCCCCTCGTCGCGGTCAGCTTATCGGCACTGGTGCTCGGCGAACGTATCAGCCGGGGCTTTCTGGTATATCTGGCCGCCTGCATCGTCGGCAGTCTGCTGCTGATCTGCGAGGATCTCGGACCTTTACTGCAACAGCAGGCATGGTTCTATCAGCCGGGAGTCGAAGCCAAACTCACTGGCTACGCGCTCACTTTGGTTGCGGTCGTCAGTTGGGGCGCCAGTACTGTGTTTGGCAAGCAGCTCAGCCAAAGAGGGCACAGCACCGGAAGTATTATGAGTGGCCGGTTTGCGTTGGGTTTTCTGGTGCTTCTGCCCTGGCTTCTCGTTTCGGCCCCGGACGTGAACCGGGTGACTCCCGGGCAATTGGGATGGATCGCCGCAATGGTGCTTATTTCCGGGTTACTGGGTATGGCGTTTTATTACCGGGGGCTTAAGCGCATTGCCTCCCGCCACAGTGCACTCTCGGAAATGTGCTTTCCGGTGGCCGCCGGTCTGGTGAATTGGGTCTTCCTCGGATTCGCGCTGACACCGTTGCAGATGGTGGGCGCCGTGGTATTGATCGCCGCCAGTCTTCTGGTGCATTACCCGGTGAAAAACCAAGGTGACATTAATTTGACTGATCAGTCGATTAGTATCCGGGGTAAAGTGTGAATTGATCCGCAATTTTTCACATTGGTTCAGTTAAATGACGCAAAAGTGAAGTAAGTCCGGAATTTAGTGCGTGAATTGTCTACCATCCGGCTGTTCCGGTTAATAGACATTGAGACTGCATCATGACAACTGCCAAGGTAACTCAGCTGAGGGACCATATCGCCAAGGTCCCTCCCAAGCGTGATGAACAACGTTTGAAGGCGCTGTCACGTCGTTTTCTCGATCAACTGCCGCAACTGCTTGACGGCTACTTCACAGCAGCGGATGACTTTCTGTTTCAGTGGGCGGAAAAAACCCGCGATGGCATGGAGTCCAGTGCTTATTTCGAGCACCTTCGCGCGCTCCGGCTTGAGAAAGATGCCATTCGCGAAACCATTCTGAAAGAAATGGACCAATTGATCGATCGGCAAATAAACGGCTATTACCGGCCCAGTAAGTCCGTTCGATCGGTCTCGATTGATGAGCTCTCCTTGATGGAAGACGATACCCTTGAGCGAGGGCTCGCCATCGACAGCTTTGCCAATCGGGTGATGGAGCGTTCCGGTAATGAATGGCTGGCGTTCCGCGAACGGTTGGGAATATTGACCCAGCAGCGCGACCTGAAAGACGAGGAGACACCGTTCAATGCCCAGGATTTCGGCAAGGTGGTCTTCGATGCTCTGGGGCAGTTGCAGTGCCCGCTGAAAACGATCCTGATGTTGTTCCGCCTGTTCGATCAAAAGGCCTGCGCTCAATTAACCGTCTATTACCAATCCTCAAATCGCTGGCTGGTGGACGAAGGCATTCTTCCCAATTTGAAGTTAATGAACGCCCGCGCCGATGCCCCGGTAAACCCTGAGACCTTCGAGCAATTGGGTCAAATGCTGGCTCAGAAGGCGCTCTCCGGCCTGCCATTTGGAAACTATAGAGGGGGCCAAGGTGGGGGCGGTTATGTCGGTGGCACTGTGGGCGGAAGCGTCGGCGGTCCTATCGGTAGTGGTGTTGGCTCCCCCAATGTTGGCGGCGGTGTCACCGTCGATGCCGGAGCATTGCAGCATCTGCTGGGCACCCTCAGCCAGATTCAGACCCAGGTTGCTCCGGCCACGACCGATGTCGCCGCACTTAAAACCTGGGCCCAATCCCAGGCGCAGGCCATTACCACCGAAGCCCGTGGCACCGAAGACGCCGGTACCATTTCTTTGGTCGCGATGCTGTTCGAATACATCCTGGATGACCAGTACCTGTCGCCCCACATGAAACAGTTGATGGCCCGGATGCAGATACCCATCATCAAAGTGGCGCTGCTCGATAAAAGCTTCTTTACCAATGCGGACCATTCGGCCCGTCGCCTGTTGAACCGTATGGCGAAGGCGGCCACCGGATGGGAGCCTACCACTGAGATCGAAGACGATATCCTGTTGGAAGGCATGGAAACCATTGTTACCCGTCTTAACCGGGATTTCGAAACCGATCTGACCATGTTCGATGCGGCTCTCGACGAGTTCATGGCATTGAAGGAAGAGTACGAGGCGCTTCAATCAGCCCGGCTTGCGGTGTTGCAGACCGAAGAAGCCGCCAAGCTCGAAGCACACGAGAATCAGGATAGGGCCCACCTGTTCATCCAAACCTTATTGAAGGATGAAGTGCCACCGACGCCTGTGCTTACCTTGTTGCAGCGTCATTGGTACCGGTTGATGAAAGGCATTCTGAAAACCCAGGGCGAAGGCAAGGCCTGGAAAACCAGTGCCCGCATTGCCCGGGAGTTGATGTGGAGCATTCAGCCCAATGTGCAACTGACGGAAGGCACCCGCTTTAACAAAGTGGTCCCCAGCTTGTTGTCGGGTTTGCGTAACGGTCTCAAGGCGCTTGGTGTCGGAGAAGAGGAGCGTGATCGTTTGATCGCGGGAATCGAAACCGTTCATGCGGGTAACCAACAAAAGCTCAGTGAAGACGTCTGGGAGGCCCAGTCTCGGTTGGATGCCTTCGAGGAGCGTTCCCGTAAGGCAGAGGCCATCGTCGAAGAGCCGCAGCCTCTGCCGGTGGATGAGCCGGTGATTCAGCACAAACCGGCCGACCTGACGTATTACATGGATGTGGTTGAGCAGTTACAGACTGAGTGCTGGTTCGATATCGAACTCAAGGAAGGAAAGACCCAGCGCGGCTGTCTTTCATGCATTTTGGGTTCGGGCAGCAAGTTCATATTTACGGATTATAAAGGCGAGAAAATTGCCGAGCGCTCTGGTATCGGCCTCGCCATGGCGATCCGCGACGACACTTTCCGACCGCTTGACCAAGCGCCTTTGTTCGATCGTATGATTGAAACACTGGTGAGTGATCTGGGTAAGAACAAGACGCGCCATTAACAATCCCTGCCTGTCGGCGGCTTACGGCCGTCGGCCTTCCCTCTTATTATTCGGCCAACCTAAGCCTCTGGGATCTTCTAAGTCTCGTCTCTGAGGCTTTTCCGGGGTTTGCCTACACTTCCAGACGATTTCGCAAAAAATCCCCTACTAACTTGAAAAACCTACCTCAGCCCCAAGGCCTATAATGGGTTTGGTAGATCCCGAATTACCGTCATTTTTGTCAACAATTTGGGTTGCCAAAGGTGTTTTGTCTCATCGCCCATGAAGCGGGGGATTGCGCCAGGGTAATTGTCTACAAATTACCGACAATTTTGGTCCAAATGCGACCTGGTGAAGTAATCGGCCACTATTATGGATCAAAAGTTATAAATGTTTGTCGAATATATGTACAGATTTTATACAGGAGTGAGATTAGAGTAATCATGTACCCAGAGAAAACTGACCCATCTGCTGGTAATAAGGGTACTAACCATCAGAATGATGATCCCAAGGTGAACGTAATGGAGAAGAAAGAACCCGCAAAGAAATCCTTTCTGGCCTTTTTGGGCGCAGTGAGCAAGCACAAGACTCGTCGTCGTGGCAACCACACCACTCTGGACCGTCTGGCTCGCCCCGAAGTACGGGAAGAATTGTCACTGAAAGGTGTTGCGGTTCTAAGCGACAACTGAGTTCCAGTTGACGCAGGCCCGGGCTCACCACCTGGGTTAATGGATGAAGTGAATGGCTGGCGTTGCAATGCGATGCCAGCCAGGCCTTTCCAAAGCAACGGCCATTGCCTGGTTTAGTCACCGGGTAAGGCGGTTCGCACTCAAAAAATACCTTCCTGTTGTTTTAAACCGGCTTTCGGGAACTCTTTGCCCCGGTGTAGACTGAATGGCTGTCCCTGGTCAATAGTTGGGTTGCCGTGACTTATTGGTTAAGTGGTTTTGGTGTCAGCCTGGTTTTGATTCAGGCCCTGGTTATTGTTTCCAGCTTTCCCCGTGAAAGAGTGGCCTGGAGCTATGCGTTTTTGATGTTCGCCGTAGCCGCTTTTTTAGTCCACCCTTTGGTGCAAGGTTCGTTTCAATTGGTGACCCAAAGCATCAGGACGGCTATTCCGGCTTTGTTCTGGTGGTTGTGCATCGAAGCGTTTACCGACCGACCCCATCGGTTTCGAATCGGGTTCCTGCTCGCCGCCTATACCGTACTTTTCCCCGCCCTTCGATTCTGGTTGTTTCCAATCGAAATTTCCAAAAGCCTTCACTGGTTGTTGGTGGGGCTCCCCCAAAGTGTTGAATACCTGCTGATCCTGCATGGACTGGCCATGGTGGCCTTGCATTGGCAAGAAGACCTGGTGCAATCCCGCCGCCAACTTCGAGGGTGGGTAACGGGGTTGGCCGGTTCGGTCATCCTCGCCCAAGTACTATTGGACCAATGGCTTGAGGCTGCTTTGGTTGGGAAACTGGTGTTTGCCAATGCGGCGCTCCTGCTGGTGGGGCTGCTGTTAATGACGGCTCGCTCTGGAGTACTGTTCGGTACCTTGGCGGGTCAGCCCCAACCGGATGCCCGTCCTGATGCTAAACCCACATTCACTTCTCCCGACGCCAGCATTTTGCGGCAGGCCATAACGGACGGCCTTTATCGCCAGGAGGGGCTCACCCTGTCGGCCTTTGCCCGGGCTATTCGCATGCCGGACTATAAAGTTCGACAACTGATCAATGAACAAATGGGCTTCCGTAACTTTCCTGACTTCGTTAATCACTATCGCCTGGTCGATGCCTGCCAACGCTTGAAAGAGAACCCGGAGGAGCCGATCACTGTCATTGCCCTCGATATGGGTTTTCGTTCTGTCAGTTCATTCAATCGCGTTTTCAAAGAGCATCTGAAAACCACTCCCAGCCAGTATCGCCGGTCCGTCTAAGCTCCTCTTAAGCCCGCACAACAGAGCCTTTTTTAAAGAATTGCAAAGCGATTTTCAGGCTTTGTGAAGCTGTGTTCGATCGGCTGTGGTTAAGTGATGCGCAGCGGAACAGGAGAGGCCATCATGACACTAGCGATAACAATAAAAAAACAGCTCCCATGGGTGAGTCTGTGCTCTGTGCTTCTGGTTGGTTGTGGTCAGGAAGTCGAACCGGAGGCTACGTCTGAAAGCTATCAGAAGACCTTGATGACTCAGTTGATTGAAGCAAAGCCCGGCGACGTGATTGAAATCCCGGCTGGCACCTTTCATTTCAACCGGGGTCTGACTTTATCCCAGCACGGCATTACGTTGAGAGGGCAGGGCATGGATCAAACCATACTCTCTTTCAGAAACCAGGTTCAGGGGGCGGAAGGGCTGTTCGTCAGTGGTAATGATTTCACCATCGAAGACCTGGCCATAGAAGATGCCAAAGGCGATGGGCTTAAAGTCAATGAAGGCCGGAATGTCACCATACGACGGCTTCGCGTGGAATGGACCGGAGGCCCGGACAGCAAGAATGGAGCCTATGGAATATACCCGGTGCAGACGGAGAATACCCTAATCGAAGATTCCGTTGCCATCGGCGCATCCGATGCCGGAATTTATGTCGGCCAAAGTCGCAACGTGGTGGTTCGTAATAATCGGGCCGAGTACAACGTGGCCGGTATAGAGATCGAGAATACTCAGGGTGCGGATGTCTACGGTAATCTGACGACGAATAACACCGGTGGAATCCTCGTGTTCAACATGCCCAACCTGCCGATTCCCGGTCGTGGCACCCGGGTGTATGACAACGAGGTGGTGGCCAATAACACCCGTAACTTCGCTCATGAAGGCGCGGCGGTTGCCAGTGTGCCTGCAGGCTCGGGCGTCGTGATCAACTCCAACGACGAAGTCGAGATCTTCAATAACCGGATCCGCGACAATGACACCGCCAATGTCATCATCTCTTCCGCCCAGTCCACCGGATACTATGAAACGGACAATGAGGCCGATGGCTTCGACCCTTACCCGGAATCCATTTACATCTATGACAACCAATTCGAAGGGGGAGGAAAAAGCCCGGACCACCTCGAACTGAAAGCGCTTAAAGTGCTCGAATTCGGTCTGGGAGGTTCACTGCCGGACATCCTCTGGGATGGCTATTACGACCCGGCCAAGCAGGTGAATGGTGAAATACCGGAGGCATTGAGAATCTGCGTCCAAAACGGTGATGCAGGTTTGGTCAATGTGGACGCTCCTGGTGGTTTCAAAGCCATATCCACCGATAAAGCACCGCACGACTGCGCCTTGCCCAAATTGCCCGCTGTTGTTCTGCAAGGGGCCTGAACCATGCGTCCAGGTATATTTCGTGGCACGTTATGTCTGCTCATGGTCTTCGGGCTGGCTGGCTGCGGGGAGGATCGGGTAACTCTGCATGCCAGTGATCAAATCCCTGACGATCTGGCTGAATGGGGTATTGTGCAACGGCAGGGCGAGCATTTGGTCTGGTCTAAGCAGGTCGAGGTCTACGACCTGAATACGCCGCTGTTTACCGACTACGCTCACAAGCTGCGGACGCTGTACATTCCGGAGGGCAAAAAGTCAGAACTCAACGAAAACGGCACACTGAGCTACCCGGTTGGAACCATCTTCAGTAAAACTTTTTATTACCCCAGGGGTGAGGAGGCCGGAGAGGTGCTTCAGACCACTTTCGTCGCTCGTGAATTGAAAGGGGGCCTCTCTCTTGAAACCTATCGGCTGCTTGAAACCCGATTGCTGGTGCATTATGAGTCCGGTTGGAAAGCCATCAGCTACGTTTGGGACGACGAACAGCGGCTGGCGAGACGGGAGGTCACCGGGGCACTGACAGGGTTGACGCTGGTTAAGCCGGACGGACGCCGCCAGGCTTTTACCTATGCCGTTCCAGATGCCAACCAGTGCATCGGTTGCCATGCCACTGCCTTTAGCTCAAAACAAGCCCTACCTATCGGGCCATCCCGCCTGCGTTTTATTGACCGCCAGGCACAGGCGGCCTGGCAGGCTCGAGGTTGGCTGGATGAAGCCGCGGAATTACATTCCGTCGCGCCTGACTGGCAAGATCCGAAAGTTCCCATTGAAAGCCGCGCCCGGGCCTACCTTGACATCAACTGCGGACATTGCCACAGCCCCAATGGCGCGGGAGACACCAGTGGCCTATGGTTACAGGCTGATGTAACGGCATTGAATCGCCTTGGGGTCTGCAAAGCACCCATTGCGGCGGGGCAGGGCACAGGAGGGAACCGCTGGGGCATTCATCCGGGGCGACCGGATGACTCCATTCTTGTGTACCGACTGATGAGCCGGGACCCCGGCGCCATGATGCCCGAGCTGGGGCGAAGCCTGGTGCATGAAGAGGGAGTGGCGCTTGTTCGGGATTGGATAAAAGGAATGGAAGGCGATTGTCCGGTGACTGGAAACCGGGCCTCCTGACGACTCGCAGAACAACAAAAAGACAGAGGTAACCGTTATGCTGGATAAAAACATCGATCAATGGCTCAGTGAATATGGCGAAAGCCATCAAAACCGAACCAATAAGTTCATACATTGGATCTGCGTTCCCATCATTCTATGGTGCGTGCTCGCCCTGCTGTGGCATCTCAGTCTCGGGCCTAACCCCTGGCTCAATGGGGCTTCTCTTCTGATCGTTATCAGCATTCTGTTCTACGCGCGTCTGTCCATCACGCTGATGTTGGGGATGGCGGTGATTTCCGGTTTTTCGATCTGGTTGATCATGACCTATCAAGCGGCGGAGCTGGCGCTGCCTCTTTGGGCCTTCGCGCTTATCCTGTTTGTTCTCGCCTGGATCGGGCAGTTCATAGGTCACAGAATCGAAGGCAGGAAACCCAGTTTTTTCAAGGACATACAGTTCCTGTTGATTGGTCCCGCCTGGTTATTGAGTTTTGTCTATCGCAAGGTGGGCATTCCAATTCATGCGTGACGTTCTCACTTTTGAAGACGGCATAAAAGGGTTGAGGAATTGAGAGAACCCGGTACTCTCCCAGCACTGGTAAACCCAGCAAGCAAAGCGCGGGAGAGATTACTTGGCGAAGCACGAATTGAATGCCCATGACCTGAGATTCCTTAAACCGGGTCACCCTCTTATTAAAGAAATTAAAGAAGACATCGGCGAAGCCAACCTGCACGGCACCAAGGTCTGGGATTCCAGCTTCGTGCTTATGGATTACCTCTTGCTCGACCCTATTCCCAAGAATCGGGTGGTTTTCGATATCGGCTGCGGCTGGGGGCCGACCACCCTGTTTTTATTGAAGCACTTTGGCTCCCGCGTCCTGTCGATTGATGCTGACGATTCCGTACAACCCTACCTGGAATTGCACGGTGCGTTGAATGGCTACAAACCCGTGTTTTGGCAACGTAAGCTCGATCAGCTCAAGAAGGATGATCTGGCCATGGCCGATACGCTGGTTGGCGGGGATATCTGCTTTTGGGACAGCCTCAGAGACGACTGGTGGAAACTCCTCAAACGGGCCAAAAAAGCGGGGGTGCGTCAGGTGCTGATCGCCGATCCCGGTCGTCAGCCGTTTTACGACCTGGCGGACTGGGCGAGAGAGAGCTTCGATGCAGAATTATGGGAGCACGACATCAAAGTCCCCATCAAGGCCAGCAAGTATGTGTTGGACATTCACTTAAACCCCGAGAGCTAAACTTTATCGCGCATTGGGCGATAACCTATTCGTCTATCCCAAGTGTGCGAATGACCGATGAAGTTTAGCCGCCTCAGTCTTTTCAAGCGCCTCCGCCGGGCAAGCCAGGCTGTTCTGTATGCCGCGCTGGGCATGGCTGGCAGCGCCCATGCCGTGGAATACGGACTCGATTTTGGCGCAGCGGGCAGCAATATCAGTAACGGCTGGGGTGTGGCCGCCCATGGTCAAGCTCTGTTTTCACCTCAGTGGGGGTTGGACCTCGGCTACCGATACCTCAGCGAACTGGAATACGAGTTCGAGAATGAGACCCAACAGCACCAGTTCGGACAGATCGAAACCGGCCTGATCTGGCAACGCGGCAACAGAGGCGCCCGGTTTCAGGCCATTGGCGGCGTTATATTCGCCGGTTATGGCATCGAAGACGACAGCGGCGAGCTGACACTGAACCGCTTCACGCCTGGATACCGTCTGGACGCCGACGTCAGCGTGCCGGTATTCACCCGCTTTCGGGTCTTCGCCAATGCCGGTTATCAAGGCTACTACAGCGATGGCCTGCCCAATCAATGGCGTTGGCGATATGGTGTGCGTATGACGTTCGGCGGCGATGTCACACCGCTGGAACGCGACGAACAGGCCAGGCTGGCCGCCGAGCAGGCCGCCCTGGAAGCGGACCGGATGAACCCATCCCCGAGCATTGACCCCGATGTGCCGCAATACATGCCGGGTCACCTATCCCAGTCCCTGCCGCCCATTGTCGAACTTTCCGAAGTCTGCAAATGTTTTCCCGCCGGACCTTATACGCTGCAACTGGGCGAGTTCAGATCCATGGAGCAGGCTGTGCGGGCATTGGAGTATCGTGGTTTACGTCAGTTCTTCAATACTGTCGCCTATGAGCGGGAACCGCTGCCGGTATTTCTGGCCCAGGCGGAAATCCAGGGGCCCGTGTTGTTCTTCATCGGTGAGTTCCCGAATCTGGAACGCATTGACTTCTGGCAGCGTCAGTTGCGTCGCAGCGGTGTCGAAGGACGTTTGCGTAAGGTCATCGGCAGTAGTGGCCGGGTGGCCAATCGAATTGCTTCGGTTCCGAACTGGGAGAACGTCGTCGGGCCACAATACAGCCCCGAAGAGGTCAGGCGCATGAACAGCCTGCCTGGCGCTTCTCCGTCTATGGATGCCAAAGCCATGAACAAGGCGGAAACCGACGCACAAAGCCATGTCGACAGCCTTGTAATCGGGCCGGTCAGTCAACGGCAGATCCGTACCTGGTTGGAAGAGCCGGCCTATCGGGACGTGTTGTTGGCCAACGGAAACCTGACCATGCCTGGGCGGCAACGCTTGGTCTGGGAAGCCAACCAGCAACGCGGCTGGCTCTATCTCGACCAGTTCGAACACCGTCGACAGTTGGATGAATGGAAGGCCTGGCTTGAACGGCGGGGTCACCATCCAGAGGTGAAAAGCCGAATAACTTTGCCTGTTGGCGACACCTATGTGTATTTACTCGGTGAAGAAATCACAGGTTACAGCGTTGAAATTGACCATCAGGCGAACGCGGCGGCGGTCATAGCACGAATGACCTCGCCGGAGTTGCTGTGGTTCCAGGCCTACCAGGCGATTAACGACCAACCGCCCACGCTCAGCGTCAATTGGTCCGAGACGGACCGTCGCTACCATTTGCTGGCCAGTGGCTTTTCCAGCCGGACCATGGCGGAAGAAGCCTGGCGACAGCTTAGCAATGTTGGCTTGAAGCCGAGGCTGACGGAATAAACGTCAGTATCAATCCTCTTTACGGAGGTTAATTCAATCGGATGTTTCAGGCACAATAGCCCGCCTTTAATGAGTGGGAGTGCCTCTCGAATGGAGCTGGATTGGTCGTTAACGCTGTTGTTTGTCATGTTCTCTGTCGCTGTATTAGCGGGCTGGGTCGACACCCTGGCAGGAGGCGGCGGACTGATCGCCTTACCGGCATTGCTGCTTGCCGGGGTGCCACCGGTCAGTGCGTTGGCGACCAACAAAAGTCAGGGCGTTGTCGGTACGCTCACGTCAAGTCTCACGCTTTATTTCAAAGGTTACCTCAAAGGTAAGCAGTTGATCCCGCTTGTTATCGCGGCGGGGCTGGGTGCCGGTTTGGGTACCTGGCTGGTGCAACGTATCGATACCGGATGGCTGGAATGGGTAATCCCTGTATTGCTGATCCTCGTGGCCGCCTATTATTTCTTCTCTCCCAAACTGGGCGAAGTGGAAGCTGAAGCCCGAATGAAGGAGACCACCTGGGGAGCTACCTGGGTTCCTCTTATCGGTTTCTATGACGGAGTGCTTGGTCCCGGCACCGGTTCCTTTTTTGCTGCCAGCGGCGTAGCCTTTCGGGGGCAGACACTTCTGGCGGCCACCGTGCGTGCCAAGCTGCTGAACTTCACGACCAATATTGCGTCACTTGCACTTTTTGCCGCCGGTGGCCAAGTGGTATGGACCATCGGTATCGCAATGATGGCCGGTCAGGTGGTGGGTGCCTATCTCGGCAGCCATACCATGGTGAGTGGCGGTGCAAAACTTATTCGGCCGGTCGTGATCAGTATCTGTGTACTGATGAGCATCAGCCAGGTATTGCAACAAATGGGTTTGATCAATATTGCTTAATTTCCCCGTTTACCTTGCAAGGTCAGGCTCATCGCGCTAAAAAATTGCACGTCCTGAGGCCCACGGCCATTCCCAAGCTTGAGGCCGTATTAAAAGCAAACGGCTATGTGCTGAAGTGAACTTGAACAGGTAAATGGAATGAGTGATTTGCCGAGCAAATGGTCGTCTTACCCCGCGCCGGTTGCGCTTAAGTTACGGCAACTTCGAGAATGGATGTACAGTGTTGCCGCTGAGCACGATTTGGGAAAAATAACCGAAAGTTTGAAGTGGGGAGAGCCCAGCTTTCAAACCAAAACCGGCAGCGCGATAAGAGTCGATTGGAAACCGTCGGACCCTGATCATTATCGGGTCTTTGTTCATTGCCAAACACGGCTGATGGAGACGTATCGGGAGTTGTATGGCGACCTGCTTCATTTTGAAGGCAACCGGGCAATTGTTTTCAGGATGGATGAAAAAGTCCCTATAGCTGCGCTTAAACACTGTTTCCTGCTCGCTTTTCGCTATCACAAAATTAAGCATCTACCGATGTTGGGTGCCTGAAAACCTTCTGAATGGGCCCTTCATAGGCTGCGTATGAATTAGGTAAATAGATACCCAAACATGCTGAACGGTTGCAGACCCTCTAAAGCTGACTACCCTAAAGGCTAATAAGAACTCGAGTTTCGGAGTTCGCTCGCAAAGGTGAGCACCGGATGTCAGGTAGGCTCATCAAGGGTGGTCCGCATCATGGATGATGCGGTCCAGGCCCCATGGATGGGTTCATGCCGACCCTTGATGAGCCTACCTGATAGCCGGTGCGTATTCAGGTACCGTATTGAACTGCGAGCTCCGAAACTTAAGTAAGAAGTTACTGGATGCAGAGGCGTAGTCCCTGAAGCGGTAACCTGGCTGATCGCCTTTGAATCCATTTTTAACCTTGGGTAAAAATGGAGGACACAGCAAATGACACCGGCGCATCACCCATTATTGAAAGATCCCAGAACGCTTTATTCCCGCCCGAAGTTTGAGCCCCAGCACCAGAATCTCCCTGGTTCCGAACAGCCCATGACCCCCACACCGGACCATGGCGAAACCACCTATGTGGGACGAGGGCGGCTCAGCGGATTAACAGCATTGATCACCGGCGGCGACAGCGGTATTGGCAGGGCAGTGGCGCTCGCCTATGCTCGGGAAGGGGCGGACATTTACTTCACCTATCTCGAAGAAGAACAGGATGCGCGGGAAACCGAGCGACTGGTGCGGGACGCTGGCCAACGGGTCATTTCCAGGAAAATGGATCTGGCGAATAACAGGGAAGGGTGCGACAAAGCCGTTGAAGAATGTGTGACGCAATTGGGTCGGCTTGACATATTGGTCAATAACGCGGCTTTTCAACAATCTTACGAGTCCATCCAAGACATTCCGGACGACGAGATTTCATACGCCTTTGCGACCAATATTGAATCCTTTTTTCATTTCTCCCGTGCGGCGCTGAAACATATCCCTCCCGGCGGTTCCATCATCAACACCTCATCCATTCTAGCCTTCGAACCAAACCCGAGTTTATTGCCGTATTCGGCCACGAAGGGTGCGATTGCCAACTTCACGCTTTCATTGGCCAAGGAAGCCATGCAACACGGGGTACGAGTCAACGCTGTAGCGCCCGGGCCGGTTTGGACACCTTTGATTCCTGCTTCGTTTCCAGAGAAAAAGGTGGAGCAGTTTGGCGGTAATACTCTGTTTGGTCGCCCAGCCCAACCCGCTGAATTGGCACCGGTGTTCGTGTTCCTCGCATCGACGGATGCCAGTTTTGTTACCGGGGAAATTTACGGTGTAACCGGCGGGCGTATGCAAATGTAAACCGATGTCACGCGGGGGCAGACTATGAGCAGTGTTAAAAGCCGACAGAAACAGGAAGTGCGTGTGGAGGGCGTAAAGCTCACCCATCCAGACCGGGTGGTGTTTCCTGAGCAAGGCCTCACCAAGCTGGATATGGCTCGCTACTATGCCGATATAGGGGAGTGGATTTTGCCGCACCTGAGTCGGCGTCCACTCTCCATGCTGCGTTGCCCGGAGGGACGTGAGCAGCAATGCTTCTATCAAAAGCATCCAGACTCGGGCTTCGCCAAAGGTGTGCCTCGGGTTGCAATCAACGAAAAACAGGGAGGGGAAACCGATTACCTTTACATTGAAACGGTAGAGCATCTGATCGAACTGGTGCAATTCAATGTGTTGGAATTTCACCCCTGGGGCAGCCGTATCGAAGACGTAGAGAAGCCCGATACTTTGGTGTTCGATCTCGACCCGGGCCCCGGAGTGACGTGGGAGGCTTTGCTCCGTGCGGCCCGTGACATCAAGGACCGTGTTGAGCAGCTCGGCCTTGTGCCCTTTTTACAAACCACCGGAGGCAAAGGGCTGCATGTGGTGGTGCCGATCGAACCTTCCTGTGAATGGGATTGGGTTAAGGACTTTTCCCATGAGCTGGCGAAAACAGTGGCTCGGGATGACCCGAAATCCTTTACCACCAATATGTCCAAGGAGCGCCGTGAAGGACGCATTTTCATCGACTATCTAAGAAATGGCCGTGGCAATACCAGCGTGGTTTGCTACTGCGCGCGTGCTCGAAAAGGAGCCCCGGTGGCCACCCCGTTGCGCTGGGATGAGTTGCGAACCTTGGAGGGACCGGACCAATACAAGGTGGACTCGATCCAGCGACGTTTGAGCGCTCTGGGGCAAGATCCGTGGATTGGTTTCAACCACAGCAGGCGGCCCTTGACTAAAAATATGCTTAATCAACTGAAGAAGGATGAGGCATGAACGACCGAGCCGCATCCCCGGAATTCAAACAAGCCTGGTGGCTCGACCCGGGTACGGAACAGTGTGTTTTTTGTGAAGCGGCGCTGCATGATCAGGCCTTGGTCTATTGCGTGGTTTGTGACAGACCGGTCTGCCCTCTTTGTCGCATGGGTGACGACGACCTGGAAGAGGCTTTGTGTCCTGAATGCAGCGAAGCCCAAACTGGAGGGGAGGATTAATGGCGGCGCGGGCGATCTGGAAAGGCGTTATCCGTATGGAGGGTTTTTCCGTACCGGTCAAACTCTACTCGGCCGTGACAGACCGAAAGGTTCATTTTCGGCTGTTGCATGAAAAAGATCGTCAACCGGTCAAACAGGTTATGGTGAACCCGGAAACCGAACAAATTGTTCGCCAGCAGGATATCCAGCGTGCCTATCGTACAGAAGCCGGGGAAGCAGTAATACTCAGTCGTGAAGAGCTGGAGGAAATGAACCCCGAGCCTTCGCGTGATATTGAAGTTCTTTCATTTCTCCCTGTGGAAGCTATAGATCACCGCTGGTATGACCGGCCCTACTATCTTGGGCCGGACGAGCAGAGCGGTGCCTATTCCGCCCTGGTGAAAGCACTGGAGGATGAACAAAGAGAAGGATTGGCGCGCTGGGTTATGCGGAAAAAGGAATATTTCGGCGCATTGAGACTTTACCGGGGGTATCCAATGTTGATGTCCCTCCGCTACACCGATCAAGTAGTCTCATCGGATGCCTTGAAGCCGCCCTCGGGAAAAACTTTGGATAAAAAAGAGCTTGATATGGCTCATGAGCTGATCAAGATGCTGAGTGCCGACTTCGAACCGGGTGAGTACCAGGACGATTATCAAGCCGAGCTTCGTGCCTTGATCGAAAAGAAACAGAAGGGGGAGCAGGTAAAACGTGTAAAACCAAAAGCCCGGAAGCCCTCGGAGGATCTTTCCCAGGCTCTTCAGGCCAGTTTGAAGGAGGTCGCCAATGGCTGAGGAGTCCTCCACCCAACCGCGCCCGTTTTGGTCGGGTGTGATTGCGTTTGGTCTGGTAAGTTTACCCGTCAGTCTGTTTTCCGCCAATCGTGGGAAGAAGGTGGCGCTGAAAATGGTCGACGGAGACGGAGCACCGCTTAAGCGTTATTACTACTGCGAAGAAGAGGGGCGGGTACTCGAGAGAGAAGAGATAATACGCGGTTACCCCTCCGGGGAAGGACGTTTTGTGATCGTGGAGGATGACGAGCTTGAAGCGCTTGCACCCGAGAAGAGCCGGGAAATTGACTTGCGTCGCTTTGTGCCGCTGCGCGATATCAACCCCATTTATTTCGACAGAGGTTATTATCTGGTGCCCGATTCAGACACCACCAAAGCCTATAGGTTATTGGCGCGATGCATGGAAGCCGAAGAGCGCGCGGGCATAGCCACCTTTGTGATGAGGGACCGTGAGTACCTGATGGCTATTATGTCGGAGGGCGGTATTTTAAGAGCGGAAACCCTACGTTTCAAAGATGACCTGCGCGATGGCGCGGATATTGGTATCAAAGTCGACAATAACCCCGATGATAAACAACTGAAAGCGGCCAGAAAGGCTTTAAAAGCGCTAAGCCGCGAAAAATTGAACCCTTCGCTGCTTCAGGATCGCGAAGCCAAACGGATTTTGGAATGCGTTGATGAGAAACGGGAAAAACACCAGGACCTTGTCCAGATGGAAACGGATGAAGAGGATGACGACAACGTCATAGACATAATGGACGTGCTAAAGGCCAGATTGGCCGGTCAGTCTAAGCAGAATGACCATGAACGGAAGGACCAGCCTGCCCGGAAGAAAACAGCCCGGAAGAATACGAGCAAGTTGGAAAGCCTTAACCGGGAGGCGCTGTATGAGCAGGCTCAAAACCGACAGATAAAAGGGCGCAGTAAAATGACAAAGCAGGAACTGGTTCAAGCCCTGGACCAGGCGAGTCGATAGGCTCGACGGTGCTTGTTAGTAGTTAAACCACAAGTTTTGGGGTTAGCGGGCTAGAGGTAGCCGGTGCGTATTCCTGGCACTGATCTTATCGCGGACTCTGAAACTTGAGTTACTTAAATAACCGATCACTCATTATTGGGGTAAATACCATGCCATACGATGCAAATTCAGATCTACCGGACGCGGTTAAAAACAATCTACCGGCACATGCTCAAACGATCTATCGAGAGGCTTTCAATTCCGCCTGGGATGAATACCGCGAGCCCGAAGACCGTCGCGGGGATGATGATAGAGAAGAGGTGTCTCATAAAGTCGCCTGGGCAGCGGTGAAGAGTGAGTACCACAAAGAGAAGGGGGAATGGGTCAAGGACGAAGCTTGACCCATTCCCCAGCAGCCATGGATGGCTTGCATTAATCGTCGTTCAACATACCCCTGAGTTCGAGGGCATTGTGGGCCGCATGGCCATCTTCGTCGTTGTTAAAATAGGCGTACACATCCCGACCTTCATCCAGCCATTGTCCGATTTTATCCGCCTGGGCTCGCAGGTAGTCTTCTGAATAAGAACCCTGGTAATGGTCTCCATGAAAACGAAGGTAGGTCCAGTCTGTCGTCATTCGTTCCGGATGATCGTCTAGCATGTCGTTAATGCATAAGGCGGCCTGGTGCTCCTCCAATATCGAATAAATATCATCGCAAAGCCAGGATTCATCACGGAATTCCAACGCCCAGCGGTAATTGGACGGTGCCGTTTCCAGAAATGTCGCCAATCGCTCGGGGTTGGCGTGCCAGTTTCCAGGCAATTGAACGAGGATCGGCCCTAGGGTGTCCCCTAAGCGCTGAGCAAGCTCAATAAAGCGTTGTATGGGTTCGTCCGGGTCTTTCAGTTTTTTGATGTGGCTGCCATAGCGGCTGAATTTAACGCTATATAGAAAGCCTTCGGGGGCTGTTTCGCGCCATTTGTCGAATGTGTCCTTCGAAGGAAGGTTATAAAAGGTGTTGTTGATCTCCACCGTATCGAAACGGTCGGCATAATGATGAAACCAGTCCTTTTTTGGCAGGTCCTCGGGATAGAACGTTCCCTTCCAATGGTCATACTGGTAACCGGAGGTGCCGATGCGTAGAGCGCCTTTGCTGTCAGACATATCAGCTCCCCAAATGATCGCGTATCAACGAATCCAGGTGGGCAGATGTTTTCGAATTTCGGTGGCACTCAGCGAGGCCAGGTTTTTATCGATTTCTTCAACCACCAACGATTTCAAATCGGAACTCATGTGTTTGCGCATTTCACCCAGTAGAGATGGAGTGGCGACGAGATAAAGGTGCTTCAGTTTCCCGGTGGACCGTTCTTTTTCCAATTGTCGAACCAGGTTGGTGGAAAAACGTTCGAATTCCACCTCCTGAGGCTGAGTGCCCTCATCATAGGAACTCAAGCCGTAACCACCGCTGTCGCGTTGAACGCCATTCCGGTCGGTACGAAGCTCTTTTTCCTCTGCTTTGGCTTCAACATTAGTGAAGGTTTCCAGTTCGTTAAGCTCCCCTTGGGGTGAGTCTACACCGAACCACCGCGCTTTCATCGAGTCCGCGACCAATACACGCACATTGGGCATTACGACATTGGTTTGAGTCATGATTGTCTCCTAATGGCGAGTGGGTTAATCATTAATGTGGCTTCATTTGCTCGCTATGGAAGGCGAGGAATGTTTCAGTATGTATACAGCCCGGTTTCAATCACTCTCCTCTTGTTTTGGCTCGATAAGAGAATGTTCGAGGTACCCGAGTACCGTCATGATGATCAAGGCCATGACGGCCACCATGGCTGCCAGGGGAAAGTTGTTGACCCCGGCGGAAACACCTATAGCCCCCGCGAGCCAGATTGATGCGCCGGTGGTGATACCCTGGATGCTTCCTCCGCTGCGGATAATACTCCCGGCTCCCAGAAAACCGATGCCGCCGATAATTCCCTCGACGATCCTGGTTGGGTCGATTGCGGCGGAGTCGGAGGTGGCGGCGGATTCCAATATCCCGGTACCGACAATAATGAATGCGGCCGCGCCCAGCGAAACCAGCATATGGGACCGTAAACCGGCTGGTTTTCCCCTCAGTTCCCGTTCGAGCCCGACCAGAAGTGCAAGCCCAACAGCTACGGAGAGGCGGATGGCCATATCGATGAGAGGAAGTTCATAGTCCATCTCTTCTGTTTCCATATCAGTTACGACAGCTAATGACGTTGGGGTAAGAGACGGATACACAAGGGCGGGTATCTCGTAGCGTTAACCTGATCACAGCGCTTAAGGAGCCTCTGAACCATTCCTGTGGGCTCTGGCTTTTCCGAGGGACGGTGCCGCAAGGCGGACTCATGCAGGAATGTCTAGACCTTTCAAATGAGTCCAACGCAGTGGCACCGTTCCTCGGAAAGCCCCGGAGGGCGGGGCCAAAACGCTCTGCCCCGTCGTTGGACTTCTTGACAAGGGCTACGGCCATTGCGCTGCGAAGTCCGCCTAGTGGCAAAGCGTTTTGGCTCCCGCAGAGCCTCACAGGAATGGTTCAGAGGCTCCTTAACAGGACGGGAAACGTTTAAATATTTTCAGCGACGAGACTGTGTAAACGCCCCTTTAAAAGTGAGCTAATGGCCTAACGTGGAGGAAGCAGAGGAGCTGGATATCCAGGGATTCAGGATTGGGCAACAATGTTAAGGAGGGTACCATGAAAGTTAAAGACGCCATGACAGGGCATTGCGAATTTATCAAACCCGATGCCAGCCTGCGCGAAGCGGCGCAGAGAATGCGTGATCTGAATTGTGGTTTTCTAGCCATCGGGCCGGAATCCCAAAATAAGCTCGAAGGCGTGATTACTGACCGGGATATTGTGACCCGAGTCATCGCCGAAGGTAAGGATCCCAGTGAAACGTCGGTTAAAAGCGCTGAAACTCAAAGAGTGCTCTACTGCTTTGAAGACGATGATCTTGCCAAAGCGGCGGACAGTATGAGTGAGCAAAAGGTCTACCGACTGATCGTGCTGGACAACCCCGACAACAAGCAGTTGCGTGGGGTTATTTCTTTGGGCGATATCATTCGCCACAATGAGCACCAACTGGCACTGCGGGCCGCTGAGAGTATTGCCAAGGCGGCCTGAGTTGTCCACGGAGGCTGTGGAAACCTCTCCCGGAGGCTACCGGGAGGCTTGGGTGTTTATAGCGCCGCAGTTCAGAAAATCTGAACCGGCCAGCCACTCTTGATCCGGGTAATAGGTAAAGACCAGCTGGCCGCCTTTGAGGGTATCCATGACCTCCCTGATGACCTGGCGACTGACGGCGGGGCACCCAAAGCTTCGCCCCAGTCGCCCATAAGCCTCGATCCATGAAGAGTCAACATAGTCTGCGCCATGCATTGCAATGGCACGCGGGCGCGCCTGATCGTTAAACCCGGGTTCCAAACCATCCAGTCGCAATGTGAAACTGGAAGTCCATCTTCCGGTGGTGATGGCTTATTGGACAGCGCAGGCGACGGAAGACGGTATGATTCTATATCGACCCGATCAATATGAAGCGAACACTCAATTGATAGACTTGCTTGATAGCTCTCTATAGGTGAGTGGAAATGTGTTTTTTATTTCAAACAACCCAAGAGCGCTTTTATTGTTTCTATTAGATCCCTAAAGAAATTTCCAATTCATTTTTAGGGATCTAATGATTACTCCCCTCAAGATTTTTTCCATAGGTTTACTTTCTTTCAAACCAAGGATGCCCGATAAATAATTAGTCTGAATACATCGACTATTGCGTGAGTAAAAAAGCGGCCGAGCCTGGTCGATGGGTGGGTGCGTATTTTTCTATGTTGCTGATAACAAAGGAAAAAATAGTATTCGTCAGTTGTCGCGGAAGGGGTGTGGAGTGACCATCGTTTCAAGTTTTAGAGCGATGTTTAAAGCCTTGGTGAAAAAAAAATCTTGCAACGATGTTGGTATTGAAATTAGGGTAACCACAGTTCAGCGACGTGCGATTTTCAATTTAAAAACTATCCTGACATGTCAGGCTGAGCAGGTTGTTTTCCAGGTGAGGTAAACCGTAAAAAATATTTGAAACAAGGTGGTGCGACGTGGCACAGCAAAGCACAGACAACTGGGATGCTCTTATCGAGGAATCGGTGGCGTTTCGGCGTGAATTGCATCGGCAACCCGAACTTGGTTGGGCGGAAGAGCGCACGGCGGCCAATATCCGTCAGCGTTTGACTCAACTGGGTATCGATTGGGAGCCCTGTGCTCAGACTGGCACCGTTGCACGTCTTGCGCCTCACGCTGCTGGCCGTCACGTCGCTCTGCGTGCTGATATCGACGCCTTGCCATTGGACGAAGAGAGTGGCGTTCCCTGGTCCTCCGAGGTCGATGGTTGCATGCATGCCTGCGGCCATGATGGGCACACAGCGACACTCTTTGCTGCCGCCCAGTGGTTAAAACAGCATGAAACCTCGCTACCTGGCCCGGTGACTCTTTTATTTCAACCTGCCGAGGAAGGCGGCCATGGCGCCAAGAGAATGATCGAGGACGGCGCCCTCAGCGGTGTGGATGCGATATTCGGCTGGCACAACTGGCCAGCGATTCCTTTCGGCCAGGCCGTTTGCCCGAATGGTGCCGTGATGGCGGGCAATGGAACTTTCAAAATCGAGGTTCTGGGGCGGGGTGGTCACTCCAGCCAACCGGAACTCTGCCGGGATCCGGTGCTGGCTGGCTCAGCCATAGTGGTGGCCTTGCAGCAGATTGTAAGCCGTCGCCTGCCGCCACAGGATGCCACTGTCTTCAGTGTCACGTCTTTTGACGCCCGCAGTGGTGTCACCATCATTCCGAACAGCGCCACTCTTGAGGGTAGTTTTCGAATCGCCAACCCCAACCAGCGTGAAAGCCTGGCGCGAATGATCGAGGAGATTGCGCATTCAACCGCCTTGGCTCATGGGGTGGAGTGCAACGTTACGGTATATCCGCGTTACAACGCGACCATCAATCATCCGGAGGAAGCGGACCGTTACCGCCAGGCGCTGTACGAAGAGTTCGGCGCAGGCGTGCTCAGCCAATCCACACCGGTTCCCATCATGGCCTCGGAAGACTTCAGCTATTACCTGAATGAAGTCCCGGGTGCCTTCGCTCTGATCGGCTCGGACGATGGCAGGCGGCATGATTTCCCCTGCCATAGCCCGCACTATGATTTCAATGATGCGCTCATTCCTCATGTGGCGCGCATTTACGCTCGGCTGGTGGGGGCACCCATCCCCGACTGATCTTATGGTCTACACTCGGGGCACGGCCAATCACAGCATTCGGACTTGAGTCCGGATTGGCGACGCTGATCGTCATTCACTACGGCGCCGCCAGTCGGCGGTACAACCATTCATAAAGCTCATGACAGGAGGGGCTGATATGAACGTATTTGAACAGTGGGAATCTGATATCCGTGGCTACTGTCGTTTGTATCCCACGGTGTTTAAGTCGGCCTCGAACGCGAGGCAGGTGGACGAGGCAGGCAAGTCATACATCGACTTTTTTGCCGGGGCCGGGGTACTGAATTTCGGTCACAATAATGAGCGCATGAAAGCCGCTCTGATCGAGTTTATCCAGAACGATGGCGTGGCGCACAGCCTGGATACCTACACCACGGTCAAGCGGGATTTTCTGCAAAAGTTTGTCGATACGGTGCTTAAACCGCGGAACATGAACTACAAAATGCAGTTCATGGGTCCTACCGGTACGAATGCCGTTGAAGCCGCCTTGAAGCTGGCACGCCGGGTCACCGGTCGTCGCAACGTCGTTGCCTACAGCCATGGTTTTCACGGTATGACGCTGGGCTCTCTTGCCTGCACGGCCAACGAAGTATTTCGTAATGCCGCCGGAGTGCCGCTTGAGTACGTATTGCGGCAACCCTTTGGGTGTGACGCCGGATGCGATGGCTGCCCAACTGATAACGGCGTGAAAGCGGTGGAGCAACTGCGCGCGCAGTTCGAAGACTCCTCCAGTGGCCTGGAAAAGCCCGCCGCTTTTTTGATAGAAGTGATTCAGGCGGAAGGCGGCGTGCATGTTGCCAGCAAAGAATGGTTGCACGCGGTGCAAAAACTGGCCCGGGATCTCGGTGCTTTGGTGATCTTCGACGACATTCAGGCAGGTTGCGGCCGTACTGGCAGCTATTTCAGTTTCGACGGCATGGGGCTCGATCCGGATATCATTACGCTGGCAAAAGGCATCGGCGGTTTCGGTACACCTCTGGCGATGAACCTGGTCAAACCGGAGCATGACAAACATTGGAACCCAGGCGAGCATACCGGAACCTTCCGGGGCCAGGGCTTTTCCTTTGTCGCTGGCGTCGAAGCCTTGAAATATTTCGATAACGATGACTTGATGACGGAAGTAAAACGCAAAGGCGAAGTCATGAGAGAGCGCCTTGAATCGATCGTCAGCGACCACAGCGGCGAGAATTTCCGAGTCCGTGGTCGGGGCATGATGCAGGCCATTGATCTCGGCGACGGTGCTGTCGCCAAGCGAGTGGCTCAGGCCTGTTTCAGCGAAGGCTTGTTGCTGGGTGCCTGTGGTACTGGAGGTCGCGTGTTGAAACTGATTCCGCCGCTGACGATACCGGATGCCGATTTAAACGAAGGCCTTGCGATTTTGTCGAAAGCTGTCAGCCAGGTGATGGAGGCCGCATGAGACAACGCGACGATATGACCTTTCCTTTCGAGGAGTATGTCCGACGTCTTGAAGGTCTGCGCGATCGCATGGCGAAACGCTTGTTGGATGCGGTGGTCATCACCGACCCGGAAAACCTGATGTACCTGACGGATTACCAAACGACGGGTTATTCATTTTTCCAGTGTCTGGTGGTGCCGCTGGAAGACGAGCCGTTCATGATCACCCGCTACATGGAGGAATCCAATATCCATGCGCGTACCTGGGTGGAAAACACCCGTCCTTATCCGGATACAGGGGACGCGATTCAGATGTTGGTGGAATCACTGCGGGAGTTCGGTCTGACGGGGAAAAACATTGGCTATGAACGAAACAGCTATTTTTTCCCCGCTTACCATCAGGACAGCATCCACACCACCTTCCTGGAAGGGCAGTTGATGGACTGTTTCGGCATTGTCGAGGAAGGGCGTATCTGCAAATCGCCTGTTGAAATCGATGTGATGCGCAAGGCCGCCCTGGCGACCGAGGCTGGCATGAAAGCCGGGTTCGAAGCCTGCGTGGCGGGCGCGACCGAGAATGAAATCGGCGCGGCGATTTCTCATGCCATGTTCAGTGCCGGTGGCGAGCCTCCCGCCGTGATGCCCTATGTGACGTCCGGCCCACGCACCATGATCGGCCACGCCACTTGGGAGGGGCGGACCGTCCAGGCCGGGGAGCACGTCTTTCTGGAGATTGGTGGCTGTTATCGTCGTTATCACACCGCGATGATGCGTACCGTGGTGCTCGGGGACCTGACGGACTCGATGCACCATGCCCAGGAACGGATGAAACATGCGCTCCGGGAAGTGAAAAATCTGATTCGGCCCGGTTTAACGGTATCCGACGTTGATAATCTCGTGCGCAACATCATTACCGATAACGACGTAGGTGCGCGCCTGGTTACGCGCTCGGGCTACTCGATTGGTATTGCCTTTCCGCCCAGTTGGGACGAAGGCTACATCATCAGCCTGAAACAGGGGGATTCGCGTGTATTGCAGGAGGGGATGACCTTCCACATTCTACCCTGGATGTGGGGCGTGGATGGCGACAAGACTGTCGGCATATCCGATACCATCCGAGTGACGGACAGAGGCTGTGAGTCGTTCTTCACATTGGATGAAGACTTTGTCGTCAAACCGGAATTCGCTGCGCGGGAATTGTCTTCGGTGAATGGTGGAAAAAAGACCGCCAAATCGGGCAGGAAAGACAAAACCCTGGACGAACCCAAAGCCGAACGGGAACACTCCGAGCCCGAGGCATCTCAGGCGCGCTGATCCAACCCAACGAATTGAGTTATGGCGGCACCGGTCTGTTACAGAGCGGTGCTTTAATCAGAGGGGAAACACCATGCTGACAGCCATTGATCCAACCACCGGAAAAACCCTGCGGGAAGTGAAACCCGATAGCCGCGAGACAGTGGAACGAAAACTGGTCACGGCCGATGCGGCCTACCAAAGCTGGCGCCGCACTACCTTCGATGAGCGGGCCCGCGTAATGAAAGACGTCGCCAAACTGATGCGCGACGATATCGAAAACCTCGCCATTTTGATGACCGAGGAAATGGGTAAACCCATCAAGGAAGCGCGTGGCGAAGTGCAAAAGGCCGCTTGGTGTGCCGAGCACTATGCTGAACATGCCGAGCAATATTTAAAGACCGAAACCCTGGAGTCCGACGCGACTCACAGCTATGTGCAGTACCGGCCGCTGGGCGTTATTCTCGGTATTTTGCCTTGGAACGCGCCGTTCTGGCTGGCGTTTCGTTTTTGCGCACCAACCTTGATGGCGGGCAACACCTGCCTGATGAAGCACGATTCGCACGTTCCGGCCTGTGCTGAGGCCATCGCCAACCTCTTCGAGCGGGTGGGAGCGCCGGAAGGGATTTTCCAAAACCTTCCGTTGGAAAACCCCGAGGTGGAAGCCGTCATCCGTGATGATCGGGTCCAGGCGGTATCCTTCACCGGCTCGGAAAAGGGCGGTGGCACTGTGGCTTCCATTGCCGCTTCGGAAATCAAACATTCGGTACTGGAACTGGGCGGTTCCGACCCCTGCATCGTGCTGGCCGACGCTAACCTGGAGGAAGCCGCCGATGTCATCACGCTGTCGCGCATCATCAATGCGGGCCAAAGCTGCATCGCCGCCAAACGCATCATCGTGGAAGCCCAGGTATATGATCGCATGGTGGGGTTGCTTGAAGAGCGATTGGGACGGCTCAAACTCGGTGACCCACGCGAAGAGTGCACCGATGTAGGCCCCATCGCCCGCTCCGATTTGCGGGACCAACTGCACGAACAGGTGACCAAAACCATTCAAGCAGGCGCCCGTTGTCTGTTGGGCGGTGAAATGCCGAGTGGACCGGGATATTTTTACCCCGTCACCCTATTGGTGGACGTGACTGAAGACATGGTTGCCGCCCAGGAGGAGACCTTCGGTCCGGTGGGTGTGGTGATGAAAGCGGAAAACGAAGAGCAGGCGATTGCCATCGCCAATAACAGCCGTTACGGCCTGGCTGCGGGTCTCTGGACCGATGCCAAACGGGGTGAAAAGCTCGCCTCGCTTATTGAAACCGGTCAGGTGGCCATCAACGGTATCGTAAAAACCGATCCACGCCTGCCGAGTGGTGGCATCAAACGGTCGGGCTTCGGTCGTGAGCTGGGACCGCACGGCATTCATGAGTTTGTGAACGCCCAGCAGATCTGGATAGGACCCAAAAAAGAGTAAACGGAGGTTACCGGCAGGGCAGATCAGGCTTGGCCTGTTTCTGCCCTGTAGCCCTGACATAACCGAGCCAACCGCTCCACCCAGAGATCGGCATCCGCCGTGTCCTCCCCCAGCCCTTCCACCAGTACAAAAAAGTAATTGGCCATTAAAGCCCGAGCGTTGATGAGTGCCGCCTCCATTGAATGCCCTTCAAGACGGATCAGGCGTTCGGCCAATCCATCGATGAAGCCTTGTAATTGAGCGCCGAAACTGGCGCGATCGAAAACGGTGGCTGTCAGTAGTGCCCGGCTCATCGAAGGATGTTCCGCATAAAGCCGATACAGGGGTTTCGCCGTGATCAGCAAGGTATCCACAGCGTGAGTCTCGCTGGTCAGTTGGGTCTGTGCGGCGCTCAGCGCGGTTTCGACATCCTCGTACAGAATGGCTTGCAGCAAGGTGGTTTTGTCCGGGAAGTGGGAAAATACCGTACCCACACTGACATCGCAGGCTGCAGCCAACTGACGGGTGGTGGTCGGCTCATAACCCTGCTCTATGAATAAACGCTTGGCCGTGACCAGGAGGCGTTGGCGTGTCTCTTCTTTCTGCTGCTGACGTTTTTTCACCGCGTAGTCTATCGATGGAGAGTGTGCCTGCCAGTTTAATTATTAATTGAGCATGATCAATGAATGTTGACAGTCTTTCTTTTCTCAATAATTATTGAGCGTGCTCAATGAGTGGGTTAAACGAAGGGAGGTCTCATGGTATTGATACAGGGGGCGGGCATAGCCGGTCTGACTTTGGCGGGGTTATTGGAGCAGCGGGGCATTCCCTATCGTGTCGTCGAGAAGTCCACCACAATCAGCCCTGCCGGGGCGGGATTGGTCATTCAACCCAATGCCCGCGCTATTTTGGCGGCTCTGGGCCTTGAAGAAGCGCTTGAGGAAGCGGGGTGCCGACTGACGGCCATATCCGTCGGACCTCTGCGGCGCCCGAGAAACATGCCTTTTCCTGATCCGACCTTTGCATTGGGGGTCCATCGCGGGGAACTGCATCGGATGCTGCTCTCCAAGGTTCCGGCGGAGCGGATTCTGTTGGGAACGACCCTACAGCGTTGGCGCCAACAGGAGTCCTTTACCGAGGTGGAGTTGAGTAACGGCGCGGTTTTCGGGGTTGAGCGCCTTGTTGCGGCGGATGGGTTGCACTCTGCTGTTCGCCGCAGAACCCAAGGCATCGATAATTTACGCTCCAGCGGCCAATGGTGTTGGCGTACGGTGCTGCCTTCCCGTCCTCTGGGAACGGAAGGCCTGGAGTGGATGGCTAAAGGGTATCGCTTGGGGGCGATACCGCTCGGCAACGAGCAGACGTATCTCTATTGGGTTCAAAACGATGTGCACAACGGTCTTTATATCCCCCCGCCCAGGCGGGCTCAACTGAGCCGATGGGGCGGGGCAGGAAGGGCACTGGCCGAAGCCATGCCCGAAAACCTGGAATGGCTAAGTCACCCGCTGTGTGACCGACCGGTGTGGTGGGGCGAGGGCGCCGTTATTGCCATTGGTGACGCAGCCCATCCCATTACTCCCAATCTTGGGCAGGGGGCGGCATTGGGAATGGAGGATGCCTGGGTGCTTGCCAGGTTGCTTGAGTCCGATCAGGCCAAGGTGGCGCGGATGCAGGTGCTTCGCCACAAACGGGTTCAGTCAACGCGCCGCCTTTCATGGTGGGCAGGGCAGGTGGCGCACTGGAACTCTCCTCTCCTGGATTGGGCTCGGTCGCTGGCGTATCGTTGGTTGCCTCAAAACGCCATGTTCGACGCCCAGACTCGTTTTGTACGTGACTTCACCGAAACCATGGCTAAGGTATAGGTAGGCATAGCCGTTAAAGACAACATCAGAGACAACATAGCGAAGTGCCATCCGCCGGTTCCTTACCGAACCAAGGGGACGGGTAAAACGGTCTGGACTCACCACCGGCGGATGGCACTTCGCTATGTTGTTTTACCTCTCTCCCCTTTTGGAATGGCTTTAAAGACGACCTGGTTCACAATTTGTGAACAAAAATCGATCAATCGGCCAAGAATGACACTCAGTCATGGACCCGTAAAAATTGTCTGATAGGTTAAGTTTTCCTCCACAAGAGGAAGTGCTGTTTCCTCTCACAATAAAAAAGGTCTACCAAAAGATGATGATGAAACGATCCACCCTGCTCACTCTTGCCATTGGCTGTGCCACGGCATCTTACGGCGCCACTTTGAACGAGGGAACGCCGGTGGGCTCGCTCTCGGCTTCCACCAACAATGTGTTGAATTACGAACTGGCCGTACCGGTTGGTGCCACCAACCTGGATATCAACATTAGCGGTGGTTCAGGCGATGCCGACCTCTATGTCCGGGCCGGGGCAGTGCCCACCGGCTCCAGCTACGATTGCCGGCCCTACCTCTCCGGCAACGATGAAAGTTGTGCCTTTGCCACTCCGCAGAATGCGACCTATTACGTTCAACTGAAAGCCTACCAAAGCTTTTCGGGTGTGACGCTGTTGGCCACTTACGACAGTGCCAGCGGTGGCGGTAGTCAGCCGCTCACCAATGGCCAGGCAGAAACCGGCCTTTCCGGAGCGGCGGATTCTGAAAGCCATTTCCACCTGGACGTACCCAGTGGCGCTCAGAACCTCGTTTTTCAGTCGAGCGGCGGTTCCGGCGATGCGGATCTTTACTTACGCTTCGGCGCCAGCCCCACGACCTCGACCTACGATTGCCGCCCCTACGAATCGGGTAACGACGAAACCTGTACTGTCGCTTCACCCCAGGCGGGCACCTACCATGCCATGCTCCGTGGCTATAACGCTTACTCCAACCTCAGTCTGCAAGCGTCATACACAACCGGTGGTGGCGGTAATGGGGGGGCAACCTGGGACGGTTTCGAAACCTATTACTCCGATGCGATCGGGAAATCCGGTTCGGCGTTGCTCAGCGCCTTGAATGAAGCCGCCGCTCGTAACCATCAACGCATGAACTATTCACAAGTGTGGGATGCGCTGAAATACACGGATGAAGATCCGAACAACAGCAACAACGTTATCCTGATCTACACCGGGCGCTCGCAGGACAAGGATTTCAGTGCCAGCGGGAACAATCATCAGGATGCCTGGAACCGTGAGCACAGCTGGCCGAAGAGCCATGGCTTTCCTGACTCCGGCGATTGGGCCTATACGGATATTCACCACTTGCGTCCGTCCGATGTCAGCGTGAACTCCGACCGGGGCAACAAGGACTACGATAACGGCGGCAGCCAGATCAGCGAGGCCCCAGGAAACTATACCGATGCCGATAGCTTCGAGCCGCGAGACTCCGTCAAAGGCGACCTCGCACGCATGATGTTCTATATGGATGTCCGCTATAACGGAGGCGACAACACCGGCGTGGGTGACCTGCAATTGGTGAACTATACCGGCACCAGCGGTGGACAGTTGGGCAAACTCTGCACCCTCTATGAGTGGCACCAGCAGGATGCCGTCAGTCAGGAAGAGATTGACCGCCACGCCCGGATCGTTGACCAGCAGGGCAACCGCAACCCCTTTGTGGATTACCCGGCCTGGGTGGATGAAATTTGGGGGGCACAGTGCCCATGATTTTATGAAGCACTAAGGTTAAGGTCGATCCGATGAATACGCACCAGCAAACGGTGCGTATTCCTTCCAGCCCCAGGCTTCAAACCTCATGATTACCCGCGTATAATCCCCGCCCTTTTTTTGACAGGACCGGAGGACGCTATGATTTGTGGATTGGATTTCGGGACGTCAAATTCCACGGTGGGGGTTATTAAAGACGGGCGGGCGCAGATGGTGCCGCTGGAGCTGGACCCGCGTACCGGTGAAACCGAAACAACCTTGCCGAGTGCTTTGTTCTTCGATTTTGAAACCAACGAAATTTCCTTTGGTCGTCAGGCTATTGCTCACTATACCCAAGGAGAATTCGGCCGTTTGATGCGGTCGATGAAATCCATTTTGGGTACCGGCCAAATGGATGAAGGCACCCAGATCAAAAACCGGGTCTATTCCTTTAACGACATCATTGGCTTCTTCGTTCAAAGCCTGAAACAACGGGCGGAGAGTTTTGGTGGAGACGAACTTACCCAGGTTGTAATGGGGCGGCCGGTTCACTTCAACGACAACCACCCGGAGCTGGATTCTGCCGCCGAAGCGCGGTTGGGCGACATCGCCAGGGCCGTTGGGTTCAAAGACGTTTCTTTCCAATTCGAACCGATCGCGGCGGCCTACGACTATGAGCAACAGGTTGAAGGGGAAGAGCTTGCTTTGATTGTCGATGTTGGCGGCGGCACGTCGGATTTCACCATCATCCGGCTTTCCGGTTCGCGTATCGATCAGGCGGACCGTTCCCAGGACATTCTGGCCAACCATGGCGTACACATCGGCGGTACGGATTTCGATCGCCATCTTTCCCTTGCGACGGTCATGCCGTATCTGGGCATGAACGTTCGTTACAAGGATATCCCCGAGTTATGCATGCCCAGGCATTATTTTGTCGACCTGGCGACATGGCACCGAATTCATTGGTTATACGAAGCCAAGGTATTGAGGGACATTCAGGAATTGCGGTTACGCATGCAGGAACGGGAACCGTTGGAGCGGTTGTTGACGGTACTGAAACGGAAGGCGGGGCATCGGTTGGCCGGTGAGGTTGAATTGGCCAAAATCGAGCTGTCACAACACGCCACCAGTTGGCTGGATTTGTCCTTTCTGGATGAAGATAACGACGAATCCCTGCGGCATCAGGCAACGCAAACCACCATGAATGAAGCCATCGCCGAGGATGTGGCGCGTGTGTTTCAAACGGTGAACGAAACGCTCATACAGTCGGGCGTGGATAAGAGTGAGATTCAGACGATTTTTACCACAGGGGGTTCAACGGCTCTGCCTTCCATTAGAGGCTTGATCCGGTCCACCTTTCCCGAGGCGAAATGGGTCAGTGGTGATCTGTATAACTCCGTAGGCAAGGGGCTGGTATTGGAAGCCAAGCGCCGATATCGGTAAGGGCTTAGCGCACTCGGGAGCGGTTGTGCGAGTGACCTTGAACTGACAGGGGTGGCGGCTAGACTGAGGCTCTCACCTATGAACGGGGGCAAGACCATGTTACTTGAAGGTTCCTGCCATTGCGGCTCAGTCCGGTTTCAGTTGCAATCGTCTCATCCATACCCTTTTAACTATTGCTACTGTTCGATTTGCCGAAAAACCGCCGGGGGCGGGGGATACGCCATCAACTTAAGCGGCGATTACAATTCTCTGGAGATCGATGGGAAAGAAAACATCAGCGTTTATCACGCCCGCATAGAGGCGGAATTGAGTCAGGGCGAGCGGCATTTTTGCAAACACTGTGGCAGCGCACTTTGGGTATACGACGCACGCTGGCCGGATTTGGTGCATCCTCATGCTTCGGCGATAGACAGCGAATTGCCAAAACCGCCAGAAAAAGTGCATTTGATGTTGTCGAGCAAGGCTTATTGGGTGGATGTGCAGACAGGACCACGGGACAAGCTCTTTGATGGCTACCCGGAGGAGTCAATTGCCCAGTGGCATGAGCGCCTGGGGTTAACCGAAGACTGAGTTGTGTCAGGGGCGCATCAGCGCGCCCCTTCGGTGCGACACTAAAACTGAGTGGCCTCCACCTGTTCAAGGTATTCCTGATACTGCGGAATGGCGACGGCTGAAATTATCCCCAAGGTCGCCAAGGCCGCCATACTACCGCCGAAAGAATCCAATGGATGGTTTTCATAACCCAGTGCCAGACGAACGGCATTGTTTTGATACGTCATGGACAGGCTGGCCGTGGAAGTATCCGGTATGGCTTGGGCATAGGCCGGAGGAAACGTCATCAGGTCCACCGGTGAGTTCATGGTTTCCCCCAACGCCTGTAAGAATTCCAGATAGAAGTGGTAGTTGGTTTGAACCCGATGCTCGAACGACCCCATCAGCACCAGGCTTCTCTCGGTGTCCGGTTCATGTTGGTCTGCCAACCAAGATGACACTTTAAAATCCGGGTCGAGGTCTATCCGCGCCATCAGGACTTGCGGAATAGGGGCCAGCAACCACATATCATCGGTGCGAAGCGCCCAGATGTGGGTGTTTTGCGACCGGGAGATCATGTCTCCACCGGGCATCTGCTCCATCGGCATAAAGTCTGCGGTGGGTATGTGCCAGTGCTCGATGGTTTTCCCTTGATATTCGCTCGCCGTAACGGTCAGCCATTTGGTTTTCGCCAATTGATCGATCAGTTTAGCGAAAGCGGCGGGGTCTTTTGGTTCCAGTGCGGAATAGCGGCCTGCCGCATCCCGAACGCCCGAGATTCGTCCGTTAATACCTTCCAGAATGCTGCCCACACTCATCCCGTAGGGGCGCAATTCGGCGTCCAGTGTGGCTGTGTCTTCATCCAACAATGCCAATATCTGATCCATCCACTCGGCTCCGGGCAAAGCCAGAGTGAATAAAACCTCCGGTTGACCAAGAGTGGTCAAACGACTGGCTTCCGCAGGGGGCAACGCCATTTCCCAAAAGGCCCCTTCGGTGCCGCTGGCATAGGCGCTGATTTGCCCTTTTCCTTGAGCGGTGCCAATGGCGAAGGCAATTTCTTCCACCGAGAGCAGCCCACTGTCACGAAGTTCCGCCAGTTGGTGTTGCGGTATAAACGGTGTGATTTGGGGAAGGGCCGCCTGTGCATTGGCCCAGACATAGAGCCCGTATCCGCTGTCTTCCATATCGGCCTGATGTGTCAGAGCGGGATGCTCAGGGTTCGCCGGGGCTGTTCCCGTATCGATTTTTGCCAGCAAATCCGAACTCACGGAAAACCCGGCAACCATAGTAAAACGCTGGTTTTCCGCATTGAATTGATAATAGGCTGGCAGCATGCCCAGGCTCATAAACCCGGCGGTATCTTCGGTAGCGAGAGAGTGCAAACGCACACCGGGGCCGAATTTTGTCAGCTCAGTCAATTGTTGCTGAAAGTCCTCGCGCGAATCGAAATCCAAACGGGCCGAAGCATATATTTCCGATGCCGTCATCCCCGCTCCCTTGGGCAACCGTACCGCCACTTCCAATGGTGACCGAAGGCGCTCAAGGAACAGATTGACCAGTTTTCCTTCCTGGCCCAGTGCACTTAACTCATTGCGGGTGCCCGCGAAAATCTGCTTCAACGCTGCTTCATTGGCGTCGCTGTTCAGCAAAGTACCCATGGCATTCGGCTTTGGAGCCCCGATGAACGCCATCAGGCTGGGAATGCGGGCGTAGAGCAGAGTGTCTTCGGGCAAGTGGGCAACTAAGCTGGCAGGTTGAGTGGTGCTGTCCGACCAGGCCGCCGATCGGGAAGGCGCGGCGGGTTTGTCGGACAACGAACTGCAGCCAGCGGCAACCAGGGTGGCTGCCATAGCGAGAAATACACGGAACTTCATGCAAAGTCCTTTTCAGATGAATGGGCGTCAAGGATAGCGTTGCTGGGGCTGTCTTTGAAGCGTTTCAACCCGTTGAGGATTGCGCTAGGAGATGCACTTGGCATCCACCAACTGCACCACCTCCGTCTTACAACTCCCACAAGAGGTACTGCACTTCAACGCTTCCTGTACCTCCACCAGCCCGGCTTCGGGGTTATCCTCCAGGTAGCGGATAATGGTTTTGTCCCTCACATTGAAACAGGTACACACCAGTTTCCCCCGGTCGCTGGTGCCCGCCGGTTGGCCGCGAACCCAGTCGTCCATACTGTCGTTGCCGGATTCGAATTGCTGTTCCAGCCACTCGGTATCAGGCTCAACGATGGGGTGCTCGGAGAGTGAAAGCCAATGAGGGTTGCTGGTGGGTGGGCGTGAGATGGCCTGGAACCAATGGTTTTCGTCGTCCTGTAGGATCAAATCAGTGGCGTCCAGGTCGAGCCGTTGACGAATCTCTTCAACGTTACTGTCTATGTAGAAGAGCTGCCACAAAGTCATGTTGGCGAGGTGAGTCTTGAACCAATGAGCGCCTTCGGCGAGCGCCGCTGGCAGGTGGTGACCGACATAGAGGCCGTATACGGCGATATGCAGTGGTTCAACGGTAACCAAGGCGTGTTTCGATTCGGGTTGACCGGAAATCGGGTCCACCACAGGAGGGATCACCTGGGCGACACCGCCGGCGGAGGCGAATGTGGCGTTCCAGTGCATGGGCGCGAACAGTTGCCCGGCTTGGACATCGCTGCTGGGTTCCGCCTGGGCGATAAACTTCCCCTGGTCGCTGGATACCCGCACAAGAGTGCCCTCGCCAATATTCAGTCGACTGGCATCATCCGGATGAATGCTCAGCGTGAAATCGCGACGGTGCCGGGTGAGGCGCGGTGCGAGCCCGGTGCGGGTCATGCTGTGCCATTGATCCCTCAGGCGGCCGGTATTAAGCCGAAGCTTGGTGACCGAGAGTTTGGGTTCCTTGGGCGTCACAGGGATAAAACGGGCGCGGCCGTCTTCGGTAGCGAACTGTCCGTCGGTGAAAAGGCGGGCTGTTGACCCGCCGTGGCTGCTCAGTGGCCATTGGACAGGCTGCAGCTGATCGTATTCCTGCGGTGTGAGTGCTTCCAGCCCGGTTAAATCGAACAATTTAGCGGTGTTTCGATTCAGGGTGCTGAGGCGGGCGTGTTCCTGGAAGACGTCAGCGGCGGACTCGTAGCGGAACGCATTGGAATAACCAAGACGCTTGCCGACTTCAGCCAGTGCCCACCAGTCCGCCTTGGCCCGGCCGGGTGGAATGAGAAAACCACGTTGGCGTGACAGGCAGCGTTCAGTGTTGGTCACCGTGCCGTCTTTTTCACCCCAGGCCAGGGCGGGCAGGGCGATGTCGGCATAAAGCAGAGTATCGGTATGTTGAACCACGTCGGAGACGATGACGGTGTCGACGGTTTCCAGCGCTTTTTTGACCAAAGGGGCATTGGGCAGGCTGGTCAGCGGATTGGTGGCGAGTATCCACAAGACTTTGATTTTACCTTCGGCGGCGGCTTCGAACAGATCGACGGCTTTCAGGCCGGGTTGAGTGGCCATACGCTGCGCCTGCCAGAACTCACCTACGGCATCAACGTTGTCCGGCGCGAAATCCCGATGGGCGGCCAATTGATTGGCAAGACCGCCGACTTCCCGACCGCCCATGGCGTTGGGCTGGCCGGTAATGGAAAAAGGGGCGGCACCGGGTTTGCCGATGCGGCCGGTGGCCAGATGCAGGTTGATGATAGCCTGGCTTTTATCGACACCGGAACGGCTTTGATTGATGCCCATCGACCAGGCTGTGACTGTCTTGTCGGTGTTGGCGAAGGCATTAAAAAAAGTGGTGAGGTCTTCCAATGACAGACCACAGTCTTTCGCCAATTGGGCGAGGTCGGTGCCCGCGTGGCTTACGGCTTGGGCTAGGGTTTCATCGAACCCCTGGGTGTGGGCAGCGATGAAGTCGGTATCCAGCTTGTTTAGTTCGGCGAGCCAGGCGAGCAGACCGTTCAACAGGCGACCGTCGGTGCCGGGCTTCAGAGCCAGATGGAGGTCAGCCGCGCTTGCGGTTTCCGTGCGGCGCGGGTCGATCACGATGAGTTGTTTGTGTGGCTGCTCCTCGCGCACTTTCTGGATGCGTTGGAACAAAACCGGGTGGGCCCAGGCGAGGTTGGAACCAATCAGGATGATCAGATCCGCCAGTTCAAGATCTTCATAACAGGCGGGCACCAGGTCTTCGCCGAAGGCACGGGTATGAGCGGCGACGGCGGAACTCATGCACAGCCGTGAATTGGTATCGACGTTTGCAGTCCCGAGGAAGCCCTTGGCCAGTTTGTTTGCGACGTAGTAGTCCTCGGTGAGCAGCTGGCCGGAAAGATAGAAGGCGATGCTGTCCGGTCCGTGCTTTTCCAATGTGTGCTGCAGGCGGTCGGCAATGGTGTCGAGTGCGGCGTCCCAACTGACCTCACGCCCGTCGATTTTAGGGGTCAGCAGTCGGTCTTTCAGCGGCAGGGTGTCACCCAGATGGGTGCCCTTTACGCAAAGCCGACCGCCATTGGCGGGGTGACTGCTTAAGCCTGTTACCTGAACCTCGCGGTTGTCACGGCCGGGCACTTCTACGCCGCAGCCGACACCGCAATAGGCACAGGTGGTATGGATGGCGGACATTCAGTGCCTCATTGAACCGAAATATAAACCTGTTCACCGTCGATGCGCGTTTCCCAGGTGTCGAGCCGAATGCTGTCGTCTTCGAGGCATTCCCCGTCGAGCAGACTAAAATGCTGTTTATAAAGAGGACTGGCGACCACCGGCTTGCCCTGCAAATCGCCAATGATGCCCCGGGCAATGACGTTGGCTTCACAGAAGGGGTCGCGGTTGTCGAGTGCGTAGACGCGCTGCTCCTCGGGAACATAAAACAGGGCGACTTGCCGACCATTGATTTTAGCGGCCACGCCGGATTCTGGAACAAGGTCTTCAACGGTGCAAACGGGTGTCCAGGTATCGGGTTTCAATTGGGCGGTCATGTGGGTTCTCTCCTCTGGGGTTGGAAACCCCGGTTGGTTGCAATGGTCCGCCGGGCTGTTAATCGCCTTGCGGACCCTCTGCCTTACGCTGTGGCGATCAGGTTTTGTTTTTCTTCGGTAGTGGCCGGGCGGATTTGGTCCCGCTCTTGTACGAAAACGACGTTTTCATCGCTCTCGGGGCTATTCACGAAGGTGCGGAACCGCTTGAGTTTGGCTTCATCCTCAAGCGTGGCTTTCCACTCACACTCGTATTTATCGATGATGCGGCTCATCTGAACGTCCAACTCTTCACCCAGGCCAAGGCTGTCGTTGAGGACGACATCTTTCAGGTAGTCCAAACCACCTTCCAGATTTTCCAGCCAGCGGGCAGTGCGTTGCAGGCGGTCGGCTGTGCGCACGTAGAACATCAACAAACGGTCGATGGTTTTAATGAGCGCGACATCATCCAGGTCGGTCGCGAACAGGTCCGCATGGCGGGGTTTCATACCGCCGTTACCGCACACGTAAAGGTTCCAGCCGTTTTCGGTGGCGATGACGCCAATGTCCTTGCTCTGGGCTTCGGCGCATTCGCGGGTGCAGCCCGATACCGCAAACTTGAGTTTGTGGGGCGCACGCAGGCCCTTGTAGCGGTTCTCCAACAGGATGGCCATGCCGACCGAATCCTGCTGGCCATAACGGCACCAGGTACTGCCAACACAGGATTTAACCGTGCGCACGGACTTGCCGTAGGCGTGACCGGTTTCTAAACCGGCATCGATTAACGTCTTCCAGATTTCCGGCAACTGGTGCAGTTGGGCGCCGAACAGGTCGATGCGCTGCCCGCCGGTGATCTTGGTGTAGAGGTTGTAGTCCTTCGCGACCTGGCCGATGACCAGCAGTTTATCCGGCGTGATTTCACCACCGGCGATGCGCGGCACGATGGAGTAGGTGCCATCCTTCTGCATATTCGCAAGGAAGGTATCGTTGGTATCCTGCAGTTTCACGTGAGCTTCATCGTGTACCAGATCATTCCAGTGGCTGGCGAGAATGGACGCGACCGCCGGTTTGCAGATATCGCAACCCCGACCCTTGCCATGCTTTGCGATCAGATCGTCGAAGGTTTTGATTTCTTCGACCTGCACCAGGTGGTACAGCTCCTGGCGGGTAAAGCTGAAGTGTTCGCACAGCGAATGATCCACTTCAATGCCTCGGGCTTCCAGAGTGGCGTCGACCACGTCTTTCAGCATGGCGGCGCAGCCACCACAGCCGGTGCTGGCCTGTGTTTCACCTTTCACATCGCCCAGACTGCAACAGCCGCCGTCGATAGCACCGAGAATGTCGCCTTTGGTGACGTTCAGGCAGGAACAGATGGTGGCGGTATCGGGCAGAGCATCTACACCCAGAGCCGGTACGGCACCGCCAGTCGGGAGAATCAGACCGTCCGGTTCGGCGGGTAGTTCGATGTCGTTCAAGTGGTATTGCAACAGGGTGTCGTAAACGCTGTTGTCGCCCACCAGAATGGCACCGAGCAAACGTTTGCCATCGGCCGTGGTCACGATCTTTTTATAGACGCCTTTGGCTTCGTTGATGTACCGATAAGACAGTGAACCCGGGGTGGCGCCATGGGCATCGCCGATGGCGCCTACATCCACACCGAGCAACTTCAGTTTGGTGCTCATGTCCGCGCCGAGGAAGGGAGTATCGGTTCCTTCCAGGTGGGCGGCGGCGGTTTCCGCCATGCGGTAGCCGGGAGCGACCAGGCCGAAAATTTTGTTGTCCCAGAGGGCGACTTCGCCAATGGCATAGATGTCCGGGTCGGAGGTCTGGCAATGGTTGTTCACGCAAATGCCACCGCGTTCGCCAACTTCCAGATCGCTGGAGCGGCCCAACGCGTCCTGCGGGCGAATACCGGCTGAGAAAACAAGCACATCGGTGACCAGAGGTTCGCCTTCGGCAAAGTTCAGTTGCAGGCGGCCGTCTTCCAGTGTCTCGATCGATTGGGTGGCCGTGCTGACATGAACAGTGACACCCAGTTCTTCAATTTTGGTGCGCAGCGTATTACCGGCTCCGTCGTCCAATTGGACCGGCATCAGGCGCGGTGCGAATTCGACCACGTGGGTTTGCAATCCCAGCGATTTCAGCGCGTTGGCGGCTTCCAGGCCCAGCAGGCCGCCGCCGATGACCACCCCGGTTTTACCCTGAGCGGCGGCGTTTCGAATGGCGTCCAGATCTTCCAGCGTGCGATACACAAAGCAGCGCTCGGCATCGTGGCCCGGAATGGGCGGTACGAAGGGGTAGGAACCCGTGGCGAGTACCAGCTTGTCGTAAGGCAGGGTTTCACCGTTGCTCAGTGTCACGGTTTTCGCACTGCGGTCAATGCCTTCGGCTTTGACTCCCAGGTGTGCCTCGATACCGGCTTCGCAATAGCCCTCGGCCGTCCCCAGCGCCAGTTCGGCGTGGCCTTTGCCCTGGAAATATTCGGACAGGTGTACCCGGTCGTAGGCGCTGTGGTGTTCTTCGCCGACGATGTGAATTTGCCATTGGTCGGCACCGGCCTGCTGGCGGAAGGTTTCCGCGAAATGATGGCCGACCATGCCGTTACCGATGATGACGAGTTGCTGTCGTTGGGTCATGGGGTGCCTCCTTAGGCGCTTAAGCAGCCGCCGCCTGTCCAAGCAGGACAGAGCGTGCGTTGTGAATCGGGGTTTGTTGGGCGATCAGATCCTGATAAATGTCGGCATGTTCGACGGTGCCAATCATCTCGGCGCCGATCAGGCGGTCGTCCAGAAAATGCAGGCGTCGGCATTGACGCTGGCGTGGGTTGTCCAGAGTGATCTGACGGGCATCGGGATGGCTGATGTCGCCCATGGAGACGACATCCAGCCCGGATACCTTCAGGCGTGTGCTCTCTTCACTGGTGGCATAAAAGCGCGCTTCGCCACACAGTACTCCGGCCAGAATGCGGGCCTGCTGATAGGCCGGGTTGACCAGACCAAAGGTCTGGCCCTGGAATTCAGCGCATTCCCCCAGAGCGAAGATGGTGTCTACCGAGGTGCGCAGTTGGTGATCCACGACCACGCCGCGGTTGACCTTCAGTTGGGCATCTTTGGCCAGATCGGTGTTGGGCAGAATCCCAGCGGCGGTGATTAATGCGTCGGCTTTTAATGGCTCGCCTGTGTTCAACGTCAGGCTGCGTAACACCGGGTCGGCATCAATAGACTGAACCGAGGCATTCAATTTCAGATCGATTCCGGCGTCTTCAAAAGAGTGTGCCAAATAGCGTGCGGTGGCACTGGAAAGCTGACGGTTCATCAGATGGCTGTTCCGATGCACCAGGGTGACCGAGTGGCCACGTCCGCGCAGCCCCCAGGCGGCTTCCAGCCCCAGCAAACCACCGCCGATAACGACGACGTTTCTGCCTTCAGGCAATTGTTTCAGCCAGTGCCCATCGGCTTTTACGCGAAAGGCGCGAATGGCGGGCTGGGCGGGGTAAGGGCATTCCGGCAGGCGGGGCAGAGCACCCGTGGCCAGAACACAGCGGTCGAACCGCAGCGTTTGTCCGCCTGCTGTTGTCGCCTCGCCACGGGTGTTCAGATCGATCACGGCATCGCTGCTGATCAGGGTGATGCCATGCCGGTCGTACCAGGCACGGTCAACCAGATCGAGGCTGGGTTCGTCGACTTCATCCGCCAGCCAGGGCGTCAGCTGTATTCGGTTGTAGCCGACACCCGGTTCGTTGCCGACAACGGTGACCTGGCCCTGATAACCCTGTTGCACCAGTTCCTGGAGCAGGCGGGTCGCGGCCATGCCGTTACCGATGATGAGCAGTCTTTCTTCAGCCATGCTTTCCTCATTGGGCTCGCTGTTTCGGGTTGTGTGAACAGCGGGCATAAAAAAAGCGCTCTAGGGTTGCCCCTAGAGCGCCAATGCTCGATACGCAAATCACAGTGTAAGGCCATTGCATCACCCGTTTCGGTTGCTCGATTCAGGTTCCGCCATGACTGATTACTCTATAGCTAAGGCTGTGCCAACTTTAAAAAACCGCTTAATGGCGGGCTTTAGGAGGGATTTGACTGGAAAATCGGGGGAGGGGCGTGCACCAAGTGTGCACAGGAAATGTGACGTGTTGTTCAAAAAGGGGGCGCGCAGGGGGCGATCGAGCTCTGGTCGAACCGATCCTGATTAGTCAATTGCCAGGTTGGAAGAATGAGAAGTGGTTTACTCAGTCATCCTCGCGGCGAATCGCCACCAACTGATCTCTAAACGTTGTGACCACCATGGGCTGACAGCAGACTTCGCAGTCTTCCGTGTATTCATCTTCTTCATCCGAAGGGTCGATCACCAAATGGATGGGTGATCCGCAGTAAGGGCAGTGGGGGCGAGCCATTTCGGTGAACAGGCTTTCCTGACTCATAACCGGGCCTCCTGTGATGCACAAATGACAGGCCCCACAGCATGGCTGTCGGCGGGGTACAACCCGCACCGGTGGATGGAGCCTGGGCACACACTATAGCAAAGTGAGCGCGGACTTATGTTTCATTCGGTCAACCATCGGAATACATCACAAACCCACTGCGCCCCAGATTTTTTGCTTCGTACATGGCCTGGTCCGCTTTTCTCACCAAGTCCCTGAAGACCTGGCCCTGCTCAGGGGCACAGGCGATACCGATGCTGGCAGAGATATTGATACTGTGACCGTCGATATAAAAAGGGCGACTAAGAATGTCCACCAATTGCTGGGCTATGGTTTTGTAGTAAGAGGAGGTTGAAGGGTTTTCCATGACAATCAGGAATTCATCGCCACCCTGACGAGCGACGATGTCGGACTCCCGAACCACCTGGCGAATTCGGTCCGCCACCAGCTTGAGTAGTTCATCACCCACTTTATGGCCGAACTGGTCGTTTACCGGTTTAAAACCGTCCAAATCGATAAAAAGCACACAAACTGAGCTGCCCATTGCTTTGGATTTGTGCAATAAGGCGTCAGCGGACTCTTCCAACCCGACTCGATTAAGTAACCGGGTGAGGGGGTCAAGCATAGCCTGCTGTTCGAAGTAGGCTGTAGCGGCGCGTTCCCTACGAATATCGCGCCAGGACAGCAGGATCGCTGCGAGCATCCCTCCGAGGGAAATAACCATGACGATGGCAAGAGTCGTATCGGCTTGAGCCGCGGCCAGAGTCTCACTCTGATCCACAGGGACATTAACCTCCAGGGCTCCCAGCAATTGATGGCGTTTCCATTCCTTGCCGGGAGCCACTCCAGCGGCAAGGCGTCGCTCAATGATCTCGGGGCGTTGCTCTCGTTCGCTATGGCAACTGACGCAGTTATCGGCTGCGGCGGCATCGGCGCTCATATATCTGAGAGTGCGAACTCCATCCACCTGTTCGAAACGCCAAACCGGTTGCCAGTCGATAGGGCCGTCTGGGTGTTCCTCATCCTGGGATTCGAGGCGGCTCCAGGCCCACCGCTGGAAGTCATCCTCGATTCCCTGGGACGGCTCCAGGTTCCATTTACTCAGTGGGGTATAGTTGTATAAGCCGTGGTTGTTTTCTCTGACTTCCCGTGCCACGAATTTAAGATATTGGGCCGGTATGGGGACAAAGCCGGGTGTCTGATGAAAATTTTCATCGATTCCAAACCCGTCCTGTTGGATTTTTTGGGCAATAACCTCAGCGTAAACCGTGCGTGAGCTGAGTGCTTGATGCGTCACAACCTCTGCGGTGCGCACCGCTTCATTTTCTATGATTCTGGATTGCGACCAAAGCAAAACGTTGTAGTTTGCGACACCCACAACCAAAATAATGAGGGCGAATAGAAACAGTGCAAAAGAAGTTCTGTTACGGCGGCGCAGGCGCATATCCGCTCCGGGCTAATATTGACAAGGTGAGAATCGAAAAAGTCAGGGGGCTCTCCTATTGGGTGTCGATGTGAAAAATAGGTTCGAATCAGCAGAGTATAGACCAGAGTGGATGTTTCGATCAGGATCGACCGGAACGGGTGGGATTCCGATTCAGACGAGCTCAGTTTGCACACTACCGATCTGGGGTTGCTGCACACCTGCGTTATAACCAACCCTGATAACTTGGTCGATACTAACAACAAAAAGGAGCAAAAGGATCCCAACTGGTTGCGCTGTTTCTCTTGGCCTTGGTTATGGGTGTGATGATCGTCATGCAGACCGTCTTTTAAGGTGAGGCGTTTCTAATATAACGGCTCCTCATTTTCCGTGGCTTCGGCTGTCAGTTGTTTCTGTGGGGTGAGTTCCACACGGATGGCCTTAGGGCTGTCCGCTCCCACCTTTAATGTCATCTCCTGTCCGTTTTTCGGATAGAGCAAACTGAGAGTGTGAGTGTCGGAGGGGACATCCAACTCTATTTTTTGGGCGATCCCAATGGAGTAGTCGGTGGTCAAATGCTCCAGTCGGCGAGTGCTCCCGCCCAGGGTGACGATCAATGTGTCGTCTTTGAATCCGGCTCCGGCTATCAGTGTTATTGTGTCCATAATGTTTGGTTCGAACGCCTGCTTGCGCAGGCGTTCGCCTCTATTGGCTTAAGGATATTAAGAATGCCTTAAGCGGTTTGAGTGGTGGTTTTGCGCTTTTTCCTGCCTTTTGTTTCGTCACTAATGGTCGATTTCATCCGATCAAACACCTGTGGAATGAAGCCAGCCTGGGAAGGTTCGGCATTCAGAACGGATTTCAACAGTTCATCCGCTCCGCTCTTATCCTCTTTCTTGAGGGTGAGCTTCTGTTGCGCATCCACTTGTAGAAAACCGCGCCGCTTCTTCATGCCTTCCACATAACGCACATGGTTTGCCAGAGGATGGTCTCCAAAACGGGACAGAATTTCGGCAAAAGCATCGTTGCCTTTTTGCAACGAGTCCGAATAGGAACCTTCCAGGAAGAACAGCATGCCCTGGTCTTCACCCAACATGAGTTCAGCCAGCGCTTCTTCGTCGGCGGAACGTGGCGGACAGACGTTAATTCTGTCTACCTCGGAGCGGATGGCCGAACCATCGGGTGAATAGTAAGTGGCAAACAAACGATAGCTTCCCGATTCTGTGAAGATCTGACCATCTTCGCAGTCGAAGCCAATATAGGCACTTTCCTCTATCGATTCCCCGGGAGCGAGATACTGCAGCTCCGGTATGATCAAATAGCTGATCGGCGGATGATAAGTCAGTACTTTGCCATTTGGTTTCTGCAGCATGATTTCAATCAGCCCGCAATTCGGGTGCAGATCCACTGCAACCTCCCGCGGCTCATGGCTGATATTGGTCAGCTGGATATCCACATGTATAGGCGTACCGAGCGTCACGAAATGAGGGGTGGTCAATTTCAGCTGCAGCCCTGTTTCGTTGCGCACGTTGTCCATGAAACTGCCATGGTGCTCCATGGCTGCGCCCTCACCGAATGGATTGCCGCCGATAACGATGTCGTTACGGTAGGCATGGCGCAGATGTTTCAGCTCCAACTCATCGAACTGGAACGGGAAATTATTCCAGAACGCAGCCGCCCCACCGGTATACATCGTTGGGTAGTTCATCCACGACAATGAATCCGGCCGGTTAGGCAATGGCGGGTTCATGTACTTTTTATGGAAGGAGTGGAAGAGATTAAAGCAATGCCCCAACTCGTGTACGTTAACATAGAGCTGCTGACGCAGATCAATGGCCGTACCTGATTTGAGGGTTTGATAGAAGGATGCACAGCCCTGCCGTTGACGATCCTTCTGGTCGAACATAATGCCCAACAAACCGGAACCATATTCGTGAGCATTCGCATGGAACAACCATACCTTCCAGTTCGGCTCGTTTTTCCACAAACTGAAGTGTTTTTCCATCGCGTCGTGTAGCTCGGCATTGCTCCACTGATGGTTGGTATCCGCTTCGGACGTGGGTATGGCATTAGCGTTTAATGAACTCTGCATCTCAACCCCGGCTTCGGCGTAGGCCTTGGCCACGGTTAGAGTTCTCGCCGTACCTCCTGAGGGTAGAGCACCCGTGTTGTAGGACACAAAGGGCACTACACCGGTCTCGTAGTCTTCCTCTATTTGTACGGTTCGGTAATAGGGCGAATCGTACAGGCAGACATAATCGGCGCCTTTTTTGTCGGTCAGGGTGTACCACTGCAGATAGGCATTAGCGGCGGGTTGAAATATATTGTGCCTGGGAATCACCACCCTTACTTTTCGATAAGGAGTGCTCCAGGTGGTGTCGGCGATTCCGACAATGGTTACCTGGCTACTGCTCACAGAAATCGAAGGGGCTTCGACCTTGAAAGACCCAAAATAACTGGTGGTGGCGCCTGAGACGTAATAAAAATCGCCACTGACCATTTTGGTCGGGCGATAACCGTCGACATCCACCCGCAACTCCAGTTTCCATGGCCGCGGGCAATTCGTATAGCGGCCACTGACGTTGCGTATGATATTCGGTATGACTTTCAGGTTCTGAGCTCCGGCTTCAGCACTTTCCACTCGGCTTGTTCCGGTTTGTTCGATACGGGCTTGAATCTCTTCGGTGCTGACATCCTGCGGCACCTGTTGATAAGGTTGGCCTTCCTGAGCAGACTGCGGAAAAATATCTCGGTCTTGGATGTACGACTCTATTTGAGCCACTTCCTCCACGCTGAGATCACGATCATATTGAGCTATTGTTTGGACTTTTGGAAAGCATGGATCGGTATGATTCACGTAACTCACCTCCATTGAGATTGATGGATGCTGTGTACCTCCTGTACAGCGTTACGACTAACCACACAGCGCGGTTAGAGTAGAAGGATTGGTCATGAATCGCCATGCCTTCGGGAACGTCGTTTTAGTATATTTTTTACTAAAAAGAGCCTTTCTAATGGCGGCAGGGCCTTTGTGATGTTTTGTATTCAAACTTAGGTATTGTATGCGATTTCATCGCTGTAAATGGCGCAAAAAAGCTATCGAACTGTAGGCTGTCACTCAGCGAGTAACGAAGCCTGGAGGGGAGGTTCATAGGGCTCTTCTGCCCTGACCTTAAGTGCCAGTTGGTACCGGTATTCCCTCATACGGCAGGCATCCAGAATCTGACGGCGGGTAGCGTCGTCTATCTGAAACCAGTATTGGCGTTCCTCGCGGGACCGGTAACAGCCCTTGCAATAGCCGCGCGGGCCGGATTCACAAACTCCGATGCAGGGGCTGGGAATTTCAAAAAATTCCAGTTGTTTCACGAAAGGCTACCGTTCAGGCTGTTCGCCTAGTATGGCTAAGCCTGAGGTAGATGCCCAGCCCCATAAGCGATCGGTATTACCACGTCAATAAAGTCGGTGGTGACTTGAGAGGGCTCTGCCCGTCCCGTTATCAATAGGGACGCTTACTCAAGGGCGGCTTTCAAGCGACTTCACTTGCCTTCTCAGGCTTCGCCGCCGCACGTTGACCGAAAGGCTCGATCTTCCTCTGCTTTTCATAGAGGAACGTCAGCACCTGAGATCGCAAATGGTTGTACTCGGCATCATCCGCCAGAGCGATGCGGTTGCGGGGCCGTTCCAAATTAACATCGAGTATCTCACCGATGGTCGCGGAAGGCCCGTTGGTCATCATCACAATCCGGTCAGACAACAGCACCGCCTCATCAACATCGTGCGTGATCATAATCACGGTATTGCCCAGCTGCGCCTGAATGTCCATCAACGAATCCTGAAGATGAGCCCGGGTCAGCGCATCCAACGCACCGAATGGCTCATCCATCAACAATACCTTAGGCTGCATGGCAAGGGCCCGCGCGATACCAACCCGTTGCTTCATACCGCCGGAGATCTCACTCGGGCGTTTGTGCATAGCGTGGCCCATGTGCACCAGCTGCAGATTATGTTCAATCCAGTCTTTCATTTCAGCCTTTGACATGGTTTTGCCAAAGACGCGTTTCACCGCCAGCTCGACATTTTCCCAGGCGGTAAGCCAGGGCAGCAAGCTGTGGTTCTGAAACACCACAGCGCGCTCCGGGCCCGGCTCGGCCACTTCCCGACCTTCCAAAACAACACCACCCTGAGTGGCCTGGTAAAGCCCGGCGACAATATTGAGTACCGTGCTCTTACCACAACCGGAATGGCCGATCAGGGAAACGAATTCGCCTTCCTGGATTTTCAGGTTGACGTTGGTCAGGGCACGAAAAGAGCCCTTGGGGGTGGGGAAGTCGATTCCCACACCGGTTAATTCGAGATGAGGTTTGCTCATGTTGGAATACCTCTTTTTTAACGAAACTTGATAGCCAGAAGACAACAAAACCCCACAGTCGGCTAGCGTCGTCGGGTTGGTAGGCCCCTACCGGGTGGTCCGCAGCATGGATGCTGCGGTCCAGGCCCCATGGATGGGTTCACGCCGACCCGGTCGGGGCCTACCAACCCGACGACGCGGGTTGTTGGCACAATCAGCGTTGTTCGGTGTTTTTGTCCCAGCTGACCCATTTTTGGAGTTGCAACATGGTACGGTCGAGGCCGTAACCGATCAGACCGATCACCAGCACCGCCACCATGATGCGACCGAGGGAATCCGAACTACCGTTCTGGAACTGATCCCACACAAACTTTCCAAGACCCGGGTTTTGCGCCAGCATTTCCGCCGCAATCAACACCATCCAGGCAATACCGAGAGAGACCCGCAGACCGGTGAACATCATCGGAATGCTCGACGGAATAACAATCTTCCGGATGTGTGTCAGCGTCGGTAGACGCAACACCTGGCTCACATTGATCAAATCCTTCTCAATGTTCGCCACACCCACCGCCGTATTAATCAACGTCGGCCACAGGCAACAGAGAGTCACCGTAAACATCGACGTAATGAACGACTTCTCGAACATCGGATCATCCGACACATACACCGCACTCACCACCATCGTCACCAACGGCAGCCACGCAAGCGGAGACACCGGCTTGAAAACCTGGATCACAGGATTCGCCGCCTGATAAGCCGCCCGGGACAGACCGATCAATATCCCCGCCGGTATGGCAATCGCACTGGCAAGAATAAAACCCGCCAAAACCGTCACCAGGCTGGTACCGACCTGATCGATAAAGGTCGGTTTTCCAGGGTAATCCCGAATGCGGACTTCGTAGCTTGGGTCCTGTGCCAGCCGCTCCGCGTTGCGCTCTTCCTGGCGCTGATAAAAAGCCGCTTCCTTATTGCGCTCAGTGCGGTGCTCCTCCCAAAGAGCCAGACTCTGTTCATACACAACCGCCGGGCCCGGAAACTTGCCCAGAGAGGTATCCACCTGGGCTGCGCCCAGATGCCAGAGGCCGAGAAACACCAGCACACCCACAATGGGAAGGAGGGCGGCCGCGAGCCAGGCCTTGGGGTTGATTTCGAACAGTTGGTCTCGCAACTGAACGAAGGGTTTGAGGGTGCTTTGAATCGTCATGATGCTTCTCCTGCTGGCACAACTGGGTCAGGCGATGGTTACAGCGCGTCGTCCGCTTTCAGGCCGATCGGGAACTGATCGAGATAAGCGTTGGGCTGCGTACCGTCGTAAGTGATGCCATCGATAAATTCACTCTGGGGTGGCTTGTAACCGGTCTCGCTGGCGAAGCTGGGGAACTGGTCGGCCGTCATCAGACCTTCGGCGATCAATTCTTCGGCGGCAAGCTGATAAATATCCGGGCGGTAGACACTGGCGGCCACTTCTTTATACCAACTGTCCGGTTTGGTCTCGCTGATCTGGCCCCAGCGGCGCATTTGGGTGAGATACCAGATGGCATCCGAGTAGTAAGGGTAGGTGGCGTTGTAACGGAAGAAGACGTTGAAATCCTCCACCGGACGCTTGTCGCCTTTTTCATATTCGAAGGTGCCGGTCATGGAGTTGGCGATGACTTCAGCATCCGCACCCACGTAATAAGGCTTGGCCAGAATCTCAACCGCTTCCTGACGATTGGCGTTATCGTTGGCATCCAACCATTCGGCGGCGCGGATCAAGGCTTTCACCAAACGGACCGTGGTATTCGGATATTGCTCGGCGAATTCATTGGTAATACCGAATACTTTTTCCGGGTTGTTCTTCCAGATTTCATAGTCGGTGATCACCGGAACACCAATGCCTTTGAACACAGCCTGCTGGTTCCAGGGTTCCCCGACGCAGTAACCCATGATGGTGCCCGCTTCCATGGTGGAAGGCATTTGTGGGGGTGGAGTGACGCTCAGCAGAACATCAGCTTCGATCTGACCTGACGTGTCGCCTTTGGAAGGAGCGTAATAGCCAGGATGGATGCCACCGGCCGCCAGCCAGTAACGTAGCTCGTAGTTGTGGGTGGATACCGGAAACACCATGCCCATTTTGAAGGCCTCGCCCCGGGCGTGGAAATCGTCGACCACGGGCTTCAGTGCGCTGGCGCTGATGGGATGCACCGGCTTACCGTTTTCGTGAGGGATGTGCTCTTTCATCTGTTCCCAGATGGCGTTGGAAACAGTAATGCCATTGCCGTTCAAGTCCATCGAAAAGGGCGTGATGATATGGGCTTCGGTGCCGTAACCGATGGTCGCCGCCAGTGGCTGACCGGCCAGCATATGGGCGCCGTCCAGTTCGCCGGTGATCACCCGGTCGAGCAGGACTTTCCAGTTGGCCTGGGCTTCGAGTGTGACGTAAAGGCCTTCGTCCTCGAAGAAGCCTTTTTCATAGGCGATGGCCAGCGGGGCCATGTCGGTCAGCTTAATGAAGCCAAACGTCAGTTCTTCTTTTTCTGGCCAACCGATATCGGCCTGGGCGCCGGACATCAGGCCCACAGTGGCGGCGCCGGTGGCGATCCACTTGCCTACTGTCCGGATGGAGTTCGAAATGCTAAGAGCTGTCATGTGGTACGTCTCCCGTGGTCCACTTTTCAGGAACACAAAAAAACGGCGCCGTAACCGCAGTGCGGTCAGGGCGCCGTTGCCAATGTTTGTTTGGTTTTGACTGGCCGGACGTGCTTCAGGGTCGTGACCGGCCAGAATTCGTTGGACCGTCTTCGGTCTCTGTTTCTCAATGCAGGCCAGTAGGGGTCAACCTGGAAGACCCAGGACTGGCCATGCCTCGAAAGAGGTATAGCGAAGGCTGTGCCAAGTCTTTTGATTTCTCATAACTCATTGAATTTAAAAGAAAAAATATCAACAAGAGCTATGCGCCAGCGTTTTTCGTTTTTCTTACTGCACTGGATGAGAGCTGATTATTGCCAGATTGCACCAAACTGATACCTCAAAAGAGGTATAAAAATGGGCCCAATAGGGCCCGGTAGGAAAAGTGGTAATAAAAAGAAAGAGTGGGGTTATTCCTGCATGTGCAGGTTGGGGCCAAGCTCTATGCCCAGAGCCTGATGAACGTCGCCGTTGGTGTTTTCCGATTTGTCATCTTCGGAGGGGATGGGCAGTTCCAGCCGTGTAGCGACGCTGCGCCAAGTGTCGGTGTCGTAAGCCCGTTCGATGAGGAGTCGGCGTTCGTCGGGCAATTGGGTGATCTGCCCGGCGGCGAGCATCTGGTCGAGCATCCATTCAGCGTGGCTGCGCCAGGGAAAGGTGGCAGCATAGCGAAAATAGTGTTTTCGCCAACGAGGTGCGCCATCGAGCCAGGGGGTTTGCATGGCGCATAGCAACAGGTCGGACGAGCAGTCGAGATATTTGGGCTGCGACAACCAATGGGCGACGGAAGCAATGCGGTCGGGTTCGTCCAACCATTGGCAGGCTCTGATGACGGCAGTCATCAAGGCTTGGTGGCTGCCGGGTGCCTCTTTGGCGAAGGCTTCACTGACGCCCAACACTTTCTCTGGCGCGTTTTGCCAGATGTCGTATCCCAATACCGCGATCTGGCCGGTTCGAGTGGTACTGGCGCCGCTGTTCCAGGGTTCGCCAACGCAATAACCGTCCACATCCCCAGTGCGCAGCGCTTCGACCATGGCCTGGGGAGGCAGAACCCGAATATCCACGTCGACATCCGGTTCGATACCGCTTTCGCTCAGGAACATGCGCAGCAGATAGCTGTGCATGGAGAAGGGGTAGACGGTGCCGAATACCAGGCGCGGTCGACCGGTGAGGGCTCTCTGGGTGACGGCGGCTTTCAGGGCCTGGCCAACGGGTTTGGGGTGGGCAGGCAGCGCTATGTTCAGGGTGTCGGCGAGGGCGTTGGAGAAGGTGATGGCGTTACCGTTGTACCCCAAAGCAAGGGCGGTGGTGAGCTTGGGTAGGGGGCGGGAGCCGGGGGTGCGTACCTGGCTGGCGACGACCATGGGGGCGAGTACGTGGGCGCCGTCGAGCAGGCCGAACAGCAGTTTGTCGCGCAGGCTGGCCCAGCTGGCCTCACGGTGCAGGGTTACGCTGAGGCCGGCTTCTTCGAAGAAGCCGAGTTCCTGGGCGACGATGAGTGGGGCGGCGTCGAGTAAAGGAACAAAGCCGAGGTTCAGGGCGTTTTTTTCCGGTGTGGGTTGTTCGATCATGCTGTCCTCGGAATAGGGTGTCAGGATTCAAACAGGGTGATGACGTCGTGGGCGATTTCGACCATGCGTACACTTTTGTTCATGGCCATTTTGCGCATGGCGCTGAAGGCGGCTTCTTCGTCGCAGTTGCGGTGTTTCATGAGCAGGCCCTTGGCGCGGTCGATCACTTTTCGGTCGGCGAGTTCGTCTCGGGTTTTTTTCAGTTCGCCGCGTAGGGATTGGAAGGCTTCGAAACGGGAGATGGCGACTTTGATGATGGTGTTGACGCGTTCGGGTTGGAGGCCGTCGACGATGTAGGCGCTGACGCCTGCTTCGATGGACTGGCGGATGACTTCGGAGTCGTCGTCTTCGGCGAAGAAGATGATGGGGCGTGGGTTGCGGTCGGAGGTGAGGGCTACGTCCTCCAGCATGTCGCGATCGGGGGATTGGGCGTCGACGATGACTACATCCGGTTGGAAGGATGCCACCAGTTGGTGGATCCGGGTCTGATCCGGGGTGCGTATGACGACCGAGTGGCCAATCCCGGTTAACGCTTCCTCTATAACCTTGGCCCGTTCGGGCTGGTTATCGATGACCAATATATTCATGTATGCCTATCTGAGCTCGAAGGTCGTTGACAAACATCAGAGATCGGGCGTTTCTACGCCTCTCATTGCTCTGTATCGATACAAGCTTTTGTTGCCGAGAACCCGCATCGAAGCCGGGGGTGCTCATCCAGGGTCGGCGTGGACCCATCCCTGGGGCCTGGATCGCAGCATCCTTGCTGCGAACCACCCTGGATGAGCACCCCCGGCTCCGATGCTAGCCTTGGGCGAAACTCATACTTGACTGAATCTGTTGAGCAATCGGCGTGCCCAATATCGAAGCATTCGGCCGCTGTTTTCTGCTCGATCAGGGTGCAGGAGGGCGGTGAAACGCGCGAAGTTGGCTGCTTTTTGGTGCAGATCGGTGCATTTAAACAAACGTTTGAATCAGGCGGTCTTCGACCGCTGTTGCTTGGCAAATGATCGGCCGCTAGGTATTGTATGGCGTCAACTGTTGTATCTGACGGTTGAAGGGCCTGCCATGCGGGGAAGTCGGAGTACCGGGAGCGAGCTATGTGGTTGGGTGGATTGAGTCGTTTGGCTCAAATGCCGCTGAGCGGCGATCGGCATCATCATAAGCACCATCAGGTTGTGCTGGGGTTCGAGGGCGAAGCGGCTTTCGAGCTGGAAGGCAAGGGTGGTGATAATTTGATTCTGGGCGCGGGCTGCCTGGTTCCGACGGAGTGTTCACACGCCTTTCAGGGGTTGGGTGACAATCGCATGGTGGTGCTGGATATCGATCTAGAGACCGCTGTGGACTCGCGAATCGACCGGGAAATGATCAGCCGCCTGTTCGATAAACCCTTCTATTTCAGGCTGGACTCCCAATTCGGTGGCCTGTTGACCGCGATGGCGCGGGAGATCGACCAGTATGGCGCCGATCTGCACATGCAGCAGCATGTGAGTGCGTTGCTGTTGCACAGCCTGTATCAGCGGTTGACCGGTTCGTCGCTGCCCTCCCACGATAATCCGGGTCGGTTCGATATCAAGCGGATCGATCATCTGATTCAACAACGCCTGCAGGATAAGGTCTCGGTTACGGATATGGCCGAGGCATGCCACATGAGTGTTAGCCAGTTCCATTTGCGTTTCCGCCAGGTGACCGGCATGACGCCCTACCAGTATGTGATGAAGCACAGGCTCGACCAGGCGGTTTGGTTGCTGCAGTGTTCGTCGCAATCCATTGCCGATATCGCGCTGGAAACCGGCTTCAGCAGCCAAAGTGCGCTGACTCACGCCGTGAAGAATCAATATGGCCTGTCCCCGGGTCAGGTGCGTAAGCGTAAGCCGCTGGCACACTGATTTCCCGCCTGAATACCCATTTTCCTCATATCGACTACCTTGATTGCCTGAGATAACGCCGGATTTTTTCACAAAAAGTCCGATGTTTTTAGCAAGCCGCCGCCCGGGCGTGGCGGTTATGTTTTGCAGAATGCACCAATAACAATCAACAGGCAGGTTATAGATGACTCAGTTTGATGCCTCCCGCGTGTTCTCCGGGGACTATGCCAATCTGGCCCCGGCGGACTGGTTCCAATTTATCGTCAACCAATATGCCGTCGAGGAAGACGAGTATATGTCGCAGTTGGTTGAGCTGGCGGAACCGACGCCCGACAGTCGTCGAAATGTGGAAAAAACAGCTCGCCGCATTGTGGAAAAGGTTCGGGACGAAGGGGATGTCGCCCATGCGGTCGATAAGCTGCTGCAGCAATACAGCCTGGATAACGAAGAGGGCGTGATTCTGATGTGTCTGGCCGAGGCGCTGATGCGCGTGCCGGATCCGGATACGGCGGATGATCTGATTCGCGACAAGCTGTCGGTTGCGGATTGGAAAGAGCATATGGGTAAGTCCGACTCTCTGTTGGTGAATGCCTCTACCTGGGGGTTGATGCTGACGGGGAAGGTGACGTCTTTGGATAGCCGCGAGACGTCGCCGGCGAATTTGCTGTCAAAACTGATCAACCGGGCTGGTGAACCGGTGATTCGTGCCGCTATGCATCAGGCGATGCGGATTATGGGTAAGCAGTTTGTTTTGGGTCGCTCGATTAAAGAGGCGATCAAAAATGGTAAGTCCTATCGCAAGAAAGGCTACACCTATTCCTATGACATGCTGGGCGAGGCGGCTTTTACCGATCCGGATGCGGAGCGGTATTTTCAATCCTACCGTCAGGCGGTGCAAACACTCGGTGAGCGGATGGATGAGTGGGGTGATAAGGCACCCAAGCCGACTATTTCCATCAAGTTGTCGGCGTTGCATCCGCGTTATGAGGAATCCCATCAGGAATGGGTGATGATCGAGTTGGCCGAGCGCGTTTCCCAGTTGGTGCGCGAGGCTCGCGAGTTGGGCGTGGGCATTACCATCGATGCTGAAGAGATGGATCGGTTGGAGTTGTCTCTGCGTTTGTTTGAAATTGTGTATCGCAGTGACGCTGCCAAAGGCTGGGGTAATTTCGGCTTGGTGATTCAGGCCTACTCCAAGCGCGCGTTGGCGGTGTTGGGTTATCTCACGGCGTTGGCGAAAGAGCAGGGTGATGTCATTCCGATTCGTTTGGTCAAGGGCGCTTATTGGGATACTGAAGTGAAGCACGCCCAGGTGTTGGGCCTGGCGGATTATCCGGTATTCACGCGCAAGGAAAATACCGATGTGTCTTATCTGGTGTGCGCCCGCTTTTTGATGAGTGACCTGGTCGATGGCGCTATCTATCCGCAGTTCGCGACGCACAACGCCCATACGGTTGCCAGCATTATTGAACTGTCGCATGAATACCGGTCACGTGAGTTCGAATTCCAGCGTCTGCACGGTATGGGCGATGCGCTTTACGACACCTTGTTGGCTGAGGAGAATCCGCGCGTCCGTATCTACGCTCCCGTTGGCGCCCATAAGGATCTGCTGCCCTATCTGGTGCGTCGTCTGTTGGAAAACGGCGCGAACTCTTCGTTTGTGCATCGTTTGGTGGACGCCAAAACGCCCATTGGCGATCTGGTGTCTTCGCCGGTTGAGCTGGCTAAGAGCCGCCCGGTGTATCGCAACCCGAAAATTCCTCGTCCCTCGGAGATTTACGGCGAAGCGCGCCGTAATTCCCAGGGTTACAACTTGAACGTCGCCTTTGAACGGGAGCCCCTGTTGGAAAACTTAGCCGCCTTCGATGATCGACAATGGACGATGAAACCTCTGATTGCCGGTGTCTCAACCGCAACGGACATCGTCAAAACCGTGACCAGCCCTTTCGACACCCGCAAGACCGTCGGTCAGGTGCATTGGACGCAGCCGGAGCAGGCGCGTGATGCCCTGGCGAAAGCCGATGCCGCCTGGTTTGCCTGGAACAAGACGCCTGCGGTTAAACGCGCGGCCTGTCTGGATAGACTCGGTGATTTGCTTGAAGAACATACCGCTGAATTGATGGCGTTGTGTGCCCGCGAAGCGGGTAAATCCCTGCAGGATAGCATCGATGAGGTGCGCGAAGCGGTTGATTTCTGTCGGTACTACGCTCTGCAGGCGCGTAATACCATGAACGAGCCGACCTTGTTGCCTGGCCCAACCGGTGAAAGCAACGAGCATTATTATGAAGGCCGTGGTGTATTTTTGTGTATCAGCCCCTGGAACTTCCCTTTGGCGATTTTTACCGGGCAGATCTGTGCGGCTTTGGTGGCTGGGAATACTGTACTGGCGAAACCGGCTGAGCAAACCTCTCTGGTCGCCGGTCGTGCGATCGAGTTGTTCCATGAAGCGGGCGTACCGGGCGAGGCCTTGCACTTCCTGCCGGGCGACGGCGCAACCATCGGCAATGCCATTCTCAATGATGAACGCCTGGTAGGCGTTGCCTTTACCGGTTCCACGGAGACGGCCCATATCATCAACCGTACTCTGGCCGGGCGTTCCGGTGCGCTGCCGACTTTCATCGCGGAAACCGGTGGCCAAAACGCGATGATTGTCGATTCAACGGCTCTGCCCGAACAGGTGGTGGCCGATGTCATGCAGTCCGCTTTTGCCAGTGCAGGGCAGCGTTGTTCCGCCTTGCGTGTTTTGTGCGTGCAGGAAGACATCGCCGACCGTATTATCCAGTTAATTCGAGGTGCCTTATCACGGTTGGAGATTGGCAATCCGCAGAATTATGAGACGGATTGCGGCCCGGTTATTGACGAAGAAGCGCGGAAATCCCTCAGCGATTACATTGAAGGATGGCGTGCCAAGGACCGGGTTCTGGCTGAAGCACAACTCGGTCAACACACAGCCAATGGGCACTTCCTACCCCCGGTGGCGATTGGCATTAACAGCATCGACGAATTAGGCCGGGAACAATTCGGGCCTATTCTCCACGTATTGCGATTCAAAGCGCGCGATCTGGACCAGGTCATCGCTGACATCAACCGGACCGGTTACGGTTTGACGCTGGGCATTCATAGCCGCAATGAAGCAACGGCGGCTTACATTGAATCCCGCGTGCGGGTGGGTAACTGCTACATCAACCGTAATCAGATTGGTGCGGTGGTGGGCGTTCAGCCTTTCGGTGGTCGCGGCCTGTCCGGGACTGGTCCGAAGGCCGGTGGGCCGAACTACATCAAACGGTTCGCGACCGAGCGGGTTCGCACCATCAACACCACAGCGGTGGGTGGCAACGCTACGCTCCTGTCGCTGGAAACCGACGATTAAAAAATCCCAAGTCGCGGCAGGCGGTGTTCGCCCGCCGCGCACTTCAGTTCGGGTGGACCTCTTCGGAAGAAGTGGTTGCTGTGCCCGACTTAATACCCCAGCGGCGTTGCTGCCGGGCGTAGTCAAAAAGATGTGTATTCACTGAAATAACCCATCAAAACAATTACAAATCTTGGAGAGAGCTATGAGCAATACTTTTGCGGTCAGCTTGACCTTCATCGCTTATCTGGGGCTGATGCTTTGGATTGGTGTCTGGGCGTATCGTCGCACCAACGATCTATCGGATTACATTCTGGGCGGGCGCTCCCTCGGTGCCTGGCCTTCGGCGTTGTCCGCCGGTGCCTCGGACATGTCCGGTTGGTTGCTGCTGGGTTTGCCGGGGGCCATGTACGCGTCCGGTCTGGGTGCCTCGTGGATCGCCATTGGCCTTCTGGTCGGCACCTATATTAATTGGCTGGTGGTGGCACCGCGTCTGCGCAGCTATTCTCAGGCCGCCAACGACTCATTGACTCTGCCGGAATATTTCAGCAATCGTTTCGAAGATACGGTAGCGATTCGCGCCATTGCGGCTTTCTTTATTTTGCTGTTCTTCCTGTTCTATACCAGTTCCGGTCTTGTAGCGGGTGGCAAACTTTTTGAATCCGTATTTGGTCTGGATTACACCATTGCTGTCACCATTGGCACTGTGGCCGTGGTCTCCTATACCCTCTTCGGTGGTTATCTCGCTGTTTCCTGGACGGATCTGGTACAGGGCCTGCTGATGGCGGCCGCTTTGGTGATTGTCCCGATCACGGCTTTTGGTGTGGTAGGCGAAGGCCCGGTTGCGATATTGGAAGCCAAAAACCCGAACATGCTGAGTCTGTTCACCAACCCGGATGGTTCAACCTTGGGGTTGCTGGGCATCGTGTCTTCACTTGCCTGGGGTCTTGGTTATTTTGGTCAGCCGCACATCCTGGCGCGTTTCAAAGGCATTAAAGACCGAGCCGAGGTTAAAACCGCCCGGCGCATCGCGGTGACCTGGACGTTCATCGGCATGGCGGGTGCTTTGATGGTGGGCGTTGCCGGTAACGGTTACTTTGAAACGGGCCTTGCCGATGGCGAGACGGTCTTCATCGAACTGGTGCAGGCGTTGTTCCATCCGTTGGTCGCGGGGATATTGCTGGCGGCGATCCTGGCAGCCATTATGTCCACGGCGGATTCCCAATTGCTGGTGTCATCTTCGGCTCTGACAGAGGATTTTTACAAGTCCATCTTCAACAAGGATGCCGATCCCAAGTCTCTGGTGAATATCGGTCGCCTGGCGGTGGTGGTTATCGCCGTTGTAGCCTGGTTCCTGGCGCTGAATCCGGACAGTTCCGTTCTGGGCCTGGTGTCCTACGCCTGGGCCGGTTTTGGCGCCGCTTTCGGGCCGGTCGTTATCCTGTCTTTGTATTGGCCGCGAATGAACCGCTTCGGTTGCCTGGCCGGTATTATTGTTGGTGGCATTACCGTGGTGGTATGGAAACAACTGACCGGTGGCTGGTTCGATGTGTATGAAATCGTACCTGGCTTTATTCTGGCCACCCTGGCTATTGTCCTGGTCAGTGTTATGACGGCGGAGCCTTCCCGCGAAATGGAATTGAAGTTCCAGGAAGTGAATGGTTAACCGCTGTGCTGCCCGGCCCCGCTTATGCGGGGCTTTTTATTAGCGGCAGCGAAACCCCTGGGTCATTTCCTGTTGGCGGCGGGCCTGATTGGCGACGCCATCGGAGAAACCGCCAATATCCTGAATACGGGTATCGGCTTCGCTGATGTGATGGGCCACATCGGCCATATCCTGACTGATCACTTCACTGGTTTGTGCCACTTCTTCGATACTGGAAGCCAACTGACTGTTGGAATCCGTCACGTCAGCGACCAGGGATTTGATTCGTGCGATCTCCTCTGCAGCCTGATCACCTTGTTGACGACTGTCGCCCACCTGGCGGATGCCTTCCTCCATGGAGCCCATTAACCGATGCACCTGCGCCTTCATGTCGTTAATGATGCCGGTAATACGGTTGGTTGCCTCGACGGTTTTTTCAGCCAGGTTGCGCACTTCATCGGCGACAACGGAAAATCCCCGACCGGCTTCACCGGCGCGGGCCGCTTCGATCGCGGCATTCAGTGCCAGTAGATTGGTCTGCTCGGCCAGAGTGTTGATGATTTCAATGACGCTGTCGACACTAAGTGAGGCTCGTTCGAGATCGTTGGTTTTTATTTCGAGGGACTGGAAAGTTTGTTCGAGTTCCTGCAATGAATTCAGCGCCCGTGTGATAACGGCCCCTCCCGTTTGGGCGGCATCCGATACGTTCAGTGCGCGTTGGTGGGCTTCGGTAGTGGATTCGGCCATATAATGCACAGTTTTGGTGATTTCACCCACAGCCGTAGCAACCGAACCGCTGCGTTCGCTGGTCAAGGTGACGCCTTCTGCCATTCGATGTAGGGTGCCGCTGAGTTCACCAGCACTTTGCCTGAGTGACTGATTACCGGTTTGGATTTCCGAAATGACCTGTGCCAGAGTCTCGGTCAGGTGATTAACTGCTTTACCCACCCGGTCGAACTCGTCGTTACGGGATTCATTCACAGCCAGGCGCTGGGTCAGGTCCCCTTCGGAAATCAGGTTCAGGATGCCTATGGTGTCGCTCAGTGTTCTGGAAGCCTGGCGGCGCACCATCCACAACAGACCGACGATCAAAGCGGCGATTCCTGAGCCCGACAATAGGATCAACTGTTCGGCACTCTGGGTGGTGGTGGAGGCCGCTTTTCGTGCCTCGGCCAGTTTTTCGTCCAATTGGTTCAAGCTTATGGAGGCGTGTTCAAGAAGCCTGTTGCGGCTGAGTTTGGCCTGTTCATCCAGTTCGGTCAGTGTATGAACAGCGTTTTCGAGCGCGATCAGGCGTTCATTCATCTGGGTTAATGTCTCCCCATAGAGATCATTAAACTCAAATTCATCGACTTTCCGGGTAAGAGCGGACAGTGACGCCTGAAGCGGTTGCAGGCTGGCCGGTGTAACCTGATCGTTCATCCGGCTCACGGAGCGTTCCAGCTCATCGAATTCAGCCTTGAACATGGAGAAAATGTTTTCACCCATGCTATCGACGTTATCCTGTAAAGCACCGCGTAACCCCTCCTGACGATGGGTGCCCAATATCTGATATTGCTCCAGCCAGTGCTGACGGGTTTCCACCCACAGTTTCAGTTCTATCAGGAAAGTATCTTCATTAAGCCCGGCTGCGCCTCCAGGGGCCAGAATGGAATTGTATTCCTCAACCAATGCCGTCAGGTCTTCCGGAGAGGATGAAGGGCGAAGTCGGGTGGTTTCGGAGAGCAGGTCGAACTGAAGGGTGTGCAAATGTGTCTGCTGGCTGTTCAAACGGTCAACTAATTGAGCGGCATCCACCATTTTCCCCAAAGTGGATACGGATAGAAATCCCAGAGCAATAAAACCACTCAATGCCAGCATGATCATCAGCATCAGTTTGTGTTTGAAACCGAGATTCAACGTCATGATTGTCCCACCTTCCTGAAAGCCTCCCTTTTGAGGGGGTTGTGTCACTCAATACGTCGGGTTCTGGTCCAACGGCTGGCAACGAGATGTCTGCGACTCTTCGTCAGAATAGGCGAAAGGATGCGCTTCCAAGAGAGACTGGGGTGATCTTGATAGGATTCCGTAAAATTATCGTAGGATTTATCAATTTTTCAAAATGGGGCTGGGTACTATAGAAGTGGTCCCCGATACCTGTCTCTCGGAACTTCGGGGTCACAATAAAAATGATAAATACTGTCCTTAGAGACGGCCGTCACCATATCGATACGTAAATAATCCTTGTATCCCGAGGTGTTGGTTTCCTATGGCCAGTACTTCCAATGGAGAGCCCAAGAAAAATGATTACCCTAGTCAAACGTGCTTCGGCCCTGTGCCTGGCTTTGTGTACTGTCGCCCTGACCACCGGCCAGGCCGCTGCCGATAAACTCGATGACGTCCTGGCGAAAGGTACGGTTCGCTGTGCGGTCGTGCTGGATTTCCCTCCCATGGGTTTCCGTGACGGCAACAACGAACCCGTAGGTATGGACGTTGATATGTGTGCCGATCTCGCCAGTGCCATGGGCGTTGAATATCAGGTCGTCGGTGTTACCTGGGCGGAGCGGATTCCCGCACTGATCTCAGGCAAGGTCGATGTCGCCATCGCCTCTTCCTCCGACACCCTTGAACGTGCCCAAACCGTCGGCTTCACCGTGCCTTACATGGTGTTCCAGTTCCAGGCGCTGCTGAAAGACGGCTCCACCATCACCAGCTGGGAAGAGCTGAAAGACGCCCGTGTTGGCGCCGCTGTCGGTACCACCTACGAAAGCGAATTCCTTGCCTATAAAGAAGAGAACTGGCCCGACGCAAAAGGCCGTTACATTTCCTTCCAAAGCGAAAACGAATCTTTCCTGGCGGTTTCCCAAGGTCAGGTCGATGCCGTGATCGTTACCGATACCGCCGCTGCCAATGTTATTTCATCAGGTAAGTATGGCGATTTGAAATTGGGACCGGTTGCTCCTTTCGGTGCGGACTACGTGGGTATGATGACCCTGCGCCAGGAGTACGGCTGGATCAACTACCTCAACCTGTTCATCAACCGTCAGGTACGCAGCGGCCGTTTCGATGAGCTGTATGCCAAGTGGATCGGCGGTGAGGCACCTTCTCTGGATATCCAGGGCGTTTACTACTAATACCGCCCCAGAAGAACATGATACGTCGGCCAATGGTGACATTGGCCGATACTTTCCAGAGGTATAGGTAGTATGGATTATCAATTCTTGTGGCGGCCTGTGATCAACTCTCTGCCGCAAATGCTCAGTGGGGCATCGGTTACGCTCCAGGTATCAGTACTTTCCATGATCTTGGGTATCGTACTGGCACTGGTTCTCTGTTTCGCGAAGATGTCCACGTTCATCGGGTTTCGGGTTGTCGCCAACATCTGGATTGAGCTGGCACGCAACACCCCTGCCTTGTTTCAGCTTTATTTCTTCAAGTTCGGTCTGGGAGCCGTCGGCATCCTGATCGATTCCTACATCACCGTAGTGATGGCATTGGCATTCAATACCGCCGGTTATATGGCGGAAACGTTCAGAGGTGGCTATGCCGCCATCCCGACAACACAGTTGCGGTCGGCGCGGTCACTCGGTATGACAGCGTTTCAATCGCAGGTACATGTCATGCTTCCGCAGCTGATGAGAGCTGTGTACTACCCAATGACCAACCAGTTTATCTGGGTCATTTTGATGAGTTCCCTGGGTATGTTGGTGGGCTTGCGTGAATTGTCGGGTGAAACTCAGTTTCTTTATTCCAAAACCTTCAGAGCGTTCGAATATTTCGCAGCGACGGCCATTATTTATTACATCATCGCCAAGATAGTCCTGCTGCTCATGAAACTGTTGGGCAATAAAGTGTTTGGTTTGTCACGGGGGGCTTCATAATGGCAACCGCCGTACCTGTATTTGGTGACCTTCAACCCCAGGACCTGTTGTTTTTGGGTGAAGCCGCCCTGAGAACCCTACAGATTTCCATTGTCGCCATCACCGTCGGTACCCTGTTTGGGGTGGTGTTTGGGTGGTTCATGGCGGCCGGAAACAAAGCCGTTCAATTTGCCGTGAATGCGGTATTGGACGTATTTCGAAGTGTGCCTTTGTTAATCCAGCTGATTCTCTTCGATGCCTTTATCTCAATCATGGGATATCCGCTACCGGCCTTCTGGTCCGGGACCATTGTATTGTCGGTATATACCGCTGCCCTGGTGGCTTCGGTTGCGCGGGGCGGAATCGAGTCGGTTCCCGGTTCGCTGCGCCGGGCAAGCCGTTCCCTGGGGATGAGTTATTGGCAGGACATGCGTTATGTGGTGTGGCCGGTCGGCTTGAGGGCCGTATTCCCCTCCTGGGTGGGTGTCGCTCTCAGCGTCATGAAAGACTCCGCTCTGGTATCGGTGATCGGTTATATCGAATTGCTGAAAGCATCTCAGATTCTTATCACCCGCACGGCTGAGACCTTTACCATTTTAGGTATAGCGGGACTGTTTTATTTCGCGCTGTCGTTTCCGTTATCCCGGGCCGGGCAGTACGTGGAAAGAAGGTGGCAACAACAATGATCAGCGTAAACAATGTTCGTAAGTCTTTTGGCGATGTCGAAGTGCTGAAAGGCATCAATCTTGAGGTCAACCAGGGTGAGGTTCTGTCGGTTATCGGAGCTTCCGGTTCGGGTAAATCTACCTTGTTGTACTGCATCAATGGCCTGGAGCCGATCCAGCAGGGCAGTATCGTGGTTGATGGTATGGCCGTACACGACAAGAAAACCAACCTGAACCATCTGCGTCAGAAAATCGGCATGGTATTCCAGCAATGGAATGCTTTCCCGCATCTGACCACCCTTGAAAATGTCGCGCTTGCGCCGCGAAAGGTCAAGAAAATTGCCAAGGATGAAGCTTTCGCATTGGCGGAAAAGCAGCTGAAGCATGTTGGACTGGGTGACAAATTGAACCTGTATCCAAGTGCGCTTTCCGGTGGGCAACAGCAGCGTTTGGCCATTGCTCGCGCCTTGGCAATGGAACCGCACTATATGTTGTTCGACGAAGCCACCTCTGCCTTGGATCCGGAATTGGTAGGCGAGGTGCTGGACACCATGCGCTTGCTGGCGGAAGAGGGCATGACCATGATAGTGGTGACCCATGAAATGGGTTTCGCCAAGGACGTATCCGACCGGGTGGCGTTTTTCCACAAAGGGGTGATTGATGAGATCGGCGCCCCAGCGGAATTGTTCAGCAACCCCCGCAGTGAGCATTTGCAGAAGTTCCTGGCGAAGGTTCGATAGGAAGGAGAATCATGGCTGGTGACGTTATCCGCCTAGTAACAGCACCCGAGGAAAAGATACGTCACCACTATTTACACCGGCACCTGCTATTGGGCTTCAATGGCAGGGTGCAGTTTTTCTCGGATGGATGTGATACGCAACTGAGTGCTGGAAAAGGGTGTTTCCTCCCTCCAGGACATAGCTATTATTTGCAGGGTGTTCTTCCCAATCGTCTGCTCACGATTAATGTCGATATTAACGAAGGGAGGAGAGGGAAAAAGGAGAAGGAAATCCTGCAGCGGATGTTCCTGCAACCGACTGCCTTTTCCATTGATCAGACGTTTTGTGAGCGTATTTCGGATTGGGTCGTGGAAACTCAAGACTCGACCTACTCGGTTCAGAAATCAATCCATCTTCGCTCTATCCTCATTTATTCTCTATACGAACGAATATTCGATCCGGCAGCCATTGAACAGGGTAGCCAGGAAAGGTTCAGCCTGGAAAAAATAGATAAATACATTCAAACCCACCTTCACGAGAAGATTCAGGTAGCCGAGATGGCGGACCTTTGCCATTTGAGTGTCAGCCGGTTTTACTCCCGATTCAGGCAGGCGACAGGGCAGTCGCCCTATCAGTATGTGTTGAAAAAGCGTGTGGAACGGGCGGAGCACCTGTTACGAGCAACCGACCTGCCTATATACGACATAGCGGTGCAGTCTGGTTTTTTCAGCCAGAGTGCGCTGAATGCGGCAATCAAGAAAGAATATCGAACAAGCCCATCAAAGCTGAGAAGTAGATAAACAAGCGGAAAATTCCAGTTGCCCCGCCAACGCGGCTTCGCCGTATTGACGGGGCGACTGTGGTCGCGCTGAAAGCCTCTTAGGTTATATCAACCATTGATAGGCCAACGCCCCCGCGACATAACCCATCAAGGCGAGAGGGGTGATGTGCTTGAGGTACCAGAAGAAATTGATCTTCTCCATTCCCATGGCGGCCACACCGGCGGCGGAACCGATAATCAGGCAGCTGCCCCCCGTGCCCGCGGCATAGGCGAGGAACTCCCAGGTTGGGTGGTCTGTCGGGTAGACGCTCAGGTCATACATACCCATGGTGGCGGCCACCAATGGGACGTTGTCGATCACGGCGGACATCAGACCAATCAGAAAGACAATCACATCAATGTTGCCGATGGCATGATCCAGCCATTCCGCCAGGTGATGCAGCAGGCCGGTGGCCTCCAGCGAAGAAACCGCCAACAGAATGCCGAGGAAGAACAGAACGCTCGGGGTATCGATGCGCTTCAGAACGCGGGTAATGTGCAATTCGGTGTCGTCGTCGTAGTCGGCCCGGTGGTGGATGATTTCACTGACCACCCAGAGAACCGCCAGGCTCAGCATCATGCCCATGAAAGGAGGCAGGTGGGTCAGAGTCTTGAAAATGGGCACAAACAGCAGGCCGCCAATACCCACGCAGAAAATGATATTGCGGTGGCGCTGAGTGACGATATCCACTTCATGCTGGTGAGCGCGTTGCGGCGGTTTGACTGTTTGGCCACGCAGTGACCAGCTTAACCAGATCATGGGGACCAACACGCAGATCAGAGAGGGAATGATCAGGCTTTTAATGATGGCCATGGTGGTGATCTGGCCGCCAATCCACAGCATGGTGGTGGTGACGTCGCCGATTGGAGACCAGGCACCGCCCGCATTGGCTGCGACCACGATGATACCGGCAAAGAACAGTCGTTCGTGTTGGGTAGCGATCAGTTTGCGGATGAGGGAGATCATCACAATGGTCGTGGTCAGGTTGTCGAGTGCCGCGGACATGAAAAAGGCCAGGCAGGCAACCATCCAAAGCAATACCACAGTCTGGGTCGATTTGATGCGGTCGGTAATGATCGCAAAACCGCCGTAGGCGTCTACAAACTCGACGATGGTCATGGCGCCCAGCAGGAAGAACAGGATAGAGGCGATTTCGCCAAGGAAGGTTAACAGCTGATGCTCACCCACCCAGGTATGAATCAGCTCCGCATTGTTCATATGGGCGTTTTCTTCGAGGAACCAGGCCGGTAGGCTGTCCACCGCGACCAGGTCCCCCGCGAATAGGATATAAACCGTCCAACAAAGGACAGCACTCATGATGGCCGGGGCGGTCTTGTCGATCTTCAAGCCGTGTTCGGCGATGATCGCAAGGTAACCCAGGGTAAAAAAGGCAATGATCAAAAAGAGAGCAATAGACACCGTTTAGAGCTCCAATAAAAGAAGTGTGTGTCAGGCTGATTGGCGGTAAACCAAGGCCCATTCATATAAGGAAGCGACACTATACCAGGGTCGGCGGCGCCTGGGGCCAGTAACTCCAATGATGACTGATAGAGATCAAGACCGGGTCGAGTGGTGCGCCCAGCAGAAGGAAAGGGGTGGCTTCGTGGGGATAAAAGGCCGCATACCCCATAACGGGTAGTGGCGGGTCCAGGCTGGGAGAATCGCCTAAGGACAGTAAGGCGTCTGCCGGGGTTGCGGAATCGTCCAGTGGAAGCGGTGACACCTCCTCGGCCGTGGAGGAGGTGCAGGCCCACCCTGACTGGCTCTGCAGGACCAGCAAGACGAAAAACAGTGAGGTTACAAAACGGACAATCAGAGTCACGCCACAGCCATCCGACGGGGGAGCGCCGTATTATTCAGAAAGCCGGGCAATTTGCAAAAAATCCCTTTAAAACAAGGGGCTCGAGACACTCCTTCCTACTTTTTGACACTGTACGAGCGTCAGGAGGGTCGTTAAGCTAGGCGCCTCATTGTCGAAGGAGCGCCTCGGGGTGTTATCCAAAGCTGCCTTTCTCTCGATCCTGGCCAGTGCGTTGCTGGTCATTTTACCCTGGATCTTGGGAGCCCGGATTCCGAATTACGATGCCACCCGGTTCATCAGTGAGCTGGGTGCCCTCGATACGCCGGGGCGGTCTCTCGCAAACGGTGCTTTTTTCCTGATTGGCGCCTTCTGGATGGGGGCGGTTGAAGCCACGCGAAAAGCGCTCGAACCCGCCCCCATGGACCCCTGGATACGTTTCGGTGTTATCGGCTTCGCTGCGAGTTACATCGGCAGCGTGGTATTCCCATGCGATTATCACTGCCCCGTCGGCGGGTCGGTAAACCAATTCATTCATAACACACTTATCTGGGTGTTATACGCCGGTGCCTGCGTGGCCGGGGTTCGTATGAAGCTGAATCAGCCGGGGGCTTTGCTGTTGCGGATCTGCCTGGTGTTGTGCTTTTTGGGTATGCAATTGGCGGCCTGGCAGCGCGAATGGGCACCTGGTTTGTGGCAACGGGGTTATGAATACCTCTTCGTCGCTTTATGGTGGCTATGGCTGAGAGACCGGAAGGTTACAGACTCAGTCCGCTAACGACCCCGATTGCCGTCGTACCAATTAATTCAACCGTCTCACGGGAGTCAGAATGACCGAACGCATTGCTGGCATTGTTGTACCGATCTTTCTGGTCGTTTTGGTGGGGTACCTTTATGGTCGAAAGCATGCGCCGGATATGGAAGCCGCTAATCGCATCAATATGGATGTGTTCACCCCATTTCTGATCCTCAGCGTATTTGCCTCGCGCCCTCTGAATTTGGGTGACTACGCCCCTCTGGCCATCGCTGGAATCCTCGTGACCCTGGTGCCCGGCCTGGGTGCCTGGGCGCTTGCTCGCCTGATGGGGGTCCAGTGGAAAACCTTTGTTCCTCCTATGATGTTCCGCAACAGCGGCAATATGGGGCTGCCCTTGTTTCTGTTTACCTTTGGCGAGCAGTACATGCCCGCAGCCGTGATCCTGTTCATCGTTGAGAACACACTGCACTTCACTGTGGGTATGTGGATGCTGAATCCACGAACCCATCTTTTACAGGTACTGCGCAACCCGATGATTCTCGCAGCAATTGGTGGGTTGTTCATAGCCGGGACCGGTATTCCTCTACCAGACTGGCTGGTGCGTTCGCTGCAACTGCTGGGTGATATCGCCGTACCCTTGATGCTGTTTGCCCTGGGAGTAAGACTGGTCAAGCTGGATATGAGCGGCTGGCGCATAGGGTTGGTCAGCGCCGTGGCCGCGCCGGTATTAGGGCTGTTGGTTGCCTGGCCGTTGGCGGTGGGGTTTGGGTTGTCGCCCGTGCAACAGGGTATGTTGATTCTGTTCGGGGCTTTACCTCCGGCTGTCTTGAATTTTCTGGTGGCGGAACGATACAACCAACAACCGGATCAAGTGGCTGCCATGGTGTTGTTTTCCAATGCGGCCAGTCTGGTGGTCATGCCGTTGGTGTTGGCCTGGGTGCTGGCACAATAGGGGCGGCACCGGGGTTGCACAAAAAATGTACTATCAACTATATTGAAGCAATTAATTTCAAGTTCTACGCAATGTCCCCTTAACCTCAACTGTGCCTCAGGGCTCCAGTCAGCAGTCGGTGGGTTCCTTACACTCCACCAGAGTGGCTCCAAGGCACTCTATCGCGGATGACAGGAGGTTTGGATGGCCAGTTATTACCCTCAGACCAAAACCCACCGTCAACACGAAATGGCGGATGCCACCCAGGGCGCCTGGCGGCAGGCCCCTCCTCGCAAACGGCAGCCCAGAGCCGAGCCCCCCGATCTATTGGTAAATATTCTTGAGCCCGCTGACATCCGCTTCAACGGAGATCGACCCTGGGATATTCAGGTTCACAACCATCAACTCTACAAAAGGGTACTGCGTGATGGTTCGCTGGGTCTGGGTGAAGCCTACATGGATGGTTGGTGGGACTGTGAACGCCTGGATGAAATGTTCACCCGTTTGTTGGGGGCCGGTATCGATCAACGGGTCACCGGTTGGGTAAAGCTCAAGACCGTTGTGCGGGCCTTGAGTTATCGGTTGATCAACTTTCAGAGCATCAAGCGGGCGTTTCATGTCGGCGAGCATCATTACGACATCGGCAATGACCTGTACCGAAGCATGCTCGACCCGATGATGAATTACAGTTGTGGCTACTGGGCTGAAGCTTCCACCTTGGAAGAGGCGCAACGTGCCAAGTTGGACCTAGCTTGCCGAAAACTCAAGCTGGAACCCGGTATGCGATTGCTCGATATCGGTTGCGGCTGGGGCGGTATGGCGCTTTACGCGGCGCGCCACTATGGGGTTGAGGTCACGGGCGTGACCGTTTCCCGCGAGCAGAAAAAATGGGCGGATGACCGAATCGGCGGGTTGCCGGTATCGATTCAACTGGCCGATTACCGCTCACTCAAGGGGCGATACGACCGCATCGTCTCCATTGGTATGTTCGAGCATGTCGGGGCCAGGAATTACGATACCTATTTTCGCAAAGCGGCGGAGCTGTTGGATGACGAGGGGCTCTTCCTGCTCCATACCATTGGCGACGAGCACCCGACATCGGCACCGGAGCCCTTTATCCACCGTTATATTTTCCCAAATGGAAAAATTCCCTCCCGCCAGGAAATCAACGACGCCAGCTTCGGTCTATGGCGCCTGGAGGACTGGCACAATTTCGGTCCGGATTACGATCGCACCTTGATGGCCTGGGCCAGCAATATCAACGAGGCATGGTCGGAGCTGGCGGCCAGCTACGATGAATCCTTTCGGCGCATGTGGATGTATTACCTGTATAGCTGTGCGGGTTTTTTCCGTGCCCGGCAAGGGCAGTTGTGGCAGTTGGTCTTTACCAAACCGGGATATCGACAGGAATATCGAAGCCTTCGCTGAAGGTGTTAGCCAGTAGCTATCGCTATCATGAGGATGATTAATTTTGATAAAAACGAGCTGGCCGCTATGGTTAAGGCGTCACACAAATTATTCATCCAGAAAGGAGAAAAGCATGGCTTTGCAAAACCGTGAAGGTCACACCGTCCCCACCATGGAATTTCCCGTGCGCGTTGATAACGCTTGGGAGACCTGGACGACCGATCAGTTGTTCAAAGACAAGAAAGTGATCGTATTCGCTCTGCCCGGGGCTTTTACGCCAACCTGTTCCTCGACCCATCTGCCCAGATTCAACGAATTGGCACCGGTTTTCCGTGAAAATGGTATAGATGACATCATTTGTCTGTCGGTAAACGATCCTTTCGTCATGAACTCCTGGCAACAGGACCAGGACGCGGACAATATTCGCTTCCTTCCGGACGGGACCGGACGCTTTACCGATGGTATGGGCATGTTGGTCAACAAGGACGATCTCGGCTTTGGTATGCGCAGCTGGCGTTATTCCATGTTGGTTAACGATGGTGTCGTCGAGAAGATGTTCATTGAACCGGAAGAGCCGGGCGATCCGTTCAAAGTGTCGGATGCCGATACGATGCTGGATTACATCAACCCCAATGCTCTCAAACCCAAACGGGTAACGCTGTTCACCAAACCCGGGTGCCCGCATTGTGCCCGTGCCAAGAAAGCCTTGGCAGACAACGGCTACACCTTTGAAGTGATAGAACTGGGCAGCCGCGGACTGACTTACAGCTCGCTGGCGGCGGTGACCGGCCAGGGCACCACACCTCAGGTTTATATCGATGGTGAGCGCATCGGCGGAGCGGACGACCTGGAAGCCTGGCTGAAGCAATCAGCCTGATTCAATGGGTAGATAAAAACGGATGCCACGAGCATCCGTTTTTTATTCCGAAGCAAACCTAAGGAGCCTCTGAACAATTCCCGCGCGGCTCTGCGGGAGCCAAAACGCTTTGCCACTAGGCGGACTTCGCAGCGCAATGGCCGTCGCCCTTGTCAAGAAGTCCAACGACGGGGCAGAGCGTTTTGGCCCCGCCCTCCGGGGCTTTCCGAGGAACAGTGCCACTGCGTTGGACTCATTTGAAAGGTCTAGACATTCCTGCATGAGTCCGCCTTGCGGCACCGTCCCTCGGAAAGCCAGAGCCCCGCGGGAATTGTTCAGAGGCTCCCTAAGAGAATCCCGAATACTGAGCTGCGATTATTTCTGAATTTTTGGGCAATAAACGCCTTCTTGCCTTCTTCATTATGTAGCATTAAAAAGGCCAAAAATTGAACACTGATACTTTTTTGTTCTTGTTCTGTGAACAACCTAACAGAATTCGAAAAAAGCTGACATTTTGTTGACTGTAACACTGCTCCCTCCTGATTTTTGTTGCATCCTGCTGGACGTTCGGTAACCCCGAACGGGTTCTCTCACTGAGCCCTATGGTTCGAGAAAGCGTCGACCGGCCGTGGTATTGCGGCCCCTCCAGGTCGGCGGTTGTCTTCGGCAGTCTTACCATTTGCGAAATGCCGGCCCTTGTCGGGGCAGTGCTTTCATCAGCGAGCAAGGACAGACGCGTTGGTGAAAGCACTGCCTTGGGGTGATCCCCCAAACCGATAAGGTGCTGGAGTCAAAACTAAAATAACCAGAACGCAAAGGAATAAGAAAATCATGAAAAAACTCCCAACGAGGATTACTCTCTCTATCGCCGTGGCCCTTGCGGCCGGCGCTCAGGCGGCAGACCGCGTTCCGGCCACCCCGGATCTGTTTTCCGCCCAGGGCATTGCTGCAAGCTCCGATGTCTCTCTTGAAGAGGTTCGCTCCCGGACCTTGGCCAATGGCAAAACACTGACCCGTTACCAACAGACTCACCAGGGCATCCCGGTCTGGGGGCAGGTGGTTACCCGCTCCGGCCAAGGTATAGCGGCGGATGTCAGCGGTGAAGTTCTACAAGGGTTGAGCACTGACGTGCCTTCCGTTCAGGCTTCCATCAAAGCGACGGATGCGCTTGATCGGGCCATGACCCAGGTTATTACTCACCGTAATCAGCAGGGTCTGGTGCACAACGCAGGCTCTGTAGCCGCGCTGAAACTGGCCGCCAAGAACCAGACACAGGAACTGGTTATCCACATCGACGAGCAGGACAACGCTCGTCTGGCCTATCTGGTCAACTGGGTGGAATATGGCAGTGAACCGTCCCGTCCATTCGTCTTTATCGATGCTCACACCGGCGAGGTGTTGGAGGAATGGGATGGCCTGGCGCACCAGGAAGCCACCGGGCCTGGCGGAAACGAGAAAACCGGCCGGTATGAATACGGTACGGATTATCCCGCCATGGAAGTGGATTCCAACTGCCGCATGAGCACGACCAATGTCGAGACCGTCGACATGGAAAATCGTACCAGCGGTGGCAGCGTGTTTGCCTTCACTTGCCCTTACAACGATGAGCGTTTCGCTAACGGTGCCTACTCGCCACTCAACGACGCCCATTTCTTCGGCAACGTCGTTTTCAACATGTACAGTGACTGGTACGACACAGCTCCCTTGACTCAGAAACTGAGGATGCGTGTTCACTACGGCAACAATTACGAGAACGCCTTCTGGGACGGTCAGCAGATGACCTTTGGGGACGGCGCCACCCGTTTCTACCCTCTGGTCAGCCTGGATGTGTCCGCTCACGAAGTCAGTCACGGCTTCACTGAGCAGAACTCCGGTCTGCAATATGCCAACCAGTCTGGTGGCATCAACGAAGCCTTCTCCGATATGGCAGGCGAAGCCGCCGAGTTCTTCATGAAGGGCAGCAACGACTGGATGGTGGGTGCTGATATCTTCAAAGGCAGCGGCTCCTTGCGTTACATGGACGACCCCACTCGTGATGGCAGCTCCATCGGTCACGCATCCGACTATTACGATGGTATGGATGTGCACCACAGCTCAGGGGTATTCAACCGGGCTTTCTACCTGATCGCCACCAGCAACGGCTGGGATACGCGTAAGGCCTTCGATGTATTCGTACTGGCGAACCAGATGTATTGGGGCGCAAACAGCGACTACACCGATGGTGCCTGTGGTGCGGTCGAAGCAGCCGGGGATCTGGGTTACGACGTAAGCACCATCACCAGCGCGTTCGATACCGTGGGCGTTTCCACCTCAAGCTGTACCGACGGTAACCCGGGTGGGGGCAGCGAGTTGGAAAACGGCGTGACTGTGTCCAACCTGAGTGGTTCACAAGGCAGCGAAACCCGCTTCACCATGGAAGTCCCCGCCGGTGCCAGCGATCTGGCATTTGAAATGGCCGGTGGCAACGGCGATGCCGATATGTACGTTAAGTTCGGCAGCGAACCGACCACCAACAGCTATGACTGTCGTCCGTGGAAGAACGGCAACGCAGAGTCCTGTACCTTCGCAACTCCGTCCGCCGGTACTTATCATGTGATGATTCGCGGTTATTCTTCCTACTCAGGCGTGTCGCTCACCGGTTCTTACTCCGAAGGGACCGATGGTGGCGGCCCGGACTCCGGCTCCGAAACCAACCTGTCCGCGAACTCCGGTCAGTGGCTGTATTTCGAGATCGATGTCCCGGCCGGTATGAGCTCACTGAACGTTGGCATCAGCGGCGGTAACGGCGATGCGGATCTCTATGTGCGTCGTGGCTCCCAGCCAACCACAGGCAGTTACGATTGCCGTCCATACAAGTATGGCAACAACGAGTCCTGTGACGTCGCGAACCCTGCAGCCGATACCTGGTACGTGGGCCTTCGCGCCTATTCGTCCTTCTCGGGCGTGACTATGGACTGGTCTTATCAGTAAGTAGTGCTTTAGTAAGCCTGATGTGACAGAGCAGTTTATTGGGGGCTTCGGCCCCCTTTTTTTGGAAAGTGGGTCAGATTGAACCCAGATCGACCGGGATTTTATTTTGAGAGCTGGTTAACAAAAATTTGAACGAATTGACACTTTACTGACTTTACCACTACCGCTGTTTTGAGTTTTGTTGCATTCTCCCGACCATCCTTCAGGATGGGTTCGGCACTCATTTCTATGAGTACTGAATAATGTAGGAATTGTTCAGCTCCGAGCCCCAAGGTTTGAGAAAGTGTTGACCCTGCTGCGATCAGCAGTCCCGCCCGGGTCTTCAAATGTCTTCTGTTGTCTTGCCATTTATCTGCGATCGGCCTTGTTTTGGGGCATTGTTTTCTTCTGCGGGTCACAACCTCCAGGAAGGGGTAATGTTGCCATTGGGTTGAGTTCCAACCAGCAAGGCTATGGTTTAAAAAGGAAAACCCAAGGATTGAATCGTTATGAACAGACAAAAAAACAGGATTACTCTCGCCCTTGCAGTTTCTCTCGCGGTCAGTGCTCAGGCCGCAGAAGTCATTCCAGCCTCCCCGGAATTGTTCTCTACCAAACAAATGGCCACCCATTCGGAGGTTGTACTCCGTGAGGTTCGTTCCAGAACCCTGCCCAATGGGAAAACCCTTACGCGCTATCAGCAAACTTATCAAGGCATCCCGGTTTGGGGGCAGGCTGTTGTGCGCTCAAATGAGGGGCTGGCGGCGAAAGCTTACGGCGACGTTCTGCAAGGGGTGGGGACCGATGTACCTTCAACCTCACCCGCTATAAAAGCTTCGGATGCCCTCAATCTTGCCATGACTCAGGTTGTCACCCAACGAAGTATGGAAGGTGTTGCCCATCACCTTGGCTCGGTGTCTGCTCTGAAACTTGCCGCGAAAAATCAAACGCAAAAGCTCTACATCTATCTGGATGAACAAGATGAGGCTCACCTGGCGTATTTGATTAATTGGGTGGAAAACGGCGATCAGCCAGCCAGGCCCTTTGTTTTCATCGACGCTCATAGCGGTGAAGTATTGAAACAATGGGAGGGGTTGGCCCATCAGGACGCTACTGGTCCGGGTGGAAATGAAAAGACAGGCCGTTACGAATACGGAACGGATTATCCCGCCTTGCAGGTGGATGCCGATTGTCGGATGACCACCGACAAGGTCGAAACCCTGGATATGCAAAACCAGACACAAGGCGGTGAGATTTTTTCCTTTACCTGCCCATACAACGATCAGCGCTACATAAACGGGGCCTATTCTCCGTTGAACGACGCCCATTTCTTCGGTGGTGTTGTCTATGACATGTACAACGACTGGTATGGCATGGCCCCGCTGACTCAGAAGATGCGGGTGCGTGTTCATTACGGGAACAGCTACCAGAATGCTTTCTGGGATGGTGAGCAGATAACCCTGGGTGACGGTGCTGATAAGTTGTACCCTTTGGTCAGTCTGGATGTGGTCTCTCATGAGGTCAGCCATGGCTTCACTGAGCAGAATTCCAACCTTTGGTACACCCAGCAGCCGGGTGGTATCAACGAATCCTTCTCCGACATGGCCGGAGAAGCGGCCGAGTTTTATCTGGAAGGTGAGAATGACTGGATGGCCGGAGCCGGAATCTTCAAAGGCGAAGGTTCCATGCGTTACCTCGATGAGCCCACGCGCGACGGTGTGTCGATCAGTCATACGATCAATTATCACCACGAAATGGATGTTCACTGGTCCTCGGGTCTCTTTAATCGAGCATTCTATCTGATCGCCAACAGCGACGGTTGGGATACTCGAAAGGCATTCGATGTCTTCGTGCTGGCCAACCAGATGTTCTGGCATGAGACCAGCGGTTTCCTTAACGCAGCCTGTGGCGCGGTGTTTTCGGCGGAGGAATTGGGGTACGGAACAGCGCCTGTGGTCGAAGCTTTCAATGACGTGGGTATTTCGACCAACCGCTGCACCGGTGGTGATCCATATTATGGTGGAGCACTGGAAAATGGTGTGACGCTGAACGTGATGGGTGCTCTGGGTGAGGAAGTGTATTACACCTTGCCTGTGGGTGAAGGCGCCAGCGATCTGGTCATTGAATTGGTCGGTGGGAAAGGCGATGCCGATTTATATGTGAAATTCGGCGGTGTGCCGACCACAAGTGATTATGACTGCCGCGCCGATGCATTCGGCACCTGGGAACGATGCAGTTTCGATGCACCTTCGAAGGGAACTTACTATGTGATGGTGTATGGCAGCCTCGCTTACGCCAATGCCTCCCTGACCGCCACTTTCACTGAGGGCGTGGCAGAGCCGGCTTCCGGTTCCGAACCCGACCTGTCCGCTTTTTGGGGGCAGTGGCTGTATTTCCCCATTGAAGTTCCGGCCGGGATGTCTTCGCTGGATGTCGGTCTCAAGGGAGGCTTTGGCAATGCGGATTTGTATCTGAGCCGTGGCACCAAGCCGACCCGAAGTGACTATGATTGCTACTCCCATGGGTTTGGCAACAAGGAGTCATGCCATATCACCACTCCGGCCGCTGACACCTGGTACGTAGGTGTGCGTGCGAAGTGGTTCTTCTGGGGCGTGACCATGGATTGGTCTTACCAGTAAGTGTGTGTCGCCTCTGGGCCTGACTGTCGGGTCAGGCCCTTCGAATCCTGTCCCGCAATCCTTTCTCTACGATAATCCGGGTGGAAATCTCCTCGATCGACAGCCGGGTGGTGTCGATATAGGGAATGCCGAAACGTTTGAACATGGCTTCCGCCATTCGAATTTCATCCTCACACTGGCGCAACGACGCATAGTCGCTGTTCGACTTGCGGCCGTCGCGGATCTGGTTCAGTCGTTTGGGGTCAATCGTCAGCCCATAAAGTTTGGCACGGTAGGGTTCAAGAACCTTGGGCAGGCGTGGGTTTTCAAAATCATCCTCTGTCAGCGGATAGTTGGCGGCGTAGACGTTTGCCTGCAGCGCCAGGAAGATGCTGGTGGGGGTTTTGCCGCTGCGGGATACGCCGACCAGAATGATGTCGGCACGGTCGTAATGGTGAACCCGGCGCCCGTCGTCGTTGTCGAGCGCGAACTGCATGGCGTCGATTCGGCGTTGGTATGAACCCTGATCGGCCGAGACTTCCGGGCGGCCGATACGGATGTTCGAAGGCTGCCCCAACAGATGTTCCAAAGGTGATAGAAAGGTGGAAATCACGTCAACCAGGTGGGCCTCACTGTTGTGGATGATGGCCCGCACCTTGGGGTCGATGATGGTTTCAATGACGATGGGTGTCAGGCCGGTTTCACGCGCGGCCTTGGCGATTCGATCCACGGCGTTGCGTGCTTTCTGTTCGGTATCCACGAAGGAGAGAATGGTCTCGTCGAACGACTGGCCGTCGAAGTGTGACAGCAGGCTGTGGCCGACCGTCTCTGCTGTAATACCTGTGCTGTCGGAAATAAAGTACACCGGTCGATTCGTTGCCATGAGTCGTTTCTCCCAGACTAAGGATGTGGGGCGATGATCCGAGATGGTCGCGCGCGGACCATTGCCGCTGTATGTCACACAAATTGATCCGGCGCAAATATTGAGATGTTAAATGTCGATCATTCATTGGATGAATGCACAATAGACGCCAGATGAGGTTTAATGGGGTACCGGAGTCAAAAACACCCCGGTCACGCACAAAAGATGGCCCGCTGAATGGCCACACATTATGGAGACTACCATGGATTTCGTCGTCGATTTCAAAGAGCTCGGAATTAAAGACGTTCCCACCGTGGGTGGCAAAAACGCCTCCCTCGGGGAAATGATCAGTAACCTCGCTTCAGCCGGGGTGTCGGTACCCGGAGGTTTTGCCACCACGGCGGAGGCCTATCGTGAGTTTTTAAGTTACGAAGGCCTGAAAGGCCGCATTGACGAAACCCTGGACGCCCTGGATGTGGATGACGTCGAAGAGCTGGCGCGAGCCGGTAGTCAAATTCGCTCCTGGGTCTTGGCCGCTCCCTTCCCGGAAAAACTCGAAGCGGAGATCCGTCAGGCCTACCAGGAATTGACCCATGGTGAAACCGACCTCTCACTGGCCGTGCGTTCCTCCGCTACGGCGGAAGACTTGCCGGACGCCTCCTTCGCTGGCCAGCAGGAAACCTTCCTCAATATCCATGGCATCGATGCTGTACTGCATGCCGTAAAGGAAGTGTTTGCCTCCCTCTTCAACGACCGCGCCATTGCCTACCGGGTTCACAAGGGCTTCGACCATGCCCATGTGGCGCTGTCCGCCGGTATTCAACGGATGGTGCGCAGCGACATCGGCGCGTCGGGAGTGATGTTCACCATTGATACCGAATCCGGTTTCGATCAGGTGGTGTTCGTTACCGCCGCCTACGGCCTGGGTGAAACCGTCGTACAGGGTTCTGTGAATCCGGATGAATTTTACGTGCACAAACCGGCGTTGGCGAAAGGCGATCATCCCGTTCTGCGTCGGACGCTGGGCAGCAAGCTGATCAAAATGATTTACGGCGATTCCGCCCAGGCAGGCAAGTCGGTCAAGACTGTGGAGGTACCGGAAGCGGACCGGATGCGCTTTGCGCTGACCGACGACGAAGTGGCCGAACTCGCCAAACAGGCGGTGATCATCGAGCAGCACTACGGCCGCCCGATGGATATCGAGTGGGCGCGGGACGGGAACGACGGCAAGCTGTACATCGTTCAGGCACGCCCGGAAACGGTCAAGAGCAACCACGGCAATGTCATTGAACGGTACGCCTTGAAAGAACGTGGCAAGGTGTTGTGCGAAGGCCGCTCCATTGGCCAGCGTATCGGCAAGGGGCCGGTGAAGGTGATTCAGGATTTATCCCAGATGCATCAGGTGCATGCGGGTGATGTGCTGGTCACCGACATGACCGACCCGGATTGGGAACCCATCATGAAGCGGGCATCGGCCATCGTCACCAATCGGGGCGGCCGAACCTGTCACGCGGCGATTATTGCCCGTGAATTGGGGATTCCCGCTGTGGTTGGCTGTGGCAATGCGACTGATGCGTTGGCGAATGAAACCGAAGTCACCGTGTCCTGTGCCGAAGGCGATACCGGCCGCGTCTACCGTGGGCAACTCGAATTTGAAGTGGACCAAAGCGACCTCAGCGCCATGCCGGAACTGCCATTCAAAATCATGATGAACGTCGGCAACCCGGATCGTGCCTTCGATTTCCAAAGCCTGCCCAATGCGGGGGTAGGGCTGGCGCGGCTGGAGTTCATCATCAACCGTATGATCGGGGTTCACCCCAAAGCCTTGCTGAACTACGACGAAGTGCCGGTGGAAGTGCGTGAAAGCATCGACCATCGTATGGCGGGCTACGACGACCCGGTTTCCTTCTACGTCGAGAAAATCGCTGAAGGGGTGGCTTCCATTGCGGCCGCATTCTATCCAAAACCGGTCATCGTGCGGTTGTCTGATTTCAAATCCAACGAATATGCCCATCTGGTGGGTGGTAGCCTGTACGAACCCCAGGAAGAAAACCCCATGCTCGGTTTCAGGGGGGCTTCCCGCTACGTAGCGGATACCTTCCGTGACTGTTTCGACCTGGAATGCCAGGCGATGAAAAAAGTACGCGGCGAGCGTGGTCTCGATAACGTTCAGCTGATGGTGCCCTTTGTACGCACCGTCGATGAAGCCCGCCAGGTGGTGGATATTCTGGCGGAAAACGGCCTGCGCCGGGGCGAGGATGGGTTGAAACTCATCATGATGTGCGAATTGCCCACCAACGCCCTGCTGGCGGATGAGTTCCTCGAATACTTCGATGGTTTCTCCATCGGCTCCAACGACCTGACTCAGCTGACGCTGGGCTTGGATCGGGATTCCGGATTGATCGCCCATTTGTTCGACGAACGCAACGAAGCCGTGAAACGTTTGCTCAGTATGGCGATTCAAGCTTGTCGCAAACAGGGCAAATACATCGGTATTTGCGGTCAGGGTCCGTCGGACCATCCCGACCTCGCCGAATGGCTGATGAAAGAGGGCATTGAATCCGTTTCCCTGAACCCGGATTCAGTGTTGGGGACTTGGTTGTATCTGGCTGAGCATCAGAAGGGAAGCGCTTGACGAGCTTTGCTTGACGGAAGACGCTTGACGGGAGACGCCGCAGTTTCGCTTTAGCGTCTCCCGTCTTCCCTCAAGCATTTCGCGGTTGCCACCTACTGTGGCAACCGATGGGCTACACCTCGATGGCAATTGATGCAGGTGAGCCCTTTTTCCTCCCAGAACTCGGGCTTGTGGCTGTTCTGAGCCCTGGCGGATTGCAGAGCAGTCTGCCAGCGTTTCGGGTCGTGGCAGTTGCGGCAGGCTTGTGAATCGTTGGCTTCCATCTGGTGCCAGATGGCTTCGGCCATTTCTCCGCGATGTGATTCGAAATTTTCCAAATTAATGGTGCCTGCCAACTGGTGGTACACATCGGCCGTGGCTTTTATTTTGGTAACCAGTTTGGGTACGAACTCGTGGGGAATATGGCAGTCCGCGCAGGTGGCGGCGACGCCATGTTCATTGGTGAAGTGGCTTGAAGCCTGGTATTCCTCAACCACCGTGTCCCGGCCGATATGGCAGCCGTAACAGAATTCGTTGGTGCTGGTTGCATGCATGGTTCCGTTGAAGCCAGCCCAGGCGCCGATACCGACCAGCAGTGCCAGCCATCCGCCCAAAGGGATGATCAACCAGCGCCATTTGGGTGGCCATTGCCACAGCGATTTCCAGAACGACATCATTGGCTTCCTTATCGTGGCCGTGTGGAGCGGTCGAAATCGGGATCCAGCGCCGCTATGGTGTCTTGCAGCACCTGAACGGTGTAGGGCGTATTGTGAATCCCCAAACTGCGATCCTCACCGAAGAATTTGTAGTTGAACAGTGCCGCCATTTCGGCTTCCGTCCTCACCAATCCTGCTGGAACCCGGCTGTTGAAGCCGCCCTCGGCGGTATAAAGCGGGGCGTCGCCTTGCTGCAGCAGGCCAGTGCCTTCGGGGTTAACCAATCGGTCGAGCAGACCCTGGACCTCAGCCTGAGCCACCTCGATCCGGCCGTCACCGTCCCAATCCGCCCCGGCGGGAGTATCGAACAAAGGCGTTCCGGCCAATTGTTTGATGCCGTCATGGCATCCCAGGCAAGAAGTCGTGTTCAGCGACACCTCACCCTCTTCACCATGGGCGATGTTGAAGCTGTGGCCGCCCAGTGCGGCGGAAAGACTGTAACGGCCTTCCGGTAATGGCATGTGGCAGCCAAGGCAACCATCATCCACCGAGAAGCGGTGTTGTGAACTGCTGTAATCCTGACCTTCGAATTCGTAGGCACCGGTGCCCATGAACACGTCCGCCTGAGTGCTGTAATGCGGCCCGAAGTGACTGCGCACCTGAGCCGCCGGGGTTTCCTTCACCGCATTAGTTGCAGCCGTGCGGGCACGGTGACAGGTTGCGCACAGGTTTGCATCGCCTTGATCGAACTCACGGCCACTGACCAGTGTGACCGGGGCTGTGGTCCTTAAACTGAAATCCCCGCGTTCGTGAGGGGCATGGCAGGTAAAACAGTTGGGTTGGGAAGGCCACTCGACAAAGCCCTGAGTATCCACCTCGCCCGTTGCCAGTGTTTGTACGAAACCTTCGTGAGTGTGGCAGCTTTGACAGCCGTTACCGTTGGCATAGAACGCGTGGGCAGCTTCCAGTTCGAAACCCAGATGGTGGCCAGATTCCAGATACTGGGCTTTCGCGCCCAGTACCGGGTATTCGGCGGTTTCCCCATGGCAAGTTGCGCAGCCGTCGGGAAAGTGAAAATCGCTGTTTGATAGGGCTGCAGCCTTCTGTGCTCCAGGAGCCTTCGATAAGGAAAGCCAACTCCCGGCGGACATGGAAACAACAGCAACAAGAAATCCAACGGTAATGACTACCGCGACGGGGGTGAATCTGGCCATGGTCTCTCCTTTCATTCCAGACTGGGTTTGTTGTTGTATTACCCATTATTGGATAGAGATACTGGCAGAACCCAGTTGAGCCATATTGATATAAATCAATATGGCGCAATTCATTTCCAGGCTACATCCAACCACACTGCTCTGTGATCGGAAGCCATTGCCACAACGTCGCCCATGGGGTCCTCGGGCACTGGCCAGAACACTCCCGTGTCTACCACCTTCCAATCCTGTGAAGGCAACAGATAGTCTGATCGCATTCCCCAGTCCGCCGTATGAAACTCCGAATCTGCCTCATTGGGCCGGTGTCTTAACGCCCCGGGGCTTACCGGAGCCACTTTTTGCAGCCGTGAATGCTCAAGCAGGGCAGTCATCGCCCCCGGACGACTGTCCCCCTTCGATACAGAAGCATTCAAATCCCCCGCCACCAAACACGACGCCCCAGGGCCCAGACCGCCTCGACGTCCCTGGTCATCCGCCATATAGTCCGCCCCATTCAGATAGTCCACCCAGAAACGAATTTCATCGCCATTGCGGCACATATTTCTTTGTTCCGGCCCGTCAAAGGCGGGTGGGGTGGGGTGACTGACCAGAAGGTGGAAAGACCGTTGTTCGTGTTCCAACACCAGATCCCAATGCGATTTGCTCGACAATGGCAATGCAGCGAGATCTTCTTCCGAATAAAAAACGGAACCGTCCGGGTGTTTGGGGAGGTTTGCATTCGGCATGTCCCTCCACAGAAACTGCTGAAAGGTGCGGCAGCGGGGCTCAAGGATCGGTAATCGGGACAAAACTGCCATGCCATATTGCCCCGGAAAATCCCCAAACCCCTTGGGGGAGGATCGACCGGGAGGCAAGCTGCCATCCTTCACCAGGTCCCGCCCCGAAGGTACGCCGGTATTGACCGGAGCGGTAAAGCTGAACGGGTAAGGCGTCATCTTTTTTGCCAGCCAGGTTTCGTTGAAACATGTCAGTGCCCGCCGGTCGGCATCGAAGTCGAATTCATTCAGTACTACGACATCGGCATCCAGGTGGGCGAGGGTGCTTACCACAGCTCTGAGTTGTTGGCTGCCGATACCTTCCAGCTCCTTGGTCAAAATCCCAGGGCCTGGACGAAACAAGGCCGTATTGAATGTGACGATTCGCAATAGTTGAGACATAAAAGATTCTCGGTAAGGCACCATGGGCTAGTGTCTGTAGCCTGGTAGAGTCCGCCGGGGAAGTCCGCAGCAAGGATGCTGCGGTCGAGTCCCGAAACGTCGGACCGACATGGAAGTATTCACGACGACCCCGGCGGGCTCTACCGGGCCGCAGACACGGGTTAAACCCGGCGCCATGATTTACGTCAAGGCAATCAGCTCACCATAGGCTAATTTAAACAGGTAGCCCAGGAAGATAGGAAGTGAGATGTCCTCCAACCCCAGTTTGCAATTTATCGGCGCCGCCCAACAAGTGACCGGTTCCTGTTACCTTATTCGCATCAATCATAAAAATATCCTGTTGGACTGCGGCATGGTTCAAGGGGCCAATCAGGTTCGCGAATGGCATCGCTTCCGGTTCAAATTCCGGCCCGACAGCATTGATCTTGTTGTTCTGTCGCATGCCCATATCGACCACAGCGGCCTGCTGCCACTCCTGGTCGCCAAAGGCTTCCGGGGCAAAATAGTCTGTACGCCCGGCACCCGGGCCTTGCTCCCTGTGTTGCTCAAAGACTCGGTCCTGCTTTACCAGAAAGACCTCGAATGGCAGAACAAGCGCCTGCGCCGCCAAGGCAAACCGCCTCTGCCCGCCGTCATGACCACCGACGATGTCGACCAGGTCATGCGACAGGTTGAAGCCCAGCCCTATGGCAAACAAGGGTTTCCCATTCCCGGAGTGGAACTTGTCTTTCGGGACGCTGGCCACATTCTTGGTTCCGCCATTATCGAAATGTGGCTTAAGTACGGGCAATCCATGCGCCATTTGGTCTTTTCCGGAGACCTCGGCAACCCCGCCACCGTACTGATGCACGACCCCAGTCGGATCGAACATGCCGACATCGTGCTGATGGAAGGAACCTACGGGAATCGCAACCATCGTCCATTCGAAGCAACCTATGAGGAACTCGCCACTGTGCTGGAAGATGCCTATGCCGATGGGGGCAATGTCTTTATTCCATCCTTTGCGCTTGGCCGCACACAGGAACTGCTTTACTGCCTGGGTCAGCTCTATCATCAAGGTCGGCTGAAGCAAAAGCTGATCTTTTTAGACAGTCCCATGGCCTCCAGCATTACCGACATCTACAACGACAGTCTGCAACGGTTGGACAAAGATGACATCCAGGAAATGTTCGAAAAAAATGCCCAGACACTCCAGGAGTTTCTGCCGCTGCTCCGCATTACGGAAAGCGTGGACGATTCGATAGCCATCAACCGCATCAGTCAGGGCGCCATCATTATCGCCGGTAGCGGCATGTGTAACGGAGGACGCATCACCCATCACCTGAAACATAACCTCTGGAACAGCCGCAACCATATTCTCTTTGTGGGCTTTCAAGCACGGGGCACCCTGGGTCGTCGGTTGGTCGACGGCGATGCCCAAGTCAAACTGTTCGGGCAGACCATCGCCGTGAAAGCGAAGATCCATACCCTGGGGGGCTTTTCCGCCCATGCCGGGCAAAGCCAGCTGCTGGACTGGGCCGGGCACATCGGTGGTAACCCACGGTTCTACCTGGTTCATGGAGAGCCTGAAGCGCTGGAAACCCTCCGGCTGGAACTTGAGAAAAAGGGGATTCACGCGGAGATTCCAGAACTCCGGCAAAAGGTGGATTTATAAGATGTCCCAATCAATCCGACCAACCCACTCAGGGCCAGAAGCGATGCGAGCCCTATCCAGAGTCCGGCGATTCCTATCCATTGGACGCAGAAGGAAAGTCCATAAGCCATAACGACACCGCCGGTCTGTAATGACAGGCTGAGAATGCTGAACAGCGTTGAGCGTACTTCGTTGGGTGCTTCCTCGGCCAGGGTTATTTCGAAGGGGACATTGATCATCGACAGCACCAGCATAAACAGCAGGTAGGTTGGGGCGTAGGCCAAAAGCGTGGATTGCAGTGCCAAGGCCGTCAACAGAGGACCCAATAACGCCAAGATGCCGAATATCATGGCTTCGGTGGGGGGATGGATTCGCTTCAAGACCCGCCCCAGTACCATTGGTCCGGCGGCGGCTGCGAGGAAATAACCGGACGCCAGCCACCCGAAAACGGCATAGTTTGTATCCGGCGCCAATTCGAGCACTCTAGGTTGCCAATAAGCTTCGAGTGCGAACAGCACCAACCCCACCAGAAAGGCACTGGCAAAGAGACGCAACAGTTTTGGCCGGTGAAAGGCCACCAGCACCGCGCTACGCAGTTGATGCCGCAACCCGGATGTCGAGGAGTGGCCCGCCTTCGGATCGCCTTCCTTGAACAGCCAACCCAGCATCAATAGATGCAGCGCGGTGATAGTGGCCTGTGCCAACAGGTTCCACTCCGTTGGTCGTGGTTGCCAGTAAACAGAGTCTTGCATCCAACCCGGCAGATAACCTCCCAGCAATGCGCCAGAGGCGATGGCGGCCGCGGAAGCGCTGTGAAAACGGGCTATCGCATTCGGTATTCTCTCGGCCAGGCCCGCTGCTTTCAAATGATCCAGCTGCCAAGCCTGAATGCTGCCTGAATCCAATGCCCGGCTCACCCCCAGCAACGCCATCGCAATGAACAAACCCCAGAAGCCATCCAGCACCACCGCCAGTAGAATGCCGCTCAAAGCGATCAAGCGAGACAGCCGATAAATGCGAACCCGCCCATGGATATCCGCCAAGGCTCCCAACGGCAGCTCGAAACAGACTGTGGCCGCGCCGAAGGCACCAAACAACAGGCCGATGTGCCAAAGGTCGATGCCTTTTTCCTTCAGGAAAAGCGTTTGAACGGCGAGAAACAAACCCAATGCGAAGCCTGCCAAAGCATGATGAAGGGTCAGCCTGTGAATTAATGACATGGTCGGTCTCCTTGCGAAAAACATCTGGAGACTCTAGGCTGTCCGGTTTATAAATTAAATGATCCTGTTTTTTAGGATAGATAAACAAAATGTTTAAAATAGAATGGCTGCGCTCCTTCGTGAGAGTGGCGGAATGCAGTAGTTTCAGCGAAGCGGCACGGCAAATCGGCCTTACCGCCATGGCGGTAAGCAAGCATGTGTCGCAACTGGAGGCCGAGTTGGGTGAGCCGTTGTTCGAACGAAGCACCCGCGTCGTTCGGCTGACCGAATTTGGCACTCAGTTTCGTGATCGGGCCTTATCACTGTTATTGGAGCAGGAGGCTTTGGCCGACTGGGTTGCGAGCCGAAAGGAGGAACCGAAAGGAGTGCTCAAGGTGGTGGGCATGGAAGTCCCGTTAATGGCGACGGTGATTCCCTATGTGCGGGAATTCCGGGAACGGTTCCCGGGCATTGAGCTGGAGATAGACGTTATCAACGAACTGGTGGATCCGAAATCCCGTCCCTTTGATGTAGCCTGGGGGCTGGGTAAATACCTTGGGGACTTTCACCCGGGGTTGGTTCGACGGCGGTTGATCACAACCGCCTATGGCGTCTTCGCCAGCCCGGCTTATCTTCAGGAATATGGGGAGCCGGGGCATCCAAAGGATCTGGCCGGGCATCGGGTGCTGTCGCAGCTCCATGACGAGCCCAACAACTTTCTGATCGTGAATGAAACCGGCACTCGGGGTGGAAGCTTTCCACTGTGCTACCTGGATGCCCCTGTTAAAAGCAGCGCGGGCCATTTGGAGCTGTGTATCCAGGGTTTAGGGTTGATGAATGCTTCGGCCGGTCTGCCGAATGTTCGCCGCGCCTTGGCAGAGGGGACGATTGTTCCGGTTCTGGAGCCCTACTGGTTCAGAGACATGGATATTTATCTCTACACTCATCAGGTGCGTCAGCGCCAGCCCAAGGTGGATGCCTTTATTGCTTTTTTCCTCGACAAAGTCGGCAGCAGTCTGGGGGAAGAGGGCACGCCTTGAGTGTGAGTGGACGTGCCCAGGGCGGCTCAATCGTCGTCGGAGGTCGCACCAATCTTGTGAATGCTTAGATCGGCGCCGTTGAATTCATCCTCCTGGCTAAGTCTTAGACCTGCGATCTGTCCTACCAGTCCATACACCAGGAACCCGCCCACTACGGCGACCAGTACGCCAGCGAGAGAACCAATCAACTGAGACATGAAGCTCACGCCTCCCAGGCCACCCAGGGCTTCGGTGCCGAACACCCCGGCTGCTATGCCACCCCACAGACCGCAAAGACCATGCAGCGGCCACACGCCCAATACGTCGTCGACCTTCGGCAGGCGATTCTGCGCCCAGGTGAACACCACAACGAAGAGGCCGCCTGCAACTCCACCTGTAATCAGGGCTCCGATGGGGTGCATGATGTCAGACCCGGCACATACAGCCACCAAACCGGCAAGAGGGCCGTTATGAATGAAACCAGGGTCGTTGCGGCCAGCGAGCATGGCCACAATGGTGCCGCCCACCATGGCCATCAGGCTGTTCACGGCGACCAGACCGGAAATGCCATCCAGCGTTTGAGCCGACATGACGTTAAACCCGAACCAGCCAACGGTCAGAATCCAGGCACCGAGCGCCAGGAAGGGAATATTTGAAGGTGCGAAGGCGACCAGTCGACCATTGCGGAAGCGCCCCATGCGGGTGCCGAGCAGGTAGACAGCCGCGAAGGCGATCCAGCCGCCGACGGCATGCACAACGATGGAGCCTGCGAAATCATGGAAACCGGCCCCAAACTGGTTCGTCAGCCAATCCTGAAAGCCAAGGTTGCCGTTCCAGACCAGGCCTTCGAAGAAGGGGTATACAAAAGCAACAATCAGGAAGGACCCGGCCAAAAAAGGATAGAACTTGGCGCGCTCGGCAATGCCGCCCGAAATGATGGCGGGAATGGCAGCGGCGAAGGTTAGCAGAAAGAAGAACTTAACCAGGTCGTAACCATTAAGGGCGGTCAGAGTTTCGGCGCCGGTAAAGAAGGTGGTGCCATAAGCGACCCAATAGCCGATGAAAAAATAGGCCAGGGTGGACGCTCCGAAGTCGGTGATGATTTTGACCAGGGCGTTGACTTGGTTTTTATGGCGGACGGTACCGACTTCGAGAAATGCAAAGCCGGCGTGCATGAACAGCACCATAATGGCGCCCAGCAGAACAAAAAACGTATTTGCGCCGTTGATGAGGGTTTCAACGGCACTGCTCAGGTTTTCCAATGTTCTCTCCTTACGGGACTGTACGTATCGGACATTCGGATCTTTTGATTCAGTGGCAGTCGATCGCGTTGGCGGCCCATGACGCCTTTGCGGGGTCGGCGTAAATCCTTCCATGGAGCCTAGGCCGCAGCTTCCCTGCTGCGGACTTCCCCGCAAAGGCGTCATGGGCCGCCAACACTGGTCTAGTGCCTTGTTGTAACTTGAACCATGGTTTTGCACACAATTAGTGCATTTTTATTAGTGGATCCGAGGTTCTTGGAAGGTAATAGCGAGAACTGTGCCTATTTAGTGCGGTTGTCTGAAAGGGGGCGGAGTTGGCGGGCAAAAAAGGTGCATTGCCTTGCCTGGGCTTGAAAAGCCTTGCACAAGGCAGTAGGAAATGTGTCATAGCGGTGCATCGTCGTGGATGGATGCACCGAAACCGGGCCTTCGATCAGAGGCTGATTACGGAGTTCTCTACTGCCAACTCCGGGACGGGGGCATAGGCATCCGCCTCCCAATCGTTTTCCCAGACTTCACCGTCGATCAGATAGCGGTATTGATACTGCTGCCCGGTGGTCAATTCCATTTCCAGTTTGAAGTCGCCGCTTTTCAGCCGCTTCATGGGGGTGCTCTCGGGAGACCAGCCGTTGAAGTCGCCTACCAGCGCGACAGACTCCGCCTTGGGTGCGGCGTCCTTGGGTAAAACAAAGGTGCACTTGCACACCGGTTTGGATTTCAAATAACGCTTTTTAATACTCATGGTTTCGTTTCCCTCCAGATAAGCCGAGATGGCCGGACTTAGACTAGCATCATACAGACCAAGTTGAAGAAAAAATGAAAATCAATGTGACCTGGGTCATTTTTGACTATTCAGAGGCCCTCTAAATGCATGGATGCCTTTCGACAGACGACGCCCTGTTAAAGCACTGTTAAACTGCGGAAAAACTGATTCACGGTCTTAAATGAGCATTTCACGAGAAAACGGAACCCACTCATCCAGAGGGCATCCTTTTGATTTGGGGCTGCGCTGGTTGAACAGCGAGGAGACATTCGCGAAAACCCAGTCCTCTGTCGCCGATTGGCAAGAATTCCTGAACCGGGCGGAAGCGCTGCCCGCCAATCATCGCCTGAAATGGGCGCGTCTTTGGCCTTTTCTGGCTGCCTTGAATGGCGTCCTGGCCTTTAGTGGACTGATGGTGTGGCCGGGGGGCAGTGGCGTGCACTTGTTGTTGTTCCTGATCGCATTTTGGTTGCTGCCGCTGTTGATGTGGGTTTGGACATTGGTGTCGGCTCTGATGTTGGGCAGGGCACCCTGGTGGCGACCTCTGCTGACCCCGCATGAAGATAGGGTGATCGCGCTTTGGTGTGGTCGTCAGGCGCTGTTGGCGCAGTTGTGTTTCGTCGGTGCGGGTCTGGCTTGGATGTGGTTGATGCTGGCCACCCGTCAGGTGGTGTTCTACTGGAGTACGTCCATTGATGCGGTCTCGTCACGGGTGGACGACTTCTTCCGTTTCCTGACTCTGGGGGTGTTGGATTCACCGGAACCGCTGGTGGTGGGTGTGGCTCAGGCCGGGGTCATTACCGGTTGGGCGAGTGATCTGTTGTCATACTCCCATTATTGGGCCGCCTGGTTGAGTCAGGTGTTAATACTGTGGGTTTTGTTGCCTGTGGTGTTGTGTTTGGGGCTCAGCCATCTTGTCCTGAGCCTTCGTATTCATCAGTGGGTGCGTTGGAATCGGAAGCTGAAAGGAATCTTTGAGCAGGTTTCCGAACCTGCCCTGGCCTATAAAGCCTTACAGCCGGAACAACCGGTAACAGAGCCTCTGACTCATCAGTTTCCTGTGGTTGAGGCAAACCTGACCGAGCCCGGCTTAGGTTGGCAACTTGTGGCGGAGAGGCTGCCGCCAGGATCGGTTTTACTGGCCAATGAAGATTACCGCGAGGATCTGTCGCGGATCGACCAGCAGGCTCGGCAACTGTCTTATTGGTACATTGCCGCCCATGCGGTGCCAACGGGAGACCTGGCGGACCTGATTCAACGGCACCGGCAGCAGGGAGGCACGCCACGGCTCTGCGTGGTATTGGAGTCGAATTTGGCGACTGCTCAGTTGGATGCGTTGAAACACAGTTGGAGCGCCTTTCTGGATCGCAACCATCTGTCGGTGCCGGTGGAATTGGTCAAAGGGAAAGGGGGCGCCGATGACGAGGCTCGCTGATCATCCGGTATTCGCGGTCGTCGGCCACCCGAACCAGGGCAAGTCGAGTATCGTCTCCACTTTGGTGCAGGACGACCACATAGCCGTCTCTCCCGTCAGCGGGACCACGCGGGAGGCGCATCGCTTTCGGTTGATGCTGCGCGAGCAGACTCTCTATGAGCTGGTGGACACGCCGGGGTTCCAACGGGCCCGTCAGGTATTGGACTGGTGTGCCACACGCAGCCGGGGTGCTGCGGATCGGCCGGGGTTGCTGGCGGACTTTATTGCCGAGCACCGAAACGACCCCCGTTACGCAGACGATTGCGCTCTATTGGAGCCCGTACTGGAAGGCGCCGGTATCGTTTACGTGGTGGATTCAAGCCGTCCATACAGCCCGGCCTTCGAAGCGGAGCTCACTTTGCTCTCGTGGACGGCCAGGCCGCGCCTGGCATTGCTGAACCCGGTGGGAGAAGTGCATTACACCGATCAATGGGAAGCGGCACTGAACCAGTATTTCTCACTGGTGCGCAGCTTCAACCCCTTGCTGGCCCCTTTTGATCAGCATTTGGCGTTGTTGCGCGGCATGGCCGAGATCCATCCGCCCTGGCGCGAAGGACTGCTGCGCAGTGTGGAGGCGTTACAGCATCAGCGTCAGCAGCGGCATGACCAGGCGGCCGATGCACTGGTGGTTTATCTTCAGTCGGTTTTTCGCTTTCAACTGCAGTTGCCGGTGGCGGGTCCCAAAGAGACGATCCGCAAAACCGGTTTGGCTCAATACAACAGGGAGCTCCAACACCGTGAGCGTGCGCTCCAGCAGCAGTTGGCGCGGCTCTACGGCCACACCCAATTGGATTGGGAAGGTGAATGGCAGGCGCTGCGCACGGAAGACCTGACGGATGCTCACGAATGGCGGGCCTGGGGATTGTCGCGCCGACGGCTGGCCTCCCTTTCCGGAGCCGCAGGGGCGCTGTCGGGTTTGGCAGTCGATGCGGCGGTGGGTGGCTCATCTTTGCTGCTGGGCGCTCTGGTGGGGGGCACCCTGGGTGGATTGGCCGGAGGGCTGGCTGGCCGCGATGCGTTGAGTTTTCAGCTAATCTCTAAAGTGCCGGGTTACGAACAGTGGCAATTGGGGCCTGTCTCCAACCTTGAGTTCGCCGTGGCGTTGGTGGGGCGGGCGCTGCGCAGTTGGTATCAATTGAGGCTGCGTAATCATGCCCGTCGTGATGCCTTGATGGTCCATACTCCGGATTTGTCCCAGTGGTTAGACGGGCTGGATCGTAAACAACAGGTCCAATGGTTGTTCTGGATTCGTAAACTGATGAAACGATCCTTGACGATAAGTGAAGAAAGCCAGCTTAAAACACTGATTACGGCTATCGGGGAGCAAATGGATAAACCTGTCGTAAAATAGATATGAAATCGAGATACTCCGGTGATACCATTTTGACCAGCGAGTCACCTTTTGAGAGAGGAGTATTCAGACGGTGTTTTGGTGGGTTATAGCCGCTGTGGCGGTGGGGTTAGTCATCTGGCTTGGGCCGCGTCCCAAAGTCATGCTTGATTGGCTGGCGGATGAATTGCCGGTCGATTTCGAGCGCCTGACTGCCTGGCTGTCCGAAACGGAATCTCACCAGTCCCAAGTCGTCGAAGGGGCGGAAAAACACATTGAATTCGCCGACCCCGCACACCCGACGAAAACCCCCTATGTGGTGCTCTATCTGCATGGCTTCTCCGCGACCCGCCAGGAAATTTCTCCGGTGCCCGAACGCGTCGCCCGTGCTTTGGGTGCCAACTATTATGGCGCACGTTTAACCGGACATGGGCAGAGCGGCGAGGCATTGGGAAACGCCACAGCCGGAGATTGGTTGAGAGATACCGCCGAAGCCTGGCAGGTAGCCTGCAGCCTCGGTGAAAAAGTCATCGTCATCAGTTGCTCCACCGGTGGGACTTTGACCACCTGGCTTGCCCAACAGCCATCTGCCCAATCACGTCTTGCCGCTTTGGTTCTGTTCTCTCCTAACTATCAACCCAGGCATTGGGCTTCCCATCTATTTGGTTGGCCGTGGGCACGGTACTGGGTGAGGTATCTCGCGGGTGAGTATTATGGTTGGGAGGCCGAAGGGGAGTTGAGCAATCGTTACTGGACCCACCGTTATCCGACCCGGGTATTGCATGAACTCCAGGCGTTGGTGAAAGCCGTTCGTAACAGCGCGGTTGAGCGAATCAAGGCGCCCTCTCTCTTTATCTACAGCGATCATGATCAGGTGGTGAACGCTCGTTATACCAACGAGGTGTATCAACGCTGGGGGTCAGTGATAAAGGAACGCATAAGCATCGAGGATGTGGATGATTCCAACCACGTCATCACCGGAGACATAGTCGCCCCGCAGAATACCGAAGCGAGCATCGAGCAGGTGTTGAGCTTTTTGGAAGCCCAGGGTCTGGAACGCCAGGAAGAATGGCAATCAGAACGACGGGAAGCGCGGGGAAGAGAGGTGATCTAACCGGAAAGGTGGGAAAGACGGAAGCCTTAACCTGCTCTCCCGTCCTCCCGATGATGCAGGAGTTAGAACAGTTAGAACATCAGCCCAACGGAAAAATACCCGTTACCCGGGTGAGCACCCCCTTCAACAAAGATGACACGGTTGTTGACCTGAAGGTTAATCCCGACTTCACCGGCGAGTCCGAATGAAGGATCACGATCGGAACCCAAACCGGCACCCAGGCTGCCGTATAGGTCGAGCCCCTGATCAATAGGGAAGAGCAAACCAAGAGAGGCGTCGCCACCAAAGGCGACTTCTTCGGTAAAGCCAGCACCCATTTCGATTTCACCATAGGTATTCAGGCCGTTGTCCGCCAGTGCGGGAATCCGGATGGGGAAACCTACTGCCCCAAGAATACCGACACCACCGCCATAGGATGCAATACCGAACTCAGGGCCACCACGACCACCGGCCTCTGCGGTACCGGCGATTGCAGCCGCGGACAGCGCAGTTGCCAAAGCTAGTTTCTTCATTTGTTGCACTCCTTTTCATGTGTGGGTAGTGGGAGGTGTGTCGGATGAGACCCGAGTTGAGCCTCATCAGATTTTTGCCCCCAATTAAACAACATTGTCAGTCTAATCAGCTTTCCGGCCGGGGAGAAGCCATCTTGTTACCACTCTGAGTACTGGATCCCGATCTTCATCGGTTGTTCCCATGGAGCAACCTGATAAAATCCGCGCCCTGTAATCCCGCCGGAAGGGCGGGCAACACTCAACTCATGGCTCTGAACTTACGATTCAGTCCGCTAGAGGAAACCGAATGACCCAAAGCATCGTTGTTACGGCGCTCTACCACTTCGTGCGCCTTGAAGATTTTGAATCCTACCGCCAGCCATTGCTCGATCTGCTGACCGAAGAGGGTATCCGCGGCACCCTTCTGTTGGCCGCCGAGGGCATTAACGGCACAGTGGCGGGGTCCGAGGCGGCCATTGACCGTCTGCTTGCCTGGCTGAAAAACCAGCCACCCTTTGCCGGGCTCAGCCACAAAGAATCCTTTTGTGACGAGATGCCGTTTTATCGCACCAAGGTCAAGTTGAAGCGAGAGATCGTGACCATGGGCGTCGAAGGGATCGATCCGCGCCACATCGTGGGCACTTACGTCAAACCGAAAGACTGGAATGACCTGATTTCCGACCCCGATGTGGTGCTGGTGGATACCCGTAACGACTATGAGGTCGCTATAGGCACCTTCAAGGGGGCGGTCAATCCCAACACCAAGACCTTCCGTGAGTTTCCGGCCTATGTAAGCGCCGAGCTGGACCCTGCTAAGCATAAAAAAGTGGCTATGTTCTGCACGGGTGGCATTCGCTGCGAGAAGTCCACGGCCTACCTGAAACAGCAGGGATTCGACGAGGTCTATCACCTGGAAGGCGGCATCCTGAAATACCTCGAGGAAGTGCCCGAAGAGCAGTCACTGTGGCAGGGTGAGTGTTTTGTGTTCGACAATCGCGTAACCGTGAAACATGGCCTGGTGCCAGGCGAATACGATCAGTGCCACGCCTGCCGTTTGCCCATTTCGGCGGAAGACAAGCAACACGCCCATTATGAGCAGGGAGTCAGTTGCCCTTACTGTTACGACAAGGTGACGGAAGAGCGTCGGCAGCGTTTTATCGAGCGTGAGCGTCAGGTGCAATTGGCGCGGGAAAGAGGCGAGGCTCATATCGGGCTTGATGCGCGGGAGTCCATCGCCCAACGCAAGGCGCACAAGGCGGCGGAACGTGCCGCCCAGCGCGAACAAAGCGAAGTCTGACCGGGGTATCAGTTCCGGCCGAACTGATAGACGATACTGGCGCGGAAAGTCTGGCCCGGCCGCAGAATGCAATCCGGGAAGTGCTCGTGGTTGGGCGAGTCGGGCCAGAAGCCGGGTTCCATGCAAAATGCTCCGTGCCTTTCGAAGCGCTCTTTATCGTTTTTCGGCGTGCCACCCAGAAAGTTACCGGTGTAAAACTGCATACCGGGCAGGGTGCTGTGGCACTTCATCCAACGGCCGCTTTCGCTATGACGAGCTTCCGCCTGGAGGGTGGGTGCGGCCTTATTGACGGTACCGAAGATGTAATTGTGGTCGTAGCCACCGGCTCGCTTCAGTGCAGGATCGACCAGGGTGTGAAGATGGTCGGTAACCTGGCTCCATTCCCGTAAATCGAAAACGCTGTTGTTCACCGCTAGTATGTTCCCAGTGGGCAGGGCCGTGGCGTCCGCCTCGGTCAGCTCTTCGCTGTGGATGCGGAATTCATGCCCTTTCAGGGTGCCGCTACCGGCCCCTTCCAGATTGAAATAAGCGTGGTTGGTTAAATTGATGGGTGTGGGTTTGGTGGTTTCCGCCTGATAGTCAATCCAGACCCGGTTGTCCGCAGTCAGCCGAATGCGTTGCTCCACCTGCAGTTCACCGGGATACCCGCCTTCACCATCGGCGGAGTGCAGACGGAAAATCAAGGTCGGTTCGTCATCCACAAGCTCAATATGGCTTTCCCAGAGCCGATATCCAAAGCCCTGTTGACCACCATGCAGATGGTGGGGCGCGCTGTTCACATCCAGTTGAATCGGCTCACCGTCCACCTGGGTTCTGCCAAAGCCTATCCGGTTGGCGAAACGGCCAACCGTCGCCCCCAGATAAGCAGGCTGGTTCGCTTGTGCTTCCAGGGTATCGCCGCTTAGCACCAAATTGGTCGAGTCGGTGTCATTGCCCAGTGTAAGACCGATAAATGAGGCGCCAAGATTGGTAAAGCGGGCCTGGGCCCCTGCATCGTTTTTCAATGTATAGGCTTTCACAGCCTCGCCACTTGGCAACCGGCCCCAGGTTTCTTCCGCTATTAAGGTGGTTACTGCCACGATCTTATCCCGTTCTTACGCAAAAGTGCGTCATTCTGAAAGGTCGGCGCGAGCAAGTCCAGCGGTACTGAGTTTTCCTTAGGGAGCCTCTGAACAATTCCCGTGTGGCTCTGGCTTTCCGAGGGACGGTGCAACAAGGCGGACTCATGCAGGAATGTCTAGACCTTTCAAATGAGTCCAACGCAGTGGCACCGTTCCTCGGAAAGCCCCTTCGGG
>CBFGUW010000007.1:0-148982 GCA_965652395.1 uncultured Saccharospirillum sp. | reverse complement strand
GGTCCGCCAACGCCTGTCGAATCTGCGCCACCAGCTCCTTGCGGTGGCCCCGACTCTTCTTGATCGCGCGCTGTATACGCTCAGCACGCAACGGGTACAGCGACTCGAACGCTAGGTTTTCCAGCTCGATACGCAAATCGTTGATGCCCAGCCGCAACGCAATGGGGGCGTAGATATCCAGCGTTTCCCGCGCTTTACGGCGCTTCTTCTCAGGCGGCATGGCGCCCAGAGTGCGCATGTTGTGCAGCCGGTCCGCCAGTTTCACGAGGATGACGCGGATGTCCTTCGACATCGCCAATACCATCTTCTGGAAGTTTTCCGCCTGTTCTTCCTTCTTGGTCTCGAACTCCAGGTGGGTCAGCTTGGAGACGCCGTCGACCAGCTCGGCCACGCCCGGACCAAACTGCTCGGTCAGCGCATCCTTGGAGACCGCCGTATCTTCGATCACATCATGCAGCATGGCCGCCATCAGGCTCTGATGGTCCATATGCATTTCGGAAAGGATGGTGGCCACGGCCAAGGGATGGGTGATATAGCGCTCGCCACTGCGGCGCATCTGACCTTCATGTGCCTGTTCGGCGTAATAATAGGCCCGTTTGACGCGGCGGACTTTTTCCGGCGCCAGATAGGATTCTAGCCGTTTGGCAAGCACATCAACGGTGGGCAAAGTAGTCGTCCAAAACAGTGTTTAACACATCAGCAGGCCAGAAACGGCGCTGATTCTTGGTTAGTGTAATTAATGTAGGGACGGGGGCAATAGAAAAGAAGGGGTGGGAAGCGGAAGACGCTGAACGGGAGATGCGCTGTCTGGCCTTTTCCGTCTCCCGTCCAGCATTCAGCGTCTGCTTATTCTTCGACTTCTTCCAGAATAGCCGGAGTGATTTTCTTCTCAGCAATTTCGCGCAACGCAAGCACAGTCGGCTTGTCGTTGTCTTCCGGTACCAGAGGATCGGCACCGTCGTTGGCGATTTGGCGGGCGCGTTTGCTGGCGACCATGATCAGTTCAAAACGATTGGCTACGTTTTCCAGGCAATCTTCAACAGTGACTCGAGCCATCGAGGTCTCCTAAGGATAGAAACGGTTCCGGGCGGCGAATTGTACGGGGTTTGACCAAAAGCTCAAGGGTTAGTGTGCTGAACGCACGACGGGAGACGGAAGACGCTCTCTAAGCCTCCCGTGACTCGAAACCGGTCAAACATCGTTCAGTAAGTGCTCGAACAGAGGGCCATGGCGCTGTTGCTGCTTGTTCAGCGTCAGGCGGTTGGCTATGAAGATGGAACATAGCTCGTCCAGGGCTTTGTAGAAATCATCATTCACCACCACATAATCGTATTCATGGTAGTGCGACATCTCGCTGGTGGCGTCGCGCATGCGCCGGGCAATGATCTCGGCGCTGTCTTGGGCGCGTTTTTCCAGTCGCTCCTGTAGTGCGTCGCGCGAGGGCGGCATGATGAAAATGCCCTGGGTCTCCGGCATTTGCCGACGAATCTGCTGAGCACCCTGCCAATCAATCTCCAGAATCACGTCGTGGCCCTGGTCCAACTGGCCCTGCACCCAGACCTGACTGGTGCCGTAGTAGTTGTCGAACACCTGGGCGTGCTCCAGGAACTCGCCCCGGCCCACCATACCTAGAAACTCGTCGGTACTGACAAAATGATAGTGTTCGCCATCGGTCTCACCCGGCCGGGTATTCCGCGTGGTATGGGAAATGGAAAGATACACAAAAGGGAGACGTTTGATCAGAGCGTTGACCAGGCTGCTTTTACCCGCGCCGGAGGGGGCGGAAACAATGTAGAGCGTGCCGGAAGCACCGGCATCGGACAGCTTTGCATTCATGGAACCTTGCACCTTTACGTCCTTCTTTCTTTAGAAGGCGGGGTCGGAGAAATCGTCGTAATGGCGCGCAGTATAGTGGCTTTTGCCTCAGTCGGCACGGCCCGAGCGCAGGCGGCGTGCGGGTGCCGAACCTTTGCCCGGTCACATCGCTGGTGTATCATCGCCCCCCATTTTGATGGCGGTTTGCCCAAGGCGATGTGATTGATGCTCAAAAAGGTGATGTTCTGGACCCCGGCCTACAAGCGCTGGCGAAAGACATGGGGTGACAAACTGGCATCACCCTGGGTGCGCATCTGGGCGCACCTGGATATGGACTGGGTGGACCATGGCGTACTCCGCCTGGGCTTTTCCAACTTCCATAAGCTGGACGAGGGTGTCTACCGCTCCAACCAACCATCCCCGCGCCAACTGCGCAAACTCGCCAAACTGGGCGTAAAAACCATCGTCAACTTCCGTGGTGTCAGTAACTTCGGTTCCTATTATCTGGAAAAGGAATGCTGTGAAAGCCTGGGCATAGAGATGATCGACTTCCGCCTCTATTCGCGCAAAATGCCGTCGAAGGAAAACATCCACGCCGCCCGGGAAGTGTTCCAGCGCATTGAAAAGCCGGTATTGTTCCACTGCAAATCCGGCGCGGACCGGGCGGGAATCGGCTCCGCTCTTTACCTCTTGCTGGTAAAGGGTGCGCCGGTCGAAGAGGCGCAAAAACAGCTCTCCATGCGGTTTTTGCACATCAAATACGCTAAAACCGGTCTGCTTGACCACTTCCTGGAAAGTTACCGCAAGTTCAACGAACATCGCCCCACGCCGTTTCTGGAATGGGTCGACTGCTACTACGACCGCGACGCCCTCTCGAAGGAATTCATGAGCCGGGGCTGGGCCAACACTCTGGTGGACAGGTTACTGAACCGTGAGTAAAACACCTGATCGTTTTCAACCGGACAGCTTTAGTCAGCGTGGTACCCGCAGTTTATTGCTGCAGATCTGGCGGGACTATGTAGCCCGTCACAGCGGCTTGTTGTTGATCGCTCTGGTATTGATGATCATCGAGGGCAGTGCCCTGGGCGCGGTAAGTTATCTGGTCAGACCCTTGTTCGACCAGGTCATGGTGGCGGGCAATGCCGACATGATCGGCTGGGTTGCCCTGGGGCTTTTCGTCACTTTCGCAGCCCGCGCGCTAGGGGGTTTCGGCCAACGGGTCATCACCGTCAGCGTGGGTCTTCGCGTGGTAACCGGACTGCAAAAAGACCTGCTCGCTCACCTGATCAAACTCGACAGCGCTTTTTTCTTCCGCAACTCTCCCGGCGCACTGATCGAGCGGGTTCGCGGGGATGCCCAAACCTTGCAGGGCCTCGCCAGCAACGCCTTGATGACTCTGGGTCGGGACTCCTTCAGTCTGATCGCCCTGCTGGCAGTGGCCATTTACAACGATTGGTTGTGGACGCTGATTGCTTTCGTGGGCATTCCCACCCTCGTGGTTCCGGTTATCTATCTGCAAAAACGCATCCGCAACACCACCCGCCGCGCACGCCATACCTCGGCCAATATTTCCACGCGTCTGGATGAGATTTTTCACGGCATCAACGCCATCAAACTGAACAATCTGGACATGCACGAGAAACATCGCTTCAGCAGGGAAGTCGATAAATTCCTGCATGCGCAAACCCATTCCGAAATGGGCAAGGCCGGGATGCCTGCGATGATCGACCTCATCGCTGGCGTCGGCTTTATGGCCGTAGTCTATTTTGGCGGGCAGCAAATCATCGCCGAAGAAAAAACGCTCGGTGAATTCATGAGCTTCTTCGTCGCCATGGGTTTGATTTTCGACCCCCTGCGCCGACTCAGCAATGTCGGCGGTGTCATTCAGGCGGCCATGGCCAGCATCGAGCGGCTGTATGGATTGTTTGAGGTTCAGCCAACCATCCTGAACAAGCCACAGCTCGCAGGAAATCTCGACCGGGCCGCACGCGGCGATATCACCTTCGAACAGGTGCATTTCGCCTACGGCGACAACCCGGTCTTGAACGGCCTGACATTTACCGCTCCGGCCGGAAAAATAACGGCCCTCGTAGGGCCTTCCGGTGCTGGCAAAACCACAGTATTCAATTTGCTCACCCGCCTGATAGAACCTCAAAAAGGCGCCATTCAATTGGGAGGGACGCCCATCGATGCATTCGACCTGCGCGACCTGCGCCATCATTTCGCTGTGGTAAGCCAGGAATCCGCTTTATTCGACGAAAGCATCCGCCAGAACATCGCTCTCGGCGAGGTGAATGCCGATGAAAAATCGGTGGAAGCCGCCGCCGAACAAGCATTGGTGACCCGTTTCACCGAAACCACTGCTGAAGGGCTGGACGCCCTGGCCGGGCCCAGGGGCACCAACCTTTCCGGTGGCCAGCGCCAGCGCGTCGTTATCGCGCGCGCCATTCTGCGCGATGCCCCCATCCTGTTGCTCGACGAAGCCACCTCGGCACTCGACACCCGCACCGAACAGGAAATCCAAGCCACTCTGGACCGCATCTCGCGGGACAAAACCACCCTCGTTATCGCCCACCGTTTATCCACGGTCATGAACGCTGATGTGATTCATGTGTTGGACAAGGGTGAAGTGGTGGAGAGCGGGACCCACGATGAGTTGCTGGCGAAAAAAGGGGCGTACTTCGCGCTGTACCAAACACTGGAACAATAAGATCCGTCAAAGGGTTCAGTTGAATAGCGGGTTTTGGCATTCTGCCTTTGTCAAAAACAAGGCAGTTGCCAAACCCCAGTCACCAAGGACCTTCAATGAACCCCCTCCGTCTTGCCGCCTTTCTCCTCTTTGAACATTTCAGCAACTGGCTGGTATTCATCAGTGTCCTGACCTTTGCTGGCTACGAACTTGGGGCTGGCCCCACGGAAGTGGCGTTAGTCACGGTATCAATGCTGGCACCCCAGGCGGTGTTCGGTCGTTGGTACAGACAGGCGGCCCGGCACTGGGACTGTCGCACTGTTCTACTTACGGTAACAGGCTCTCAAATACTGCTGTCGTTGCTGTTGGTTGGAGCCCAGTCGGTCTGGAGCCTGTGCGTGATACTGCTGATCAGGTCATTCGTTCAAGGCTTGTTTCAACCCGCCTTTGCGGCCATCGCTTCGGAGCATCAATCAAACACTCTGGCTTCCCAAATCAGCCTGATTCAATCTTTGTCTCGAATTGTCGCCCCGGCTCTCGGTGGCTTGGTAAGCAGTCTATTCGGGGAACCCTGGGTATTTGCCGCCAGCGCGATTCTGGCGGCCATGGCATTGCCATTTGCCTTCGGTTTGCCGACCAGGGTGCATCAAAATATCACTGAGGGTTCGTCAACGCCGCCACCGGTTCCTAAAGACAGCATTCCGTGGTTATTGTTGGTGTGCCCGATGCTGTTCGTTAACGGAATGTCCAACATGTTTTCCAACCTGATCCCTTACGCATTTCACTTTTATGAGTTGCCTAAACCCTTGTTGGCCCTGGCGATTTCCTGCTCTGCGGGCGGAGGAATCCTGGCGAATCTGTTGTTAATGAAACGGCCACCGAAAACCGACACCTATCCTCAAAGCGCTATCTGGCTCGCATGGTTTCTGAATTCCAGTTTGTTTTTAGCGATGGCGCTGGTATTACCCGTGTCGGTTTGGGCAGTTTGGAGCATCCCCCTACTGTTCTTTTGTCTATCCGGAAGCAGGGCTCTGTTCGAGGTGGCTATGAACGGCTATATCTTCAATCAAGAACGGGATCGTGCCATCACTCTCGCCAGCCAGAAGCAGAGCCTGATGGCTATCACCGGGATAGGTGCCACCTTTGTGGGCGCTTCAGCGATGGAGTTCATCTCTCCATCATTATCCATGGCGGTCAGTTCAATCCTCGCTTTATTAATGAGCTGTGTCTGGCTGTATGGCAGGGCACTTTCCCGCCGGGAAGCCTCCTCCAACATAAGTCCACAAGGCCGAGAGACTATTTAACAGGGTGTTGAAAATGGCTTCCTGCCTTTTTCAACACCCGAAAATCAAGGACTTGGCAGTCCACCGGTTATAAAGGCAGTGAGAACAGCCACACCAGCCAGAACGCGGCGGCGATGGCACTGAGCCCCAACCAGATCAGACTTATCTCGCTGCGCTCAACGCCTGCACCTTCCACCGGTTTACGACCGTGAATCATGGAGCCGATCAAGGGTTCTTTCATCCGGAACTGGTGATACAGCACAGCCAGAACATGTGTCGCAACCAAAGCCAGGATCAAGGGTGGTAAACTCGGATGCAGCGTTTCAGCCAAATTCAACAGCCATTCCGGAGCCCTCGCGTTTAGAGGGCCATACCAGAACACATCGTCACTGAACATCAAACCACTGACCACTTGAAGCGCCAATACGACCAGCAATACCACCACCATAACCGAACCGGCCGGGTTATGACCGACCGAGGGCAGAGGTTCTCCACGTGCCATAGCCATGACCTGTTGTTTCAAACCCCGCAATGAAAAGTGAAAGCCGCTGAAACGGGCATAAGTGGTTCCCCACACAGCCCAAAGCAAGCGAAAAACCAACAGGGCGGATAATGTATACCCTGCGTAGAAATGCAGCCGCATCCAACCGGCGTTCACGCTGACGAAGAGTGTGATCAGACTTAGCACCAAGCCCCAATGGATGAGGCGCACCGGCGCGTCCCACACTTTCACTTCAGCGACGGATTTCAGGGTGGTCATGGCGCAGGCTCCGTTACTTATCAGTCTTCACAGCTATCATCCTGAAAACTGCGATGACCGTCGCGACGAGTGTTTCCCATGGCTTTCATCGCCTGGGCGGCGGCTTGTTGGTCTTCCGCCGCCAGCGCCACTTCCAGACTTTCCAATTGGCTAATCAGCTCATCCATGGTGCTTTGGTAGTCCTGCATTTCAGAATTATCCACCCCATCACGGAATAGAAAAGGCGTTTCCTCCCGTGCGGCACGAGCGGCCTCCAGCATTTCGGGCAACATGGCCGAAGCTTCCTCCAAGTTGTTGCCGCGTATGGCCTGACTCATCGGCCGCATGTTCTTTCCCAGCGTCTCCATATTCTGATACAGGGCGGTGTCGGAACACATTTCAGCCCAGGCTCCCGCTGACATTCCCACTGTAGTTATGACCGTTATGGCTATTTTTCCAATCATCCAAAGGCTCCCTCAGCCGATATAAGATGAGGAAGTTATACGAGGCAAATGTGGAAGCAGCTTGAATCTAATGTAAAGAAAGTGTGGGGTTTCCGTTTCCAGAAAACAGCATCCTGACTTCCAGGTTAGCGGTGTATGTCTCGTTAAGGTAATCTCCCTGTTATTAAATAATTTTTGGTGTTTCCGTGACTCTCTTCGCCTTTTTCCGTCTCTACGCCAAGACTGTTTCTTTGTTAATTCCACTTTCTTTTACTGCCTCAGGTTGGGCTGATTACCAAACGCTGAACTCACACTGTGATGGTTTACCCCAACTCCCCGTAGAAACCACCTCCGGCACCTGCCTTGGCTTGTTGGCAGGGCCCGACACAGGCTTTGTCAAACCACGCAAAGCGTTGCAAGTCCCGGGAAAGACTCAGCTTCTGGTGACCGATATGGGGGGCTGGTCCGATAACCGTGGTGTCTTGTGGCTGCTTGATTTCAATACCGAGGCCGGTTTCCGAGGCCCTTTTGTGGCTCGTCAAGTGGCCACCGGCTTATCGTTGCCGCATGAAATTAAGACAGGGCCGGATGGCCGCTTTTATATAGGCGAGGCGGATCGCATTCAGCGGTTTGTTTTGAAGAACCGTACCATGGTCGATGTTGAGACAGTGGTGGATCATCTTCCTTTTGTTCCCGATGCCTATCAGCATCCGCTGACCAGTTTCGTATTTTTAGAAAATGGCGACCTGCTGGTGAATGTCGGCTCTAAAACCGATGCCTGTGGCGACAGCAAAGGTCCCTGTGAAGAAGTATCTTCCGTCGGGCTGCGCCTCTATTCCTATAGCGCCGAAAATAATGATTGGGATTCGCGGTACGAACTCTATGCCACAGGCCTGCGCAACTCCATGGCGTTGGCGGTGCATTCCAGCGGCACGATTCTGCAAGCCGAGAACTCATCCGATCTGCCCAGCGCCGCCGAACCCTATGAAGAAATAAATGTGATTCAAAAAGGCGGCTTTTATGGCTGGCCCTATTGTCTGAACCGAGCCTTCGACCAGAAAAAGATTCCAGACGGATGCCACCAACCGAATTACATAACGCCCTATTCATTGATGCCCCCTCACACCGCTCCGCTGGACATGTTGTATTACGATGCGGAGGCATTGCCCGCTCTGCAAAATACTTTGCTGGTCAGTTGGCACGGATACCGTGTGATGGGTCACCGGCTGGTCAGTTACGAGGTGGATGATAACGGACTGCCGGTGCTGACAAAAACAGTCAGCTATTCGCAGGATCCGCTCCCGCCGGGTACAGACTTCACCCGCCATACCATGCAACCTTCGGGCGGTTCCGAAGCGGATGCACAGCATCGCGAAGTCATCCCCCGGTGGCATGAAGTGCCGGGCGTTCGCCCTGAAGGCGCTCCGGTTGGTCTGCTGCAATTGGAAGACGGCACGCTGGTGATTGTCGATGACAAAAACAAAGCCTTATTGCGTCTTGCTCCTGGCGAAGCGTATCTGGGTGAAACACAGGAGGCCGCTGCCACGCCCATCGAAGGCTTTCGCTTTCAAGGCAAGGCCCGAAGCATTTTGGAAACCCAATGTGGCCATTGCCATACCGAACTGGCCAGCGATCCTGGGCGGTTGTTGAACCCCCGCCAATGGCTGGAATTGACTGACGACGTTACCGTGTTGGAAAACCGCCTGACCCGTCACCCCCGCCGCATGCCTCCGGGCGAACCATTGAACGCGGAAGCACTCGACGCCATCCTCCAGGCGTTGGAATAGTCGGTTTCCTCATGAACGATCTTATCCAGAAGCAACTTATCCCCACCCCGGTCTAACACCTGTCAAAAACTGACCAATCGGTCACGGAAGTCCGTGCGATCCGCTGCTAGGGTTGCGCCCGCCGAATGGCACCGGGCTTCGCGGCTTAGATCACAATAACAATAGCGAAGCCCCTAAATACTCACTGTGCTAAGGACTTCCACCATGAAACATCTGACCTATGCCGCCACCGCCGCACTGACGGCCCTGGCGTTAACCGGATGCGACCTCGAAGGACTCAACCAAGGTTTGCTCGGCCCGACACCGCCGCCGCCCAATGCGGAAGCGGCAACCGTCCCCACCAACGATGGTGATCTTGAACGCCTGCTGGACGTTCAAATCCGCTTGGAAAGAAAGACCAACCAGCGGGGATTGACCACCACCGACATCCGCCTTGACCCAATCCTCCTCTCCCGCGCCAAACACCATGCCCGCACCGAGGTGACCGGCGCCGCAGACATGTTGGTGATTGGTAAGGATGCCGAGAACCGGGAGGTGTATCGGGAGATCGTCCAGGACCCGCTGGAGTTTGAAGCTGAGATTTTCGATGCCACTACCGGTTCCATCGCACTCAAAGAACCGGTGGAAAGAGAGTCGGCTTTGCTGCGTCTTCGGATTCCCGCCCGACTCAAGGTGAATCGACTGGAGATCTATCGGGTATCGGAGTCATTGGAACCGACCTTGTTCCAGGAGGTTGCGATCGACCAGCCACCGACATCCACTCAACCAAAGGCAAGAAGCCAAACGCTGTCGGCCAATGGCGTTCATTCGATCAAGAACAACGGCGATTCCGCCAACCGGGTCGATCTGGTGATTCTTTCCGAAGGTTACACTCAAAATGAGCTGCCCCAGTTCGAACAAGACGCCAGAGTGATCATGGACGGCTATTTCGACGAGGCGGTCTATACCGAGTACGAACCCTTGTTCAACGTCTGGCGTGTCGAAGTGGCCAGCAACCAGAGCGGTGCCGGTCAGGGAGCGCCGAAAGACACCCGCTTTGGTGCCCATTTTGGCTGCTACAACATACAACGGTTGTTGTGCGTCGATGAGGCCGAGGTCTTCGATTATCTGCGATCCGTACTGCCATCAAATGCCATCGACAAGGTGTTGGTCGTGGTCAATACCGAAACATACGGCGGGGCCGGCGGTCAGGTTGCGACCATGTCTCTCGCCCCTCAGGCCATCGACCTGGCGCTGCATGAACTCGGTCACAGCTTCGCCAAACTGGCCGATGAATACGACTACGGCACCTGTCGGCGCACCGAGCCATCGAACGCCAATGCCACCACCGACCCCAACGGCGGCAAATGGAGCCACTGGTTCGACCGGGCGTCCAATGTGGGGGTCTTCGAAGGCGCCATGTATTGCCCCAGCGGCATGTATAGGCCCACCTATACCTCGATGATGAAAGACCTCGGCCAGCCGTTCTATGCGGTCAACGAAAGCCAGATCGTACGCAGCATTTACCAATATGTGAGCGTGATGGATGGCTTCGCACCGTCTGCCGCTTCCATCGCGATGGCAGCCGACGAGGTGAAAACCTTCTCCGTGACACCGGTGCAAAACCAATCCGGCACAACGGGAGTGACTTGGCATTTGAACAACCAGCCGGTGGCTGACGGTGCGGGGTATGACTTCGCCGGGCCGGAACATGCCAGTGGCACCTACCAGTTGAAGGCTGTTATCCATGACAACACCGGCCGCGTGATTAAAGACCCCGACAATCTGCTCACCTCCAGCAGGACCTGGACGATTGAACTGGACGGGTCAGGACAAAGCTGCGACAAAGCCCCGGCCGTGCCAACCGGACTGAATGCTTCGGAACTGCAGAGCAATCCCTTCCGGCTGAGTTGGCAGGCAAGCCCAGGGGCACAGAGCTATGTTGTGCAGCAATGGAACGGTTATGAATGGGCCTTGCTGGAAGAAACCAGCGAGACCTCGATACACCCCTCTTCAGGCCCGGTCGGAAATACCGATTATTTCCGCCTTTACGCCAGGAATGCCTGCGGAAACAGCGCCGCCACGGCCTGGATCAGCGTCCAATACCCCGCTTGCACCGCCGTACCGGAGGTACCTACCGGCTTACAGGCACAGAGTGTTCAATCAACTCAATACACTCTGACCTGGTGGCCTGTGGATAACACCGATGAATACCGTGTCGAAGTCTGGAACGGGTACGAGGGAAGCTGGGATGAACGGGTCACCACCGGCGATTCCTGGGCCTACATCAGGAACCTTAACCCAGGTACCGTCCAGTACGTGCGTGTCGTGGCTGGCAACAGTTGTGGCGAAAGCGAAGCCACGGCCTACATCAGGGTGCAAACGCCCTATTAAGGCCTAGTGTTCAACCAGCCCTGTCATCAGGGCTGGTTGCTTGCCATCATTCCACTTCCGCAAAGCCCACCACATAATTTTCGCCATAAGTCTTGGCGCATTTCGGGCAGGTGGTGTAGAAGAAGTAGCTGTTTTTCAGCGTCTTTCCTGCCTGCTTGGCCTCGTTCTGTAAGGCCTTTTCCCACTTCGGCATATCACGATAGGGCCCCTCGAACACCCGAGTGAGAAAATCCCCGGTCAATTGGGTCATCTCCATGCCAGGGATAGGTTTGTCGACGAGAAAATAGTGGTCGGCATGCCAGGGGGACCGTTCGTTGGAGAGCACCACAGTCGCATCCGTTGAACCGGCATTGGCCTCCTGAATCGCCAGATAGGCTTTTTGGAATACAGAGCTCATATTGAGCGGGAAATGAAACAGGCTGCGGGTGCTGGCTTTGGCGAACTGCTTGCCCCGGAAATGCAGCTCTTGATGGTCCCAGCCCGCTGGCTTGAACCGGGGGCAGCATTGCGTCGGGCGATCTGTCACGTCATAAAAGGGAAGGGCGTTGGTGTCCATGTCGAACCTCCTGCTCAATGGCGAGCGGTTTGACTCGGTCGGGAGGCCAGGCCTACGACGGGCGGTTTATACTGCCTCGGGTCGGGTTCCATCAGGCCGGTCGGGTTATGAAACCGGAAACCTCAGAACATCCTGAGGTTTTCCACCTTCATTAGCATAGCGCCCAATTTACCGGCCGAATTGATGTGCATCAACGAACCTAAAGCTCACTTAATAGAGTGATTGCTCGGGCCAGGCGTACCACAGGCTGAACGCGAGCGGTGGCAGGGTAACCACCACCAATACCGCCAATTCCGTTACCAGACCCCGGTTTTTGGTTCCGATATGCATCACCAGGGCTGCCAGCCAGGGCAGGATGGCTGGCAACAGCGCCAGAGGCGGCACTTCAACCAGGTGATAAGACACCAACGCCACCCAGGCAAGCGGCAGGCAAAGCACGGGCACCAGCGCCTGCCACACCAGCCTCGCCTCTTTGGACGCCTTGGCAATTGGGCTGTAACCCAGAACCCAGGCTACCGCCATCGACATTCCGACAGCGCCTGCCAAGGCGGCCAGTTTCAGGCTGCCCGCCAGACCGATCACCGGCGCGAGAATGGCCGCCGGAGCGATCAGGAAAGCCACGGACCAAAAGGAAAACCCCTGCTCTGCGTGGAGCGACCGGCCAAGCCAGATCAACGTCAGTAAAGCCGGTACCAACAGCACCAGCATCTGACCCACCCACATCGTCAGCGTCAGCGAACCGGCAAACACCCACACCACCCAGACGGAAATCGGCAACCCCAGCAAAAGCAGGCCTGCGGCCCACCCCGGCCTGAGGCAGGCGGCCAAACTGGCGACCAAGGCCATCAACCAGACCCCGTCCATCGCCGTGGGCGGCCATTGCGGTGCACCCTGTACCCAATAAAAGGAGCCGACCAGCGCCACAAAGGCACCCAAAGCCGGGGCCATAGCCCAGAATCGCCCGGCCACCATCGCCACCAATAGAAAGAACAGCGGCAGGCCAATGGAGGGAATCAGCAGGTCGGTCAGCATGAGGGCGGTTCCTTAATTAGGCTCGTTAGTTTATTGACGGATGCCTTCAATGTAGATGGTCAGTTCAGTGGCGTCCGCGACACCGGGAATAAAGTAGTCGATACCGAAATCACTGCGCATCAGTTCGGCGGTGCCGACAAAACCCTGGCGATAGCCACCCCAGGGGTCTTCACCTTCTCCGGTTTTCACCACGTCCATCGTGATTTCCTTGGTCACACCGTGCATCGTCAGCTCGCCGGTGAGCACGCCTTCCTCGGCATTACCTTCGTAACCAGTGCTGGTGAAGGTGATGGTGGGGTACTGCTTGGCATTGAAGAAATCCGGGCTGCGCAGGTGCTTGTCGCGATCGACATGGTTGGTGTCGATGCTGTCTACTTGAATTTCAATCTCGACGGAGTTCTCTGCCGGGTTGCTGTCGGACCAGCTGTAGGCGCCTGAGAACTCATTGAAGTTGCCCGGCAGTCGGGAAATACCCAAATGTCCGGTTTCAAAAACAACGGCGGAGTGAGCCGGGTCGATTTTATAGTCTTCCGCCAGGGCAGCGGTGCTGATCAGTGCGGCCGAGGTGGCTGCGAGCAGGGTGGTCATTTTCATAAAGTGGTCTCCAAGTGGACAACAAAGCCGCCACTCTACCCACTGCCCAGCCAAGAGTAAGCCTGTGTTTTCGGGAATTGCTTTTTCGATTTTGGAAAAATGTCAGATCCTTCAAAGAATGAGGTATAGAAAGTTTAAGGATTGCATCAATGGGCTTCACAAAGCGTATGATGGCGGGCTGTTTTCAGCATTTTCAGGGTGGAACCGGACCCGATGGACCGATTAGCGGCATTACGAGCTTTCTGCGCGGTGGTTGAACACAGCAGTTTTTCCAGGGCGGCCAACGAACTGAACATCTCTGTCGCCAAAACCAGCAAACTGGTACAGGGGCTGGAGGAAGCACTGAAAACCAGCCTCTTACGTCGCAATACAAGGCGTATCACAGTCACCGAGGCCGGGGACAGCTATTACCACGCCATGGCGCCACTGCTGGAGGAAATGGCCAGCGTCGATACCCGCATCGAACAAATGACCACCGCCATACGCGGCACTCTGCGCATGACCATGCCGCTCGACTTCGGTCGCCACCTGATCATGCCCCTGCTTCCCGAGTTCAAACGCACCTACCCGGACCTCGATCTCGACATAGAACTCTCAGATCGCCAGACCGACCTGGTCGCCGAAGGGTTCGACCTAGGCCTGCGCATCGCCGACCTGAAAGACAGCACCCTCATCGCCAAGCCGCTCGGCACTTACCACATGATGTGTGCCGCCTCACCGGACTATCTGGCTGAACACGGACCGATACAGACACCGGCGGATCTGGAAAACCACCCCTGCCTGACCTATTCGCTTATTCCACAGCCCACCACCTGGCGGCTCGCCAGCGAAGAGGAAGAGTTATCCCTGAAAGTTCGTTCGGTATTGCAGCTCAATAACGGCGACCTTCTGGCCAACGCCGCCAGTCAGCATCTGGGCGTGCTCTATCAGCCGGACTTTATTCTCAAACCCTATCTAGACTCAGGCCTGCTTCAACCAATCCTGCCGCAGTGGCAGCATCGCCGTATTAAAGCCTGGTTGGTGTACCCGGCACGGAAATACCTGCCGATGAAGGTGCAGGCCATGCTAGGGTTTCTGGAAGAGCGGTTGGGTCCGTCTCGTAGCGTGAACTAGGAAGCCTGGAGTTCTTTCACTTCAGCCCTGAACTGGCTGGGTGTCTTACCGGTGTATTTCTTAAAGACCTGATTGAATGTGGATTTAGAATTAAACCCGCAGTCGTAAGCTATTTGAATCAATTGCCGGTCTGGTTGAGCCTTAATCCGCTGCTTGACCTCTTCAATGCGCAGCCGGTTGATAAGGGCATAAAAACCCTCCGGCTCAATCCGGGCAATGGCCGCTGATAGCTGATGGCGTGTCACTTTCAGCTGCGTTGCCAGAGCGGCGGCGTTCCACTCGGCATCGAGAAACGGCTTGTTCTCTCTTAACAATTGCTGAAGCTCCCCGGCCAGTGCGTCTTCAGGCTCTACGCCTGAGGATGCGGGTGTTGATGCGGTTTTCTCTTGCGCCAGCAGCAGCCAAATGAGCCACGCCTCCATGAGGATCACACCCAGGGCACTGCCTGCGACAAAGCCGAAGCTTTTATCAATTTCCAATACCATGGCAGTAACGGTCGCCACCAATATGCTTGTCATCATGACCATGGACAAGCTTACCGCCGACACCAAGAGCTGTAGTTCCCTCGGCCATCGCTTACGTTGCGAGGCCCAGAAATTGGCACCAAGCCAACCGGTAGCCGCTAAATACACGGAAAAATGCGCAGCGGTAAACAAGGCCTGGGGATTGAAGCGGTTAACCACTTCCAGTTCTGACTGACGAAAAAGCGCCCCACCATAGAGCTCGAAATCCAGGGTGGTGAACTGATACACCAGCCCGATGAGAAAGGGGCTCGCATGCAACAGAACATACCGAGTGCGGAGGCGACGCTCTCCAACAAGCGTGCGCCCCAGAAAATACAAAACAGGGCCCATTAAAAGGTAGGTATTCAAGCTATGCCAAAGGGTAACCGGCCACCAGGTCGGTCTATACCATCCCGCCTCTACCAGGATGTCGGTCATCAGGTTCAAGTTCAGAACAAGCAAATAGCCCCACAAAAGGCTCTGCCCGCTCATTCTGACATTTTGAGCAGCCTTCGTTAGCGTTAAAACCCAACGCCAACCCCCCCTGTTACCTTTTGCCAACACTCTCACGTCCTTATCCCCCCGGATACTCCCTGGATTGCTCAAAAAAAGGTCCGAACCGACCTATTCGGTCGTTGCACCCTCGCCAAATGAGCACTATTGCGGGACATCTTACCAAAGCAGGGAGTACCTGATGAAAACCAAAATAGAAGTCGGACTGAGCCTGATCGTCTCTTTGATTGCGATCAGTTTCTTTGCTCAAACAATAGCCAGCCAGGGACTTTCTTTCAGTCCGGAGGAGATGGCCGTTCCCGGGATTGTGCTGGCGTTCATCAGCGCCTGCTCGGTCAACATAGTGCGCCTGGCCATTGGTGATCCATGGCTGAACCGGGTATCGACAACCCTTTCCCTCCTGACCTTTTCCTACGCGCTCAGTCTCGCGATTCAAGACCCGCGCCCCGGGAAGATTCTTACAACGCTTTTGATGGGAGTAATAACTCTCCTGGCTTGCCCTCCATCCTTGAGCGAAGCTCACGGAAAGCCCTGGTCAAATAGAGGGGTGGCGCGAGTACAGGTAATTTCTTGACCAGTTGAACCACCAGCTAAGGTGTTTCAGAGTAGAAACACCTTAGCTGCCCGCGAAAGCTGTCACCGAAAAAGACCCTTCATCCGGCGCCAATGCCGCCGTGACCCAGGGCAATAGCTCACGCAACTGGCCTTCCAGAAGATAAGGTGGATTCAGTACCACCATACCACTGCCCGTCATTCCACGCCCTGGCGAAGCCGGTTGAACATGCAGTTCCGCCACAAGCCCATCAACACCCAGTCGTCGGATGTTTCGGACCATGGCCGTTGACCGGTCGCGATCCACCACCGGGTACCACACGCAATACACGCCCGAGCTGAAGCGCTGCGCAGCCTGTTTCAGCGTAACGACCACCTGTTCGTAGTCCTGCTTTATTTCATAGGGTGGGTCGACAAGCACCAACGCCCGTCGCTCCTTGGGTGGCACCACGGACAGCAAACCTTGGTAGCCATCACTCTGGCGGACTTTGACTCGCTGGTCACCCTTCATATTGGCGCTCAACAACGCGAAATCGGATGAATGCAGCTCATGCAACATCAACCGATGCTCCGGCTGCAAGAGCTGACGGGCAATACTGGGGGAACCAGGATATAAGCGGCTGTCGTGGCCCGTGGCCTCGTCGATCATCGCCAGAAATCGTGTGATGAGATCGGGTGGGTTCGCCGCATCGCGCAGACGACCGATGCCGGTGAGGTATTCCTTGTTCTTCTGGGCATGGCCTTCATCCAGCCGAAACAAACCAGCACCGGCGTGGGTGTCGACGTAGACCAGGGGCTTGGGCTTCTGGCAGAGGTAGTCCGCACAGAAGAACAGCACCAGGTGCTTCAGCACATCGGCGTGGTTTCCGGCATGGAATGAGTGACGGTAGCTGAGCATGGGGTATTTCCTGGGATCGGGCGCTCATTTTCACTTATTCGGAGCGCGGATAACATTCCGTGCTCTGGGTTTTTTAGGTCGAGACCCCATTCGGTTGTGATGACTTGGGCCGTTTTAGGGTTGTTCGGCTCATCATCACCCTTCACTGCCAGCGGTCCTGGCGTTTCAAATCCCGTCGAAAGGTGGCGGAGAAGGCTTTCATACGGGCTTTCAGCAAACGGGCCCGGCCTTCGGCGGTTCGGCAATTGACCAGTTCAACCGGGCCAACCTTGGCTTCAAAGGCTCGGCACAATGGCTCCACACGTTCTTGTTTTAAACCAAAAGCCAGGGGAACCGCGTGGTAGTCGTCGCGACTCATTCCGTAAAGCCAACCCTGGCGACGCAGCATAAAGCGTGGGTTTTCTATAGGCGCCAGCAGCTCGGCGAAGCAATCCGCGAACAGCGACGACTCATAGAAGGTGCCACCTTCGAGGGCGATCTGAAAAGTACCGTCGCTATTGGGCTGTAACCGAACCGTCAATTGGGACTCAGCCGTCTCGATCAGCCTGGCTTCACACAGCGCTGTTTTAAGCGCCTCGCCAATCTGATACAAGGCACCGTCTACCGGCAAATGCATCAGAAAAGCCCGTACAATCTTTAATGTCGTTTTCCATTGATAGAGCAGAACACCCGCCAAGCCAGCCCCCAAAGCCCACAGAAATAAGCGGAAATTCCCCTGAAAATCGGCCTGCAGGATATAAGAAAACACACTGCCCAGGGCCGCCCCCAACTGGGTGATCAAATATTTAAGCGTGTATTCAATATGGTAACGACGAATGCCGGGGATGCGTGGTGTGCTGACCGTCGGATGCACCCTTGCGGTGGTCACCCCCTGCAGGGCTGATTGCCAGCGGTCTGCGAGGCCCTCCCGCTGATCGAAGCGTTGCCGCATCTGGCGGTTCAGTTTATCCACAGACAACTCAGCGTTCACCAAGGCGGGCTTGGGAAGACCGTCGGCTCGCAACCGTCCAAATCCACTCTCGATGGCATCCGATTGTTCGGAGAGGCCGACGAAGGTTTCAAATCGACGCACCAGCTCATGGTAATCCGACAAACCGCTTGGGCACTGGTTATCGACGGCGATAAGGTGCCAGATTGAACTGACCTTGTCCGGTGCCTGCGGATCGACACGTAGCGCCCGCCCCCTCATTTGGTTGGTAAGCATGAAGGAACCCACCGAGGTCGCCAGTATCAGTGAATTGATCACCGGCGCATCCCAGCCTTCCCCCAACAGCGCACGGGTTCCCACCAGAGTACGTAGGTGGCCGTCCAACAACAGATGTGTCAATCCACGAGCCAAGCGGTTCAATGGGCCATCGAGAATCAGAAAGCGGTCATCTTCAGACAGCGGACGGGTTTTAACTCCCTCCGTCTCGATATAATCGGCCAAAGGAGCCAACAGAGAGGCCGGAATCACCGTCAGTCGACCGGTCAGCAATGCCAAGTGTTCGGGTATGGGTGATTTCTCGATAAGCCGTTCAAAGACCGGCCAAGCCCCCAATGAAACATCCCCGCTATTCACGGGCGAGTGGCGATGCTCATCGCGGATAAAATCGGTCAAAATCACCTGCCGAAGTGAGCCCCTCCTGCATCGACTCTCAATGCGGTGAAGATCAAGACAGGCATCGAGTTTGGCGGCACTGAGGGATAGCGAACGTTCCACCAGGCGCGATCGGGTGATGCGCACTTCGCGCCGGTACAACAACTGGCTCGCACGCAACTGCTGCTTCAGGGATTTGATAAAAGCCAGCTGAGTTTCCGTTCGGTTGAACGTATTCGAGAATAACGCCTGCTCGACCAGCACCTGCCACCAGCGACGGCCCAGGCTCGGGATATCCACAGCCGACAAATCCAGAAAGTCGCATAGCCCCTGCGGCAACTCCACCTTCTTGGCTTTGGCGAACACCAACAAAGCCATCGCCAATTCGGGCGTTTTCAGCACTGCCCGTTCTTCCACCACATCAACCAACCAGGGGTGACTCAACACCAACGAACCAAACTCGGAATGCTCAAACAATGACTGGCACAGATCACGAACCGCGGCGTCATAAGCTTCCACCTGGTCGCGTTCGGAGCGCGTGGCATCCACCGCCCACAGGTAATCCTGATGTGGACACAGGGTACCCACCTTGACCAACTCAGGGACTGAGATTTCTTCATCGATGGGGCCACACAAGGCTTCGTATTTGCTCCACTCCTGCTCATTCGCGTCGTAAGGGGGCGTAGCCGTTAGGGAAACCAGGGTTAAATAGGGCAGTTCCGTCATCACCCGATCCAGCACTTTCCACCATTCCGCTCGCAAATGGTGTGCTTCGTCCAAAATCAACACCTCGATTCCATGCGCTTTCAATGCCTCAACCATAGGATGGGCATCGTCGCTTGGATCCGGCATGGCATCCGGGTCTTCCAACTCCTCCTCCGGCTCAACTTCTTGAGAAAGCTGGGCGTGCAACGCTTGATAGGTGATGGACGTTATCACCGACGGCTGAGATAAGTCCCGGCTGACCCAAGGTAGACGAACCGGATCGTCGAAGTCCCCGAAATCGTCCAGTCGGCGCAACCATTGGTCGCGAATCGTGCGGGTTGGAGAAAGCACCAGCGCTTTACGGCCCAGCTTACGGAAAACCTCCAAGCCCAAAGTGGTTTTGCCTGCACCGGGAGCGGCCACAATGTGCAGGCGTTGGTCTTTCAGGTGGTGATCGATAGCGTCCAACACCCTGGCCTGATAGGGGCGCCAGGTGTGTTTGAAGGTAAGGGTCTGGAAAGGGGAGGGGCTGGTGTCCATTGTTGGCGCTGGCTCGGTTGCCATTGGAACTCCTTTTTCGGGCTTCCTTTTTGGAAAGGCTTTTGTAGCGTTTGACTGACACACACTCGAAATTTAGTGCAGACAACACTGATTGTATTTTTTCCCACTGCAACAGGGGCAAGGCTTATTGCGGCCAACTTTAGCAGGAGCGGTCACCGGCTGCGGCATTGAGCGCTGTTCAAACCAATAGGCAGCAGTTAGAGGTCGACACCTTTCATATTAATATTCTGTCACTTCAATAAACATCACTTTTTCATCATCATCTATATGAGGCTCGAAAACATAAATTTTTCCTGCCTTAAACTCCATCTCAATTTCGTCTCCCTCAAAATAGAAGCTGCCCATTTCTGCGGAGTGCATACCTATATTCATTGCCACTGCTTGAGTTCCGCCAGCCAAACCGGAAGTGATACCAGAGGCATACAAGGCAACGACATTTTCTTTCTTGATCTGCACACTGACAGTGTGTGTTCCTGGACTTATATTAAGCCAGCGTTTGGATTTTCCTTGCAAACTATTTCCATCTACTTCTTTAAATAAGAACTCGAACGTATCACCAGATGGATACCCCTTGCTAAGCCCATAAATTACTGAAAATTCCGACATAGATAAATCAGACTTGTAATCTATATCATAATTAGTAGTGACACAGCCAGAGGTTAATAGAAGGATGTAGCTTAGTAACAATGTTAGGACTATCTTCATTGGCTTGCCTTCCCTGAATAATCCATGACGGCTTTGGATGCTATTTTAGCAAGGTCCTGCCCATAATCAGCCTCATTCAATAAGAAAACCAGAGCAAAACTTACCCAATACGATACCGCACTCACATATACATCTGTTGTTTTAATTTCACCTCCCTCATATTCATTAAACTTTACTACGACTGTCTGATTTTCACCTTTATAAGGGGCAATCCCCATTGTCAACCCAGTAAAGCCTGCGCTAACCATCGAAAGCATATCCGACACCCTACTTTCCTTTTGCGCCCCATTGTCGACTAATAACAGTACTTCCAGATATTGATCAACTTCCTCGTTTTCTTCGTCAATCCATACTACTCTCTGGCCCTGTTGGTTAAATGCGTTTGAAACGGCGTCTTTCACTTGTTTTTCCGCAAGTGGGCGGCCGTCTTCCCAGTTGAATATGGTCGCAAGTTTTATATGTATTATTTCGCTCTGTTCCACCCAACTTTGACCACCTGGACCAACACTGTATTCATGAGAAACCGGCTTAGAATAGTAAACACAAGAGGAAAGGCAGAACACCGCACCCATTAACACAATTTTAAGAACACCGTTTAACACTACTTCTCCTAAAGGTACTTACCTACCTAACTAAAGTATCAAAGCCACTTATTTGACTCCTAAGTGCCAAAAAGGATTTTAGTATCACCCTTCCAAATCCACCACAAATCATTTTATGACGACATGCTGCATATTACGAATCAATTTGTCGTAGTACCGGTCATGGGTTCTCACCAGTCACGGACCACCCCTGACCCGGTACTTTTGATCGATTGAGTACTTTCAAGTACACACCGTTACGAAAAGGTATACATCTTTTCCCAGCCACACCTCACTCAATATTCTGCACCTGCTCCCGCATCTGCTCGATCAACACTTTCAAATCCACCGATGCCTGAGTCACTCGGTTGTTGGTCGCCTTGGACCCAAGCGTATTCGCCTCCCGTGTGAACTCCTGCATCAGAAAATCCAACCGGCGCCCAACGGCGCCTTTGGCTTTAAGGATATGCCGCACTTCCTGGCAATGGGTATCCAACCGGTCCAGTTCTTCGGCTACATCCGCCTTTTGGGCCAATAAAACCGCTTCCTGTTCCAGCCGTTCAGGGTCGAGGTCAACACCCAGTTGTTGGGCCTTGGCGCGCAAATTGTCGCGGAAAGTGGTCACCCATTCAGGTACCTCTTTCCGAACCTCGGTGACGATTTTTTCGATACCGTCCAGGCGTTCGCGCAGGGCGTCGGCGAGTTCGCCGCCTTCGCGCTGGCGGTGGGCTAGGAAGTCTTCGAGGGCCTGGTCGAACAGGGCTTTTACGGAGTCGAATACCTCGTCCATGTCGACATTGGCTTCGGCGAGTACGCCGGGCCATTGCAGGATGGCGAGCGGGTCCGGGTCGGCGGTGCCGGGTACCGTTTCACGTACCCGGGATAACGCGTTGTTCAGAGCCTGGAGCGCCTGGGGGCTTACGTCCAGACCGGCTTCGGCCTGGGCGAGGTAGAACTTGAGCTGCACTTCCACCTTGCCGCGTTTAACGCGTTTTTTCAGCCGTTCACGGAGGGCCATTTCCACCGGTTTTAAGGTGTCCGGCATGCGGAAGCTGGGCTCCAGATAACGGTGGTTAACGGAGCGGACTTCCACGGAGAGCGTGCCGGCGGGAATGTCGGTTTCGCGTCGGGCGAAGGCGGTCATGCTGTAGGTCATGAATCAGTTCTCTTGGTTGAGTACTGCTTGTTGGCTAAGGACGGACTGTTGGATGTCACAAAGTTCGGCGACGCCCTTGGCGGCGAGGTCGAGCATGGCGTTGAGCTCATCGCGCTTGAAGGCTTCGCCTTCGGCGGTGCCCTGAATCTCGATGAAGCCGCCATCGCCGGACATGACGACGTTGAGGTCGGTCTCGGCGGTGCTGTCTTCAGCGTAATCGAGGTCGAGAACGGGAGTGTCGTTCCATACACCGACGGAGACAGCAGCGACAGGGTGTTTGATGGGGTTCTGCTTGATCATTTTGGTATCGAGCATGTGCTGGATGGCGTCGGCGAGGGCCACGTAGGCACCGGTGATGGAGGCTGTGCGGGTGCCGCCGTCGGCCTGAATGACGTCGCAGTCGAGGGTAATGCTGTGTTCGCCGAGCGCTTTGAGATCGACGGCGGCACGCAGGGAGCGGCCGATCAAGCGGCCGATTTCGACGGTTCGCCCGCCCTGTTTGCCTCGCGCGGCTTCGCGCTGGTTCCGGGAACCGGTGGCACGCGGCAGCATGCCGTATTCGGCCGTGACCCAGCCCTGACCCTGGCCTTTCAGGAAACGGGGCACGCTGGCTTCGACGCTGGCGGTGACGATCACTTGGGTGTCGCCGAAGCTGACCAGCACGGAGCCTTCGGCGTGTTTGGTGAAGCGGCGTTGGATGGTCACGGTGCGGAGCTGATCGGGCGTGCGGCCACTGGGTCTCATAGAGAGGCAAACCTTATTCTGAAATGGGATTGGCCGGACAGTATAAGGGTTTGGGGTAGTCAGGCCTACCGGGGATCTTGTTGGGCCCGGCTATCGGCAATAGGGGTGGTCTGGGAACAGGGTGAAGCGGTAGCTATGGCTGGGCTGATCACCCTCGGGGTTGAGCATTTGCCAAGGTAGGGGGTCTTCCCGGGCCCAGTCGAGAGTTTCGGGCAATCGGCCTTCCACCTGCACCAGTCGACTGTCCAAGCCGAGACTGGTTACCGTGATCGAGCGGACTTCGCTTCGAGTGGGCAAGGCGAGGCTGACCGGCCGTTCGTTCAGGTTAACCGTCAGCAGGGTCAGGGTTCCTGCCTCGGTAGGGTGACAGTGGGCATAGGCTCGCAAGGTACCCCCGTAGCCAATCACCGATACCCATTTCGACCCCATCAAACGCTGCCACAGCACCTGCGCCCAGAAGTCGGGGTTAGGGCTGTAGTTTTGGCGGTAAGCGAGCAGGGCGTAGTCGCCACCCATCAGGCTTTGACGGATGACCGTCTCCTGGCCTGTTTCGGCGGCGATGCCCAGATGGCTGAGCCACCAGAGGCTGGAACCGAAGCGGTTGGTCAGGCGGTCGACGCCACCGCATTGGGCGGGCCCGGTTTCGCCAAGCCAGAGTTGGGTGTTGGGGGAATAGCGGTGAATCCAGCCTTGTACTCTTTTTGCCTGGCGGGTGAATTCGTCCAAGGTTTCCACATCGAGCAGGGATTCCCATTCGGCGCCTTCGGTGCGTACCCCGCAACGATCTGATTGGGTGGGGTAGTAGTGCCAGGTGAAGATGTCGGGGTTGATGCCGCTTTCCAGAAAGGTGCGGGAGGTACCGACGATGGCTCTCAGCGGCTCGCCGACTTCGGGCCAGAAGGCGTTGGCCGGGCCGGCGAGGGGAATGGGGGCGGCTATTTGGCGCGCGGCCTGGAATTCCTGGCCGTATTGTTCGAAGCCGAACTGATGCCCCAGGCCGAACATGAGCCAGTGGGCGCCGGGTTCGTTGCCGAATTCGAGGACTCCGTTGTAGTTAGGGGGCAGCCAATCGATCAGTCGCTTTAGCTGATCCGGTTGCCATTCTCCCTGGGTACGAACCCGGGGGCCGGTGCTGACCGTTATCATGGGGCGGGCGTTAAGCCGGTCGACAAAGGTCAGGAAGTGGTTAAGGTCGCTTTGGCTGAGGTTGGGTTCGGCGACGGTTTCGGAGTCGGCCTGCCACCAGAGTCGGTCGGCTTCGGTGCCGCCGAGGCGCACCCAGTCGGGTTGCAGGAGTTGGCTCCAGCGCAGGAGGTCGGGGTCGGTTAGGTCGATGGGGCGGGGCAGAGTGGTATCGCCACTCCACCAGTCGCCGCCGGTGAGCATGGCGGCGTCGATGGCGACGCCCAGAAAATCCGGGCTTGTTTCACCGCTGTCGAACCCCCAATTGAGGACAAGATGAGATGGCGCGTCTTTCTGAGCGAAAAACAACCAGATGGTGAGTACGGCCAGGGCGGCCAATATCGGGTGGCGGCGCCGATGCGCCAAACGGTAAAGTGGTCGCAACATGGCGTACGTTGTACGCGCCCGAGATGACAATATAACGACAGACATGAAGTGGATTGCCAGGAACCCGCATCGGCTGCCGGTTAGGCTCCTACAGGGTCGGCGTGGACCCGTCCATGGGGCCTGGGCCGCAGGATATGAATCCCATCCATGGGATTCACCCTTCGGGCTCGCTCCGCTCATGCTAAAACGCTCCTGGCGTTTTAGTCCATGCTGCGAACCACCCTGTAGGAGCCTAACCGGCATCCAATGCTAGTCTTCAGTGGACATCCAATTCAGAGTCATTAAAAGGACACCAGCATGACCAACCCTTTACTGGAATCACATGAACTACCCCCCTTTGAACAGTTCAAACCGGAACATGTCGTTCCGGCCGTGGAAGAACTGATCAACCGAAACAAAGAGCGAATCGAAGCCCTGGTGGCGGATGTTCAGGACCCGAGTTGGGATAACTTTATCGAGCCCCTGGAAAGCTGGAATGAAGATTTGGACCAGGCCTGGGCGTTGTTCAGCCACCTCACCGGTGTGAAGGATTCCCCCGAACTGCGCACCGCTTACGGCGAAGCGCTGCAAAAGGTCACGGAGTACCAAAGTTGGCTGGGCCAGCATCAGGGTCTGTTTCAGGCGTATAAGACCATAGCCGCGCGGGATGATTTCAACGGGCTGTCCAGAGCCCAGAAAACCGCTATTGAACATGCCTTGAGGGATTTCCGGTTGTCTGGCGTTGATCTGCCGGAGAATGAGAAAAAGTCTTTCGCGACGCTGCAATCGGAACTGGCGAAGCTCAGCCAGACCTTCAGCGAGCACCTGCTGGATGCGACTCAGGCGTGGACGTTGCACATTACCGACGAAGCCCGGTTGAAAGGCCTGCCGCAATCGGCACGGGATACGCTCAGGCAGTATGCCGAGCAGAAAGAAAAAGAAGGCTGGCTGGTCACGCTGGAAATGCCGTCGGTGATTCCGGTGCTTACCTACGCGGAAGACCGGGAATTGCGTCGCGAGGTGTATATCGCCAATGTGACGCGCGCGTCGGATCAGGGGCCGAATGCGGCTCATTTCGATAACGGCCCGGTCATGACGACTATTCTTGATAAACGCCACGAAGCTGCAGCGCTGCTGGGTTTCAGGAACCATGCCGAGGTGTCTCTGGCGACGAAGATGGCGGATTCACCCGAGGAGGTTTTGGCCTTCCTGCGTGAACTGGCCGCCAAGGCGGTGCCTCAGGCCAGGCGTGAGTTCGAGGAGTTGCAGGCCTTTACCCGGGAAGAACTGGGCATGGATGATCTACAGCCGTGGGATGTGGGTTTTGCCAGCGAAAAGCTGAAAGAGCGGCGTTATGCCGTTTCCCAGGAAGAGCTGAAGCCCTATTTCCCGACACCCCGCGTCATAGACGGTCTGTTCGAAACCGCTCGGCGTTTGTTCGGGGTCACTTTCGAGCCTGTCGAGACCTTCGAGACTTACCATCCGGATGTGAAGCTCTATAACGTTCTCGAGAACGGTGAGGTGGTCGCGCGCTGTTATATGGATTTGTACGCCCGTGAAGGCAAACGGGGCGGTGCCTGGATGGACGAGTGCCGTAAGCGCCATCGTCTGGGCGGCCAATTGCAGAAGCCGGTCGCTTATCTTACCTGTAACTTCACGCCGCCGGTGGGAGGAAAGCCTTCTCTGTTGACACACAACGAAGTCACCACCCTCTTTCATGAGTTTGGTCATAGCCTGCACCACATGCTGACGCAGGTGGATGTCGTGGATGTCAGCGGTATCAATGGCGTCGCCTGGGATGCGGTGGAGCTGCCCAGTCAGTTCCTGGAAAACTGGTGCTGGGAGCCGGAAGCGCTGGCGTTTATTTCGGGTCATGTCGAAACCGGGGAGCCATTGCCACAGGAACTGCTCGATAAAATGCTGGCGGCGAAGAATTTTCAGTCGGCCATGCAGACGGTGCGTCAGCTAGAGTTTTCGTTATTCGATATGGAACTGCACTGCCGCACCGAGGGCTTCATGGTCAACGATATTCAGGCGGTTCTGGATGCGGTGCGCCGGGAAGTCAGCGTGGTGCCGATCATCCCCGAAAACCGCTTCCAACATGGCTTCGCTCATATCTTTGGCGGTGGCTACTCAGCCGGTTATTACAGCTACAAATGGGCGGAGGTTCTGAGCGCCGATGCGTTCAGCCGCTTTGAAGAGGAAGGCATTTTCAACGAAAAGACCGGTCGGGATTTCCGGGATGTCATCCTGGCGAACGGGGGCAGCGAGCCCGCCGGAGACCTGTTCAAACGGTTCCGGGGTCGGGAGCCCAGTGTGGATGCGCTGTTGCGGCACTCAGGCATCGCGGCCTGAGGCTGCTCCTGTTCCGAGGTGGCTCAGCAGGCCGCCTCGGTGCAGCGTTTGCGAGCTATCACGGTCCAATAGTGCCAATGTTTGAGCTTGTTCAGGGCCGTGCACCCGGGTTCATTGCGTTCGTTCAGGGCGAGAATTTCGAAGCCTTCAAACAGGGTGGCCAGGCATTCTTTCTCGAACACTCGGCCGCTGAAGTGGGCTTCGGTGGTCCAGCTGTCGGTTTTCCCCAACAGTTGACCGCAAAATACACCGCCGGGTTGGACTGAAGCCCGAATGTCGGCCCAAACCCCGTCAAAGTGCTCGTCTTCGCAAAAAAACAAACTGGAACTGGCATTCACCAAACTGACGGGAAAGTATTCGAAGGTTTCAAATCGGGCCACTACGGTTTTCAAAGACAATGTGCCCTGAACACGCTGTCTCAGTGAGGCGATCACGGCGGGCTCGGCATCGAACGCCGTGACTTCGTAGCCTTGGTTCACCAGAAAAATGGCATCACGCCCACCACCACAGCCTATATCTATGGCGGTTTTTGGTAAGTCAGGGTCCACTTCTTTTACGGCTTGGCGGACATGCGGGCGGGGGGGCTGGTGGCGGGTCAATTCGTGATAGACCAGCCAACGGTCGGAATGTCGATTCATGAGTCGTCCCTAGCAGATGCGTTACTGTCGTTCGCAGGCTCGTTGAGCCCATCCCTTGCGATCTAAACGAAGTCGACAGACTAGTCAGTTTTTCGATTCAGGTCGAGCGAAAAGTGCATCGCCGCCGTTATTACCGGGCTTTGAGCGGCATAGTGCCAAACTTCACACCTTTCCAACCCTGACTGAGGAACTGTCGAATGTTGGCATGATCCGCTCCGTCTGGGTTTTGCAGCACATCCTCGCGGTAATAAACGCCGAACAGGTGCAGGGTGGTGGCTTCCGGTAGATTCATCAGGTGAGCGAACGCCAGGATTTTACAGGAACCCTGGTTGGTACCAGGTTCGTTGTGCTGGTCGCCCACCCGGAAAGCCTGGGGGGTGTAGTCGAAATGCGCATCGATCACGGCGATGCTCTCGTCGAAGGTGATGGTTTCCGGCTCAGTGTAGATGCGGTCGACAAAGGATTGGAGCGTCATAAAGGGTCCGCCGAGGCAAAAGGCCCGCCAGTATAACGGGCCGGGGTCGGACTGTCAGAACGAATCCTGTTTATTGCATTGAAGCCAGTGCTCACGGCCCTCCCAGTCAGGGGTTGGCCGTATAACGGAAGGTTTCGAAACCTTCCGCCCGCAATATCTGGCGACGGCGACTCAACTCCGCACCCGCGAATGGGCCGAGCAATACCCGATGCCCACCGGCGGTTTCGTCGTACCAGGTGATGACTTCACTGGCCCAGTTTTGATTGGCCACCTGCCGTTTGAACCGCTCCACCGATTCCGGCGAACCGAAAAACGCCAATTGCAGATACTGACCCACCTGAAGCCCCTGGCTATTGGTTTGTGCCGGAGGTGCCGATCGTGGAGCCGGGGGCTGAGTGGGTTGAGAACCGGGCGCCGGTTGCTCGCTGGCAGGCCGGGGCGGCTGAGCGGCAGGCGGGCTCTCGGGCTCCTCTATCTCCAATTCGATAGGAGGTTCGATCACCAGAGGTTCTTCCGGTCCGATGGGATCGCTGGCGACCGGGCCTTCCGCCCGGAGTGTCTGAACGGCCGTTCCCACCAGCAGTATTACACCGATTACGGCAAGACGTTTCACTTCAGCCCTTCCCTCAGCGTTTCCAATACCGCCTCGGGCTCGGGTTTAACGCCGCGCCAAATTTCGAAACTGACAGCCGCCTGTCCGACCAACATGCCGAGACCATCGGCACATTCCTTGGCACCCTGTTGCCGGGCCCAGCGATTGAAAGCCGTCTCACCCTTGCCGTACATCATGTCGTAGCAGCGCGTATCGGGTGTGATCAGCCCGTCGGGCAGGGGGGGCAAATGGCCGGATAGACTGGCGGAAGTGCCATTGATGATGATGTCGAAATGGCCGCTCAGCTCATCGAAAGCCGAGGGGGCGATTTCAGGAAAGTCGTCGGTCAGGGCTTCAGCCTTGGCCAGGGTCCGGTTGGCCAGCACCACCTGGGCGGGGTTGCATTCCAGCAGCGATTCCAAAATGCCGCGCACAGCTCCGCCCGCGCCCAAAATAAGGATGTGGCTGTTCTCCAGCTTCCAGCCCAGCAGTTTCTCCAAATCGAATACCAGGCCCACGCCATCGGTGGTATCGCCCAGAATACGGCCGTCTTCCAACTGCATGAGCGTATTAACGGCGCGGGCGCGTTTGGCACGCTCTGTGAGTTCATCGGCGAAGTCATGAGCGTCTTCTTTGAACGGAACCGTCACATTGAAGCCTTTATAGCCATCCCGGAACATTTGCCAGACCCGGGTTTCAAAGCTGGTGACCGGTAACTCGATCGCTTCATATTCCAGGTCTTCCCCGGTTTGCCGGGCGAAGGCCGAGTGAATTTCCGGGGACAGACTGTGCTTGATCGGATGACCCAATACCGCGTAACGGTCCATGACTGGTCCTTTTTATTTGATACATGATGGTGACGGCGTCGGCGCTCCGGTCCATCGGGCGGGAGCGACCGAGTAACCGGCCAAATTGAATCGACTCTCACCTGAAAAAACAATAGTTCGGGTAGGGGTTTTTGTCCAAGTTGAACGGCAAGCATGAACGGTTTGGCAAAACCAACACCTGAGCGCGGTTAATTTCTGTTCAGGGCGATAATGGCGAGCTTTTTGCGGTACACCATAACCATGTGATCCGACAGGAAATGCCGCCAGGGCAGCTTTTTAATAATGAATGCCTTTACCCGATAGACCAGACTCACTGAATACAGAAGTCGGACATGGCGATAATCGCCGGGAGGGCAGTTGGTCAGATAGCGCATATTACCCGCATGAAGATAGCCACCGAAGTGCTTGAGCAACTGACGCCGGGCGGTGCGGCCCACGACAGGAACAAATTGCACCAACCAGCCGATAAACGATATGACCTCACTGCCCGGTGGCAGCATGGTGACGCAGTCAGCCGCATTGACCAGTCGGTATAACGGCGTTTTCAACGCAGACACCCACTCTTCATCGCCCACCCGAGGCGCGCCAAAGGTATAACAGGCCGCCATTCCGCCGGAATGGTTCAGTTCCCGAGCCGCCAGGGTAGCCAGAGCGCCACCCATGCTGTGACCGGTCAGGATCAGGGGTTCTTCCGGATAGGCGGCCAATACCGCCTTGATTTCGCTGAAGACCAGCTGGAATGACTGCTGGAAGCCACGATGAGCCCGTCCACCGGTATCGGACCGGACAGAGACACAGTCCATATCCGCTTTGATGTCTTTGATACTGAGCGCCTCACTGCCACGAAAAACCAATACCAGGCCAAGTTCCAGCCGAACCAGCATGGCTTGGGTTCCGTCTCTGTCAAAAGTGGCGATCAGCTCGCCGCGCAGCAACGCCAGCTCCGCAACCAATAGCGCGCGCTCTTCCTCCGGGTCGTAACTGAGTTGTTCAACCAAAGCCAGTAGGGTGGCCTGACGGGGCTTATCCAACAACTGATCGAGCTTGCGCAGCCATTCCCGGCGCTCGGGTTCGGACATCAGAGGATTAAAGCGGTAGTACACCAGCTCCGACAGACAAGCCATAAGCCAGGCGGTGCGGTCGCTGTAGGCAAGGCGATAACCGGGCGTGCCCTTCGCCAGAAGAGTGTCGACCTGATATTGCTCGGCTTCGGTGACGATTAGAGGCATGGCCAGGCATCCCTGTCTCACTGGAATGGTGCAGCGGCCTAAAAATATCAGAAGTTGACCGAATTGCCAGAAACGGCATCAAATTGTCACAAAAGCCAAAGTTTTATATCAAACCACGAAGATCCAGCGCGCCGGTATCCAGCGGAAAATCGATATTGAACCCTTCCACGTTGGCCCAATAGCGCAGCAACTGCTGCAGGTGGGCGGGCCGGATGAAATCCGCCCCTGACTCAGGGTCCGGATTCAGGCTGAGGTCGGTATTCAGGCCCAGTGCTTCAAAAGCATCGGTTGTGCCGCCAACCCGGTTGTTTGAAAAACCACCATCACGCATCAAAATCGCGCTGCCAATAGGCCAATGATCCTTGCCTTCGCCGTCGTTGTACCAGGGGGTGCGACCAAAATCGGACGCCACCACGACCCTCAGACGGCCGACCAGATTGGTGCCGAACTGCTGGTCCATAGCGGCGGCTTCTTCCCAGAGATAGACCAGGCCGTCGGTCAGTTGGCTGAGCGCCCGCGTCTGGTCGACATCGTGATTGGCGTGGGTATCGAAACCCCACTGCACCAGATCTGCCGAGACCGTAAGCCCGGCCGCCGCCGAGACCAACGCCAGTTGGATCTGGCGGAGCAGGGGGTGCCAATTGCCGTCGGCGTCCGTGGTGGGCGCGAGGGTTTCGGGCATGAAATCGTTCAGAGCGGTCAGTTGATCGCGCCCGGCGCGGCTGTTCTCCAAAAAACCGGCGGCTGCGGTCAAACGACGGGTCAGTGCTTCGCGCGCCTGAAGACGGTTCAGCCTCGCCTCCCGGGCCTGGTTGATCAGGTCCAGACTTTCGGCGCGGTGATACTGGGTGTTCACATAATTGGGCGTGTTGGGATTGATTAGGTTGCCGAGGGTGTTCGGATCCTGCATTAGCGTGAATTGGGTCAACCCGGCGGTTTCCCGGTAACCGCCGTTACTCAGAAAAGCCAACGGCAGACCCTGCCCATGTTGGGCGGCGGCAAGGGCGGTCAGCGCCGGGTAGCCATCCGCGAAGCGGCCACTGAAGGTGTGGCGCACACCGGCCGAATGGGCATTGGTCTGGGTATCGATGCCGTTGATGACCAACATACGGTCGCCCAGGGTATCGAACAGCCGGGCGTTGTCGGCGAAAGGCGCATAGTTCAGGCCACCCGCCGTGGTCTGAATGGTTCCGCCCTGTTCAGCCCAGCGGTTTATCCACACTGTTCCATTCGTGTTGGGGTTCAGGCGGGTGCCCGCTTTCGGATCACATAAGCTGGTAACATCCCAGCCGCCTTCGGCAAAGACCGTAAAATAAATCGGGCCTTCATAACGGGTGCTTTCCGCACGAGCGTTGGCGGAAAAACCGGCAGCGGGCAGCAGGCCGGCGGCGAGCATGGCTTTGATCAGATCGCGTCGCTGCATTCGGCTTACTCCGTCAGAAACTGAATATCGGTGAGCATATAAACCAACACACCCACCCAGGGGTGCAGGGTTTGCTCGGGGTTGAAATAGCTGCCACGATGTTCTCTGATCGGTTCATAGTTACCCTGACTGGCAGCTGTCCAGTCTTCTGTGGTCAGAGCCTCCCAATTGTCATCAATAAAAATGCCGTCGTCCGGGTTATAGTCGTGTACCCGGCAGTACTCGTCCTCTTCCACAGGGCGGTTAGAGTTCCACTCCGCGACCGTGGACAAAATGTTAGGCGGATCTTCCCAACTCATCCTCATGTCATACAACCCCTTGTACAGATTCCAGGCCGCCTCCACTTCCGCCTCGTCCGTCACCCCCCAGAGCCGCCACAACATAGAGCGTATGGTATTGCGAATCGCAGCCTCACCGGCTTCCGTTGTCGGGTCTGTGGAGATCTCGACACCCTTGAACAAAGTGCGCGGCATGCCCGGCCAGAATTCCTGCAGCACGATTTCACAAGCCACTTCATTGGCCATGCGCTCCGCCACGGAGGCCATCATGCTGTTTAAATATTGGGGCCGCTCAGTGATACCGTCCGAGTCGATACCGCCATAAAAGAGATAGAAGTTTTCCAGCAGCTGGGGGTCGTTTTGCCAGTCCAGCTTCCATTGAAAGCCGGTGGTGGCGGTCAGCTTGCGATCGAGCTGTTCCGGCGTCAGCAGACGGCCGACACCCAGACTGCCCAGTGACGCCTGGCGATTCTCATCGACCGTAATAAAGGTTTCAGCCCGGAACAGAGGCGACATCATCATGTCGACCAACAGCCCTTTCAGATCGTAATTGGAACTGCGAAAGGCGTCGGCCCATTCCTGGATCAATTGCTGTTCGGACTGCCAGGCAAACAACTGCTCATTGTAATTCGGGTCCGTCGTTACCGTAGGCTGCAACAAGGGGTCGCGACCAAATACGCCATTGAACCAGAACTTCACCGTACCCTCGGCGAAACGAGGGTCCGCCACAATGCGCTCCGCAAGCCAGACCAAGCCGTCGTCATAACCGCTCACATCGCCATAGGCAGACTGCACCGGCAGCAGTTCGCCATTGAAACCGGGCGCCAACTGACCCCGGTACCACTGGTCGCCTTCGTGGTAATCGTCGGAATCAACATAGGTTTGCGGCAGCGCATCCCAGCCATCACGAGTCAGGTAATGACCGTCGTTGCCCCAGCTCTGAAAAGCACCAGCCACTGGGTCCATTACCGAATGGCAACCGAAACAACTGCTGCCGGGCGCTCCCGGGTTGGTCACCGTTTGCAGTTCTTCCGGGTCCATCGCACGCACCGCCAACCGCTCGATATCGACCCCGAGGAAGAGGCTATAGGTCCAGCGGGCACGGGCACGGTTGCGGTTGGTATCGGTCGAAGGGAAACGCGCCTGGAACACGGGCGAGGTTAAAATACCCGCGCTGGGGAGGTAATCCCGCCCGGTGCGGTCGGTCAGTGGCACTTCCCACGCGACCCAATAGCGACGTATCTGACCCGGCCGCCAATCCGTCTCATCCATATCATCGTAGGGCGTGGACCAGCTTTCACCATCGAAAATCTCATAGGTGAAAGGGTTCATTATCCGGTAATCGGCCGTGAGGATTTCGCTGTAGGGAAGGTCATTGGTGACCACATGGCGAATCAGCTCCAACGGCTCTTCAGCGATGGCCCGCTGAGTCTCCCGGTAAATATGACCGGCCCGCTGACCTAATTCTTCCGCCTCCTGGCACTCGGCGGAATTCTCGTTGCCACTTTGCTCGCAAGCGACCCTCGCTTGATCAGAAGCCTCGAAAGCAGGGGAAGTACGGTCATAAAGACCTTCATAATACAAGCCGCCAAGCGCCTCCTGGGCCTCAGTCATACCGGTCAGATACTTCCGGGTCAGCAGATGATCATTCGCACTGTTCTTCAACCAGGTCTCAAACACCGGGCCGGATAGCTGAGCCCGCAAAGCCGCACGGAGAGCCGCGTCATCCTGCAAGCCACTCAATTCATTGTCGGTCGGCATATCACCCTGCATCAACAACGACGCCTTGCGCAGAGTACGTGCCGGATTGATCAGACTCACATCGTCATAACCCGGCTCCCGACTTTCCACCGTCTCATCCCCGGAGCACTGAGGCGCATCACTGGCAAACCGAAGCACCGCCTCCGCCAAAGCCTCAGCCTGCTTGCTATCGGTATTAAAGAAAGAACCACCCGCATGGTCGACCTGATAAGTCGTGGGCTTATTCACCAAGCGATCACCCGCCAACTGAACATAAGCCCGCACCGCCTCCAGACTGTTCTGTGCACTCAGCGGGTCCAACGACAGACGAGCGCCCTGATTCACAGCGGTTCCACCCGGCTGATGGCAACTGGTGCACTGGCTCAGCACCGGCCAGACAGTATCATTGAAAAACTCGGTATCGGATTGCTCACAGTTGATCTTCGCCGTCGCCAGCGGATCGGTTTTCTCAGGAGCGGATTCAAAAGATTGACTGCACCCGGTCACAGCCAGGGCAAAAAAGGCGGGTAAAACCAAATGGCGCATAGTGGACATCCTGATACCAATCACATCCATTATCCGCGAAATGGCAAAAAACGGCTGTGAGTCATACCACAGTTTCTGTGGGGATTTAGTGACAATAAACGTCGGTTTTGTCAGTAATTTGGTTCGTATGTCCTGTACTAGCGTCAATTTCCAAATTCCTAAGACTTTATGGGCTCCTGTGCACTTCTTTCTTCATTGCTGAAGTCCCGACTTGGCTGACGGAGGCTAGTCCCGTCGGTTGGTTTGGTTTATCCTGGGGGGTCCTTTGCTGGGTTGGTGCGGTCCTGCCCCCTGGGTGGTTTTTTTGCCCACCCTGTATACGCCAACCCAGCCGACGGGACGGGTTTCCACCACCGTCTCCAACCACTGTTCTCATCTTTAGCCGTCTGCCCCTGACTGATACACTTCGCGCGCTCAGCCCGAGCGCATCCAACCCGAGGTAAACACCGCCACCATGTCCCGATTGAACCCCAGACAACAGGAATCCGTAAACTACATCAGTGGTCCCCTGTTAGTATTGGCCGGCGCCGGCAGCGGCAAAACCTCAGTGATCACCCAAAAGATCGCCTACCTCATCAACGAATGCGGCTTCAAAGCCCACAACATCGCCGCCGTCACCTTCACCAACAAAGCCGCCCGCGAAATGAAAGCCCGCGTCGGCAAACTCGTCAAAGGCAAAGCCGCACGCGGCCTCATCGTCTCCACCTTCCACAACCTCGGCCTCAACATCCTGCGCAAAGACGGCGCCCCGCTGAACCTAAAAAGCGGATTCACCCTCTTCGACGACCACGACTCCAAAGCCCTCATCAAAGACATCGTGCTCCGAGAAGTCCCGAACGCCGTCGAAGAGGTCGACTACTTCCGCAATCTGATCAGCCTGTGGAAGAACGACCTCGCCGAACCCGACAGCCTGCGCGGCAAAATGGAAGACGCCCGCCACGCCCTGGCCGTCGAAATCTACGAACAATACAACCGCATGCTCGGCGCCTATAACGCCGTCGATTTCGACGACCTGATCCGCCTGCCAACTCTCCTGTTCATGCAGCACCCGGAGGTATTGGCCAAATGGCAGCGCCGCATCCGGTATCTGCTGGTCGACGAATATCAGGACACCAACTCCTCCCAGTACCTGCTGGTAAAACTCCTGGTCGGCGACCAGCCCAAGCTCACCGTCGTCGGCGACGACGACCAGTCCATCTATTCCTGGCGCGGCGCCCGGCCCGAAAACCTCGTGCAACTGCAAACCGACTTCCCCGGCCTGAAAGTCGTCAAACTCGAGCAAAACTACCGCTCCACCGGCTTGATCCTCAAAGCGGCAAACACCGTCATCGACAACAACCCCCACGTCTTCACCAAAACCCTGTGGAGCGAAATGGGCTACGGCGACCCCATCCGCATTATCCGCACCCCCAACGACGAAGCCGAAGCCGAACGCATCGCCAATGAAATTCTGCACCAGCACCTGGTGCGCCGTTGCGAATACCGTGATTTCGCCGTGCTCTATCGCGGCAACCATCAGGCGCGCATCCTGGAAATCAAACTCCAGCAGAACCGCATCCCCTACAAAATAAATGGCGGCACCAGCTTCTTCGCCAAGGCCGAAATCAAAGACATCATGAGTTACCTGCGCTTGCTGGTGAACCCGGATGACGACGCCGCCTTCCTGCGCATCATCAACACACCACGCCGCGAGATCGGCCCCGCAACGCTCGAAAAACTGAACGACTACGCCGCCCAGCGCAAAGTCAGCCTCAGCGCCGCCTGCCAGGAAATCGGCCTGCAGCAACACCTGCCCGAAAAAGCAGCTGAACGCCTGATCCGCTTCACCAGCTGGCTCGAGCGCACCATTCACAAACTCCACACCGACGACGACCCGGTAATGGTCATCCGGGAAGTGGTCACCGACATCAACTACGAAGCCTGGCTGCGCCAGGACAGCACCTCGGACCTGATGGCCGAAAAACGCCTCGCCAACGTCTATATCCTCATCGACGGTCTGAAAGCCATGCTGGAGAAAGGCGATGAAGACGACGACTCCGACATCCAGGTTCAGGACGCCATCGGCAAACTCGTCCTGCGCGACATCATGGACCGCCAGGAAGAGGAGGACGACTCCGACGCCGTGCAACTGATGACCCTGCACGCCTCCAAGGGCCTGGAATTCCCGCATGTGTTCATCATGGGCCTGGAAGAAGAGCTGCTGCCACACCGCAACTCCATCGAAAACGGCGACATAGAAGAAGAACGCCGCCTGATGTACGTCGGCATCACCCGCGCCCAACGCACGCTGGCAATGACCTACGCCGCCAAGCGCAAACAGTTCGGCGAAATTCTGGACTGCACCCCCAGCCGGTTCCTCGACGAACTGCCACCCGACGACCTGGTATGGGAAGGACAGGAACGCAAAGCCCCCGGACCGGTGGAAGCGAAAGCCACCTTCGCCAATTTGCGGGCCATGCTGGGCGGAAGTGACTAGAAACGACCCACCTCTGCGCCAAAACCCCTTCGTCATCGCATCCCACCGGGAATTGGACTAGATTGGGCATCCCACTGGAATAAAACGGGGGCCGATATGGCGAGTGGTTGGGCCGGCGACGACGCCGTGCAAGAACAAATCGACAGCACGATCGAAGATGCCATCCACCGGGCACGTCGACAACTGCCGAGCGGCGACAGCCGCACCCATTGCGAAGAATGCGACGCCACCATTCCGGAAGCCCGACGCCGCGCCATTCCCGGCGTACGGCTGTGCGTTCAATGTCAGAGTGAGCGGGACGCCGAAGCAGCTTACAGCAGCTATAACCGGCGGGGGAGTAAGGACAGCCAGTTGCGGTAATCGGGTGATCCGCCCCTTGCTCTAAAGCCCCATATCCAGGTCGATTTCGAGAAGGTGCATTTCTGTCCACCTATGGCTATGCTGAGGACAAGTGCCCCAATACAGACTTGTTAGTAGTGTCGAGCCTCGAAAACGTCTCCATAGGGACGGCCAAGTTGTTGTTGGATGATGCCTATCGCCTGCTGCACGTGGGCGACAGCAGCGGAATCCTGTCAGACTGCGAACTAGAGACGGGAGCGGATCTGCGCCTTCAGTGGGCGGAGTTCAACAACTGGCTGGACCGTTATCACCGTGAACCGGATCAGCGCAATAATTTCAGCGACTGTGTACCCGGTACCCTCGCCAGCCTGACGCCTTTGGGCAGTCAGCAATTGCTGTTGCACGTCTGGCGCCAACTGGATGTACTGAAAAGCAGCCTGATGCTGATTCAGTTCAACGCACTCATATTCGACCATCAACGCGAGTTGGTATTCATGAATACGGCGGCTGACAACTTCCGCCGACGATTGATGGTGGACAGCTGGCTGCCCTTGCTTCCCGATGAATTCGGGAACTGCTTCGAAGAATGGCTCCGAGGCGCTCAGGTCACTGAGTTGGAACGGGAAATCAAAGGCCAGTATCTACGCTGGGAAATCAGCAGCGACCCGAGTCACCAATATCTGGTGATGGTCTGCCACCCCATGCTGGACCGGGAAAATTATCGACGCATTCTTGAGTATTCGGTGGATGGTATTTATCAGACCAGCCGCGAAGGTGAACTCATTTATGCCAACAACTCACTGGCCCGGCTGTTCGGCTATGAAAACCCCATGGCCATGAAGCAGGCGGTGAAGCAAACCAGCCGGGATATCTATCGGTACCCCGAGGACCGCCGCCGTTTTATCGATCAGCTCAAGCGGGATCAGGAAGTGGTGGGTTTCGAGTGCGAGATGTTCCGCAAGGACGGCGCCACCGTCTGGGTGAGGCAAAACGCCCGAGCCGTGAACAATGAAGTTGGCGAGCTTGAGCACATTATTGGCACGGTCGCGGACATGACCGCATTCAAACGCTCCGAATTCGCCAGAGTTCAGGCGGAAAGCGATTTTCAGCGCCTGTTCAACAACGCCCAGGCCGGTTTGTTTCGCTCAACCGGCGATGGCCGGTTCCTGCGCGTGAACGATATGTTCGCCCAGTTGTTGGGGTGCGCCACTCCCGAAGAGTGCATTCGATATTACAGAAACATCGGCCGGGATCTCTATGTAGACACCCAACTTCGTGGGCAGATTCTGGAAAAACTGCAACGGGAAAAACGCATCAGCCACGCCCGCCTGCAATTCCGACGACAGGATGGCAACCGAATCTGGGTATTGTTGAATGCTCAATATGTGCAGGAAGCGGATAGCGACCGACTCATCATTGAAGGCTCCATCCTGGACATCTCCGAACAGGTCACAGCGGAAAACGAAATCCGTTATCTGGCGGAACACGATCCTCTGACTTCACTCCCCAATCGAAGCCGTTTCCAATCCCATCTGGAAGAAATTTATCAGCACTGGCGTGAACATCGCTTCCATGAATTCATCGTTATCTTTCTCGACCTGGATCACTTCAAAGACATCAATGACACCCTCGGCCATTTGATTGGCGATGCTTTGCTGAAAGATGTCTCGCAACGGCTGCAACAGCCTTTGAATGCCATCTATCAAACCTTTCGATTGGGAGGGGATGAGTTCGCCATTGTGATCGATGGCGATCTGAACAACACCGATCTGGATACCTTCTGCAATCAGATATGCCGACGAATCAGCCGTGAATTCGTTTACCATGAAAACCATTTAAAGGTAACCGCCAGTCTTGGTGTGGTACGCAGCACCCAACTTAACCTCGATAATGCCGATACCGTGCTGGAAGACATCATGCGGGCGGCGGATCTTGCACTGTACAGCTGCAAGCGAAGCGGCCGCGCCGGTTATCGGTTGTATGAAGAGTCGATGCGGGTGCGGCTGCAATCCGAAAAAGAATTGGAAAAACGCCTGGCCGAAGCCATTGAACACAATGAACTGACGCTCTATTTCCAACCGGTTTTCGATACCAACGGTTCCCGTGTAATCGGCGCGGAAGCGCTCATCCGATGGCCAGCCAAAGAAGGCATGATCAGCCCCGGTCGCTTTATTCCCCTCGCCGAACGTTGTGGTCTTATTGCCGATATCGATGCCTGGGTCATGAGACGTGTCGCTGAAAGTTGCGAACGACTGGCCGAACGCCACCCGCACATTAAACTGAGCTTCAACCTGTCGGCTCATCATTTTAATTACGACACCTTTGATGATCTGCTGGCACCCTTGGAAAATAAAATTCATCTATGGGGCGCCAACATGGCGGTGGAATTGACCGAACGGGTCATGTTCGAAAATACCGATAAGGTGATTCGCTCTCTGAATGAATTACGCCGCCATGGCATGACCATATCGTTGGACGATTTCGGCACCGGCTACTCCTCGCTAAGTTACCTGACACAGTTCCCGGTCGATAAAATAAAAATCGACCAAAGCTTCATACGCGATATGCTGGAGAACACAACTGCGATGGCCGTGGTTCAGGCCGCTGCGCAAATCGGAAAGACACTGAAGCTGGCCATCAATGCCGAAGGCATAGAAACCGCAGAGCAGTTAGCCTATATGAATGGGTTGGATATTGACGAGGTCCAGGGGTTCTATCTCGCCAGACCCATGCCATTGGATGATTTTCTGGCCTTGCTGGACGAAAAAAATAAAAGGGGGACAGGGTGAATAGCCACTTTCACACCGTTCTACAACAGGTTCAAAGCCGGTTAAACAATGACGAACGCTTAATAGTGGCTATTGCTGGTGCACCGGGCAGTGGCAAGTCAACTATCGCGGAACAACTCCATGAACATTGGGGTGGCGACAACGGGCTCTCCTCTCTGGTGCCGATGGATGGTTTTCATCTCGACAACACCATTCTCGACCGGGAAGGTTGGCGGTCCCGAAAAGGCGCGCCTCATACCTTCGATATTCTGGGTCTGAAGCGAACCCTGGCAGCCATCAAGGCGGATCGGGAAGACGTTTATTTACCCGTTTTCGATCGCGAGGCCGATCTGTCCCGCGCCGCCGCACGACGGGTGACTTCCAGCCAACGGTTGATCCTGGTCGAAGGCAACTACCTGCTGTTTAATCAGCCGCCCTGGACTGAACTCCACGCTTTTTTTGATCTGAGGATTTTTCTGAGAGTACCACTCGAAACGCTGGAAAAACGCCTCATGCAAAGGTGGTTGGATCACGGATTCAGCGAAGACCAGGCCCGGGAAAAAGTCGGGCAAAACGATTTGCCAAATGCCCGGGCGGTCACCGACAACCTAAGTGAAGCGGATTGCATTTTGGAAGGCTAAGTTCACCCCAGCGCCAACCAGAGACCGACCCCCACCATCAGAGTTCCGGCCACCCGATTGATCAAACGGACGTTACGTCCGCGTGCCAAAATCCGGCTCAGGGTTTTGCCACCGCTGGCGTAAAGGATCAAGGAAAGCCATTCGATCATCAGCAACACGGCAATCAACACAGCCAACTGAGGCGCCAACGGGCGGCTGTCATCCAAAAAAGGAGGCAGCAATACCATAAAAAAGGCCCAGCCTTTCGGGTTGGCCACCGCCGTGACAAAGCCCTGCACCGCCAACTGCCAGCGGCTGGCCCCGGCATGAGCACTGTCGCCGGTTTCAGGTATCGCCAGCTTTCCCTTCGACTGCCACATCTGAATGCCAAGCCACATCAGGTAAGCCCCGCCGACCCACTTGAAGGCGGTAAAGATCACCGGTGAGCCCAGCATGATGGCCGCGACGCCGATCACAGCCATGACCGCCACCAAACCAACTCCGACCAGCTCTCCCGCCATCATCCAAAAAGTTCGCCGAACCCCGATGGTGATGCCGAGACTCATGGACAGGGTCATGCACATACCCGGAGTGAGCGACACCAAAATAAAAGTGGGAATAAAGGCAGCAAGCAGGGCGGTATTGATCATTTCACAGCAGACTCCGAAAGAGAGGCCTGTTTATAACTGAGCAACTGGACAAATACCAGGGCCAGACCGGCCAGGATCGCGCAACTCAAAAACACCCAATCGAACCCACCGAGTTGGGCGATCAATCCACCCAGGGCCGACCCGGCCAGACTGCCGATTTTAATGGCATTGGTATAAAGCGTAGAGGCCATGCCGAGCCGGTCTTTCATCAGGCTCTGAAAAATACTGATGCCCAGGCCCGCAGCCAACCCCACCAAACCGGCATTGAACAACTGCAACACCAGCATGGCCGTAAAGCTTTCGAACCACCAGACACCCAAATAAAAAACCACACCGCACAAAGCGGCCAAGCGCAGGGGGGCGAACAACGGCCAACGGTGCGCAAAAGCGCCCCCGCCAATCATCAAGGGGATTTCAAGGCCCGCCGCCAGCCCCATCAAGATACCCGGAGCAATGCTGATCAGCCCCAACACATCCCGCACATACAACGGCATATAAACGATGTACATCGAATTGGCGGCGAAGATCGCAATCGTCACCAACATCAATCCCAGAATGCGAGGATCGGTGACCGTCACCGTCTGGGCCGCCGGTGCCAGACGGGCATCCTTCAAACCCGGCAACAGCAACAGACATAACGCGAATATCCCCGCCGTGATCAACATAAGGTTGCGAAAGCCGATTTGCTCGAACAATAAATACGCCAACGGAGGTCCGGCGATCCAACTCATGGAAATGGTCGCCCGCAATACCGACTGAAACAGAGCCGCCTGACTGTCGTTGATTTGCTCTCTCGCCAAAGCGAACAACTGCGGCTGAGCCGTGGACGACAAGCCAAACCAAACCATCCCCGCCAGCATCAAACCCGGATACCAGGTGATGTAACCAAGCCCCACCGAACCCAACATCGACACCACCACAGCGACGACCAGAATTCGCATCCGGCTCATACCGGCATCCGACCGCTTCGCCAACCATTGGCTCACCCCGATGCCCGCCAAGGTATTGGCACCGAAAAACACACCGATCCACAAGGGCTCAATACCGAGATTGGTCGATAAATGCGTACTGAGAACGGGAAACACCGAAGCACCGGCCGTGCCCAATAACAGGCACAACGCCAGCAACCGCAAAATAACGGGTTGTAACCAAAACTGAAGATTCACAAAGCGTCCAACTGTTAGGGTCCATCAAAAGAACAAAAACGATTGCCGGGTCATTCCTGGAAACTCAAGTTTCGGAGTTCGCTGTTCAAAACGTTGCCTGAATACGCCCCGGCTGTCAGGTAGGCTCCTCAAGGGTCGTGCGGGATGCCGCCCACTCAACCCATCCATGGGGCCTGGACCGCATCATCCATGATGCGGACCACCCTTGATGAGCCTACCTGACATCCGGGGCTCGCCTTTGCTGGCGAACTCCGAAACTTGAGCTGGAAAGAATGTCCCAGCAGGTGGCACTCACTTATTGCCCAAAACGCTCCGGACCGGAAGGGGTATTACCCAGGATGTGTTCGATGCGCTCCATCACATCGTCGTCCATTTTATCCAGAATATCCAAAGTGCGCAGGTTATCCTGCAACTGACTCAAACGAGACGCCCCCAGAATCACCGTACTCACGTTCGGGTTTTTCAAACACCAACCCAATGCCAAATGCGTCAGGCTGATATCCAACTCCTCCGCCAACGGCTTCAACTGACGAACCTTCTCAAGCTTCGCCTGGCCCTCCTCGCTCATCAACGACTCCTTCAGCCACTCGTAACCCGGCAGATTCATCCGGCTGTCGTCCGGGATACCGTTCAGATATTTACCGGTCAAAATGCCTGAAGCCAAAGGCGACCAAATGGTCGTACCCATCCCATACTGTTCAAACAACGGCCGATACTCCGCCTCAAACCGATCGCGATGAAACATATTGTACTGCGGCTGCTCCATCGTCGGCGGCGTCAAATGCTCACGGCGCGCAACAGCATGTGCCTCGGTGATTTGCTGGGCACTCCACTCCGACGTCCCCCAATACATCACCTTGCCCTGCTGCACCAGATGGTGCATCGCACGCACCGTTTCCTCCACCGGCGTATCCACATCCGGGCGGTGGCAAAAATACAAATCCAGATACTCCACCTTCAAACGCTTCAACGCCGCATCACAGGCATCCCGCACATGCTTCGCCGACAACCCCAGCTGCGTTGGTTTATCGCCACCCCAAAACACCTTCGATGACACCGCAAAGGTATCACGCGGCAATCCCAACGCATTGATGGCATCGCCCATGATCTTTTCCGATTCACCGGCTTCATACCCTTCAGCGTTGTCGAAAAAGTTGATGCCCGAATCGTATGCGGTTTTCAGCAGAGCTTTGGCATCGTTCAAATCCACCTGTTTGCCAAAGGTGACCCAGGAACCCAACGACAGGGCCGATAGTTTTAAACCTGATTTTCCCAATCGACGATATTCCATACCTTTAACCTCGTAATTTGTGTTTCAAAAAATCTTTAGCTGAATAATTGTTACCGTGGCACATCAGTAAGCGCCAGTCGCCGGGTGTAGCCTACCCGGGGATATCTGAGGCATGGATGCCGAAGTTAAGCCCCCACGGAAGGGTTCACGGCGACCCCGGGTAGGCTACACCCGGCGGCAGGTGCGACCCACAGCCACCCACCAAATCTCACCAAGGCAACAAAACCCGGCCGTCCTCGGTAAAGCCATCCCAGAAGGCTTCCAGACGCCGCCGTTCAGGGTCGCTCAACCGTCGGCCATCAACAGCGAAATTGGTCTCCAATTGCGCCATGGACCGGACACCCGGAATCACGCAATTCACCTCGTCGTAACTCAACAAATACGCCAACGCCTGTTCCGCCAACGGATGACCCTCAGCAGTCAGCCAACTCAACTGCTCCACCAACTCAGCCCGACGCTGAATATCCGACTGGCTCCAACGCTTGCGAACCCCCTCGAAAATAGACTGGGCATCATACTTCCCCGTCAGCCAGCCACTGTCCAACGGCACTTTGGTGATCACCCCAACATCGTCCCGGCGAACCCGGTCGAACGCCAAACGCACATCCTGATGCAGCACATTGAACAACACCTCCAGCACCTGCGCATCGGTGGTATCCAACACCTCACGAACCTGACAGGCGTAATCGATACTCGCACCGTAAAAGCGTATTTTCCCCTCCGCCTGGGCCTGTTTCATCGCCGCCCAGATCGGATCCTGACCATTCAACAACGCCAGCGGCGGACTGTGGATCAGCATCACATCGAGATAATCCGTCCGTAATCGCTCCAAAGACCCATGCAGACTCTGCCAAAACCAATCCACACTGTAGTCCGTCTCACCATCTGGCCGGTGACCAAACTTACTGACCAACACCACCTCTCGGCGATGCCCTTCCAGAAAACGTCCCAACAGGGATTCACTGCGCGTCTTCGCATAGTTCGGGGCCGTATCGAACAAAGTACATCCCCGATCCAGAGCGCTGTAAACCAGATCTTGGGCCAAGGCCTCGCTCATACCACCCCACTGGTCGTCATTTCCCAGCTGCCAGGCACCAAAACCCACTTCCGACACCTCGAGACCGGTTTTCCCCAGCCTGCGACGGTGCATCAGATGTCCCCTCTAATGTGCTGGCGAACCATGTCGTGATAAAAACGAGACAAGGCCTCATGCACACTGGCATCCAGGTGTGGAAGCGTCGACACCGCCGCGTTTTGCTCAATCTGTTCCGCACGGCTGGCCCCGGTGATCACACTGCTGACGGCGGGTTGATCCAGCAACCACCGCAGCGCCATTTGCGGTAATGTCAGACCCTTCGGACAAAATTCCTTCAACGCCTCGGCGAGATCGACTCCGGTCTCAAACGGCAGCCCGGCAAAGGTTTCACCCACAAAAAACGCCGCACCGTCACGGTTAAAATTGCGGTGGTCTTCCTTGGCAAAGGTGTGATCTTTGGTCATCTTCCCGGACAACAAACCACTGGCCAATCCCAAACGCACGATGACACCAACGTTTTTCTCCTGGGCTTTCGGTAACACCCGCTCCGCCATGTCCTGACGCAGTAAATTCACAATCAGTTGCAGAGTCGCGACTTCGGTGTGTTCCAGGCAATACAATGCTTCTTCCACCGTTTCCACGCTGGCTCCGAAATTCCGGATCAAACCCTCCTGTTGGAATTCCGCCAGCCACTCAAACACCTCGCCCCGCTGAATATCCCCGAAGGGGATACAGTGCAGTTGCACCAGATCCAGGCTGTCCACTTTCAGTCTTTCCCTGGAAGCCTCTATAGCGGCCTTCAAAGTGGGGCGTTGGTAACCATCCGGATACAGCTCCGGCGTGCGGCCGGCTTTGGTGACGATCACCCGTTTCGGGTCCGGGTGGGCGGCATTGAAGGCACCGATCAATCGTTCGCTTTCACCGGCGCCGTAGACATCCGCCGTGTCCCAGAAGGTGACACCCTGGCTCGCGGCGGCCTGCAAAATCTCATCGGCTCGGCCGGACGGCAAAGCCCCCCAATCGCCGCCCAACTGCCAACATCCGAGGCCTATTTCCGACACTGAATAGCCGGTTTTTCCCAACGTTCTTTGGTGTGGGGATGAGCTCATAGTCATGTCCTCTGATTGGTCTGTCGAACCCAATTTTCAAATTCCACCGAAGGCTAGCGCCGGGGACCGGGTAGACCTATCCAGGGATGTCGGCCGCCTGGACGGCGGCCGTCAAGCCCCCATGGAAGGGTTGAGTGGGCGGCATACCGTGCGACCCTGGATAGGTCTACCCGGTTCCCGGCGCGGGTTTTGGCATACTGTTGATGCTTGGATTCAGAAGTGGGCGCAGTGTAGAGGCTTTCAATGGTTGGATAATCCTGCAAAAATTAATCATATTCGTTAATTTGGCTAACCAATGGACCGTTTTTCCGAGATACAGGCCTTTCTGTCGGTGTGTGAGCACGGCAGTTTCACTCGCGCGGCTGAACAGCTGAACCTGTCCAGAGGGCGCGTCAGCCAACTGGTCGCGGAGCTGGAGCAGCGCCTGGGCGTGACTCTGCTGCATCGCACCACCCGGGTCGTACAACTGACTCCGGAGGGTGAACACTTTCGCGTGCGGTGCCAGTCCGGCATACAGCAGTTGGAATCGGCCGAGGTGAGCCTGAAACTGATGGCGGATCGATTGTCGGGTCCGGTGCGGGTGAATTCCGTCGGCGGATTGGTCGGCGAACATTACGTCGCCAGGGTGCTGACCGAAGTGGTGGCCCAGCATCCGGCACTGGAAATCCGGTTGGACTTTTCCAGCCAACGGGTCGATCTGAATCGGGATCCGGTGGACCTGGTGATACGCGGCGGCGACGATCCGGGCACTCATGTGGAGGCCGAACGGATAGGCCGATTGCAGTTCATGCTCTGTGCCAGCCCCCGTTACCTGAATCAGGAGGGTTTTCCACGTCACCCCAGAGACCTCGAACGCTTTAACTGCCTGACGGGAACGCCCCGGGTTTGGCAGTTCCGCAAGGGCAATGAAGCCTACGACCACCATCCGGTGGGGAATTGGCATTCCCCCAGCAGTCAGGCGCAATTATTGGCGGCGGAACAGGGTCTGGGGATTGTGCGCTTATCCAATCTGGTCTTGCGCGAGCCGCTACAGCAGGGACGCGTTGTCCGTATCCTGCACGATTGGGAAATCGCCAACACTTCGCTTTGGCTGGTGTGGGCGGAACGCACCGAATTGCCCAAACGAGTCCGGACGGTGAGAGACCATCTGATTCGCCGCTTCCACAGTTTCGATATAGGGAGTTTGTGAGGCCCATCACATAATGCCAGGCGGGAAAGGCAATGAACGTTTCCCGTCTCCCATCCAGCATTCAGCCTGGTGCCTTTCATGCCACTCAGTTCACTGGCCCGGTCCGATCCCTGTGATACACTGATCAGGTTGTGATAAGGAGACACCCAATGCGCTTCATGCCTCGCCCGTTATTGCCCATTGCCGTTCTGGCGTTTTCAGCCCCTTTGGTCTCGGCGGATCCGGGTGCTCTCGACCGTTTCGATTGCCATAACGATGCCGACACCGGTGAATACCATTGCCATGGCGATGAAGCTCTGGCCGATCTTGGCGGCCTTGCCATGGGCCTCGGTGGCCGGGCAACCGCCTGGATTTACCAGGGTGAAGACTCTTATAACCTGTTCATGGGGCCTTCGCTGGATGTGGAATTCGGGCTGGGTGCCTTTGCCGTTCAAGGCAGCTATCACTATAAGACGCTGGTGAACAGTGACGATGAAATCTATCTTGCGGGCTGGGATGTGGGCGCCAAAGTCGGACGCAGCGTGGCTCGTTATGGCACCAAATACTATGCGGCGGCGGGTTTCTTTTCGGAATCCCTGCGACGGCCCAATGAAGAAAACTACAGCATCAGTGGTTTTTACGCGGGTGGCGGCGGCGGTTATAACTGGGATGAATACGGATTCGATGTCCAGGTCGACTGGCACAGCAATTCAGGTTATGAAGAATTCTTTGTGGATAACCCCGAGGAAGGCGCCGAACCCGATATGCTGGTGTTCGCGATCCGCTCCAGTCTGACTTACCGGTTTTAGTGATGACCCCGGCTGAACGCCGGGGTTTCTTTTATTGCAAACAACACTGCTTGTATTTCTTCCCGCTTCCGCAAGGGCAGGGATCATTCCGTCCGATTTTCGTTGCCTTCTTTTCCTGGACCGCAGCCTGAGCCACCGCGCCTACCGAGATCGACAGGCGGGCATGCAGGTCGACCGCTTTTGGAAACTGCGCCAACACCTGATCGGCCAATTGCTCCGGCCGCATGGCGGTTTCGCGCTTGGCGAGGAAACGGCGGGCGTTTTCAGGAGTGGAAAAAAAGGTCAGGGCGAACAGTTGGCTGTCCAGTTCGCTGCGCAGTTCGGCCGGGATCAGTTTCGTCCAGATATCTTGAACCTGACTGAAACCGGCTTCGAAGCCGAGGCTCCAGTCGTTCAGCGGGCTGCCGGGCTCGATTTGGGCGATGGCGTCCATTCCGGTGGTGTTGGGAACGGGGTATTGCTGGGCCTCGCACCGTTGTTCAATGTGGCGCTGGAAGGAGAGCAGGGCGTTGAGCGCATCTGCGGAGGAGATTTCATCACTGAAGAGGGCCAGCAAATCTCCAATCCACTGGCTGGCGGATACCGGTACCGGCGCCTGGCTGATGGCGAACAGATACCCTTCGACGGCGGTCAGACTGGCGGGCAGGGCACCGCTAAAGCCGCCGTCGGCGGGCAGGTTATCGGCCACCCATTGGCGGGCCTGTTCATGGCTCAGACTTTTAATGGACGTGGTTTCAGTCATGGTTGTGGCTTTTCTTGAAGGCTTCCTGCTGTTCCGCGGTGGCTTCGGTCTGGTATTGGGCTTTCCAGTCGGAATAGGGCATGCCATAGATGGTTTCGCGGGCGGCGTCTTTGTCGATCTCGATACCCTGTTCCGCGGCGGCTTCGGCGTACCAGCGGGATAAACAGTTACGGCAGAACCCGGCGAGGTTCATCAGATCGATGTTCTGGACATCTTTGCGTTCGTCCAGGTGTTGTAACAGCCGACGAAAGGCGGCGGCTTCAATTTGAGTTCGGGTGTTATCGTCCATCTTGGTTCTCCGCTCCGGCGTCTCAACCACCGGCTTTTTTGACACTGTAACCTTGTTTTTGCAGCTCGTTGAGCAGCAGATCGCGTTGGTCGCCCTGAATTTCGATGACACCGTTCTTGACCGTGCCACCGGTGCCGCATTTGGCTTTCAGCTGCTTTGCCAGGGCTTTTAATTCTTTCTCAGCCAAGGGTACGCCGGTCACCAGCGTGACGCCTTTGCCTTTGCGGCCTTTGGTTTCCCGGCTGACTCGTACAATACCGTCCCCCTGGGGAATCTCGCTCTCTCGGCTGCACTGACACTGATCTTTCGGCGCTCCGCAATCGGGGCAGAGACGGCCTGCTTCGGTACTGTATACCAGACCCATACCCAGCCTCCTCGTTTAACAGCGGGTGGTCGTTCTTTGAATGGCGGTTACCTGGCTCATTGAATCGACAGGCTCCCGTTAAAACAGCGCCGCAGTTTATCACAGCGGCTGCGTCAGGCGTCGGCCTCTGCCATTTCTTTGGCGATGTCCCGTAATGCCTGCTCGAACACTTCGGCCGGTTGGCCTCCGGTGATGGCGTATTTACCATTGATGATAAAGGTGGGGATAGACTGAACACCCAGTCGTTGGTAGTGGGATTCCTCCTCCCGAACCCGCTCGCTGAAATCCGAACCTTCCAATATCTCGCGGGCGGCGACCGGATCCAGCCCGGCCTCGGCGACGGCACTGGCCAGAATATCCGGGTCATTCACGTTGGTTCTGTCGGTGAAGTAGGCTTTGAACAGGGCCAGCTTGAGAGCGGTTTGTTTGTCGGTATCCGCAGCCCAGGCGAGCAGTCTGTGACAGTTGAAGGTGTTCTGGGTGCGCATGTCGTCGGTGAAATTAAAGGTGAAACCAAGTTCCCGACCGGTTTCAGTGATGCGCTTGCGGTTGGCCTCGCTCTGTTCCCAGGTGAGACCGTATTTTTGCATCAGGTGTTCACGCCAGTTTTCGCCTTCGTCGGGCGCATCCGGTCTGAGTTCGAAAGCATGCCATTGCAGAGAAAACTCAAATTCGTTTTCCAACGTGCCCATGGCCTGTTCCAGGTTTTTGTAACCAATGACACACCAAGGGCAGGCCACATCGGAAACCACATCGATTCGTAACGTCTGCATCAATTCATTCCTACCAGAGTTCTGTTTGTTTCAATTTGTAGTGCCCAGTGTCGTGCCCGGACGCCGTTTCCAACGAAATTGGGGTGCTATATCAGCCACCAACGGGGGGTTTTGTTGCGTTTTGTAGTCGACAAATCGACCGAATAAGACTTTAGTCTTAGGTGTCGTATCCAATTCGGAGGGGAGGCGTCATGCATCACTTACCGGAAGGGCGTCCCCCGGGCCGCCCTCACTCCAAAGGTGTGATCGCGGTTGGCATCGTGCAGGGGTTGCTGTTAACGGCCACCCTGTTTTTGATGGCACTGTGATCAGATATAAGAAACAAGCCGCCCTCCCACAGGGGGACGGCTTTTCAAGCCTATCCCCACCGGGCGGCCGGTGTCGGTCTTAAATCATTGCCAGGTTTCGACAATTTCCGTCGCCAGATTCTTACCGCTGCGCCAGGCGTCTTCCAGGCGATCGCCCAATACCCAATCCCCCGCCACACCAATACGAAGGCGTTCATCCCACTGGGGTATCTCGCCTTGAGACGGTCCGGACCGGGCATAGAGCCAACGGTGCTTGAAGCTGTCGCTCACGGCGGGCAGATCCTTGTCTGTCAGTTTGCGCAGCAGTGTTAAACCCTGCTGTTGAAGCAGAGAGTCGGATGCATCCAGATGATTGGCGGTCCAGGATGGGGAAAAATGCATGACCCAGACTTCCGGGGATGGTTCCCGGCCGGGTTTACTGCTGTCCCGCGCGGCCCATTGAATAACGCCTTCTTTCACGAAATACGAATCGGCTTCGATACCGGTTTCCGTTTCGAATGCCAGCGCCACGGCCCAGGTCGGCAGCATGGTGGCATTACGCAGTGGAATTTCCGCACGCGAACCGGATGGAAGCAGAGCCAGGCTCTGAGCCAAAGGCGCGGTCAAAAAAACAGCGTCGAACTGACCGTAGTGTTCTCCCGCGTCATCCCACAGGCGCCATTGATGGTCGACCCGTTCAAGCCGGTCCACCCGGGTTTGCAGGAACAGATCGATGCCTTCGCTCATGCCCACGACCATGGCATTCATACTGGGTGTGCCGACGTAGCGAAGCTGGGATTCCCCGGAGGGATGCACCCCCTCCCGATCCATCACCCAGGCCTCCGTCGACCAGGGCTGCACCCAGCCTTTGGCCTGCCAGTCATCCACAATGCGCTGAAAACCTTCATCCCGAACCGTAAAAAACTGAGCGCCATGGTCCGCCTGCCATCCGTCCCGCCGTCGGGTGGCCAAGCGACCGCCGCGACCGCGGCTTTTCTCGAACACCTGACAATGGTGACCGGCCTCAGTCAGTTCGCGGGCAAGAGTAATGCCCGACAAGCCGGCCCCAACGATTGCAAAGACTGCCATGAGGGCTCCTCCCAAAAGTCACTCAAACCAAAATCGCTGCCTTACTCTACTCTGATCCCGGAGACTTGGCAGCCAAAGCATCTCCGGGGTAACCGGTGTAATAGATTCTACTCTGGGCGTCTGAACGAACAGACCGCCATTGTTGAGAAAGTGTTTCTCCCGATCGTCCCTTGCGAAGCAGCCTTTGTAGGTTGAGAATACCGGGCTAACCGTCGAACAGATCACCTTTTAATATGAGCCTGCGGCCTTATTAACAAGGCAGATCCCGTTTTTTAGAGACTCTAATGACAGTCGAACCACGTGCCAGTGTCGCCATCCCCTTGGGTGAAGCGGCCGTGCCCACCCGCTTTATCAGTTTCGATCACCTCAGCGATCAGAAAGAACACATCGCTATCCTGTACGGTGAGCCGGAAAAGCAGGACGCCCCCCTGGTGCGACTGCACAGTGAATGCCTGACCGGCGACGTCTTTGGTTCCCAACGGTGCGACTGCGGTGAACAACTGCATGAAGCCCAGCGCCTGCTGTCGGAACAAAGCGGCCTCCTGCTTTACCTGCGTCAGGAAGGCCGGGGCATCGGTCTGTACAACAAGTTGGATGCCTACGCCCTGCAGGACAAGGGCATCGATACCTACACCGCCAACGAAATGCTGGGCTTCGGTCACGACATGCGCGATTTCCGCCCCGCCGCCGAAATGCTCAAGGCGCTGGGCGTGACCCGCATCCGCCTGCTCTCGAATAACCCCCATAAAGCCACCCAACTGGAGGAGTTCGGCATCGAAGTGGTCGACCGCGTGGAAACCGGTGTCTACGTTAACCGCCACAATGCCGCCTATCTGAAAGCCAAAGTCGACCAACAGGCTCACAGCATCCGGCTCGATCAGGAACACGACAAGAAGCTGTGAATAAACTGTCAGAACTATAGTCCATTAAGACAGCCTGAGTGGGCGAAAAATCCTGGAAGTCTTGTAAATTATGGTGTCTGGCTGTTTCACCCGGTGGGGACAACCCACCGGAAAGCCTGTGAATAAAATGTGGAATAACTGGGGGCGGGCGCGCTGTTCAGCGGGTCGGTTTATTACCCTGAATTGTGAGTAACCTGGGTGTTGTCGGCCCGGTTTTCATCAATAGCGCCAATGGCAATACAACCGAGTAAGTGCTCCCACACTTCAAGGGCGTTCATCTCATTCACCAACTCATGTCGACCGCCTTCAAACAGCCGAACCGAGGCTACTGTGACACCGGCCGATTCAACCGCAGCAATGTGCTTGCGAATCCCCTTGCCCATTTCACCCACCGGATCCTGCGTGCCGGACATAAAATGAACCGGTAGATCTTTTCGCCAATGAGTCGGGTTGATCGTGAGCATGCCGCCCAGAAAATCGCTCCAGAGCTGGGTGGTGCAGCCGAAGCCGCAATAGGCATCTTCGATGTAGGCGTTGACCTGGTTAGGGTCCCGGCTCAACCAGTCGTGCGTGGTCCGGTTGGGTTTGAACGACTTGTTAAAAGCACCAAAGCTCAGGTTCTCGATAAAGGGGCTGACGTGGCGCGGTCCTTTCACCGCCTTGATCACATCCACCAGGAGTTTGGCCATGACCAGCTTTGGTCGGTCGATTCGGTTGGTGGACCCCAATATCACCGCATCCAAACGGTCGCCAAACCGCTGTATATAACTCTGGGCGATGAAAGACCCCATGCTGTGACCGAAGAGCGTGACCGGACATCCCGGCTCCAGCTTTTTGGCATAGGTCACCACCTCGTCCAAATCCGTCACCACCTTGTTCCAGCCGTCCTGATCGGCGTAGTGACCGAGGTCTTCATCCTCGCAATGATCGCTGTGCCCCCGGTGCTCCACCGCCACCACGGCGATGTCCCGCTCCGTCAGCCATTCCGCCAGGGGCGCATAGCGGCTGGCGTGTTCAGCCATGCCATGGGCAATCACCAATAGAGCACGGGGCTGTCGTGGTCGCCAGACTTTGACCGGGATCTCGTGGCCGTCCCGGGCGGGAAGCAGTTCTTCCAGATATTGCATGGTGGGCATCCTGTCGCTAAATAATTGACGCAAGATTGTCACCTGTGGGGAAGCGGGTCCAGTCTGAAAAGGAATTGTTCGTTCCAGGGCATTGTTTGGAGGCTGTGTCGGGTCGATTCTGCTTTGCCGGGTTGAAAGCGAACGATGGCAGGGCGCATCCCACCATCGCTCTCGAATAAAAGCCCTTAGAGTTCGACGATCAGCTTGCCTTTGTTTTCGCCGGTGAAGAACAGGTTCAGCCCGGTCATGGCGGCATCCAACCCTTTCAGCACATGACTGCGATACTGAATGTTGCCCGCCTGGAGGTGGGGAGTCAGCGTCGCCATCAGCTGAGGTGCCTCATCCAGATGGTCCGGCAGGGTGAAACCCCGGATCGTCAAACGCTTCTTGATGAGCGGAATCCAGTTCGGGCCGGGTTTCGGCTTGCCGGTGTAATCCGCGATCATCCCACACACCACAATTCGACCGTGCGCCTTCATACGCTCGAAGATCAGCGATTGAATCTCACCCCCGGTGTTTTCAAAAAACACATCGATGCCTTCCGGAGCCAACTCTTCCAGTTTCGCGCTTAGATCGTCAGTTTTGTAATTGATCGCCCCGTCGAAACCCAGGGTGTTCACGATCCAGTCGCACTTTTCGTCGGTCCCGGCCACGCCGATCACCCTCAGCCCTTCGGCTTTGGCGAGTTGACCGACAATGGAACCGACGGACCCCGCCGCCCCGGTAACGATTAGAGTTTCGCCTTTCTTGGGCTGGCCAAAGTCGAACAAGCCCTTGGTCGCGGTCAAACCCGGAGTCGACAGCACCGAGAGGACCATTTCAGGATGTAGGCTGGAATCCAACTTATTCACACCCTCTCCCCGGCTCAATGCATATTCCTGCCAGCCGAAGAAGCCCATCACCCTGTCGCCTTCCTGATAATCGGGATGGTTCGATGCCACTACTTCGCCGACGCCGTTGGAACGCATGACCGTGCCCAATTCGACCGGCGGGATATAGCTGTCGGTATCGGGCGTCATCCAGCCCAGCATGGCAGGATCGAGAGACATGTGAGTCTGACGGACCAAAAACTGACCGTCTTTAGGCTCTGGCATGTCTTTTTCCACTTTTTCAAACAAATCAGGGCCGATCGGCCCTCCTGAAGGGCGCTTCACGAGATTGATAGCAGTATAGGTTGTCATGAGTATTACTCCTTTATGTATGGACATAGCGGAGTATCAGGGCGGGTTTCTGTATAAAACAGGGCACTATCTGTTAAGGTTTATTGTCTTTTCGACAAAAAACCGACCATGGACCAGTTACGCGCGCTTCAATATTTCGTTCGTGTGGCCGAAACCGGCAGTTTCAGCCGGGCGGCCGAGCATTTTTCCGTCCCTCCCTCGTCATTGTCACGCCGAGTGGCAGACCTGGAGGCCCATCTGGGCGCCACCTTGTTGAAACGATCCACCCGTCGCGTTCAGCTCACAGAAGTGGGGCAACTCTACTACGACAACGCCCGGGATATCCTCGAGCGTCTGGCCGCCAGCGACGAAGCCGTCAGCCATTACCAATCCAAACCCATGGGTCGGTTGCGCATCAGCGCCATGACCGGTTTTGGCGAACGCATACTGATGCCCCTATTGGACCAATTCACTGAAAGATATCCGGATATCACGCTGGAAGTCCGCCTGACGGATGAACTCAGCGTGCTGGGACGAGACAACATCGACCTCGCCATTCGCGGCGGCTACGCCCCGGATGAACGGGTGGTCGGCATCAAGCTGATGGACAACACTTTCGTGCCGGTCGCCGCACCGGCTTACCTCGAACGAGCCGGTTATCCACAACACCCATTGGAACTGCGTCAGCACCAGGGTCTCTATTTCCAAACCCCTCAGGGCCCGACGCCCTGGATGAGCGAGGTGGATGGCCAGTGGATAAAAGTCTCAGGTCCCGCTGTGGCAATCAGCAATGCCGGTCGCTGGCTGTTGAAGCAAGCTGTAGCAGGAAAAGGCATTCTGATGATGCCGAAATGGGCGCTGTCTTCTCATTTGGAGAAGGGCGAACTGGTTGAGTTACAACTGTCCCACCCGGTGGTGATTACCCGCAACCCTGATTTCGGGATCTATCTGTTGTACCAGAAGCTGCGCTATCGAGTGCCTAAGATTAAGGCGGCGGTGGATTTTTTGACCGGGGCGCTGAGGAAGGAGCTGTGAATAAATACGCTCAGATAGTGTGGATAAGGTGTTATTTACCGATACAGAAACTGGAGAATATCCGGCCCAGCAGATCATCGGAACTGAATTCGCCCGTTATCTCATTTAGCGCGTTTTGCGCCTGACGCAAATCCTCGGCGAGCAACTCTCCGGCGGCGGCACCCAACAATTGGTCAAGGCCGGATTGCAGCGCCTCATCCGCCCGAGTCAGAGCTTCAAGATGACGTCGGCGGGCAATGAAACCTCCTTCGTGATTCCCTTCAAAACCCATCAGTTGTTTTAGATGATCCCGCAGGGCATCCAGCCCCAGATTTCCCTTGGCGGACAGCCTTACGACAGGTGCGGTACCTGCTGTGGATAAACCTGGGGACTCTTCGCTGAGATCGATCTTGTTGCGCACGACCGTCAGCGGTGCGTTGTCGGGCAACCGATGCACAAAATCCGGCCAGATGTGTTCCGGGTCATCCGCACTGGTTTCGGTGGCGTCGACCATCAACAGAATACGGTCGGCCTGTTCGATTTCCTGCCAGGCCCGTTCGACACCGATGCGTTCGACTTCATCCGGCGCATCACGCAGACCGGCCGTATCGATGATATGCAATGGCATGCCATCGATGTGGATATGTTCGCGCAACACGTCCCGGGTGGTACCGGCGATATCGGTCACGATGGCCCGTTCCTGACCGGCCAGGGCGTTCAGCAGGCTGCTCTTCCCGGCATTGGGTCGACCGGCGATCACCACCCTCATGCCTTCGCGCATCAAACTGCCCTGGTTCGCGGTTTTCAGCACGGTTTTCAGTTGATCGATGATGTGTTCCAGATCGGCCTGGACTTTGCCGTCGGAGAGAAAATCGATCTCTTCCTCTGGAAAGTCGATGGCGGCTTCCACGTAAATTCTGAGCTGGATCAGTTGTTCAACCAGCTTGTGGATTTCCTGTGAAAAAGCCCCTTGCAGTGAGCGCACGGCGGAGCGGGCGGCTTCGGTCGAGCTAGCGTCGATCAGATCGGCGATGGCTTCGGCCTGGGCCAGATCGAGCTTTTCGTTCAAAAAGGCCCGTTCCGAAAATTCACCGGGACGAGCCAGACGGGCACCCAGGCCAAGAATGCGTTGAATCAGCAGATCCAGAATGACCGGGCCGCCGTGGCCGTGCAGTTCGAGTACGTCTTCACCGGTAAAGGAATGGGGGTTGGGGAAATATAGGGCGATGCCTTCGTCCAACACCTGACCGGCTTCATCGTAGAAGGGGCCATAGTGGGCATAACGGGGTTTGGGAGTACTGCCGAGCAGGGCAGCGGCGATGGCCGCCGCCTTATCCCCCGATACCCGCACTATGCCGACACCGCCCCGTCCGGGGGGCGTGGCCAGTGCGCAAATGGTATCGCGGTCTCCGATCACGTCGTCTTCTGATCGGCTTTTTCAAATTGACGGTTCACCAGCCACTGCTGAACGATGGTGGTGACGTTGTTGACGAACCAGTACAGCGTAAGACCGGCCGGGAACCAGAGGAACATGAAGGTGAAAACGATGGGCATCATTTTCATCATGCGGGCCTGCATCGGGTCCATACTCGGTTGTTGCTGCATTTGCATCTGCAGGAACATGGAAGCGCCCATCAACAGCGGCAGGACGAAGAACGGGTCTTTGATCGACAGGTCTTCGATCCAGAAGATGAAGGGCGACTGACGCAGCTCCACGGCTTCCATCAACACCCAGTACAGTGCGATGAAGATCGGCATCTGAATCAGGATGGGCAAACAGCCACCCATAGGGTTCAGTTTTTCCTTCTTGTACAGCTTCATCATTTCCTGGCCGAGACGCTGACGGTCGTCGCCGTATTGCTCGCGCAATTGCGTCATCTTCGGCGCGAACTTGCGCATCTTGGCCATGGAACGATAGCTGGAAGCCGTCAGTGGGTAGAGCAGTGTCTTGACGGTCAGTGTCATCAACACAATCGCCCAGCCCCAGTTGCCGGTCAGGCTGTGCATGAACTGCAACAACTTGAACAGCGGCTGCGCGGCCCACCAGAGCCAGCCGTAATCGACGGTCAGTTCCAGGTGAGGGGAGATTTCCGCCAGGTGGTCCTGATCTTTCGGACCGAGATACAAATCGAGCTGAGTCGAGCCGGTTTCACCGGGTTGTACGGTCAGGGCCGGTGTCTGGACGTCCGCGAAATAGAAGCGCTCCTGGTTCAGAACCTTGGAGGAAGTGCTGTATTTATTGGATGTCTCGGCCGGTGGGATCCAGGCGGACAGGAAATAATGCTGCAGGAAGGCAATCCAACCGCCTTCCTGGGTCACGCCGGCGAAGTCGCCGTCTTCCATATCCCCGAAGGAGACTTTCTTATAGCGGTCATCCGGGGTGGTGAGGGCCACACCGAGATAGGAAGACATGCCAATGTTTCCACCGGCGCTCGGGTCGCTGGATTCATCACGCTTCAAACGGCCGAATTGCTGTGTAGTGATGGCTGCGCCGGTGTTGTTGATCACCTCATGGCGGACATTCACAAGATAGTCGCCACGGGTCAGGGTGAAGATCTTGTTGACCGTCTGACCGGCCTCGGTGGTGTGGGTCAGGGTGACGGTCAATTCATCCTGGCCTTCGGTCAGCTCGTAGTTCTGCTGTTCGGCCTGATATTGGGCCCGGCCCTGGCTGTCGATGCCGTCTTTACCGACCAGACCACTCATGGCGACGTAGTTGCGCTGATTGTTCTCAAGCAGCGTGAAGGGGATGTCCGGTGTATCGGCACGGAACGGGTATTTCGGCAGGCTGGCGTAGGTGATGTCACCGCCTTTCAAATCGATGCGCAGGTTCAGGGTGTCGGTATGGACTTCGATGTGCCCGCCCTGAACGCCTTGACCGGAAGGTGCGGTCGTCTGCTCCGTCGAACCGACCGCCGCTTCGGGTACGTCCGATTCGGTGCTACCGGCGGCAACTGGCGTATCCGAAGCGGCTACCGGAATATCGCCACTCAGGCTGCTGGTGGGCTGTTCCGGCGGCGCCTCGGCGTAGTCTTGGGACCACTGCAGCACCAATAGATATGAGACCACGGCCAAGCCCGCGATCAAGACGATACGACGCACATCCATAATCTTGTTCCAGTCAGATCATTGACCCTGGCTGTGGGAAGCGGCTGGCATCCGAATAGGGAGACCAGAGACAGAGGAAAAAGGAGTTCGCTTCCTGAGGTCCAGGCTGGGTAAAAAAGCGCCGAAATGGTACCTGTCCAAAGCCGTTTTTGCTAGCCAATTAAGGCGCTGTGCCAGCTTTAGGGGATAATTTCAGTGTGTGGCGGTGGCTGTCTCTTTTTGCCAACGACGGGCCACTTTCATCAACAGCTTGTGAAAGGTCTTGTGGAGCTCTTCGTTGGAGAGCTCATCCAGCCCCTTGCGGCCCAGCAGGATGATGTCGAGAGGCGGCCATTGCCCGTAATTCAGGCGAAACACTTCGCGGGCAATGCGTTTGATGCGATTACGATCCACCGCGTGGCGAACGTTTTTCTTGGAGATGATGAAACCGAGACGGGCTTGTCCGGTAGAAGAGCGACGTGCCAGAAAAAGACATTGCGGACAGGCCGCTTTGGCGTCGACCTGATCGAAGACCGAACGGAAATCCCCGGCGGTTAACAGACGATGGCTGCGGGGATGTCCGTTGGCAGACACGATATCGGCAGTGATGCCGATTAAACGGTCAGGGAAGCGCGACCGCGAGCGCGGCGACGAGCCAGAACCTTGCGACCGTTCTTGGTGGCCATGCGGGCACGGAAACCGTGAGTGCGCTTGCGCTTCAGTACGCTGGGTTGAAAGGTACGTTTCATAGTCTGATCTCACACCAGTGATGGGGAAGCGAGGCTTCCGGTTATGCGTTTAACTCACTCCAACGTGGGAACGAATCCTCCGACGTGAAGCGAAGCTCTGAAATTGGACGGCGGATTCTAAAGACTTTCTCGACACAGATCAATGACGGATTTTTGATCAAAGTTGTTTACCTGATTTTTCCGTGTTGAACGGGATAAAGAAAAGAAAAATGAAAGAATGATGTGTTTTGAGAGATAGTGCGTTGTTATTCATTATTAGTCAGCCAATTTTCTGTTGAAAACATAAAAAAGTTCTTTAAAAACAATAGGTTAGTTAATTGATTACTGCTTGGCATCCTGGGAGGGATCTGGGCGGAACAGGTGTGGGAACGGTGGACGGAATGAGGTTTTATCCACTGAAATTGCATCCCCGTTTTGTTCATGGGGTTACTCACAGGGTTGCGCGCCTGCTTGTGCACAGTGTTATCGACACAAAAAGAGCGGCGCTACGGCCGGACAGTGGATAAGTTATTGTTTTTATAAATAAAGAAGGCTGTTTTTTAGCGTTAGGGCAACTGGCATGGAGGCTGTGGGCAAGTTAGAATGGCCGGCTTACATCCACCCATCCGGAGTTTCCGTGCCCGAGTCTGCCTGGCATCAGTGTCTTGATCTGCTGCGTGGGGAAGTACCTTCGCATCAGTTTAATACCTGGATTCGCCCGCTCAGCCACCGGCTGGACGGCGATGCCCTGGTGTTGCTGGCTCCCAATCGGTTTGTGGGTAACTGGGTACGGGACAAGTATCTGCACCGCATTCAGGAGCTGATGGGGCAGTTCGGTGCCAGCGATACCGAAGTCCTCGTCGAAGTGAAGGCCCGCGCGTCACGACAGCGACCGGCCCGGCGTGTACGCGAGCCCTCCCATACCCATATAGAAGAAGCACCTTCGGCTCCCCGGTCCCCAGCCACAATTGAAGAAACCCCAGCTCCCCGAGCGGAGCCTGCGCCTGTGGTGGCTGAGCGCCTGGCGAACGAGCCTGTTCAGGTGCAGACCACAGGGTCCCAGCGGGGTAAGGGCAAGTTCCAGAGTTATCTGAACCCCGGTTTCACCTTTGCCTCCTTTGTTGAGGGTAAATCGAACCAACTGGCGCTGGCAGCAAGTCAACAGGTGGCGGAAAATGCCGGTGGCGCTTACAACCCGCTGTTTATTTATGGGGGCGTGGGGCTGGGTAAAACGCACTTGATGCAGGCCATTGGTAACCACATTGTCGAGCAGAATCCGGGCGCTAAGGTGGTGTATCTGCATTCGGAACGGTTCGTGGCCGATATGGTGAAGGCATTGCAGCTGAACGCCATGGCCGAGTTCAAGCGCTTTTATCGCAGCCTGGATGCGTTGCTGATCGATGACATCCAGTTCTTCGCCAAGAAAGACCGCTCTCAGGAAGAGTTTTTCCACACCTTTAATGCGCTGCTTGAGGGTAATCAGCAGGTTATTCTGACCTGTGACCGTTACCCTAAGGAAATCGAGGGTCTCGAAGACCGTCTGAAAAGCCGGTTTGGTTGGGGACTGACCGTCGCGGTGGAACCACCGGATCTGGAGACCCGGGTGGCGATTCTGATGAAAAAGGCCGAAAAGGCCCGGGTTAAATTGCCAGCGGATGCCGCTTTCTTTATCGCGCAGCGCATTCGCTCCAATGTTCGGGAGCTGGAGGGCGCCCTCAAGCGGGTTGTAGCCAATGCCCAGTTCACCGGGGCGGCGATCAACACGGCTTTTGTTAAAGAGTCGCTCAAGGACCTCTTGGCCTTGCAGGACAAACAAGTCAGTATTGATAACATCCAGCGCACTGTCGCCGAATACTACAAAATCAAGATATCCGATCTGCATTCCAAACGTCGCAGTCGCAGTATCGCCCGGCCGCGGCAGGTGGCGATGGCGTTGGCCAAGGAGCTGACCCAGCACAGCCTGCCGGAGATAGGCGAAGCCTTTGGCGGGCGCGACCATACCACCGTGCTGCATGCCTGCCGGAAGGTGAAGGAACTGCGCGAGACGACTCAGGATATCAATGAAGATTACAACAACCTATTACGAACGCTGACCACCTGATAAAGGGATGGAAACGGACTCATGATTCAATTCACTCTGTCACGTGATACTTTGCTCAAACCTCTGCAATTGGTGGGAGGCGTTGTCGAGAAGCGTCAAACCCTGCCGGTTCTGTCCAACGTGCTGTTGGAGGTGGAAGGCAATCAATTGTCCCTGACCGGGACCGATCTGGAAGTGGAAATTGTCGGACGGGTGGAGTTGACCGAAGCCGCCACCGAGGGGGCTATCACCGTCCCGGCGCGGAAGCTGCTCGACATTGTCAAATCCCTGCCGGACGATGCCCCGATCAGCCTGAAGCAGCAAGAAGACCGGGTGATTGTTACCAGCGGTCGCAGCCGTTTCACCTTGTCGACTCTGCCAGCATCGGACTTCCCCAATGTCGAGGAAGACGAGAACACCCTTAACCTGACGCTGCCGCAAAAGACACTGAAGCATCTGGTCGATGCCACGGCCTTTGCCATGGCCCAACAGGATGTTCGCTATTATTTGAACGGTATGCTGCTGGAGCTGAGCCCGAACCTGGTTCGCACCGTCACCACCGATGGTCACCGTCTGGCGATGAGCAGTCAGCCGGTGGACGGGCTGGCTATTGAAGAGCGGAAGCAGGTCATTGTTCCGCGCAAGGGCATCCTTGAGCTGAACCGCTTGATGACCGAGGGCGAGGAAACGGTCGACCTGTCGCTCAGTGCCAACCATATTCGCGCCAACACGACTGCTTTCACCTTTACCTCCAAGTTGGTGGACGGTAAGTTCCCGGATTACGAGCGGGTTGTACCCAGAGGCGGCGACAAGGAAATCATCGGCGATCGTCAGGCGTTGCGTGCCATTTTCAGCCGCGCGGCGATTCTTTCAAATGAGAAGTACCGGGGTGTGCGGTTGTTGTTGAGTGAAAACAACCTGATGGCCAAGGCCAATAACCCGGAACAGGAAGAAGCGGAAGTAAACCAGGAAATCGATTATCAGGGACCTGAACTGGAAGTAGGCTTCAACGTAAATTACCTGCTCGATGTTTTGAACGTCACGGCTGGCGAACAAGTCCGCCTGGTGCTGTCCGATGCCAACTCCAGCGCCTTGTTGAGCGATTTCGACGACGACTCTTCCCTCTACGTCATCATGCCGATGCGTCTCTGATCCCCGGCTGATTCTTCTCTGGCATGTCGATTGTCCGACTGTCCATTCAGGGTGTTCGTAATGTCGCGAACACCCAGTTCCGCCCCGGCCCCGGGGTCAATGTTTTATACGGCGATAACGGGGCGGGGAAGTCCTCTATCCTTGAGGCTATCCATCTTCTCGCACTGGCCCGTTCCTTTAAGGTTTCCCGTACCCGGACACTGATTCGCGACGACAACGACCAGGCGGTGGTTTTCGCCGAGATGGATTCCGGCACCAAGGTGGGGGTGCAGAGAAGTCGGTCCGGCCAGCACAGCATTCGTATCAATGGTGAGCCGATATCCGCCGTATCGGAGTTGGCCCATAGGCTGCCTTTGCAGCTGATACACAGCGATTCCTTCCTGTTACTGGAAGGTTCTCCCGGACATCGAAGGCAGTTTCTCGATTGGGGGGTTTTTCATCAGGATTCGGGCTTTCATCAGGCCTGGCAGAACGCGCAAAAAAGCCTTAAAAACCGGAACTCTCTGCTGCGTTCTGGTAGAATAGACCGGTCTCAAATGGCCATTTGGCAGCGTGAATTTATCCTCGCTGCCGAACAACTCGACACCCTGCGCAAGCGCTATCTGGAAGGCTTCGTACCCCTGTTTCATCAGGTACTCGATCAGTTGATCGAGCTTCCGGATTTGCGCATCCATTATTATCGGGGTTGGGATAAATCCCGCGAACTGAACGACGTATTGGAAGGGCAGTTGGAACGGGATACCAAGCTGGGCTATACCCAGGCCGGGCCACAACGTGCGGATATGCGTATCAAGGTTCGCACCCAGTCGGCCAGTGATGTGCTCTCCCGGGGTCAGCAGAAACTGGTGGTGTGCGCACTGAAAGTCGCACAAAGCCTGCACCTCCAGGCAGAACATAATCGCCCCACCACCTTTCTGGTGGATGACCTGCCGGCCGAATTGGACCGGCATCATATTCGCAAGTTGGGTGCATTGATGGAAGGGCTGACCGGTCAGGTATTCATGACCAGTGTCGACCCGGCGCCTTTACACGATTTTTGGCAATCGCCGGACCGGATTCGGATGTTTCACGTGGAACAGGGTCAGGTTCACTCGGCGCATGATTTGGAGCAACCAGATGAGTAACAGTTACGATTCTTCCAGTATTAAGGTGCTGAAAGGCCTTGATGCCGTGCGTAAGCGCCCCGGTATGTACATCGGGGACACAGACGACGGCACCGGGCTGCACCATATGGTTTTCGAGGTGGTGGATAACTCCATCGACGAAGCCCTCGCTGGTCACTGCACCGACATCAACGTCGTCATCCATCCGGACGAATCGGTTTCCGTTGAAGACAACGGCCGGGGTATTCCTACGGATATGCACCCGGAAGAAGGCAAGTCAGCGGCCGAAGTGATCATGACCGTACTCCACGCGGGCGGTAAGTTCGATGATAACAGCTATAAGGTTTCCGGCGGCTTGCACGGCGTGGGTGTCTCGGTAGTCAATGCACTGTCTTCCGAACTTACTCTCACCGTACGCCGTGCTGGCAAGGTTCATGAGCAGGTTTACATTCATGGTGTCCCGAAGGCGCCTCTGGCTGTGGTAGGGGACGCGGATCACACCGGTACCACCATTCATTTCAAGCCTTCAGGCGATACCTTTAACAATATCGAGTTCTCTTACGACATTCTTGCCAAACGCCTGCGGGAGTTGAGTTTCCTGAACTCGGGTGTGGGTATTCACCTGAAAGACGAACGCTCCGGCAAGGAAGAGTATTTCAAGTACGACGGCGGTCTGAAAGCCTTCGTCGAATACCTGAACAAGAACAAGCAGACGCTGAACAATGTTTTCCACTTTTCCTATCAACGTGAGGAAGACGGCATCGGCGTCGAAGTCGCCATGCAATGGAACGACAGTTACCAGGAAAACATTCTTTGCTACACCAACAACATTCCCCAGCGTGATGGTGGTACACACCTGGCCGGTTTCCGAGCAGCTTTGACTCGCACGCTGAATAATTACATTCAGAGTGAAAACCTCCAGAAGAAGCATAAGGTTCAGACCACAGGGGATGACGCCCGCGAAGGTCTGACGGCCATTATTTCGGTCAAGGTGCCCGACCCGAAATTCAGTTCGCAGACAAAAGACAAATTGGTCTCCAGCGAAGTCAAACCCGCTGTCGAGCAGGAAATGGGCAAGACCTTCAATGACTTCCTGCTGGAAAACCCGAATGAAGCCAAGGTATTGGTCGGTAAAATGATCGATGCCGCCCGTGCACGGGAAGCGGCCCGAAAAGCGCGGGACATGACTCGCCGTAAAGGCGCCCTGGACATCGCCGGGCTGCCCGGAAAACTGGCGGACTGTCAGGAAAAAGATCCGGCTCTCTCTGAACTCTACCTGGTGGAGGGTGATTCGGCCGGTGGCTCCGCCAAGCAGGGTAGGGACCGTCGCACCCAGGCGATTCTGCCGCTGAAAGGTAAAATCCTGAACGTGGAAAAAGCCCGTTTCGACAAAATGCTGCAGTCCGCCGAGGTCGGTACACTGATCACCGCTCTGGGCTGTGGCATCGGCCGGGAAGAGTTCAATCTGGAGAAGCTTCGCTACCACTACATCATCATCATGACGGATGCGGACGTCGATGGTTCCCACATCCGGACCCTGCTGCTGACCTTTTTCTTCCGGCAAATGCCTGAACTGATTGAAAATGGACACATCTATATTGCCCAGCCGCCTTTGTTCAAACTGAAGCGGGGTAAGCAGGAGCAATACATCAAGGATGAAAAAACGCTGGAGCAATATCTTCTGTCCCAGGCACTGGATGGCACCGAGCTCTACGTAAACGAAAACGCTCCTGCGATTCGTGACGAGCAACTGGAAAGTCTGGTCAACCAATACAAAGACGTAATGGCACGCATTGATCGGATGAGCCGCGTCTATCCCAAGGCCGTGCTTGAGCAGTTGATCTACATGCCTGAACTGACACCGGCGATGTTGGCCGATCAGAACCAGGTCAGCGAATGGGTCGATCAACTCAGTGACCGCCTGATGGATTCATTGGCGGGAAGCACTGTTTATCAGCTGTCTTTGACCGAAGATCACGAACGCCATCTTTTTGTGCCTAAAGTACAGGCCATCGCTCATGGCCTGGCGACGGACTATCAGTTCTCCCATGCATTCTTTGAAAGCCGCGAATATCACGCCATTGTCGAGCTGAGTAAGGTATTGGATGGCTTGATAGAAGAGGGCGCTTATCTCCAACGTGGTGAGAAAAAGCATCCGGTTCTGACTTTCGAAGAAGTTATCGATTGGATGATGGGCGAAGCCAAGCGGGGCTATACCATCCAGCGCTATAAGGGTCTGGGTGAAATGAACCCGGAGCAGCTGTGGGAAACCACCATGGATCCGGAGTCCCGCCGTATGCTGCGTGTCTCCATCGAAGACGCCATTGCGACCGATCAGATCTTCAATACGTTGATGGGTGATGAAGTTGAGCCTCGCAGGGCCTTTATTGAAAGCAATGCCTTGTTGGTTACCAACCTGGATTATTGATAGCCAGCTAAACTGACTACTGACTGTTGCCATTTTTATTGGAAAAACAAACGGGAGATGGAATGCGGATTAAGAGCCGACTAGTGCCTTATTCCGGATTCCATCTCCCGTTTTTCGTTGCCCTCTTTTTTTGATTCCATGTTCCACGTGGAACATTAAAAAAAGGTTCTATGTAGCAATAGTGCCGAATTAGGAGTCCAGGCAATCCGGCCAATACCGGGACTTAGGGAAGCGCCCCCTTTCGTCCGGTAATAAACCTTCCGCTGCCAGATGCTTATGCTGAATGACTGCTCCTGGATGTTCCGTTATCTTCCGTTGGCTGTTTATGATCCTAAACCAGGGCAGATCCGTTTCGCGGGGGAGAGTCCTTAACCAGGCTTGAATCTGCCGTACATGCACACCGCAAAGGTCCGCTATTCGGCCATAACTGGTAAAATGCCCCTCCGGTATGGAAGCCAGTGTCTGATAAAAGACAGATTTAGGATCTGGATCTCTAGATGAAGTAGGCATTGGTGGGCTCAATTCGAAAGGGTCAATCGGGAAGAACAGTTTAGCAGGGTGAATGGCCGTAGTTACAACTGAAGGTAAAGTTCGCTTCCAGTGGACTGGGGTCTTCAGTAAATGCCGGGCATGGTGACTACTCCGCCACCTAAGTTTAAAAGGTTCCACGTGGAACCTTTTGTAACTTCTTATGTTAGGAAGCGTCCTCTAATGCGGCTAACACGGCTTCAGCAGAGCTTTGTTCGAATTGGCCGGGTTCTTCAACCGCCAGCCAGGTTACCACGCCATTATCGGCGATTAACGCAAAGCGCCGGGCTCGAACACCCATACCTCTCTGGGAAACGTCGATATCCAGCCCCAACGCGCGAACAAAATCTGCATTGCCGTCTGCGAGCATGTCGAGAGCTTCCGCGTTGTGGGCTTGGCCCCAGGCATTCATGACAAAGGCGTCATTCACACTCAAACAATAGATACGGTCCACGCCTTTGGCCTTGATGGTATCGGCATGGACCACGAATCCCGGTAAATGAGCCTGGCTACAGGTAGGGGTAAAGGCTCCGGGTACCGCGAACAGAACAATTTTTTGATTCGCGAATAGAGAATCAAAGTCATCGCTGACAACGCCACCCTGTGCCATTCGTTGGAGTGTGACGTGGGGCAGGGTTTCGCCGACTTGTATTGGCATGGTGATGGTCTCTCTTAAGGGTTAAGGGCACAATGGATGATACCCCATTGAATACGTTATCCCGACCATGGCGGACCGATATTCCCCCGCTCTGGATTTTCCATCAAATAACCGCGTATTAACTTTAGACCATCCCTAAAAAGGTTGGTCTGATTGAATGAGTAGAAGGATACATCCACTGTGCAAAAGGCAGTTTGGTTATGACAGCGGGCAGGCTGGCCCGAAAACGACTAAAACGGGTATGGCAGACTGTGATCCTGCTGGTGAGCCTGAGTCTGCTGTCGATAGGGGCCCAGGCATCGTTGGTGAGTCTTCAGCAGGGTGGGGCGCATAATATCGCTCCTCATATCGAGGTATTTGAAGATACCAGCGGCCGTCGTTCCCCTTTTGAAATCCTATCACCGGATCTGGCGGACGAATGGGTGGCCAACAATGCGCCAGTACTTAACCGAGGCTATGACGACACAGTTATCTGGCTCAGGTTTACCTTGGACGCAGCCGGTTCGATTCATAAGAAATGGGATCTTGTTCTGGCTAATCCGCTTTTGGATTATGTTGATCTATACCAGATATTTGAGGATTCCGGACCGCGTCTGTTGTACCGAAGCGGTATGGCAAGACCCTTTCGAAACCGTTTTGAAGACCACCGATTTTTTATCTTTCCATTGGAAGTTTATGGCCCCACCACCTATTTAATGCGCATTGAGACGAGCCCAACGTCCATAGTGCCGATACAGGTGTACCCCGAAAACGAGTTCTGGTCGCCGCTGCTAAAAGGCGACATTATGAATTGGCTGTATTTCGGTGTCTTGCTGGCCATGGCGACCTACAACCTTTTTCTATTCGTCACGGTGCGCGACACCAGTTATCTTTTTTATGTGCTCTTTATCACCACCTTTGGTGTGTTGCAGCTGTCACTGGACGGATATTTCTACCAGTATTTCTGGTGGGAGGACCGCGGGTTCGATTACCGCATCAATTTCTGGCTGACTGCTATGGCGGTAATTTTTGCCTCTCTCTTTGTCGTACGATTTCTCAGCCTGCGTCAGATATCGGCAAATCTGGCCAGGGTGATGGGCGTGGTCATTGGGATCCAGTGTGTCTATTTATGGCTTAGCTTTGTGGTCGACCTGGATACCTTTGCCCGCCTTTTTACTCCCAATCTGATTCTATTCATGGTCCTAGCAATAGCCTTGGGTATCTACGCCTGGCAAAAGGGGCTTTCAGCGGCGAAATTCTTTATCCTCGCCTGGACGCTGTTCGGCATTGGGAATCTTCTGTTTCTCGCCACACGGAACGGTTGGATTACACTGCCGTTCCCAGCCATGTTCGCCTCTAAACTGGGCTCTTTCGCCGAAACTATGCTGCTGAGTTTTGCGTTGGCTCATCGAATCCGATCCCTGCGTGACGAGAAGGAAAGAGAGCGGATGCGGGCTGAAGCTCAGAGCCACTTTCTGGCTGAGATCAGTCATGAAATTCGAACACCGCTCAATGGCGTTTTGGGGATGACCGAAGTATTGGCTCGAACCCCTTTGAGTGAGGAGCAAAAAACCTATGTCGACACCATCCAGGGGTCTGGAGCCTCTCTCCTTACACTGATCAACGACATTTTGGATTTCTCGAAAATCGAAGCCGGAAAAATGGAGTTGCATCGGGAAAAGGTAAACCTTCATATTCTGGCGCGACAACAGCTGCAATTGTTTCGTACCCAGGCCGAGCAGAAGGATCTGGCTCTTGAACTCGATATTTCAGAGCGGGTGCCGGAAGAAGTGGTGATTGACGTTCAGCGGTTGCGTCAGATTCTCGCCAACCTGATCAGCAATGCCATCAAGTTTACCGAGCAGGGATCGGTGCAGTTGTCATTGCGACTTGAAAAGGTTCAGCATCGTTCGATGCTGGTGTTCCGCGTTCGCGATACGGGCATCGGCATTCCCGCCAAAGACCAGGAAGGTTTGTTCAGTCTGTATCATCAGATTGAGCCACAGCGGCATGGCGGATCGTCAGGAACGGGCTTGGGGCTGGCAATATGTCAGCAACTGGTGACTCTGATGGGGGGAGGGATCGAGCTTAGAAGCGAGCCTGCCAAAGGTTCGGAATTCATTGTCCGGGTGCCTTTCGATTCGGTAACCGGCACAACAGCGGAAGTGACACCTATGACAGAAGAAACTCAACCGGGTCTCAAGGTTCTGGTGGCCGAAGACAACATGGTCAATCAGAGGGTGATCGAAGGGTTGTTGAATAAACTGGGACATCAGGTATTGGTGGTGCGCAATGGAAATGAAGCGATTAACGAACGCCGCAAAGATGACTTTGATTACGATCTCATTCTAATGGATTGCGAAATGCCGGAGGTGGATGGCTATGATGCCACCCGTCACATCCGTGAAATCGAAAAAAGTCAGGGCAGGAAAACCGTGCCTATCGTAGCGCTGACGGCGCACGCTCTGGAGGAGGTGCGCAGCCGGTGTCTGGAGGCCGGTATGGATGATTTTTTGACAAAACCGATCAATACGCGTCATCTGAACCGTATATTGTCCCGGCTCAAGGTCTGAGCCGGGTATTATGGATTCGTGTCATGCTCTTGGTCGGGCGCCAGAGTAGTGCGGTTTCTGCCTTCGTCTTTGCTTTGGTAGAGTGCTTCATCGGCACGATGCATCCAGGTTTCCAAGGCTTCATCGGTACGGTATTGAGTCACCCCGGCCGACACTGTTATTTGCACGGGTTTGCCCTGAAAGTTGAAAGGGCATTCGCTGATATGAAGACGCATTTTTTCAAGCGCCGTGAAGGCATCTTCCTGCTGGGTTTGGGGTAGCAGCAGAATAAATTCCTCGCCGCCAAAACGAGCCAGATAATCCGACTGCCGGATCTGGTCGTTCATCTGTTTGGCGAGAATTTTCAGTACTTTGTCGCCCGCCAAATGGCCGAATTGATCGTTGATCCTCTTAAAGTGATCGACGTCGATCAACGCCAGGCTGACCGGTTGATCGTATCGGTTACTCCGCGCCATTTCTTCGCGCAACCGCAATTCGAAGCCATGGCGATTGGGCAGCTGGGTGAGTGGGTCGAGCATCGACAGTTCGCGTTCATGGGTGACTTGCTGAATGAGACGATGATTGTCTTCCTGCAGTGCCTGCAACTGATCATTCAGTTCGTTCTGACGTCGTCCCATTTCGGTCAGGCTGCGCTGGGTTTTGGCTTGGAATTCGCCAAGCAATGTCAGCAGTCCATCGAGCGAGGAGTTCAGCGTCACCCTCAATTGGTCGAGACTGGTCGCCTGGGAGATTTCTTGTCTTGCTTTGTTCAATTGCTCATCGACATTGCGATTCAGGTTCTCACTGAGCTCCGTCAAGGCGGAGACCGATTGTCCTCCCTGGCCAATCAATTCATTAATGCGTTTGAGTTTGGCGTTGAGCTCGTTCAGGTAATGCTCGAACTGACCTTTTTCCACATCCAGCCGCCGTTGGATCAATGAAATGGTTTCAGCCGCCAGACTGTCCAGCGTGGACCAGTCGGGAAGGGGTTCGAGGCGCTCGGCCAGAGCCTTCAGTGCCCCATCCTCATCGCCAAGGATAGCCAGAGTGCGCAACAGGGTTATGAAGCGGGAGCACAGCTTCTGGCGCAATCTTTTCAGGGTGGTGTCACCTTCCTCCGATGCGTCCTCGGCAGGCAGGGGCAGGGTTTCGGGCAACAGGAAACGAGCCTGTTCAAGCAATTGCAGAGCATCGTAGAGAAAATGGCTTTGCTTTTCGACCTGCCGTCTGAACTCAGCCGGTACTTCATCACTGATGCTCATCAGCGACTGATACAGACTGTACAGCTGCTGGCTGCCTTCTTCGGCCAGAGTCTCTATCGAATCAAAGCGGGAGTCGGTACGTTCCAGTGCCTCTTTGAATTCATCGATGTCCATCGACTCTCGGTCTCGCAATGCCTGTTTCAAGGCATCCAGAGTGGCGTCCAGTTCGGCGTCGATGCCACGCAACATGATGGAGAGATCCAGGACTCCCCGCCGTAACCATTCCTGAATATCGTTCATTCCGTCCTCGGAGATTGACTCGATCGGCCTCTGGTGGAACCGGGTCGATACGATACAGACTGTACCCGAAAGCAGGGCGACAACTGTTTGCGACAACCCGACAGAAGTTCCCGGAGTGCTGGTTGCCAATGGCCTCGACAGTGCTTCCTTTTCCTGTATCGATAAAACAAGGCCAGTATAGCCGACTTCAAGGCTAATGCCTTGGACGGAGTTCAAAGCCTGCTTTCCGATTCCTCAGTGCAGGGAGGCGTCACCGGGAAGTTCAATTTCCAATGCCACCGGCAGGTGGTCGGACAAAGGGAAATCGAGCACTCCCATTTTGACGATCTGCAGATGCTGGCTGACCAGAATATGATCGAGGCAACGCTGGGGTTGCCAACTGGGGTAGGTGGCCCGGGCATGGGCGGATTTGAGGCCGCAATCCTTGAGCGGGGAATCGTAGAGTAAACGCAGGCTGTGGGTGTTCATATCACCCATCAGGATAACGTGGGGATACTGTTGAATCAGGTTGCGGATAAACCGAAGCTGCTGGTCCTGGGTTCGTTTGCCGAGCGCGAGATGCATCATGACCACCAGCAGCGGCTCGGCTTCCCCCAGTTGGCAGGCGATGGCGCCACGACCGGGAGGGCCGGGCAGGGCATGCATGTCAATGGTGTGGGGCTGGTAGCGACTGATAACACCGTTGCTGTGCTGCGCGAAGCGACCCAGGTTGCGATTCAGCTGCTGAAACCAGTAAGGCTGCCCGGACTGCCGGGCCAGGTATTCAACCTGGTTAACGAAGCCGCTGCGGAAACTGCCACCGTCAACTTCCTGGAGGGCGACCACATCGAAATGGCTGACCAGATCGCCAATCTTGTTCAGGTTGTCGAGACGGGAACGGCAGGGCCAGACGTGTTGCCAGGATTTGAATAAATAATCCTGATAACGGCGGGTGTGAATGCCAACCTGAACGTTGTAGCTGAGCAGACTGAGGTGATTGGGGCTGCGCTTATGGAAGAATTCGTCAGGGGCGCTGAGTTGAACCGGAAACTGGCTGGCCGCAACGGCGCTTTTCATGGATTCACCCTCGTTAACACCCGGTTTAAAAAGGGAGCCCGACAGGGGCTCCTTTTAAGTGTAGACCAAAAGGGTGGGTAGAGGCGATCAGTTGGCGGCGTCCCGACGAATCAACCAAAGGGCGACGTCGAACATTTTTTCGTTACCGCCCGCTGTACGGCCGGATACCAGATATTTGCCGTTCACCACCAAGCTGGGTGTGCCCTGAATCTGGCTCATTTCGGTGATTTTCCGCGCCTGGTTGACCTTGACGTTCACGGCGAAAGAGTTGGCCATGTTCATATACTCTTCTTCGGAAACACCAAAACGGGTGAAGAATTCAGCAAAGTCTTCGTCGCTGGACAGACGATTGCGATTCAAATGAATCTCGTTGTAGGTCGGGACATGGCTCTCATCGTTGATCTTCAGCAACTGAGAGGCATAGAAGGCTTTTACCTCGGGAATCTGACGGTTGTTGAAGAGGACGGGAACCGGAGTGAAACGCACGTCATCCGGTTTGCTCTGTTTCCAGCTCTGCACAAAAGGCTCAAGATTGAAGCAATGGATACAGCTATAGCTGAAGATTTCCATGATCTCACCGGCTTCTTCGCCCCGGTAGTTGGTGGGCAGTTTTTCCGGTAATTCCAGGTAATGCTGGCCGGCTTTGTACTCCTCGGCCTGGGTGGTTCCCAGAAAAGCGCACACCAGCAACGCGGCGCCTAGCAGTCGTTTGATCATCGAAGACCGTCTCCGTCGTGAATAGGATAATTGGTAAGGCTAAACTTTGCCTGATCGCCTGATACAAAAAAAGCGAAGCTCCTTGCGGAATCTTCGCTTTTCATTCTCTTTACCCCGTTTTAACCGGGGCTGAACGGCGACTGCTTATTTGTGCAGACCGTTGATATAGCTGGCGAGTGCTTCGATTTCGAAGCCCTTCAGGCGGAAGGCGGTGGTCTGCATCATTCCGGCTTCGCCATCGTTCATGCGGGCGTCGTTGCTGGGTTCATCGGCCCGGTACCCGGCGGCGAACTTATTCAGCTGGGTGGCAACATATTCGGCATGTTGGCCAGCCAGACGCGGGAAAGCGGCGGCTTCGATACCCTGGCCAGCCGGGCTGTGGCAGCCGGAACAGGCCGGTACGCCGGTCTCGGGGTTCCCGCCACGATAAAGCTGTTCGCCCAGTTCGACCAGCTCGGGGTCGGCTTCGCCAATACTCATGGTTTGTTCGGCGTAGTAGGCGGCGATGTCTTCCAGTTGCTGATCGCTGAGGCCGTCGAGCAGGCCGGTCATTTGAGTGACCACCCGGTTACCGCTCTTGATGTCCTGCAGTTGCTTCAGCAGGTAAGGAGCGCCCTGACCGGCGAGTTTCGGAAAGCTGGCAGCGGCGCTGTTGCCGTCCGCTCCGTGACAACCGGCGCAAGTGGCGGTCAGCGGCTCGCCACGCTCGGCGTTACCTTCAGCAGAAGCCATACCGGAGATGCCGGCAAGCATTACAAGGCCTACGATCAGTTTCTTCATGTCGGGTCCCGCAAGTCAAAATGAGTGTGACATTCCGCTGCCGGTTCCCTCTGTCATAACCGGTTTGCAGCGAAGTCGTTGGCAAAATATCGGGGCATTATATAGACCGATACCCCCTATGAGAAGAAACCCCTTGATTCCAGTGGATATTTTTCGAGCACTTCCCGGTTGATTGTGTTCAACCCACCCGACAACCGGGAACGTACCCACTGGCCGTTTAAGGTACAATGCCGGTTTTGGTTTCGAAGACTCCTCTATGTCCGCAATCAGTTTTGACTCGGCCCGTTTCCTGATCAGCGCCCAGATGCTATCCCAGTGCCCGGAGGATGAAGGGCGTGAAGTGGCGTTCGCCGGACGTTCCAACGCCGGTAAAAGCAGCGCGTTAAACACACTCACCCGGAATTCCAAGCTGGCGCGCACCTCGAAAACGCCCGGTCGCACCCAATTGATTAACTTCTTTTCCCTATCGGACGGTCAGAGCCGCCTGGTGGATTTGCCCGGATATGGCTATGCCAAGGTGAACCGGGAAATGAAGCAGGACTGGGAAAACTATATCGGTGAGTACCTCGCCGAGCGCCGCAGCCTGACCGGCCTGATCCTGCTGATGGACATACGGCACCCGATGACCGATTTCGACGAAATGGTGGTGCGCTGGAGCATCGAAACCGAAATGCCGCTGCGGGTACTGTTGACCAAAAGCGACAAATTAAAGAAAGGACCGGCCAAAAACACCTTCCTGAAAGTGCGCAGCCAGTTGCAGTCCCAGGCCAACTGGTTGTCCGTGCAGATGTTCAGCTCGCTTAAAAAGGAAGGCGTGCAGGAGCTTGAGCAGTGGCTCCGTGAGCGTCTGGTGGATGAGTCCTGACCATCTGGTCCAGTATGACGAGCTTTGGAACCATCGTTATAATGCCCATTTTATAGAGAGGCCCAAATGTCGATTCGATTCATCGCCGGTGCTGTCTGCCCCAAATGCGGGGAGATGGACACGCTCAAAGCCGGGACCGAGGACGATGGCAAGACCCTGGTGCGCGAATGCGTCGAATGCGGCTATATCGATCGTATCAGTCAGGGGGTGAACACCCCGAGAGAAGTGGTCACCCGGGTAACGCCAGAGCAGCGCGAGCCCGATGAGACCGACGCCATCCCTGTAAAAATCATCGATCCCAATTCTTCTGAGGACAATTCGCAGTGACCGACGCCAAGTCCGCGGCCGTGAAGGTCGGTATTATTATGGGTTCCCAGTCCGACTGGGCGACCATGAGCCACACCGCCGAAACCCTGAAAACCCTCGGCATAGCACACGAATGCCGAGTGGTATCGGCTCACAGAACGCCGGACTTGTTGTTTGAATACGCCGAAACCGCCGCCGACCGTGGTCTGGAAGTCATTATCGCCGGGGCTGGTGGTGCCGCCCATCTACCGGGTATGTGCGCCGCCAAAACCCATTTACCAGTGCTCGGCGTCCCCGTTCAAAGCAGCATGCTCAGCGGTGTCGATTCATTGCTCAGCATTGTGCAAATGCCAGCCGGAGTGCCCACCGCCACACTGGCCATTGGCAAGGCGGGGGCGATTAACGCGGCTCTTCTGGCCGGTAGCATTCTGGCCAATCATGATGAGGCGGTCCGTAAGGCGCTGCTGGAGTTTCGTCGACAGCAAACCGAGCGGGTTCTTGCCAATCCCATTCCCGGAGAATAATCCATGCGTATCGGTGTAATTGGTGGCGGTCAATTGGGCCGCATGATGGCGATGTCGGCCACGCCGCTGGGCATCCACATGGCTTTTCTGGACCCGAATAAAGGTGCCTGTGCCGGAGATGTCGGTTTATTGGTCGAAGGTGCGTACGACGATCACTACGAAATTCGCGAGCTGATCAAACACTCCGACCGAATCACCTTTGAATTTGAAAACGTGCCGCCGGAAACGGTGGCGTTCATCGCTGAGCAGGTGCCGGTTTACCCGTCTGCTCTGGCGCTGGAAACCGCTCGCGACCGTTGGTTGGAGAAAAATCTGTTTCAGCGGCTGAATATCGGTACCGCTCCGGTCGCCGATATCGGCAGTCAGGAAGACCTGGAACGTGCGGTTGAGCGCATCCAGCTGCCCGCCGTATTGAAAACCCGCACCATGGGGTACGACGGCAAAGGCCAGAAGGTGTTGCGTGCCCCCGAAGATGTAGCCGGAGCCTTTGACGAACTCGGCTCGGTTCCGTTGATCCTGGAAGGCTTTGTCGACTTCGATTACGAAGTGTCCTGTATCGGCGTGCGCTCCTCGAAGGGGGACCTGGCTTTTTACCCGCTGACGCGTAACGAGCACCGAAACTCCATTCTGCATCGAAGCGAACCCTTGGCGGATCATCCACTCCAGGCTAAGGCCGAAGAAGCCGTGGGTCAGGTCATGGCCGCATTGGATTATGTAGGGGTGCTGGCGTTTGAATTCTTCGTGGTTGGTGAGCGCTTACTTGCAAACGAGATCGCGCCACGAGTACACAACTCCGGGCATTGGACGATAGAAGGCAGTACCTGCAGCCAGTTCGAAAACCACATCCGTGCCGTTGCGGACCTGCCCTTGGGGCATACCGGGCAACTGTCACCCGTTGCCATGTATAACCTGGTGGGTGCCATGCCGTCCCGCGAGGCGGTGTTGGCCATTCCAGGCACGCATTGGCACGATTACAGAAAAGACCCTCGGGCCGGTCGCAAAATCGGACACATCACGGTAACAGCATCGAGCGAGGCCGAACTGGCTGAGCGTTGTGCGAAGCTGGAGCCCTTGCTGTGTAACGATTTGGGTTAGGAAAACACCATCTTCAAACCATGGCGTTGCGCAAGGCAGGGCCATGGCTGCTCAAGCTCGGATAGTTTTGGATGGGGCTGGTCGGCCGGGGAGGACAACCCCGGCAGCCCGTCGATGATCTCCATTCCCGCCAGGTCCAGCCGGTTGGCGTAGGCATCGCCTATCAGGGTGTGCACTATCAGATTGGCGAGCGCCATATCCCAGCTGAACAAGGGACGACCCTGCTGCAATCTCAAGCGATCATGCAGTTCCTCTAGCAGTCGCTGACCGAAATAGACCTTATCCAGAACACCCACCATGCCGTATTCCAAGCGTTGCGGATCAATGGCGGAAAAGAACTGATGAAGGATAGCCGACATTTGCGCCAATGCCGCTGCCTGACCCAGCGTTTGACAGATTTCCTCCGCTTCGGCCAACAACACCGGCAGCAGCAACACATATTGGTTCAACATGGCGGCGAGACGTTCGTCGCGCTCCCCATGTTCGACGAAAACCACCGTCGGGTGTTTTTGATAAAACTTATCCAGAAAACGCTGCAAACTCGTATGACCGTTGGGAGATTTTAAAGCGTTGTCCAAAACCGTTGTTATGTGACTTGATGACATGGGCATGGGCCCCTTACCACGAAAACCTTCAGATCCGGAAACGGTGGCGTACGCATCCGGGGTTCCACTCTCTACATTCTGATAGCGATTCAAGGCGATACTCTGTCACTCAACCATCTGTTCGGAGTTTAGCTCAGCTCGTCGGATTTGCTTGGTAATGGGTTGGAAAAAATCAGAAAAATCAACAATCAGCGTTAGAGTTGAGAGAGGTTTTCAGGCGCGTTTCTGTCCGCTTTCAGTGTCAGCGGACGCACCCGAAACCAAAAAAACGTCAACATCCATAAGGACCGGGTGATGAAAAGCAGGGAGAATCCAAACCACAACCAGTGGTTGGTGGAAGGCAGCAACAAGCCACTGACCAGAAAGACGATAAACCCTGCAATCACGCCGTTTCGCATGTCGCCGGTTCTGCGGGCACCCACAAAGACCCCGTCGAGCCAGAACGCCAGCCCGCCGCTGATCGGCAGCAGCGTAATCCACAGCCGATATTGGTTTGCCTGCTGTTGCAGGTCGGCCTGGCTGGTGAGCAAACCGATGATCAGTTCTCCGAACACCCCAAAGGCCAATGCCATCAGCAGCATCAGAAGGGCTGCACAACATCCTGTGGTCCAGAGCACCGAGGCCAACAGGCGGGGGTTGCCGCGACCGACGGCCATGCCCACCTGGGCTTCGGCAGCAGCGGCACTGCCATCCAGAGTGTTGGAAATAACGGTTAGAAAGGTTAGCAGGATGGCGTTGCCAGCCAGCACCAGTTCGCCCAGTTGGGCTCCCTGACGGTTAAACCAGGCAAAGCCGCTGAGCAAAATGAAGGTACGCAAAAACAGGCTGAAACTGACGCTGAAAATGGCGGAATAGGCCCTGGGATTCCACAACCGCGAGCGATCCAGACCCGGTTTCATTCTGGATAGGGTGCGATAGAGCGTCAGCAGGACCAGACTCAACGCCAGATATTCGCTGATGACGGTACCGAGAGCAATTCCGTCGGTGGTCATTCCCGCGCCATAGACCAGTGCGACATTCAGCACCAGATTCACCATCTGGGACAGGGACACCGTGTAGAGACTGATGCGGGTGTTCTGCAGGCCCGTGAAGAACCCCAGCAACATGGTATTGAAGACCTGCGCCGGAACGCCCCATACCCGAATCTGCAGATAGCGTTCCGCTTCCCGGCTGACCTCGGCCGAGGCGTTCATGAACGCCAACCCCCGATCGATCAACCAGAGATGCCCTACGGCCACCAGACTGATCAGTACCAGGGCAACGAGGCTGTACTGGGCCAACTGGGTACGAACCAATCCGGTATCCCGGGCTCCCCAAGCCTGAGAAGTAAAACCGGACAACCCCATCGACAGGAAGTTGAACCCCCAGAAGACAAACGCCATCAGGCTTGAGCCAAGCGCCACCCCAGCGAGATAAACGCTGTCGTCCAGGTGCCCCAGTACGGCGGTGTCGACCAGGCCCAACAACGGGAGTGACAGATTGGCCAGCATCACCGGCCACATCAGGCCCCAGGTTTTCATCCAATCGGATCGTGGAATGTTTCGCAACGACACAGAAACGGGCCCCCTGGCCCGAAGCGGAAAAAAGACCGAGCTGCCATAATTGCGCTAACGTGTTGTTTTTACAAATAAAAATAACGTGCGTTACCACTCAGAACTGAGTCACCCGGTAACAGACGCTTGGGTTTTAAAAATATCCGTGTTTATACTAACTTCGACCGTTTCTGAATCGGGCTAACCGGGGCTTCTGGAATCGGCAACCACCTTCCATGGCGGATCCAACGATCATGCCAGGGGAGGTGTCGTGCTGTGCAGTGCCAGAGACGGATCAGGGTGCTCAGCCCTGCCCTGGTATTCCCACTACAATAACAACGCAGAGGTGAAGGATGCAGACAAGGCTGCTTAGAGGGCTTTTTGCCCTTATGGCGATGCTGCTCGGGTCCTGGGCTCAGGCCGACTGGACGTTGAACATGCCGAAGGGCGTGACCGACATCAGCAATAAAGTGTATGGGCTCCACATGCTGACTTTTTGGGTGTGTGTAGTCATCGGCATCATCGTATTCGGGGTGATGTTCTACGCGATGTTCAAGCATCGTAAATCCAAGGGTGCCGTATCGGCCAACTTCCATGAAAGTACGAAGGTTGAGCTGGCGTGGACCTTGATTCCGGCGGCGGTTATTTTTGCCATCGGTGTCAAAGCCACCTATACCCTGGCGGACATGTACAACGTGGACGACTCGGAATTGACCGTCGAGATCACGGGTTATCAATGGAAGTGGCGTTATCGTTACCTGAATGACGATCCGAACGCCGAAGTCAGCTTTTTCTCCAACCTTGCGACCTCACGTGACGAAATCAACAACCGTCTCGACAAAAACGAAAACTACCTGCTGGAAGTCGACGAGCCCCTGGTCCTGCCGACTGACAAAAAAGTACGCTTCGTGATTACTGCAGCCGACGTTATCCACTCCTGGTGGGTGCCCCAACTGGCGGTTAAGAAAGACGCCATTCCCGGTATCGCCAACGAAGCCTGGACCATCATCAATGAACCCGGCACCTACCGTGGCCAGTGCACCGAGCTGTGCGGCAAGGACCATGGTTTCATGCCTGTCGTTGTCGAAGCCGTATCCCAGGATGAATTCGATACCTGGCTGGCCGGCAAGCAGGAAGAAGCGCGCAAACTGGCTGAGCTAACCGAGAAAGACTGGACCATGGAAGAGCTGATGGAGCGTGGTCGTCAGGCTTATCAGACCACCTGTGCTGGCTGTCACGGTGCGAACGGTGAAGGCAGCGGCCCATTCCCGGCCTTGCGCGGCAGTGCCATTGCCACAGGCCCGGTTTCGGACCACATCGAGATCGTCGTGAACGGCAAGACCGGCACCGCCATGCAGGCTTTCGGCCCGCAGCTGAGCGAAGTCGACCTGGCGGCCATCATCACGTTCGAGCGTAATGCCTGGGGTAACGATGTCGGCGATATGGTCACGCCGGTCGATATCCTTAACTTCAAAGCCGGCCAATAAGGAGGAAGTGACATGACGACTGCTACTCACGACCATGATCACGCACACCACGGGCCGGCCAAGGGCATAACCCGCTGGCTCTACACCACGAACCACAAAGACATCGGTACGATGTATCTGTGGTTCAGCTTTGCCATGTTCCTGCTGGGCGGCAGTTTCGCGATGGTGATTCGCGCCGAGCTGTTCCAGCCGGGCCTGCAACTGGTGCAACCGGAATTCTTCAACCAGATGACCACCATGCATGGTCTGATCATGGTGTTCGGTGCGGTGATGCCAGCGTTCGTCGGCCTTGCCAACTGGATGATTCCGATGATGGTCGGCGCGCCGGATATGGCGCTGCCCCGGATGAACAATCTGAGTTTCTGGATTCTGCCGTTCGCCTTCGCGATGCTGGCCAGCACTCTGTTCATGGAAGGCGGCGCACCCAACTTCGGTTGGACTTTCTACGCCCCGCTGTCGACCACCTATGCGCCGCCGAGCGTGACCTTCTTTATTTTCTCCGTGCACATCATGGGTGCCAGCTCGATCATGGGGGCCATCAACATCGTCGCCACCATCCTGAACATGCGCGCACCCGGCATGACGCTGATGCGCATGCCGCTGTTCGTGTGGACCTGGCTGATCACCGCCTATCTGTTGATCGCGGTGATGCCGGTTCTGGCCGGTGTAGTCACCATGATGCTGATGGACATCCATTTCGGCACCGCCTTCTTTAATGCGGCCGGTGGCGGCTCGCCCGTTCTGTTCCAGCACGTGTTCTGGTTCTTCGGGCACCCCGAGGTGTACATCATGATTCTGCCAGCTTTTGGCATCGTTTCAGCCATTATCCCGGCCTTCGCCCGCAAGCAATTGTTCGGCTACAGCTCCATGGTTTACGCCACGGCGTCAATTGCCTTCCTGAGCTTTATCGTTTGGGCGCACCACATGTTCACAGTGGGTATCCCCTTCCTGGGCGAGGCCTTCTTCATGTGGGCGACCATGCTGATCGCGGTTCCGACCGGTGTGAAGGTGTTCAACTGGGTTACGACCATGTTCCGTGGTTCCATGACCTTTGAAACACCGATGCTGTTCGCGATCTGCTTTGTGGTGCTGTTCACCATTGGCGGCTTCTCGGGTCTGATGCTGGCGGTGGCACCGTCCGACTTCCAGTACCATGACACCTACTTCGTGGTGGCGCATTTCCATTACGTACTGGTACCGGGTGCGGTCTTCTCCATCATGGCGGCGGTGTATTACTGGCTGCCGAAGTGGAGCGGAAAGATGTACAACGAGACGCTGGGCAAGGTGCATTTCTGGCTGAGCTTCGTGGGTGTTAACGTTCTGTTCTTCCCGCAGCACTTCCTGGGCCTGGCCGGTATGCCACGCCGTATTCCGGATTACGCCCTGCAGTTCGCCGACTTCAACATGATCTCGAGCATGGGCGGCTTCCTGTTCGGCGCCAGCCAGCTGCTGTTCCTTTACATCGTGGTTCACACCATCGTTGCCGGTAAACCGGCCAAGGCTAAGCCCTGGGATGGTGCCGATGGTCTGGAATGGACCGTGCCGTCTCCGGCGCCCTACCATACGTTCGAGACGCCACCGGATATCGGTACGCCGTTGCAACCTGACCGTCGCGAGCCCTGATCGATGAGCGAGCACCAGACTGAAACATCGCAGACCGAACAACCGATCCGCCGCAGCCACAACGGAGTTGTGATCAAGTCCGTGCTAGCCGTGGTGGGGATGTTGGCCTTTGTGTTTGTCGGGCTGGTGCCGATGTATAACCTCATCTGCGAATGGACCGGTATTACCGGTCGCACCACCGAAGCCAGTGCCGTCCAGGAATTCGTGATCGCCGAGGATCGGCCGATCAAGGTTCAGTTCCTGGCCAGCAACAACGCCGATATGCCCTGGGAATTCAAACCCATGGTCAAGCAGGTGACGGCTAAACCGGGCGAACTGGTGCAGGTGAGTTTCTACGCGCGCAATACCACCCGTCGGGCGATGACGGCACAGGCGATACCAAGCTTGGCGCCATTCGAGTCCACACCCTATTTTCACAAAACAGAGTGTTTCTGTTTTAACCAGCAGCCGTTGGCCGCCGGTGAAGATGTGGAAATGGGACTGGTGTTTCAGATCGACCCCGATCTGCCGGACTGGGTGAAAACGATCAGCCTCAGCTACACGCTTTACGATGTAACCGAAAAACAGGAGGTGGCCTCCGCCAGTACCCACTGAGCGGTTGGCAGAGCCAAATTGCCATTGTGAGCCCGCCCTTGGGCGGGAAACAAAAAGAACAAATGGAGAGTGCTATGTCCAGCAGTGCAAACCATGAACATTATTATGTACCGGCGCAAAGCCGGTTACCGGTATGGATGGCCTTCGCCATGTTCCTTACCGTTTTTGGCGCCGGCAGCATGATGAACGACATGTCGGCCGGTGCTGAATCATCCAACGCCCACTGGTTCTTTATCGCCGGTTTTGGTGTGTTGGCCGTTGTCTTATACAACTGGTTCAGCCAGGTGATTCGGGAAAACCACGCCGGTCTTAACAGCCCGCAATTGAAGCAGTCTTATGTCTGGGGCATGGGCTGGTTTATTTTTTCCGAAGTGATGTTCTTCGCGGCTTTCTTCGGCGCACTCTTTTATGTGCGTAATCTGGTGGGCCCCTGGTTAGGTGGTGAAGGCTCAAAAGGGGTTACAAACTACCTTTACCCCGGCTTCGAATTCAGCTGGCCGCTGTTGAACAACCCGGACAACACTTTGTTCAAAGCGCCAACCGAAGTGATTCATGCCTTTGGTCTACCGCTGATCAACACCATTATTCTGGTGGCCTCCAGTGTGACCCTGACCATTGCTCACCACGCGTTACGCGCGCAACACAGAACGCAGCTAAACATCTGGCTGGGCATCACCATTTTACTCGGCCTGCTGTTCCTGTTCTTCCAGGCGGAAGAATATCATGAAGCCTATACCCATCTGGGACTGACGCTGGAAAGCGGTATTTACGGCTCGACCTTCTTCATGCTGACCGGTTTTCATGGTGCCCATGTGACGATCGGTACCTTTATGTTGATCGTTCAGTTCATCCGCTCACTGCGCGGGCATTTCAAACCCGACGACCATTTCGGTTTTGAAGCGTCGGCCTGGTATTGGCACTTTGTGGATGTGGTCTGGCTCTGCCTGTTCGTATTGGTCTACTGGATTTAACAAGAGATCAAAAAGGGGGAGCCCGAAGCTCCCCCTTGGTAACCATCACGCTTCAATAGAGCCCGCTCCAGGGAGCGCTTTGCGACAGTTCGCCGGTTACAAAGCCGATGATCAAAACCACGATGATCAACAAGGCCAGCGTGACCCGGATAGTCAGCAATTTCATCAACCGCTTGGATTCCGGTTCATCCTTGAACAACGCGACCAGACCGCCGCTCAATGACAGCAGCATGGCGATGATCAGGATAATCAAGATGGCTTTCAGTAGCATCGTGCAGGTTCCCCTTTGATGTTTCGACCGGGTTGGTTACTGACCGGGTTCGTCGGTGTGTTTTTGCCACTGTTCGTGGCTTTGGGCTGGTGGCAGCTTAACAGAGCTGATCAAAAAGCCCAGTTGATGACACAGATAGAAGCCGGTAGGGCCCAGGTTCTGCCCCTGAATAAAGAGACTGAGCCCGTGCCCTACCAGCGCTACGCACTGACCGGGGCGCTGAATCCGAAGCGGGTCTGGCTGCTGGATAACCGGACCTATCAGGGTCGGGTTGGCTACGAAGTCTGGGCGCCGCTGGTCAGTGAGACGCACTGGTATTTGGTCTCCTTAGGATGGGTCGCCGGTACCGGCGACCGACAGCGGTTACCGGAATTGAACCTCCCCGAAGGGGAGCGCCGCTGGATGGGCGAGTGGCGCCCACCCAGCGACAGCATTGTCCTGAGCGATTTGTCCTCAGGCGATGAATGGCCCCGGGTTATCCAACGAATCGACCCGGAAACCATGGCACAACAAATTCAACGGGAAACGCCACGCGGCTTGTTGCAGTTGGAAGAGGCCCAACCGGGAGTTGGCCCGGTGATCTGGACACCGACCGTGATGACGGCGGAGCGGCACCGGGGTTATGCCTTTCAATGGTTTGCAATGGCGCTGGCGTTAGTGATGATGTACGGCTATGCCGGATGGCAGCGAAACAAAACCACTCACCCGGACTCCAATGAGAACAAATAATGTCGGGAGATAACCGAATGACTCAAGGGCATGCTGGCAGCAACGGCGCTGGAAATCAGTCGCCCCCTTACAATCGCACTCAATTGTTGATCATCCTGCTGACACCCCTGTTGGTGATGGCGTCCGCGACGGCACTTTATTTCTCCGGCTGGCTGGTACCGACCGAGCGAGTCAATAATGGAGAATTGATCGACCCCGTCATGCAGCTGAGCGACCTGGGTCTGGAGCTGGAAACCATTAACCCCGAACGGCAATGGCTTTGGATTCAAACCTCGGCGCAGTGTCAGGCGCAGTGCCTGGAAGAAGTGGCACGGCAACGGCAAATTCACGTCGCGCTGGGCAAGCATGAGCCGAGGGTGCGGCGGGTTCTGCTGACCGCCACGCCCGACTTGGAAAACCTGAGCGGGGAATTCCCTGGAATGACCGTAGTGCAACAGGCACCGGGCGCATTCTCCGACACTTTCCGCAGCCGCATCCCGGCTGATTTCGGTCAGCGCCATTTCATCTTCGTGGCCGACCCGATCGGAAACGTGATGCTCTACTTCACCCCGGCCAACGACTACAAAGAACAGCTTGAAGACATGAAGAAGCTGCTCAAGCTGTCAACCATCGGTTAGAGGGCTTTTTATGTTGTCTTTGCAAGGAACCAAGCCCGGTTTTCGTCTCGCGGTATTCGCCACTTTTTTCGCCATTGGTGTTGTTGGCCTTGGGGCTTTCACCCGCTTGGTGGACGCTGGCTTGGGCTGTCCGGACTGGCCGACCTGTTATGGCCACCTCTGGGCACCGCAGACCTCCGAGGAAATCAGTGCCGCCAATGCGGCTTACCCGGAAATACCGGTAGACCACGAGAAAACCTGGCCGGAAATGGTGCATCGTTACCTGGCCTCGGGACTGGGTTTGCTGATCATCGGCATCGCCGTTACCGCCATTCGACACCGCAAACGACCCGACCAACCGCTTAAACTGCCCTTGTTTCTGCTGTTTCTGGTGATCGTGCAAGGCGCATTCGGAGCCTGGACGGTAACACTCAAACTCTGGCCTCAGGTGGTGACCGCCCATCTGATGGGCGGCTTTACGACCTTCACTTTGCTCTGGCTGCTGACTCTGCGGCTGGGCGGGTATCGGTCCACCTCCTTATTTTCGTTACAGCAAAGGACCTTACCGACTGGTCTTGCAGCAGCGGCGCTGGTGATGGTGATCGTGCAGATATTCCTTGGCGGCTGGACGACGTCCAATTACGCCGCCCTGGCCTGTCCCGATTTTCCGCTTTGTCAGACGCAGCTGTGGCCGGAGATGAGTTTCACCCAGGGGTTCGACCTGGCTCATCCCATTGGTCCCAACTATCTTGGAGGGCACCTGGACATTCCATCGAGAACCGCGATTCACATGATGCATCGTCTCGGCGCCCTGGTGACAGCGGTGCTCTGTATCTGGCTGGCGGTGCGCTTGTTTCAGGAACGGTTTTCGACGCTGGGAACCGTGCTCTTGCTGATCCTGGTGGTGCAGGTCACACTGGGTATCAGCAACGTGGTGTTCGGTCTGCCGCTGGCGGTGGCGGTATCACACAATCTGGTCGGTGCGCTGTTGTTGGCGACGGTCACAACGGTTAACTATGAGCTCTATCGGGAGGCGAACCATGTCTAAAACCATTGCGACCCGGCATCAGGGGCTCTGGCACGATTTCTATGAAATGACCAAACCCAAGGTGGTGATGCTGATGCTGATCACCGCCTGGGTGGGTATGGCGTTGGCACCCACCGATGGTTTCCCGGTGGCCGGTGTGGTTCTGGGAACCCTCGGTATTGCGGCATTGGCCGCGGCCGGTGCGGCGTTCAACCACCTGCTGGACCGGAAGATCGACCAGCGCATGGCCCGCACCCATCGCCGTCCGGTCGCTACCGGGCGGGTCAGCATGCGTCAGGGGATGGTGTTTGCAGGCACACTCACCGTCACTGGTTTTGTTGTCCTTTATCTTTGGGTAAACACCCTGACCGCCTGGCTTACCCTGGCCTCCATGGTCGGCTACGCGGTGATATACACCGGTTTTCTGAAACGTGCGACGCCGCAGAACATCGTTATCGGCGGTCTGGCCGGGGCCATGCCGCCCTTGCTGGGTTGGACCAGTGTCACGGCGGAGATCGGGGCATTGCCTTTGTTGTTGGTGCTGATCATATTCGCCTGGACGCCACCGCATTTCTGGGCGTTGGCGATACACCGCATCAAGGATTACCAAAACGCGGAAATCCCGATGATGCCGGTCACCCACGGCATCGCTTACACTAAAATGCACGTTTGGCTGTACAGCTGGCTGTTGCTGGCCATCTCCCTGCTGCCATTTGCGACACTGAACATGGGCCCGGTATACGCCGTTTGTGCCCTGTTGTTGGGGCTGCGGTATCTGCAGTGGAACTGGTGGTTACTGATGGATCGTAAACCCAACGCCGCCTGGGGTTCCTTCCGCTTTTCGATCACCTATTTGTTGTTATTGTTCGTGGCGTTGTTATTGGACCACACGGTCCGCGCTGTGTTTTAAGTGGGTTTGTGCCGGGAACCGATGCTAGCCTAAACGCAAATCTGAAATGTTGAATAGACGCGCCATTTGAGGACTTTTCTTGACTCAATCTTCCGTAACCGAAGCCCGCAAGGGCCGTATCCTGATTACCGTCATCGCCCTGGTGGGGGTGGTTTTGGCGCTGTTTGTCGGCGTCATGCTGCGCACCATTCTCGCCGAGCCGGATCTGAAAGCCGAACTGGAAGCACGCAGCGCACTCTATTTCGATCCGCCAAGGGCGGTTCCCGTTGTCGATCTGGTGAACCATCACGGCGAGAGCTTTAACACCGGCGACTTCGGTAGCCAATGGCAACTGATCAATTTCGGCTACACCTATTGCCCCGATATCTGCCCGACCAACATGATGGACATGGCCAAGGCGCGTGAACAACTGGTGGCCGACGGCCTCGCTGATAGGGTGCAGATGTGGATGATCACGGTCGACCCCGCACGGGACACCCCCGAAAAACTGGCCGACTATGTCCCCTTCTTCGATGACAGCTTCATAGGGCTGACCGGAGAGGAAGCCTCTCTGCAACCTCTGGCCCAACAGCTCAACACGGTGTTTTACGCGGAAAAAAGCGGCGGTGAAGAGGTCTACACTGTGGCCCACAGTGACAACATGGCGATTCTGAACCCTCAAGGCCAATACGTGGCGTTGCTGCGGCCACCGCACCGGCCCAAGCAAATTGCCGAGGTGTTAACTCTGTTGATTCAATACGGCGACTGACCGTTCACGGAAAACGGGAGGCACCGGACCAATGCGTCAGGTGCCGCCAGGCCCATTCCATGGGCCCCTGCCGGAAATTCTTCAGCCAAAGCATGGAAAACGTCAGGTTCACCGCCCAGATTCCCAGCGTGACCGGGACCAACTCCACCAGCGATAGTCGTTCGAACCAGCCCAGCCCGAACCCATGAAACAGAAAAGTAGCCACCAGACTTTGTGTCAGGTAATTGGTCAGCGCCATCCGACCTATGGCCTCCAGCGCGCGAACCAGTTTCGGCCAGAGCAGGCTGCGGTAAAACAGAACGGCAAAGCCCAGATAAGCATTCGTCATCATTAAGGCTCCGAGGTAGGCGAGGGTGTCCCTTCCCAAGGCGACGGTGTGCAGCTCGAACTGATAGTGGGCCTGATAGAGGTAACCCAGTTGGGTGAGGATCAGCCCGGGAATCAACCATGCAATGGACCAGACCCAATAAATTTTCGGCCGAAACATTGCCCGGGCGATGCCTATTCGGAACAATGCCATCCCGGTCAGCATCCAGCCGCCCACGAACCACACCAGCACAAAGGGTATACCGAGCAGATGCATATCCCGGCTGGTCTCTATTCGCCATGGTAGGGTGTCGAGCCAGCCACCTCGATAGGCGGCTATTTCCGCCTCGATTTCCTCGGGAGTGTAAGCGAACCATTCGGCGCGCTCTTCGGCGCTGAACAGCCAGAACTGCATTTGACTGAAGATCAGTGGAATGGCGAAGAACAGGAGCCCAATTTTTAACTGTCGTTGTATGCTCCAGTGCAACGCCGGAGTCAGCAACAGCGCGGTGACGGCGTAACTGACCAGAATATCCCCTGACCAAATCAGATAGGCATGAACCAACCCGATGATCAGCAAACCCAGATTCCGCCGCGCATGAACAGTGGTGGGCGATAGCCCGGCCGAGAGTGCGTTGTTAGCGACAATCCAGGTGCTGATGCCGAACAGCATTGAAAACAGCGACACGAACTTCTGTTCGATAAAGAGATATCCGAAGGCGTGCAGCCACTGCTCAACCGGCGACAAGGTATCGAGGATATAGGGGTTAACGTAGGCCAGCTCGACTTGAGCGAACCCCTGAATATTCATCACCAGAATACCCAGAACCGCGATGCCGCGCAGCATGTCGAGAAAGGGGATGCGGGGCAGGCCCGTGGCGGTGGTCAATGGGATGTCCTTGTGGTCAAGTCGGACGCCTAGTGTGGGGTGCCACGGAGTATTGCTCAAGCGCCCGTTGCCGGGCTGCCAGATGGCTGGAACCTTCGGTCACCACGCTTCGGATAGCATTGACTCGACTGCCACCGGTCGCCAATCCTTCACTTGCCGGTTAATAAAACCGGCATCTTCATAGGCCTGAGTGACGACTCCGGCTTTCTTCAAACGCATCAGACCCAGATGCAGTGAAGCGTTGAAGTAGCTGCCCTCGGGGTGGGCTCGAGAAATCGCGAAGTGACGGGAACCGGTCAAACCGATTTTGACACGCGGAATAGGAACCAGGGTGCCTTGATCCAAACTCAGGACCAACCCCTCGGTTTGTTGAAAGGGCGCGAGCAGATAGTCCTGCTGGCCGCTGAAAACCGAATCGACCATTTCACCCCAGGTATCGGCATGGCTTACCCGGGCACCAAAGGCGTTCAATGTTTGCCAGTCGATCACCCAGTTGCGGCTGGAGACTCCTTTCAACCGACGCAGCTCGGTATCAGTTTCGGCTTCCAGAGCGCTCTGGTTGCCGGCCGGTGTATAAAAACCGGCTTCGAACTGGCCTTGTTCAATGACGGCCGTGGTGATGTAGAGCTCCTCCCAGCGTTCAGCCAGATCATTCCGCCAGGCGCTGGTGGCCGAAGCTATGGCGGTGCCTTCAACCAAGGCTTCCAGGGTTTTGGCGTAGTCCGCCTCCGTTTCAAAACGCAGCTCGAAATCCGCGCCGGAGCGGTCCAGTGCCTGCTGCATCAGAATGACTTCGACCACGTCCCGGCGACTGCCGGGGCCGGAGAAATCGGTGATTTCAAGTGGGTCACGCCCGTCGAGCAGAGTCTGGTAATCCGCCCAGACATCTGGAGGAACAAGAATCGTAACCGGCGCTGCCAGAACGGAAGGCAGCAAAGTGAGAAGGCAGAGGAATTTGATGAGTTGTTGTTTCATTACAGCACCCGACATCAGGGAAGGATGCCGGAAGTAAAACGCAACTATAAATCCAATACAATACCATTTTGTTAATGGTATCTATTAAATAATACCAATCAGACAGATAAACGCTGTTAAGTGCAGTCCGCCTTAAGCGTCTCCCCTTCAGCGTTTCCCGTCTCCCAAAATCAATACACCTCGGTACGCAACCGATCCAAATCCTCACACAACCGCGTCGCACCGATCAGCAGGCTGGGTGTCGGCCTGTGCATGTAATCCGGGTCAACGGCGATCAACGCTTCGTTGGCGATAGCCTGAAGCTGCGGCCATTTCAGCCAGGGCGAATCCGGTCCGGCGTCGTCCGGTCCGGTGGCGATGACTTGAGGGTCCTCCTCGAACACCGCTTCCAGGCTGATTTGCGGCGACAGGGTGGGCAGGTCGGCAAAGACATTGCGGCCACCGCAGAGTTCGATAATGTCGGTGATGAAGCTGTCCCCGTTTAGCGTAAAGATGGGGTCGTGCCAGACTTCATAGAAAACCGACAGAGGGGCTTTGTCGCCATAACGGCTGCCGAGCAGTGCAATGCCCTCCTCGAACGCCGTGGCGGCGGCATCGGCGGAGTCTTCAAGGCCGGTCAGGGCGCCGTAATCGCGCATGGCCTTGGCGATGGATTCAAAAGATTGAGGGTCACTGTGGAAAACGGTCAGGCCCATGGACTTCAACCGCTCGACATCCTTCATTGCCTGGCCACTGGTGAAGGCGATGAGCAGATCGGGCTTCAGCGCGATGATGGCTTCAGTGTTGAGCGCGTTGTAATCACCAATGCGGCGGATGGATCGGGCGGCTTCCGGGTAATCGGAATAAGCCACGGTGGCTACAATACGCTCACCGCCGCCGATCTCGAACATCAGCTCGGTGGCATGAGGCACCAGAGTGATGATGCGCCCAGCCGGTTGGTCGAGCTCGACGCTGTTGCCCAGGTCGTCTGTCAGAGTGATTTCCGCCTGACACAGAGCGCTGACAAGCAATCCGGAAAACAAAGCTAACAGAAGTTTCATGGGCTGAGTGACCGAATGACCAAGGAGTCGCGATGGTAGGCAAAAGCCCTGGGGGTGGCAAGCCGAGAAACGGCTTGGTACCGGCGTTGCCGATGCCTCAAGACTGGGCAGAACGATGGGCCTGTGTCATTATGCCGCAGGGTGTTCAGGCTCCTAAAGAAGGTGCTTCCAGCCGGCTACGAGGAAACCGAATGTTACCGCTCTATCCAGAGATCCGCCCATTCAAGACCGAATATCTGCCCGTGGCCGACGGGCATCGGCTTTATCTTGAACAATCCGGCACACCGGGCGCTTTGCCGGTGGTGGTGGTTCACGGTGGGCCCGGCGCCGGTTGTTCGGACCAGATGCGTCGGTTTTTCGATCCGGAGCGATACCATATCATTCTGTTCGACCAGCGTGGCGCCGGCCAGTCCGAGCCTCATGCCGAAACCCGTGCCAACACTCCGGATGATCTGGTGGCCGACCTCGAAGCACTGCGCAATCACCTGAACCTGCCCGAATGGATACTGTTCGGTGGCAGTTGGGGCACCACGCTCGCCCTGTTGTATGCCCAGAAATACCCACGCCATACCAAGGCGCTGATCTTAAGAGGCGTTTTTCTGGGTCGTCAGACCGATCTGGACTGGCTTTATAAAGACGGTGCGTCACGCTATTTCCCCGAAGAATGGGAACGTTTTATCGAGCCGGTCGATGGCAAAACCGGTATGGAACTGGTCGAGGCCTACTATCAACTGCTGCACGGCAGCAACGATCTGGCCCGTGTCAGCGCCGCCAAGGCCTGGGCGCGGTGGGAGGCGGTGAATGCCTCACTGCGGCCCAGCCAGCAATCGCTCGATTATTTCACCTCGACCCATGTCGCGCTCAGCCTGGCGCGCGTGTCCAGCCATTACTTCCGCAACCGCTGCTTCCTGGAAGAAAACCAGATTCTTGATCAATGCCTGGCCATTGAAAGCGTCCCTGGCACCATCGTGCATGGCCGCTACGACATGATCTGCCCGCCGGACCAGGCCTGGCAGCTCGCCACCCATTGGCCGGGTGCGGAATTGGACCTGATCCGCGAAGGCGGCCATTCCGCCTTCGATCCGGCCATTGTGGATGCCCTGGTGCGCGCCACCAACCGCTGGTCCGCCCATTTCGGCAACGGTGACGGCGAGGCGTGACGGCGTGAAAGCACTGATTCAACGAGTGAGCCATGCCCGGGTGGACGTGGACGGTGAAACCGTCGGCACCATTGACCGGGGCTTACTGGTCCTGGTCGGCGTTGACCGCGAAGACGATGCCGAAACGGTCGATAAATTGGCGCACAAGCTGCTTCACTATCGGCTCTTTGGCGACGACGAAGGCCGAATGAACCTGAATGTTCAGCAGGTCGGGGGACAGCTGTTGTTGGTGTCCCAATTCACGCTGTCGGCCGATACCCGAAAAGGCTTGCGGCCGAGCTTCACCTCCGCAGCGCCTCCGGAAGCCGGGGAACACTGGTTCAATGCTCTGGTGGAGGCGGTCCGCAGCCGTTACGACCGGGTCGAAACCGGGCGTTTCGGCGCCGACATGAAAGTCTCTTTACTGAATGATGGCCCGGTGACCTTCTTGCTTGAGGTGTAAGGCGGACACAAACGACACCTCCGGTCGCCGTATAACAAATAAAACAATACACTGGCGCGATGTTGTAAACGAGACATGACCGTGACGACCCCTGTCAGCGATATGGATTTCGATGCACTGCTGCAGCAGGCCTGGGAACTGATGATCAGTGACCCGGCCAAGGCTTTGGCGTGGGTGCAACAAGCGCGCAGCGTGGTCGAACCGGATGATAGCCAGTGGTGTCGGCTGTATTTCCACCAAGGGTGGTGTCATATCTTTCTTGGTGATTACGTCGAGGCGCTCAAATGGCTGTCCCAGGCGCTGGCTCTGGGCGAGCAGCTGGAGCGGGACGATGAAATCAAACGGGCCTGCAACGGCCTGGGCATGGCTTACCACAGCATCGGGCAGTATGGTCAGGCGTTGCAATATTATGAACGCGCGCTGGAACTGAACCAGAAAACCGGTGACACCAACGGCACCTTTGCCGCCCTGCTCAATCTCGCCTCCCTGCATTACGAGATTGAAGACTTCGACAGCGCCGAGCGCCTGTTGAATGAAGCGCTGGGCTACGATACCAGCGATGTCACTCGGGAAAACCTCGGTGAGGCCGCCCTGCTGCAGGCCCAGATGCACGGCAAGCTGAACCGCTTCGAAGACGCCCTGCTGGGGTGCCGGGCCGCCCTCAACTACTCGCGCGAGCTGGATTACGCCCACCTGGAGATTCAGGCGCTGATCGCCGTGGCGCGCTGCCAGCGGCTGCAAAACCGCTTGGTCGAAGCCGAAACCACCCTGCAAGTCACCATCGATCATCCCGAATTCGACAAAGAGGGCGTTTCCGGGCTCAACGCCTTTATCGAGCTTGCGAAAGTGCAGGCGACGACCGGCCGATTCTCCACAGCGGTGCACACCTTGCGTAAGGGGCTGCGGCAGGAAGGGCTGCCGGAGTTCAGCCTGATCCAGCAACGGGCGTTGGAGACGCTCTCCATCTGCCTGGAAAAGGCACGCAAATACCGCGCGGCCCTGCTGGTGCTGCGCATGGCGCTGGATGTCGAACGCAATCTGCAGAATCAGGATATTCGCCGCCAGATTCAACTGCGTCGGTTTCAGGCTCAGATGGATGCCGAGCGTCTGGCCCGTAAGATCACCGACCACGAAAACCGTCTGCTGAAAGCCACCCAGACACGGCTGCAATTGATCAACGAACTGTCCCGTCAGTTGGCGGCGTCGCTCGACTTGGATGAAATAGGCCGTACGCTTTACCAGATCGTCGCCGAGCGTCTGGACGCCCATTTTCTGTCTCTGGCGTTGAACCGACCGGAAGCCCAGGCCCTCGAATTCCGGATGATAATCGACAACGGCATCGAGATAGCGCCCTACAGCATTCCCTACTCCGTACGTGACAGCCGCGCTGTGCGCACCATTCTCAGGCGGGAGCCTATCCTGCTGGGAGACGAAAGCCGCGACAAAGGCGTGCATTGGGTCGGCGACAGCCGCATCCTGCCCCGTTCGCAACTCTTCATGCCGCTGATTCACAACAACGAAGTGCTGGGCATGTTTTCATTGCAGAGCGCAGTAGCAGGACGTTTCAGCCACCAGGAACTGGAATTGTTGAGTTCACTGGCGCCCTTCATCGCCATCACACTCAGCAATGCGATCAGTCACCAGCAACTGTCGGAACTGAACCAGGCGCTGACGCACGAGAAAACCCAGATCGAAGCCGCCCAAGAACGCATCGAGCACATGGCCAACCACGATACGCTCACCGGCCTGCCTAACCGACGGTTGCTCTCTGAGTTCGTCGACAACAAAGTCATGTGCGCCAACGTTCAGGGCCTGGCCTTTTACTTGGTCTACATCGATCTGGACGGATTCAAGCCCGTGAACGACCGCTATGGTCATCGGGTGGGGGACAAAGTTCTAACCGTGCTCTCGCACCGGCTGAGGGATTCGTTACGAAAAACCGACTTCGCCGCCCGGGTGGGCGGTGATGAATTCATCATCATCATCGACGACTTCGACAGCCAGAGCAGCCTGGACGCCTTCATTCGTCGCATCCTCAACGTGATTGAAAAGCCGGTGCACGTGAATCAGGAGCGACTGGCCGTTTCCGCCAGCATCGGGGTGGCCCGATACGGACAGCACGGCAAGGATCTGGACCATTTGATGCACCATGCCGACCTCGCCATGTACAACATCAAACGGTCCGGTAAAGGCGGTATCGCCTACGCGGGAAAATCCACTCCGCCGCTTTAGCGCATTGGAATTCTGGGCGTATCAGCCCTGGAACGTCAGTATTTTTACCGCAAGGCTCAGAAAGGCCACCAGACATACCAGCCAGGCCCAAAACACCAAGGTTTCCCAAACCCGCTTCACCTGGTTGCCCAACCCCTGGCGCGGTGGCGCTTCAGCCCGACTGATGGACACAAGAATACCCATCAATAGAACACCCAGACCGGCCACCCAGCCGATGAACAGTTGGTCCCCTCTCAAGTCCGGTTTGGCGACCGCCAGGGCGATCATGGCGGGAAAGCTCAAGGCCCCCAATATCAACAACGGCCAGGCCAGGGGGCGTAATGGATGAAAGAGCCGTAGCACTTGGTGTTGCAGGCGGAGCATGACGTCTCCCGTTAGTGAATGATCACCCGAGAGTGCGAGTTAAGCGGCGGGTTGTAAACCCTCAACGTCGGCTTTGCTCCAGAAAGTTCCGCATCCAATGACCGATGCGCTCCCCTTCATGGCTGTCTTCCATCGAGTCGAGCACGGCTGCCATTTGTTCCGCGCTGATGTCGTCTTTCCTGAAAGCCAGCAGGTCGTGCTGGTAGTCATGGGTGAATTCCGGATGGCCCTGGAAACACAGTACCCGGTTGGGAATGTAAAAAGCGGCATGGGCACAAAACGGATTGGTCAATAACCGGCGGGCACCCGGGGGCAGGGCGGTGACCTGGTCCCGGTGGCTGACCAGCAGTTTGACCGGTTTGCCGCTGTCGGCGAATTCCGGGTGCTCCTCCACCTCATAGGACATAACCCCCAAACCCCAGCCACCGGATGCCCGTTCGGCCTTGCCGCCGAGCGTATGCGCCAGCAACTGATGGCCAAAGCAAATGCCGACCATGGGTTTGCCGTGTTCAAACAGATCCCGGCAATAATCGCGCAGCCGCACAATCCAGTCCTCATCGGCGAAGGCGTCGTACTTGCTGCCGGTGATCAGGAAGGCATCGAAGGCGTCCCTATCCAACGGGTATTCGTCTTGAATCACCGAAAACACATCCATTTCCCAATCGACCCCCACCCGGTCGAACAGCGACTGGAACATACGCCCATAACCCACATAAGTGGCCTGATGTTGGGGACGCAGGATATCGGTTTCGAGAATAGCCAGTTTCATCGGGTCGCAGCTCCAGAACAGAAGGGTTCGCTATCCGCTATTGTAGTGGCTCAGCCACTTTTGAGGTAGGCGATGACCGGGGCCAGTACATCGGGTTCAGGATGGTGGGCGTGGTGGGCCAGGTAGAGTGTTTTGTGCATCTCGCCATAGGTCTCGATCTGCTGCCAGACGTCGGGTTCCGCTTCCAGCAGCGATGTCGGCAGGAAAGCACAGCCGTTATGACGGCGAATGAACGCCATCGCCAGGCGGGCATCGCCGGTGTGCAGGACCGGCGAGGGCGGGGTGTCGAATCGCTTGGCGTGGTCCAACAGAAAGCGGGTGCCCCAGTCGACCAGAACATAGGCCGACACCAAGGCCTCATCGATATTCACGCCCACCGGGGCTGCCATGACCAACGTCAACGGACGCAGCGCCAGAGTGGTGACCTCGTCCACCTTGGGCGGGTCGGTCATCACGGCCAGGTCCAGAGTTCGGTCCAGCAGGCGGCGCACCAATTGCTCGCCGTTGACGGTATCCGCCCGCCAATGCAGGTCGGGCAGGTGCGCATGGACCTCGGCCAGCGCATCGCCGAGCCAGGTGCTCCACACATTCGCCGAGGAGGCCAGGGTGAGCGTCCGTTTTTGTTGGTCCTGGCTTGCCACTTCCTGCTGGGCCCGCAGCCAGGTGGTGAGGATGGTTTCAGCATGGACTTTCAGCCGCTCGCCCGCATGCGTCAGCTGCAGATTATTGCGATGGCGAATGAACAAGGCCGTACCCAACTGGGTTTCCAACTGACGAATTCGGAAGCTCACAGCCGACTGGGTCAGGTAAAGATTCTGGGCCGCATGCCCGAAATGACGGGTCTTGCATACTTCCAGGAAGGTTTTCAGTTGCTGGATGTCCACCGATGGGCTGCCTCGTGCTCATCAAATTCGTTAATCATGGCGGCAAAAATTACTCGTTTTACTTAGCCGCGTATAGACTTTATGAATGCGCCCATTGAAGGGTTTTGGGATCAGCCTCCCGGACCCGCGCAGCCGTACCCTTCAGACAGGAGGACGAAAGATGAGTGACGCATTCAGCCCCGAAGGTTTTACCCTGTTCAAAGCCTTTACCGATAACCGCAACTACCCCTATGGCCTGGAACGCTCCGGCGACTACTCCATCCGCGAAGCGCAATTGCTGCATCGTCTGGGGGAAACATTCCGACGTCTGGAAGTCGGCGAACATAAACCGATCAACGAAGTGGAAGAACAGTTCATCAAGATGATCAAAGGCGAAAAGGAAGCGACGACCGATTGTGAAAAGTTGTGGCTGAAATACAGAGCCAATGTGGAAGGGAAATCACGCGCCGGGTTTTCCTTCACCTCGAGTTACTACTACGCCAAAGGCGCCCAGCACGTGAACTCGGATGACGATTTCTCCGCCGACTACGGGGATTGATGTAGGCGCTTGACGCTGGATGGGAGACGGAAGACGCATGAATCAGCATCTCCCGTCTCCCGTTCCTCATTCAGCGTAACATCACTGATCAGCCACGATGGCTTCGAGGCTGATTTCAACGCGACGGTTGGCCGAGCGGCCTTCCGGTGTGCTGTTGTCCGCCACCGGTCGGGTTTCCCCGTAGCCTTCCGCGGCTATCCGTTCGAAAGCCACTCCTTCCGACAACAACACCTCGGCCACGCTGGCCGCGCGCTGCTCGGAGAGCATCTGGTTGTAGCTGTCGCTACCGGTGCTGTCGGTGTGGCCCTCGATGGTTACCAGGGTGTTTTCGTATTCCTGCACCACCTTGGCGACGGATCTCAGTGTCGCCATGAACTCCTCTTTCACATCGGAGCTGTCGGTGGCGAAGGTGATGTTGCCCGGCATGATCAAATCAATCTGGCCTTCCTCGGTCCGGCGGACCTGAACGCCACTGCCGGTCAGCTCTTCGCGCAGCTGCTTTTCCTGACGGTCCATATAAAGGCCCACGCCACCACCGGCCACACCGCCGATACCGGCACCAATCAAAGCACGTTTTGCGCGCTCATCCTTGGGTGCCGTCGCCGCCCCGAGGACAGCGCCGATCAAACCGCCGGCAATGGCACCCTTGGTTGAAGAGCTCACCTGGGATTCGCCCGTGTAAGCGTCCATCGTGGTACACCCGCTCAGCACCGCGCCGGTAAGGGCGATGGGCAGTGCCAGTTTTTGCCAGGTTTTCATAGAATTCCTTCCTCCGTTTTTATGAACTGACCTAATAGATACTGTCTAGCCTACAGGGGCTTGTTTGCTGCTAACCTTCAACGTTTGAAGCGATGACTGATTAAATCAAGTGGCAGCAGCGCCGTCTGTTTGGCTTCCTCCATTACAATGTAGCTCTTTGATTCCCGAACGTGTGGCAATGCCAGCAATAATTCGCCCAGGTATTTGCGGTAACTGCCAAGGTCGGTCAGCCGCAGCTTGATCAGGTAGTCCGACTGGCCCGAGACCAGATGGCATTCCTGAACGTAACTCAGCCCGTCCACCGCCTTGCGAAATTGGTCAAACGCCTCGGGCGACTGGCTCGACAGCGTGATCTCCAGAAAGACCAACAGCTCCAGACCCAGCGCCTGAGGGTCGAGCTTGGCATGATAGCCCTGAATCACGCCTGAACTTTCCAGCCGCTTCACCCGATCCATGCAGGGGGTGGTCGACAGGCCGACCCGCTCCGCCAGCTCCACGTAAGACATACGGGCGTTATCCTGCAGTGCGCGCAGGATTTTCAGATCGATCCGATCCAGCTTACGGGATTTGGTACGGCCTTCGGTCATGAGATTCCACCCAGCACTAATTCGCAAAGGATACCGACCCCCCGAAAAACAGGCAACGCAACAGGCCGTAAACGCCCGTATCAAGGCAATTTTAGGTGCTGGAGCCCTGCTAACGGTTGACGGCACAGGCCGGACTCCGTACTATTGCGCAGCTCAAACGCCCACTGGCTCTCGGGTTCGTAAAACCCAATAAAATCAATGAGTTGGGTTCGATAGGGGCGTTTGGATTGGTCAAGACACGCTGGTGTCGGCCGCTGTCGGAGAGTAGCTCAGCTTGGTAGAGCACTACGTTCGGGACGTAGGGGTCGCAGGTTCAAATCCTGTCTCTCCGACCAATTCCAAGTCTTCCCCTTTTCATCACCCGTGCCATGAGCCGAAAGCGACCGGTCGCAGCAGGATGGCCTGCCCGTTCAAATCCTGTCTCTCCGACCAATTTCAAAACTTCCGCATTTCGTAATCAGCGCCATAGGCCGAAAGCGACCCGGTCGCAGCAGGGTGGCCTGCCCGTTCAAATCCTGTCTCTCCGACCAATTTCAAAGCCCCGCCCCGCCTGGCTTGCAGCAGCTTTCACTCCTTCCTCTCAGTGCCCTAATGTCAATTTGTTTTATTGCCAAATACAGTATGACCCTAGTTAGCAAGCTTTGTGGTTACAAGAGTTAACTTTACTTTTTCTGTATGTATATAACTCCGCACGAATGCTGGCCAGGAGTACAAAGTTCTGATCCTCGCCAACCGTATCGCCGCCCAGGGCGCGGCCGCCGTCTATCAGCCTGTCATAATGGAAGGCATCGCATGGGCACCCGCACCTCGTCTGAAGTTCAGCCGCTTGCTGCAAGGCGAAGGTCGAACCGTGGGCACGGTCCAGAGAAACAATGGTAATGGGAACACTACTGTGGCTACCTGGCATGATATAGGGATCACGGAGAAGGGAGAGAGATGTGTCCTCTGGGAAACAGGCGATGATCGAGGGTGGCCAGCTGGTACATGAAGTGCTGGCGCTGCAGAGTAAGATTGTCGAGGTTTGAGAGTTTTGATTTCTTAACAATTAAATACTACTTCTAGGTTCAGCCGGAACCACTTGTCTTGTGGTACTACTCTAGAATCTATACTAGTCTGCAAAATACTGATTAGGGTTCGGAATACTGAAGTCTATCCGAGTTGTTGGAGGGAGTAATGGAAGGAACAGAGGCTAGTCACTCAACTGATGCCGAAAGCACACATGCCGACATATTTTTGTATCTAGGTAGCATAAATATGCAGGGATACCACGAACTCTGCAAAATTCTTGCGAATGAACCTCCAGAAAATGGCGCTCAAAAGGCAATGCTAGTTCTTGGAACACTTGGGGGGGATGCAAATGCTGCTTACCGGATTTGCCGAGCTCTTCACCATCATTACGAGAAAGGCTTCAAATTATTTATACCGGGTAAATGCAAGTCAGCTGGCACCTTAATTGCCATCGGAGCGACCGAGCTGATCATTGCAGATTCTGGTGAGCTAGGCCCACTTGATGTACAGATCTCTCGAAAAGATGAGCTATTCGAGCGGAGCTCAGGTCTAGACCTGCCTCAAGCGATTGACTATCTAGGCGGGGAAATGAGAAATACTTTCAAACATACTCTGATCGATATCAAGCTTGGTGGTGGATTGTCCACATCAATTGCTGCTAAAATCGCCACTGACTTGACAGTCGGTGCATATGCACCTATCTATGCTCAAATAGACCCCTCTAGAGTTGGAGAGACCCAGCGGGCTAACATGATTGCGTTTTCCTACGGGGTTCGACTTTCCAGTAAGTCAAAGAACCTTAAGCATGATGCATTGGTTAGTCTATTAAATGGGTATCCATCACACTCGTTTGTGATCGACCGCAAAGAAGCAAGACAGCTGTTTGTTAACGTTAGTAGACCACCAAAACATGTGGCTGAACTGTTCCCTAGTACTGATTTTTTTGGTCCTGCTGTTGGTGAAGATGATCCATTGGTACAAAGATTGAATGATCTTGAGCCTTCAACTAGTAAAGAGAACAATGAAGATCCATCTACCGGCGCAAAAGCAACGGATGCGATTGAGGAGAATGAAGATGACAAACCTACCCCAAAAAAGGCTTCAGCTACCCGAAAAGGAACAAAAGGCCAAAGACGAACTAGCAATGGAAAGAAAACAGGTCACTGACCTTATCTCTTCAGCTCGAATCAGCATCCCAAGGCATATAGAAGACTGGAATTGGAAGTCCACTGAAAAACCAGTTTTGTAGGTATTAGACGATGCTCAATGTAAGCCGACGCTTTATAACGTGAATCGCAAGCATCGAGTAGGTGCTATATAAGTTGATTGAAGGAGATAAAGGGAGCTTATAGCTCCCTTTTCTTCAAATTACTTTGGGTAATTAGGCCTTGGCTCTTACAAGGAAAGCCCAAACTTCATACCCGTAATCATGTGCATCAAGCACTTTGTTCGAGTTCTTGACCCTCCGGTAGCGAGTATATACCCACTTGAAACCTTTAGGTGCTTGTTTCTGTTTACGGCTCAAGCATATTCACCTCCTTACTCGGGAGGATTTGTGCTTGCAGACTACTGAAAAAGTGACTATCTTACTGTCACGTTGCTAAAACGTAGTTGCAAGGTCAGCGATTCCCGAGTGCTCGCTGATCTACTGACCAGGGCCCCACCCTGGTCAGCTCTCACCTCTTAACGGGACTTCTTGTATCTAATCGTTGCTGCTGAGTATGAAATCCCGTATGTGTCTGATATATCCTGAATTCTCCCAAATGATCTAACTTCGATCAGAGGGGCTAAAATTGCACCTGCGAAGGTATCCGCTTGCCACTCTGAGTCCTCGTAAGCTTGATGAGGTGTCTTTTCACTTCGCCGCGCAAAAGCCGATAGCTGATTTCTGTGCAGCACAAGATGCCCGATCTCATGCGCTATAGTGAATCTCGGTCTGTGAGCACCGTCACAAGCTGCATCATATATATGTTCACTAACCTTTATTATTGGCCTAGTCACATCAGCTAATGCTTCAGTACAGGGCGGTAGCTTATCTGGTGAAACCGGTATTAAGTCAAACCCATCAATTACCTCAGCCAATGTATGTTCAGCAAATTTGACTATATCAAGATAGCCTCGAGCCCCGCCACGGAGCATATTGCCTATTTTTTCTATTTGGTCGCCACTACGTGGTGCTACTGGCAGGCCTCGAGGTACAAACATCAGTCACCCTCCATGATCCTGCGCAATTCCGCAATTTGCTCCGGGCTTAATGTCGAAGCTTTCCTCGCAAAAGCAGCTGCGAAATCGATCGTATCTTCATCAAGTCCTTCGGTTTCCACTTCCACCTTTCCAGCAGAGAGAACTTCAGCCTTCTGCAACGCCTCACATTGCTCTTGGTCAAGCTTATAAAACATTACGATCTTGTTGCTCAAGCCTCGAGGAATGGATTTTGTCCCTCTTTCAACAGCAGAGAGGAATGCGGACGAGAAACCAAGGTCGGAAGCCATTTCACGCAGAGTGATTTCTTTCTCCACCCTTAACTTTCGAACCGTTTTTCCAAATCTCGTAATCATGATTCCTCCTATGGGTACATTAGTTGCACCTCTAATTTCAGCGACAGATTAACCAAAGACAAGATTGGCGTCAACCTCGTAGGTTGATTTATTTCATGTTTTTGGTTGCCATTGGCTGCCAGGTAGTTACCACCCCATAAAGCTACCCTGAGTGACTCATTCGGTGAGTATTCAATGCGTATCGGACTGAAAGTTAAGAAATATAACCAAAATGGTTGACATGGAGAGAGTGCTTTCAGATCCCATATACAGCGGTTTTTGGCCAGAAGTAGGCCGCTATAAACTGCTCGCTAAACGAGTGTTTTGAACGCCTAGGTCGAATAAAAAAGCTTTTAAAACAATGGGTTATGGAATGTTGGTGTCCACCTTCGGGAGGCAGGGCGCGCAGTTTCAAATCCTGTCTCTACGATCAGTTTGAAGCTTCCCTTCTCAGCAACTCATTCGCTTATCGGATCGCCTCCTAAAGAAAGTCAGTGTTTGCATCCGTAAGATGGATAACTATACTGGGATATACTTGTGACATATCCCAGCGGGCTCTGGGAAGGAGTACGCCATGGAAAAAGCATCCATCTTCAAAAGCAATCGTAGCCAGGCCGTTCGTCTGCCAAAGGCTGTGGCCTTTCCTGAGGAAATAAAAAAAGTCGAGGTCATTGCGATTGGCCGAACTCGTATTATCACACCGGCAGGCGAATCTTGGGACAGCTGGTTCGAAGGCGAGTGCGTATCGCCAGATTTCATGGCGGATCGTGAACAGCCGGAAGATCAGGAACGGGAAGGTTTTTGATGCTCAAGTACCTGTTGGACACCAATATGTGTATTTTTACCATTAAGAATAAACCAGCTCAGGTTCGCGAAGCCTTTAACCAGCACGAAGGCCAGCTGTGTATTAGCACGGTCACCTTAATGGAACTCATCTACGGTGCCGAGAAATCCGCAATGCCGGATAAAAACTTGAAGGTTATCGAGGGTTTTTCCGCTCGATTGGAGGTCTTGGAATATGATACAGAAGCTGCAATTCATAGCGGACAATTAAGAGCAGAGCTGGCCAAGAAGGGCACTCCCATTGGCCCTTATGACCAAATGATAGCTGGCCACGCCCGATCCCGGGGGTTGATTGTGGTGACGAATAATTTAAAGGAATTTGAACGTGTGCCGGGGCTTAGAGTCGAAGACTGGGTAAATTCTCACGCTTAAGGGACGAGGCTACCAATGCTACTCCATGCAGAGTGGGAAGTTGCGCCTGCAAAAGGACATCCATTGCTCGGAGAAAGCGCTTCCCCCGCTAATAAAACACCTTTCGAAGCTAGCCTGAATCTTCTGCTTTCGGTATCGTCCTCCAAAAAACAGGGAAATGGATTAATGCCCCTTATCGGAATAGACCTTGGTACCACCCATTCTCTGGTGGCGGCCTATCGCAATGAAACCCCCGAGTTAATCCCCAATGCCCATGGCGACTATCTGACACCGTCAGTCGTCAGCCTGGATGACAATGGCGAATACCTGATCGGCCGGCCAGCGCGGGAGCGGTTGGTCAGTCATCCTGAAAAAACCGTCCATGCGTTCAAGCGGTTCATGGGGTCCGATCGTCAGTGGAAGCTGGGTAAGGATCGGTTCCGCGCGGAGGAACTTTCCGCGCTGGTGCTCAAATCGCTTAAGGCCGATGCCGAAGCCTATCTTGGTGAGACGGTGACTGAGGCCGTCATCAGCGTGCCCGCCTACTTCAACGACACCCAGCGTAATGCCACTCGTCAGGCCGCCCGGTTGGCGGGTCTTGAGGTGCCGCGTCTGGTGAATGAGCCGACGGCGGCGGCGTTGGTGTACGGTTTGAACGATGTGGAAGACGATAAACAGTATCTGGTGTTGGATCTGGGAGGCGGCACGTTCGATGTCACCCTGCTGGAATATTTCGAGGGCGTGTTTGAAGTGCACGCCAGCGCCGGGGACAACTTCCTGGGTGGGGAGGACTTCACCAAAGCCCTCTCGGACTGGATAGAAAACGAAGCCCGCTCACGTTTCAAACTCACCTTACCCGGGCATCGCCTTTACCAATTGGCCGAGCAGGCGAAGCGCGCGCTTGGCAATTCCGAGCAGGTAATTATTCCTGTGTCGGAAACAGAAACGCTGGAACTTACCGAAACGGAATTCAATCGCTTATGCGTTCCCCTGGTTGAGCGCATTCGCACGCCTATTATCGGCGCCATGCAGGACGCCGAATTGCGCCCGGAAGATTTCGACGACGTTGTGCTCATCGGTGGTGCCACGCGGATGTCGTTGTTTCACCAGTTCGTCACCCGTTTGTTCAAACGCTTTCCCCGCCAGACGGAAGATCCGGACCACGTTGTTGCCAAGGGAGCGGCTTTGGTGGCGGCGATGGTCGCGCGCAATGAAGACTTCAACGAAGTGGTGATGACGGACGTCATGCCCTATTCATTGGGTGTGGGTATTCACAACGATGCCGACCCGAACAGTCTGTTGTTCAACCCCATTATCGAACGCAATCAGACCATTCCGATCAGCCGTGAAAATCGTTATGTGCCCGTCAACAACGAACAAACCGAATTGCGGATACCCATTTATCAGGGCGAAAGCCGCTATGTGGATAACAACCTGGCGCTGGGCGAAATCAAGATCAATCTCGGCGAGGGTGCGAGAAACCGCTATGTGGACGTGCGTTTTACCTACGACGTCAATGGCATTCTCGAAGTGGTGACGGAAACCGGCCACGGTGAAACGAATCGGATGGTCATTCAGCAAACGCCCGGGAAAATGTCAGACGAGGAAGTCGAGGCCGCCTTGGCCCGACTGGCGGAATTGAAAATACACCCGCGCGACCAGTCGAAAAATCGCGCCTGGTTATCGCGCGCCGAGCGCTTGTATGAGCAATCGGTCGGTGACCGACGCGAGCAGATCGGGGCGTTGATGGATGCGTTCTCCCGTTTGCTTGCCACACAGGATACGAAACTGATCGACAAGGAGTCGGACCGTTTTGTTCGGGCGCTGGATGCCCTTGAAGGTGAGGCCTGGTTCTGATGTGGTGGGAAGTACTGGGCGTGAGTCCGGATGCCGATACGGCGGAAATAAAAAGAGCGTACAGCGCATTAATCAAGCATCACCGACCCGATGATGACCCCGAAGCGTTCAGTCGCATTCGGGCGGCTTTCGAAGCGGGACGACGCGTCGCCAAGAAGAATCGGAATCAGGAGCCTTCAAAACCCGGGGTTCAGGAGCTGTCTTCTCCGCCAGAGCCGTCACTAAATCCCAGACAAGAACCCGCACGGTATGATCAGCCTTTCAAGCCCATCTACCAACAGGATTTCAGTTATTCTCCTCCAGAAGAACTGACTCCGGAAGAACCGCAACCTGTACGCCCTGATTATCGTTCACTGAATACGGAAGTGATTGCCGCCCTGGACAGTTGGAAAGCCAGCCGCTACAAAGACGACAAATCGCTACAGGCCGTATTGCAGCATTCTGAGTTGAACCATTTCGACGGCTTCGAACGACTCAGTCAGTCCGTGTTCGAATGGCTGATGACGAACATAGCCCCCAAAAGTGGTTTCCTGGCGACCACCACCAATATTCCAGTAAAAACCATTCAGGAAATGGATCGGCTTTTTGGGTGGTCAAAACGGGAACGCGAATTTTACGTGCGTTATCGACAAGACCTGTCACTGATTTTTTATGCGATCAACAGTGACAAAAAAGAAGGCCGCTATGTCGACCCGGTTCTGCATGAGAAAATTCATAAAACGACCTCCACCCAACCCTCAAACAGGGGCTTCAGTCGCATCCTATGGGGTGTGTTTATTGGTATTTTCTGGGTGGCGATGCTCACCAATCTTTCGCAGGCCGAGAGCCTTGGTGAGTATCTTTTTTATGGAACACTGCTGGCCGTCTTTGTAGCGCGGGGTGCTATATTTTCAACCTTGTTCAGCTGGGTGGTTCCGAAAAAGCACCGCTCGGTTTATCGAAGTTGGTTTTGGCTGAAATGGTCGTTGACCGGTTTTTATATTTTTGTCTTGGCGTTGGTGCTGTCGTCGCTGATTCTCTCGCCTACGGTAATGAGTGTGCTGGCGTTGGTCGATGCACTGAAAGTAAAGGTATGGCTGGACGTCGGGATCATGCTGTTAATCTCAGCCGTTCTGCTCTACTTGTATTACTTCCTGATGAAGTGGTGGTTTGGCCGGGCCAGATTGCATCACCTGAAATTCAAAAAAGAATATCAGGAGATGCTTTAGGGCGTCTCTGAACAATTCCCGTAGATCCGCGGGAATTGTTCAGACGTTCCCTGGCAGGTTTTCAGAACTCAAATATCCTGACAGTCAATTCTAAAACTGTCGTCCAGATCGAGTGGTAAAATCAGAGTGCTGAATTTCAGTTGATTGGCCTGCTCACACAACGCCTGCTGTGCGACGGCGTCGGTCGCCAGCACCATGTCGTATTCAACATTCAGAACCGGCTTGCCCGCGTCAATAAAAGGCTTCAGTTTGTCGCATTCTTCGTAAGCGAAGCATTCCTCGTTCACGGCGAAATCGAAATAATCGACAAGTTGCTCAACCTGATCCAGATCGTTTTTCAAAGCGATGGACAAGCCACGCTCATGAGCGGCTTGAGCAAGGAATTGATTATAGGCTAGCTGGTCATCGCCGGAGAGTGCAAACCCGCTCTCGTTGTTATATCCATCGACATTATCCGGCTCGACACCGTCGCATCCTTTTTCGCGCGCCAGATCGAGCCGTGCTTCCATAATGGGTTCCAGGCTGGGATGTCGGACATCCAACCAACGTTCGTCCGGCCAGCCATCCAGGGTGTGACCGATGGCTTCCGCCTTGAACTGACCGGCATCTGGGCGCCATTCTTCATAGCTGCCGGCGGAGAAATAACAGATGACTTTGCGTCCGCTCTCCTGAAGGGTGCTGATCAATTCCTTTGAGCTGTCGAACAGGTCGATGTCGTATAACGCCACGTTGTAACCGGTATTGACCGAGCCTTTCAACTGCCATTGCCAGCGTATACCGACGGTGGGTTGGTATCGGGAGTCGTTGATTTCCGACTGGGAACCGTCCGATGATTCGTCCTTTTCAGTGCTGGGCAATTCCAATTGGCAACCGGTAAGGCTGAGCCCGAGGACCAGGGGGAGAGCGTGATGGTAAAACCGCGACAACATACATCATTTCCTTATTGACGACGTTCAAAGGAGAGGTCAGAACGTTCAAGCATAGGCGTTGCGCGAATTCGCAACCAGTCTCCTTTAGTCTTGCTGTGAAACAGATCCATCCCGGTCAGCCAATTTGAGACCCAATACCTGAAAGAATGTGAACGGTGTTTTGTTTATGGGCGTTACCTGCCATTGGTTTCACCACAATCGTCACCATGCTGACACTACACCCATCACACAGGAGGCCATTGCCATGAGCAGGATACTCTTTGTGCTGACCAGCCACGACCAAATGCTGGATGGATCGCCCACCGGTGTTTGGCTGGAAGAGTTCGCGGTGCCTTATCTGGCGTTGGTGGATGCCGGGCACGATATTGCCGTCAGCTCTGTCAAAGGCGGCGAGGTTCCGGTCGACCCCAACAGTAAACCAACAGAGCAGCAGGCCACCGACTGGGCAAAAGCCATACAGCGCCTGAAAAATACCGAACCATTCGATCAATTCCGCGCCGAGGATTTCGATGCCCTCTATATTCCGGGCGGCCACGGCACGGTATTTGACCTGCCGGATAACCCCAGGTTGCAGGCACTGATCAAGGCCTTTGACCGGGATGAAAAAATCATCGCCGCCGTCTGCCATGGCCCGGCAGCCTTCACCAGTCTGAAACGAGAAGACGGTACGCCCTGGATCAAGGGTCGGAAAGTCTGCGCCTTCACCGACGCGGAAGAACTGGAAGCCGGTGGTTTCGATAAGGTTCCCTTTCTGCTCGAAACCCGGCTCAAGGAGCTGGGTGCCGAACACGAAGGCGTCGACAACTGGAAGGCTCTGGTCGCCCAGGATGGCCATCTGATTACCGGCCAGAACCCTCAGTCTTCGGCGGAGGTCGCCTATTGGCTGCGCTCGGCGTTGGTTTCCACCGTTTAAGCTGGTCACTGCCGATTACGGCTCCGGCCACAATCAACAGCGTGGCGATGCCCAGCGTAGGCGTGGCTTGGGCGATTCCAGCCATGATCAAGATCAGGGTCGAGAGGACCGGCGTGAAATAAGCCAACAGACCCAGAAGCCGGAGATTGCCGTGTTTAATGCCGTAATCCCAGGTGAAAAATGCGCTTCCGACCGGGCCAAGGCCCAAAGCCACCACAGCCCAGGCGTTGGCTCCGACCGGCCAGCCACGGGGTTCCCAGAGAAGGTGACACAAAGCGGCCAGCACGGCCGACGCCAGGCAGTACCAGGCCACCATGACGGTCGGCACCTTCGCGAACAGCCGTGACAGCACCGAGTAACCGCTCCATACGAAAGCGGCCGTCAGGGCCGCCAGATAGCCCAGGCCGTGCTCCCCGGAAAGTGATAGCCCGGTGGGTCCGATCAACAATGCGGCGCCCAGGAAACCGGCCAAACCACCCAGGCCATGGTGCCAACGCAACCGTTCACCGGGCAACAGGCTGGTGAGCAGCACGATCAGCAGCGGCCATAAATAACTGATCAACCCCGCCTCGGCGCTGGGTGCGTTTTGCTGGGCCACAAAATATAGGAAGTGGTAACCGAACAGGCCAGCCATCCCCAAAAGCCAGACGGGCAACGGCTGTTTTAAGGTGGCCCGTAACGTCTTGGCTTCTCCTTTCACCACAAAACCGACCAGGGCCAGCACGCCCGCCCCGCCCAGGCACAATGCCGTCAGCAGGAAAGGGGGGACCGGTCCGGCGAGTTGGGTAAACAAGGCCAGGGTGGCCCAGTTCAATAGGGTGGTAGCGCCCCAAAGAGTGGCTTTGTTGGATGGGCCGGCGTAACCGCTCATGACTGTATCCTCTGTTGAGCGCGGTAGTCTGGCGGTTGGCGGTCAGGAATACTTGTCTGAATCGGCCATGTTTTGGCGCCATTGCCGGGGTGTCTGGCCGGTATGGGCGCGTATTCTTCGGCTGAAATGGGCAGGGTCGCGGAAACCGCAGTTAAGCGCGATATCGAGGATGGACGCCCTGGAGGTTTTCAAGCTCTCCAACGCTTTATCCAATCGTAAGCGCATCAACCATTGCTGGGGCGCAAGACCGGTGTCACGAAGCAGCAGGCGCCGCAGTTGGCGTTCACTCAGGTTGGCCTCACGGGCGAGGCGGGGCAGGGGCCAGGCCTCCTCCAGACGGGAGATCACCCGGGCGGCGAGGGACGCCAGGTTCAGACGGGCTTTGGGGAGCGCCAGGGTATCACTTGAAAAGTGGTGAAAAAGGGCATTTGGGTCCCGGTTTATGTTTGAGAGCTGCCGAAATTGAATACGGTCAAACAGGGGCTGTTCTTCGGGGAAAAGGTCGGCATCGTCGAGGTTCAGCGTCAAACAACGGTTATGGGTGCCCAGAGCCAGATAATGGTGTACCGCCCCGGCCGGAATAATGCAGACACTGCCGGTCTGTATCCGACCGCCGCGCCCTTCCACTTCAATATCCACGGCACCATCCAGCCCCACCAGAAGTTGATGGAAATCGTGCCTGTCGGTAGCGCAGTGCGCGCTGTAGCTGTGTTCTTCGAAATGCCTCATAGCCGAGAAGATAGGGGAAAACGGGGCGGCCCGCCAGATTGTCGTGAAGGGGCGGAATGTCAGGCCCCCAATCGCGCCAACAGATCGGAAATGGCCGACTCCCCCTCGGCCTCGTGGAATTCCTCTACCAGCGAGGAGCGCACGAAATGCAGAAAACGGTGTGCGGCCGGAGGGAGATGGCGCTCCCGCCGGACGATGAATTGCCAGTGGCTTTTCAATGGAAACCCTTCCACCGGCAGAACCACAGTGTCGGGATGGGGGTCGTGCAGTACATGGCGTGATAGCACGGCCAACCCCATACCGGAGCCGACCGCGATACGAATCGCCTCGTTACTGGCAATTTGCTGAGTCGACTCAAGCCGAATGCCCTGGCTTTGCAGCCAGCCCTCGAACAGATGCCGTGTCGCGGAGCCAGGCTCCCGCAGCAGAAAGCGTTCCCGCCTGAGCTGTTCCATGGTCAGGTGACCAGCCTCGGCCCATTCCGACCGGCTCGGGGCCACCACCACCAAAGGGTTGCTCAGGAAAGGGGCCGCCAGAACGGCTTCATCGTCTGGTGGATGGCTGAACACATAGAGGTCGTCCTCGTGACGTTCGAAACGATGCAGTACCTGCTGGCGATTGCCGATTTCCACCGTCACATCCACGTCCGGGAAGGCGCGGCTGAAAGGGCCCAATAGGCGGGGCAATACATATTGAGCTGTATTGACCAGGGCGATGCTGAAATGCCCCCGTTCCCCGGCCCGATGCGAGTCCACATACTGGCCGAAAGCATCCGCGCGGCTCAGCAGGTCCTGACTGAGCTGATAAAGCGCACGGCCCACCTCGGTGGGCACCATGCGTCCTTCAATATGCTCGACAATGGGTTCGCCCACGATGTCGCGCAGCCGTTTGAGCTGTTGGGACACCGTGGGTTGGGTCAGGTGCAGTTGTCGAGCCGTGGCGGTAATGGAACCGGAACGGATGACCTCGGCATATACCTGAAGCAAACGGATGGTCAGTTGGCGCATTCTCATAGGCCGACTATAGATGATTATCTATCTCATGCTAAAAACTATTTATTTCTATCAATTACTCATCGGCGATAGAGTGCGCGCCACCAAAACTTAAGGAGCGGAACAAATGCCGGATATCGTAGTGATGTTTTTCGTTCTCGGCGTCGTGGCGGGTGTGGTCCGTTCCGACCTGACCATTCCCAAGGCCGCCTACGACATTCTCAGCCTGTTGCTGATGCTCACCATCGGTCTGAAAGGCGGCATGGCCTTGCATGGCGCGCTGAGCCTGTCGCTCCTGGTGGAGCTGATCGGGGTGGCGCTGCTCGGCGTGTTGATTCCGCTGGTGGTCTTTCCGGTGGTGCGTTATCTCGTCCGTCTCTCCCTGGCCGACAGTGCCAGTCTGGCCGCCCATTATGGCTCGGTAAGTGCCGGTACCTTTGCCGTGGCCCTGGCTTATGTGGAGGCCAAGGAACTGGTGGTGGGTGGCCAGGTCACGCTTTACCTGGTGCTGCTGGAGTTGCCCGCCATTCTGCTGGGCTTGTTGCTCTACCGGCGCTTCAGCCGGGACGATCAGTCCGGCAAAACCACAGGCCTCTGGCATGAAACCTTAACCAACAGAGGCGTGATTCTGCTGGTCGGCGGCGTCTTGATCGGCTGGCTATACGGCCCCAATGCCGGCGCCTCGGTGACCGGCCTCTACACCAGTGCCTTCCAGGGGGTTCTGGCCCTGTTCCTGCTCGAAATGGGTTTGGTCGCGGCGGACACCTTGCGCAGCCTTCGTTGGCAACACGCCCGGTTGGTGGTGTTCGCCCTGGTCGCACCCACCTTGTTGTCCAGTTTCGGGCTGACCATGGCCTGGCTGCTGGGTTTGTCGGCCGGGTCCGCCGTCATCCTGGCCAGCCTGACGGCCAGTGCTTCCTATATTGCCGCCCCGGTGGCCATTCGAGCGGCCATCCCTTCGGCCAATATCGGGCTTGCGATGCTGGCGTCGCTCGGCCTGACCTTTCCTTTCAACGTTTTGGTGGGCATTCCGTTTTACCACCTGCTTTGGAATGGGTTGAGTGGATAAATTAATGCCGACATCATGACCAAGATCAGGTATTCAGGCTGTAAAAACAGCCTGATACTCTGGTAAAACAGCGCCCGGCGGCTTAACCTTCGATACAGATTGTCGCTTGGCTGCCCAACATGACCGCGCCTAAACTACTCCGTTACTGCCTTGTTCTGTTGCTGGTTTTATTCCAGTTGCAGGCGGGTGCCGTTTCGGCGGGTACCGTGCAGGCGGGTCTTTCCCAAACCGATTCTTCCATGCCGATGACAACCGATTGCCTGGATCACAAGGGTGATCATTGCCAAATGGGCGATACGGCTTCGCAGGGCCGTGCCGGGTGTTTTTCTTCCGGTTGCGGCAACGTTTCCATTCTTCCTTCCATCCGATTCTTGGCACCTGGTTCTGATCTTGCCTCGGCCCAGAACGGGTTTCTATCCGACTTCCCGCCGCATACCGGCTATCGCAACCCTCTGGAACGTCCTCCCAGTCTCTGAACGTCATTTGCCTCGGCGGGGCAGCCACCGGTCGATACCGGCCTGACGGCTGTCTTTATTGAAATGGGAATGCCCCAGGCCGCACAACACCGGCAACGGCAGTCTCTTTGAGTTCGGAGAAACCTTATGAAACCCCTCTTGGATCGTCTGAAAGGCAAGGCCTTTATGGCGGTGTTCATTGCCGCCTGTGTATTGCCCTTGGTGTGGCTAATGGGCGCCGCCACTCCGGCATGGGCCGATCACAAACAAAACCATGTGGATGTCACCGTGGCGGGATTGTCTGAGAACGCCGCCAAGGGGCAGGAAATTTTCAATAACACCTGCGCCAATTGCCATGGCGTGAATGGTCAGGGGTCTGATATCGGGCCGCCGTTGATTCACCCCATCTACAATCCCGGCCACCATTCCAATAAAGCGTTTTACCGGGCCGTCACCCAGGGAGTACGCCAGCACCATTGGCCATTCGGCAATATGCCGCCGCAAAAACACATAGGCTTTTCAGATATGACCTACATTCTGGCCTTCGTACGTGAAGTTCAGGAAATCAACGGTGTCGAAACTGAAGCGCATCAAATGTAGCGCCAAGCCACCGAAGCGACCGAGGAGGACGAAACATGATGTTCGATATGAGTTGGGGTATGCACTGGTTCTGGTGGCCCTTGGTCGCCGTGCTGGTGGTGGTTCCCATGTGGCGGATATGCGAACGGCTGGGCTACCCGGGCGTGCTGAGCGTACTCTCGTTAGTGCCGTTGCTGAATCTGGGGTTGCTGTATTTCCTGGCGTTCAGTGAGCCTACGGAGCCACCCAAGCAGTGAAGAGCCGGTGAAAGCATAAGGATTTTTAGGTCGTGAATACCACAAGACGACAATGGCTGCTGGGTGCGGCCCAACTGACGGCGGCCTCCATACTGCCGTGGCGCCTTTGGGCGAACGAGCCGGAGCAGCCGTTTATACATTTGGCGGCCATGGAAAGCACTAATGCCTGGTTCGACCAACCGACGGCGGTATGGCAGTACGACCAGCCGGTCATCCGTTTGAAACAGGGCGTACCACAACGAATACGGGTCACCAACCGGTTGCCGGTGCCGACCTCTGTGCATTGGCATGGTCTGCGGGTAGCGAACGCTATGGACGGTGTCTCGGGACTGACTCAGGCGCCCATCCAGCCAGGTGAGTCCTTCGACTACGAATTGAATTCGCCGGATGCCGGAACCTTCTGGTTCCACAGCCATCACAATGCCATCGAGCAGTTGGCGAGAGGGCTTTATGGCGCCTTGATCGTGGAATCGGATCGGGAGCCTGTGTTCGAACGGGACTGGACTCTGATGTTGGATGACTGGTTAATCGGCCGGGATTACAGCCTCGATCCGGATTTCAGCAACCTCAACGTCAAGGCCCATGGCGGTCGAACCGGGAACTTCCTGACCATCAACCACCAAAGAAGCCCCTGGGTTGGCGAGGCCATTGCCGGAGACCGGGTGCGCTTGCGAGTGGTCAACAGCGCCACCAATCGCATCTTTGAGTTGAGCGCGGAAATGCCGGGAGCCGTCCTGCTGGCAAAAGACGGCCAGCCGCTGCCCGCCCCGGAACCTCTACCCGATGGGTGGCGGATAGGGCCGGGCGAACGCTGGGATATCGGCTGGATAGCGCGCGACACCGGCCGAGTATTGATGCCGGTGCGCGGGCGTGATCCCTTGGAAGTGGCCAGAGTCGAGGTCGGTGCAGGGAACACGCCCAGCATTTTGTATGCACCCGAAGCCATGACTTTGCCGCCGAACCCCATGCCCGTCCCGGCCGGGACGGTAGCGAAAACCATTCCGCTGGAGATCGAAGGCGGGGCTATGGGGCGGCTGGCATCGGCCCGCTTCGATGGAAAGACACTTTCCTTTCAGGAGTTGGTCGAACACGATCAGGTATGGGCGCTCAGTGGTCAGGCCGGGTTGGGAGACGCGCCGCTGTTCCGTGCCGCTCGGGGCGAAACCGTGGAACTGCGGTTAAACAACCGTACCTCCTTCGCCCATACTCTGCACTGGCATGGGCATCATGTGTGGGCGGAAGGCAAATGGCAGGACAGCCTGACGTTGGAACGAGGGCAGGAGCTGACCGTTCGAATGGTGGCCGGAGAACCCGGCAAGTGGCTTATTCATTGCCATATGATCGACCACCAAGCCACCGGAATGGTGACTTGGTTTGAAGTAGCTTGAGCTCCAGCAAGCAGTAGAAGAGCCGCTACTTTCATTCATTGTTTTGGAAATTGATATGAAGAACGCATTGATAGTAACAACCGCCTTGGTCCTGGCGGCCTGTACGCAGGAATCGGGTCCGGCTGTCGGTAACGAGTCTTCCGCGACCATCGACCCCACCACCCTCTCACTGGCACCGGAAAAAGGGACCGGTCGTTGGTTCACCGAAGCGCAGGCTTCGGCGGGTAAGGAGACTTTTGCCCAATATTGCGCCGGTTGTCATGGTGCCGAAGCCGCTTCGACACCGGATTGGAAAAAATTGGATGCCAATGGCAACTATCCGCCGCCGCCCTTGAACGGCAGCGCCCACGCCTGGCACCATCCGCTCGCGGTCTTGAAAATGGTGATTGAAGAAGGCGGCGAACCGGTGGGTGGTGTGATGCCTGCCTGGGGCGATGTATTGACCGATGAGCAAATCATCAACGTTATCGCCAGCTTCCAGAGTTACTGGCCGAATGAAACCTACGACCTGTGGCTCGAACGTGAAAAGGCCAGTCGTGGTGGTGAGTAATCAGACGGGGGGCGATGCATGAGCGGCGGTGCATTGGTGCGTCGAACCATCCGCCTTAACAGTGAAGTCTCGAGAGAGGCGTTGCAGGAATTAAATGAATGGCCCGGTGTTCATCGGGTCGTTCTTCGGCATCACCGACTGGCGTTACAGTATGATGCCGGTGAAATTCAATGGCCTGATATCGAACGTTGGATAAGCCAGCACGACATTGTCGCCCTGGGTCCCTGGGTTCGCTTCAAGAGCGCCTGGTACCGATACGTGGATGCCAATGCGAGATTAAACGCCCGATCCCGAAGCGCCCATTGCTGCAATAAGCCCCCGGCCTTGCCACGCAAGCGGGGGCTTTAACTCGGCTACGATGCCTCTTTCTTCAATGGCATTTCCAGGGTGGCCGTTTCTCCTTGTCTTGGGTAGCCTCTCCGTTTATTCATGCCAAACATTTAGCCGTGCTCAGTGTCGGGTCTGTTCCAAGGGTTTATCCAATTTAATGGTCCGCAGGCGAAGCGCATTGCCAATCACCGAAACGGAAGACAGGCTCATCGCCGCCGCCGCGATCATGGGCGACAACAAAGCCCCAAAGAGTGGATAGAAAACACCCGCCGCTACCGGGACGCCCAGCGTGTTGTAGATAAAGGCAAAAAACAGATTTTGCTTAATGTTGCGCAACGTGCCCCGGGCCAGGTAACGCGCGCGGACAATGCCGGTCAGGTCGCCTTTCATCAGTGTGATGCCCGCACTTTCCATAGCGACATCCGCGCCAGTGCCCATGGCGATGCCGACATCGGCCGCCGCCAGGGCTGGAGCGTCGTTGATGCCGTCGCCCGCCATGGCGACTTTGCGTCCTTGTTGTTTGAATTCCTCGACCAGCTTCTGTTTGCCTTCCGGGGACACTCCAGCGCGGACTTCATCGATAGAGAGCTCGCGGGCGACGGCCTGAGCGGTGGTCTCGTTGTCACCGGTGGCCATCACCACCCTGAAGCCCTGACTTTGCAACGCGGCAATGGCATTGGCCGTGGTGCTTTTAATCGGATCCTGCACGGCGATCAGTCCGGCCAGGGCGCCATCTACCCCGATGTACATCACAGTCTTGGCTTTTTCGCGCAGGGCCTGGGCGTCGCTTTCCAGTTCAGCAAGATCAATGTTGTGATCTTTGAACAGGGCTGCATTACCCATCAGCAGATCACGACCGTTCACCCGGCCAGTCACACCTTTGCCGGTCACGGAATCGAACGCTTCGGGCTCCTGCAGCCGGGCACCGGATTCCCGCGCACGGTTGACGATGGCTTCCGCCAGAGGGTGCTCGGAGCTGCGCTCCAGGCTGCCGATCCACAACAGGAGGTCAGCCTCGTCATGACCACCCAGGGCTTTGACATCGGTAACGGCGGGGCGACCCTCGGTCAGGGTGCCGGTTTTATCCACAATCAGGGTATCCACATGGGCGAAGCGCTCCAGTGCTTCTGCATCCTTGATCAATACGCCGGATTGGGCGCCGCGCCCGGTCGCAGTCATGATCGACATCGGAGTTGCCAGACCCAGCGCGCAGGGGCAGGCGATGATCAATACCGAGACTGCCGCGACAATGGCATACGCCATGGCTGGAGACGGCCCAACAAGCGACCAGACGATAAAAGACACAACAGCGATCAGCACCACCGTCGGCACAAAGTAACTGGATACCCGGTCGGCCAGACCCTGAATCGGCGCGCGGGAACGCTGTGCCTTAGCGACCATATCGACGATCTGAGACAGCACCGTATCGGCGCCAACCCGTTCGGCCGTCATGATCAGGGTGCCCTGTTTATTCAGGGTGCCGCCGGTCAGGGTGTCTCCCTTGGCTTTCTCGACCGGAATGGGCTCACCGGTGATCATGGATTCATCCACCGTGGAAGAGCCTTCAGCGACAGAGCCGTCCACCGGGATGCTGCTGCCGGGTTTCACCCTCAGGCGGTCGCCGTTGTGCACCTGATCCAGTGGAATTTCCTCGTCATCGCCCAGGTCGTTGACGCGAATGGCGGTTTTCGGCGCCAGATCCAACAATGCTTTGATGGCCGAGCCGGTGCGTTCGCGTGCCCTCAGTTCCAGCACCTGGCCGAGGAAAATCAAGGTGACGATCACAGCGGCGGCTTCGTAGTAAACCGGCACCTTGCCGGAGTCCATACGGAAAGCCGGAGGAAAGACCCCGGGAAACAGCGTCGCCACCAGGCTGTAACCGTAGGCCGCGCCAACGCCGAGGCTGATCAAAGTCCACATATTAGGGCTGACATGTTTGACCGATTGCCAGCCCCGCTGAAAAAACGGAATCGCCGCCCACAACACGACCGGGGTGGCCAGTACCAGTTCGATCCAGGTCAACCGGCTTTCGCCAATCCATTCGCGGATCGGCAGCCCGAGCATGGGTCCCATGGTGACGATCAACAGCGGCACCGATGCCACCAGGCTCACCCAAAACCGCCGGGTGAAATCCACCAGTTCGGGGTTGGGGCCGGTGTCTTCCTGGGACGGGGTCATCGGTTCCAGTGCCATGCCGCATTTCGGGCAACTGCCGGGGCCTTCCTGCACCACTTCCGGGTGCATCGGGCAGGTATAGAGGGTGCCTTTCGGCGCCGGTTCCGGCTCGGACCTGTCTCCCAGATAGGTATCGGGTGCCTGTTCGAACTTATGTTGGCAGCCCGATGAGCAAAAAAAGTAAGTCTGGCCTTCATGACGGGCGACACCGGCCGCTTCAGTACGGTTGACTGTCATTCCGCAGACCGGATCGTGGCTTTGTAGGTAGGCCTCGGGGTCGGCTTCGAACTTACGCCGACAATGCTGACTGCAGAAATAAACCGGCTTACCTTGATGATGGCTTTGAGGCGTTTCCTCCTTGGGAGTGACTGACATGCCACAGACAGGGTCCCGCTGGTGTTCGGCCGGTGAATGGGAAGAATGGACGTGTGAATGTTCGGTGTGGGTAGCCATGGTCACTCCTTGCGATGCCGCAGTCGGTTGAGCTGTGACTCAAGATAGGCCTTACAGTAGATGGAAGGTCAAGAGACGTCCAAGGGCGTCATTGTAAAAGCTGACGTGGATCAACAGGGCGGGGAAAGGCGACTCCATCGCGACTGGATGGGGCGAAGGAATCAGCCTTGGTCTACATCGATGGTGGCTTTCATGCCAGCTTGATAGTGACCGGGAATATTGCAGGCGGCTTCGAACGTGCCTTGTTTGGTGAATGTCCAAACGAGCTCACCGGTTTCTCCGGGGGCCAGCATCAGGGCGTTGGGGTCTTCGTGCATCATGGCTTCGCCGTCGGCCATGGCGGCCATCATGGCTTCGCGATGTTCAGCGTTACCCTGGCGGGTGTCGATCACGAACTCGTGTGGCAGCTGGCCGATATTGGTGACGACAAACTTGACGGTTTCGCCGGGTCTGATTGTCCAATCTTCCGGATTGAAGCTCATTTGGTCAGATGCCTGGACCTGGATTTTGCGATCCACCGCCTGGGCGTCGCCCGGCTTGCCAGCGGCGAAGTCGGCGTCCTTATGGCCGTGATCATCGTTGTGACCCGGGCCTGCCATGGCCTGGCTTGACGCCAGGGCGGCGATGAAAGTCAATGTCGCAATGCGTAGGTTCATTGAAGTATCCATGGTCTGAGGGGGAAGGTGCTATCGGAAAAGTGACTTTGGTATGGTCCAGGGATGGTTGTCTGGGTCAAACGATGGTTTGACATTATGGCGTAATAAAAAAGTAAAAAATAATCAGGGACTTCCTTGCCGCCGACGGGCCAGCTCCCGGTACAAGGCCTCGGGGCTGACACCCAATTCCTCGGCAACAGCCTTCCAGGAGAGTGTCTCCCCGTTGTCGGTCTGTGTCAGTGTCGACCAGGCATCCAGGCGCTCGCGCACCGTCTTCAACGACAGGATTTCCGCTCTGGCCCGCGCTTGTCGCAGCCCGTGCGCCAGGCATTCGGCCCAGGCCAACCCCGATTCGGGCGTGCGGGCCAGGTGTTGACGAAAGATGTTCCGGTCCAAACGCAGAAGGCGGGTGGGAGCAATGACCGTCGCTTCGCAGTGATAGTGGTCGGCGAAGACCGACGCCTCGGCCACCATGTCTCCCGCTCTGGCACGATGTAGAGTCAGGGTGTGCCCGTTAGGATGTCGTCGAATCAATCTCACCTCTCCATCCGCCACCACAAACAACCATCTCACCGGCTCGCCGGTCATGAAGAGCGTCTCCCCATCCTGGCAGTCGAGGGTGATGTGAGGGAGTCCGTCAAGCAGCTGTAAAGGGGTAATCGGCATGATAGTGATCATGTGGCGTCGGCCGAGACCATGCAAGCATACCGGCTCACCCATCACAGAGACACCCTAATGCACATAACGACGGTTGGCTTGATATTGGTTTTGACGTTCACCGGATCGGCATTGGCCGAACAAGAGCCGGTTCACTCCATGCCACACTCTTCACACACTGGCTCCGGTCATTCTTCACCGGAAACGATGTCTCAATACCCCACGGAACCCGGCCAGTCGGCTTTTGCCGCCATTCAGGAAATTGTCGCTTTGCTCCAGGTCGACCCGGAAACGGATTGGAGCCAGGTGAATATCGAGCAACTGAGGCAGCACCTGATCGACATGGATAACGTTACCCTGCGTTCCCAAGTGGCTTCCGAGGCTAGCGGAACCCGTTTTCAATACCGGGTCAGCGGCACAACGCCCGAAGTGGTTTCCAGCATTCAACGCATGATCACCGCCCATGTCGCCACCACGGCGAATGAGACCCCATGGAACGAGACGGTCGAGCTGTTGGAGAATGGTGCTCTCCTGACGGTTGAAGCGGAGGACCCGCGACAGCGCGAGCAACTGTCGGGGCTTGGCTTCATCGGCTTACTGACGGCGGGAATGCATCACCAGTCGCACCACTTGGCTCTGGCTCGTGGGCAGCAACCTCATTGAGCCGATGACAGTTGGCCGGGGTGATATGGCGGCCTCTCAATATTAGTCTATTCTAATGTTGATTCAGTGAACCCCGAGGCTCATGTGCCCTACCGATACGGGATAAGCCACAACCTCAGCCAGTTCCTCCACCAATTGGCGCAGGTGTTATTGGTCGGCCTGACCATCGGCCTGATGCGCACGGTGGTCCCCGCCTTGGCGGAGACCGAATTCGGCGTACCCCGGGGCTCTTTTCTTCTGTTAACGGCCTTCGTGGTGGCCTTTGGCGTTGTCAAAGGCGGCCTCAATTTCGTCGCGGGGCGGTTATCCGAACGGTGGGGCCGCAGGCCGGTTTTGTTGCTGGGCTGGTGGGTCGCTGTGCCGATCCCTCTGTTGATTTATTGGGCGCCCAGTTGGGGCTGGATTGTATTCGCCACGGCATTGCTCGGGGTCAATCAGGGGTTGACCTGGTCGATGACTCAAACCGCCAAGTTGGATTTGACCCATGGCGGCCAACGCGGTTTGACCATTGGTCTTAATGAATTCGCCGGTTATGGCGGGGTGGCGCTGGCCGGGCTGGTCACAGCATATCTGGCCGCCTGGTGGGATGCCCGCACGGGCTTGTTGGTTTTCGGGCTGATGGTGATTGCGCTGGGCTTGCTGCTCGGTTGGCTCTGGGGGCGGGAAACGCTCGACTGGGCCAAAGCCGAAGCCTCCGGGCAGGCTCCGCCGGGCTCATTGCCGACGACGGTAAGATATGCCGCCTGTTCCCAGCCCGATCCGGGCACCTGGGAGGTTTTTGCGGTCATGTCCTGGCGGGACCGTCGTCTGGCTGCGATCAGCCAGGCCGGCCTGGTCGAGAAATTTGTCGATGCCCTGATCTGGGTGTTCTATCCGGTGTATCTGTATGACCGAGGTCTCAGCCTGCCACAGGTAGGGTGGATCATTGGCCTATCTGACCGGCAGCATGGTGGCCGCCTTCTGGTTCGTGGCCATCAGCATGCTGCTTTCCGGGGTTTGGCTGGCTGTATGGGGAAGTGAAAAGAACCCGCTGGCCTAAACAAGGCGTTGACTTGCATCAGTATTCGTTTAGCGGGAAGGACTAGTGTGGAGCTGTCATTCAATGGCCTCGGGAGGATACCGTCATGAACAGACTCTCACTTGCACTCTGGGCGGCATTGGTTGCCGTACCATTCTCCGGCGCTGTCAGTGCCCATTCCTTTGCCGGTAACGCCAACCCGGGTCCCGGGCCGATGATGGGGCCAGGCATGGGCATGATGGGTAACTACTCGGACGAGCAGCGCGAACAGTTCAACCAGTCTTTTCAAGAGATGCAGCGGTTGATGGAGCGCATTCATCAAACCGACGATCCGACGGAACATTACCGGCTGATGCACGAACACATGCACCAGTTACAGGGCGGCATGATGATGATGAATAACGGCTGGATGTCGGGCCCCGGCGGTCAAGCCCCGGACATGGACCCCGATGACTGGAGACGCAACATGGAACAGCGCATGTTCATGATGCAAATGATGCTGAACCAGATGATCGAACGGGATGCCGAGCAGTATTCGGAAGACGAGTAACCGGCGTTTTCCGCTTCACGCGCGGCACGCACAAGGGCGTGCCGCTTTCCGGGTCCGGAATGATACGGGCGTCCAACGCGAACACCTCGGCCAGCAACTGTTCGGACATGACTTCTTCAGGCGCGCCCTGGGCAACCACTTGGCCCGCCTTCATCACCACCAGTTCATCGGCGAAACGACAAGCCTGGTTCAGGTCGTGCAGCACCGTGACCACGGTGCGGCCGTCGTCGATCAGTTCGCGCACCAGTTCCAGCAAATCGTACTGATGGGCCAGGTCCAGATAGGTGGTGGGTTCGTCGAGCAGTACGATGTCGGTTTGTTGGGCCAGGATCATCCCCATCCACACCCGTTGTCGCTGCCCACCGGACAGCTGTGCCACCGGTCGGTTGGCCAGATCCAAGACGTCCACCCGAGCCATGGCCTGATGCACGATCTCGCGATCCTCCGGTTTCAACTGACCAAAGGCATTCAGGTGGGGCGAGCGGCCATAGGCCACCAGATCAAATACCTTGATGCCTTCCGGAACCAGAGGGCTTTGCGGTAAGAGCGCAATGCGGCGGGCGATGGCTTTGGGGGGCAGGGTGCCCAGCTCGGAACCGTCACCGAGCTCAACGCAGCCTCGTTTGGGCTCGAGCAGGCGCGCCAGACTTTTGAGAAGTGTCGATTTGCCGCAGCCATTGGGGCCGATCAAAGCGGTGAAAACACCTTGCCGCAGTTGCAGGTCCAACCCGTCAATGATGGTCTGCTGGTCGTATCCCACCCTAAGGTTTCGGAGGGTAAAAGCGGGCTGCATAGGCATGGCGGTCACCAGTGTTTGTAGCGGATGATCAAGAAAACGAAATAGGGCGCGCCGATAAAGGCTGTCACGATGCCGGCGGGCAATTCTATTGGTGGTATCAGAATGCGCGCGAATAAGTCAGCACTCACTAACAGAATCGCCCCCAGCAGCAGGCACACCGGAATCAACGGCAAATGCCGGTGGCCCACCAGAAAGCGCGCCATGTGCGGCGCCACCAGACCGACGAAGCTGATGGCGCCACAGACCGAAACCGAGGCACTCGCCAGCGCTACGGCCGTGAGTAATGCCAGCAGGCGCAAGCGGCCCACGGGCGTGCCCAGGCTGGTGGCGGTGTCATCCCCGAGATTGAGCAGATCCAAGCGATGCGCCAGCCAGGCGGCCACCGGGATCAGCACCAACAACCAAGGTACAATCAACGGCAGATGCGACCAGTTGCGGCCCCAGACCGACCCCGTCAACCAGATCAGCGAGGAATTGATTTCCAACGGATAGAGCGTCAGCAAAAAATCGATACCGGCGGCGAACAGCGCCGACAGCGCAATGCCCACTAAGGCCAGAGACGCCGGTTGGTTCAATACCGGTCTGGCCAGCCAAAGCAACAAGCCCGCACTGGCAAACCCACCCGCCAGGGCCGCGAACGGCACCAACACCAGCGGTGCGCCGGACCAGCCGATCGCTAACGCCACCACAGCCAAACTGGCGCCACCGGTCACACCGAGAATATCGGGCGATGCCAGCGGATTCCGCACCACCCCTTGCACCAACAGGCCGGACAACGCCAAAGCCGCGCCGACCAAAGCCGCCACTACCAGACGCGGCAGGCGATAACCCCAAAAAATGAAATCGAATTCGGCGTGGCCAACGGTCAGGGTCTGCCACAAATCCGCCAAGGGAATGCGAACCGCCCCGGCCCCCACATGCCAGGCGGCGAACATCAGCAACACCAGCAACAGTACCGTGGAAGTTCCCAGCCAGCGGCTCATTTGGCCTCCTTCAGACTGCGTCGGGCCAGAAACAGAAAGAAACCCGCACCGAGCAGGGTGGTCAAAATACCGACCGGGCTGTCGTTCGGGAACCGCAGCCCGCGCGCCAGCGTATCCGCCAATAACAACAGAATCGCCCCCAGGAAGGCGCAACCCGGCACCAGAACCCGGTAATCGTGACCCACCAGATAACGGGTGATATGCGGCACCATCAAACCCACAAAGCCAACCGGCCCGGCCACGCTGACGGCCGCCGCGACCAGCAGAATCACCACCAGGCTGCCCAGCCAGCGCACCCGTTGCAAACCGCCGCCGAGGTTTTGCATGCGTTCCTCGCCCAGGCGCAGCAGGTTCAACGGGTGGCTCAGCCAAAAGGCCATGGCCAGACCAAGCAGAGTCCAGGGCGCTACCAGACGAACGTCTTTAAAGGTGACATTGCCCAGGCTGCCGGTCAGCCAGTGAAACACCCCATAGGCGTTTTCATCAGCCAGAATCACCGCCGCGCGCGTCATCGAGATAAACAGGAAATTGAGCGCCACCCCTGCCAATACCACCCGCACGGGATGGATGGGTGCCCGGTGCAGGCCGCCCATAAAGAACACCAGCACACCCGCCAAAGCGGCGCCGCAAAAGGTGGTCAGCAACAATGGAAGCGCGGAAAACCAGCTCCAAAGGCCGGTCGCCGACACCGCAAAGGCCAGGGCGGCCCCGGCACTGACGCCAAAAACCGAAGGCGACGCCAAGGGGTTGCGCGTCATTCCCTGCATCACCAACCCCGCGACCGCCAGGGCCGCTCCCACGAAGACCGCCGCCAAGGCGCGGGGCAGCCGAAGGGAGAGCAGCACCTGATGGTTCATGTTGCCGGAGTCGAACGCGAACAGCAGCGACCACAAATCCGCCCAGCCCAGGTTGAACTGGGAAAAGCTCAACAGGGCCAGGCCAAAGGCCACCGGCAGCGCCGGGACCAACACAGCGATCACCCGCCAGGGGGACACCGCCGCCCACCCGGCGAGAGGCAGGGCGGTCATCAGTTCGAGGCCGTGGTGGTTCCCAGCAGGTTAACAATCTCCTCGGCCATCAGTTCGGCCGAGATCATGCCCCGGTTCAAGGACCAAAGACGCGGATCGGTTTCCACATAGTGGTCGTTTTTAACGGCGGACATGACCGACCAAAGCGGGTTCTGTTTAAACGTATCCACCGCTGTTTCCTCACCATATTCGCCCACCAGCAGATACTCAGGATTCGCCTGAACCAACCGCTCCAGCGTGGTTTCGATATAAGCCTGTTCGGTTTCTTCCGGGATCGGGCTGACCAACCCCAACCGTGCCACAACGCCACCGGCATAGGCGCGCGGACCGTGCATGTAAACGCCCTTGGCACTGGAGACCGCGAACAGAACCGAGGCATCAGCCGACAACTGGGCGGCATAACCGTCCATAATGGCGTTGTGCTCTTCGATGCGCTTAGCCATCGTCGCTTCCTGGTCGAACACCCGGGCGACCTTCATCACCGCTTCCAGATTGTCCTCATAGGTTTCGCCACGGCTTTTCAGAATGAGCGTCGGGGCGATGCGTTTCAGGTCTTCATAAACGGCGGTATGGCGCTCGGCATCCGCGATGATCAAATCCGGCTTCAGCGAGGCGATCACTTCCAGGCTGGGTTGGGAGCGGGAACCGAGAGAAGTCCAGTCACCCAATTTAGCGCGGATCGGCTCGATGACCCGGGTTGCGTCGCCATCGTCCGCAACCCCAACCGGGGACACACCCAGGGTCGCCAGCGCATCGACAAAGGAAAATTCAAGAGCAACCACGCGAGTGGGTGCATTTTCGAGCACCACCTCGCCCAGTTCGTCCGTCACACGGATTTCCGCCATGGAGAAGCCGGATATCAAAATGGCAATACAGCCAATCAGCGCACGCAGCATGAGAGCACTCCTATGAATTGAGAGTGCGAATGGTACGTTAAATCAATCGCGCATGTAAATTATTATCATTTAAAGGTCGATAATGCCGTCCTTAATCCACAAACTGGCGAGCCCGAAAACCGGTGATACACTCCAGATGCCAACAGTCGTGGTTCTTTCACTCAGATGAGGAGGGCTCACCATGATCAGCGAAAAACTCCGTTCCTATCTCGACGAACAAAACGTCACCTACCAGACCGAAGAACACGAACCCACCCTGGATGCCAGCCGAACCGCCCAGGCCACCCACGTGCCCGGCCGTGAATTCGCGAAAACGGTCATCGTAAAAGCCGACGGTCGATTGTTGATGGCAGTGGTGCCGTCCACCGACCAGGTTCATGTTGATGAACTGAAAAAAGCGCTGGGCGCCAAAGAAGTGCAGTTGGCCGGGGAAAGCGACTTTCAAGCCGTCTTTCCGGACTGTGAAACCGGCGCCATGCCGCCGTTCGGGAACCTCTACAATATGGAAGTTTTCGTCAACGAGCACCTGCGCGAAGACGAGCATATTGTTTTCAACGCGGGCACCCACAACGAAGTCATGCGGATAAGCTACCGGGATTTCGATCGGCTGGTGCGGCCGCAAGTGCTTCACTTTTAGCCACTCCCTCTAAGTGGAAGGCCGGTGCCGTGGCACCGGCTAACCCATCGCAAACAAGCGACTGTAGGGAACCGGGCCAAAAGCCCCGGTGAATTTGAACCCCTGGAGTTGGTCTTTCGGCGCCATCAGACCGTCCCTTTGCGCCAACCGTTGCATGCGCTCGGCGATGTCCTCCAGATCTCTCATGATGATGTCGGCGCTTTCCCGAGTCATCTGGCGGGACAGCGTTTCGAAGGCATAGTCCCGCTCGGTTTTGTGTTCGAAGACCCAGGTAATGAAAGCCTCGTTGATGCGTCTGACCACGTTCGCCAATTGGGGGTCGCCGACAAACTCCACCGGGACGGGAACAGTAAGGGAGGCCTCGCCGGTTACGGGGTCGACGCGGACCAACCGCAGCGTTTCGAGCTCCCGCAGGTACCGATAAAGACGTTCCTCCGATAGTCCAAACACCTTCTTCAACTGATCTTTTCGGTAATGATTAAGCACCATCATGAATACCGAAAACAAAGCCGGGTGATCGGCCAGCGCCTTCGACTGTTCCGGTTTAAGCGGCGTGGGCACCGGCAGCGATTGGCTCTCCATCTCGATCAACTCATGCAGATCGACTCCTATCGCTCGGCAGAGGGCCGTCAGGCGGCTCAGTTTGCAATCCTTCTCCGCAAAGGTGCGTTTGATGGTGACCTCGGAAACACCCATACGTTCCGCGACGTCGGCATAGGTGATATCGCGGGCGCGTAATATGGATTTGAGACGGTTGAACAACTGGTCCGACATAAGGTGATACCTAACACCAAAAATGAGTATCACAAAATGATACATGAGGGATATCAGGTATCAAAATATGTAGAGATTAAGTACTTTAAGCGGCGTCTCAACCAAAGGAGAAACCGCAATGAAAGGCAAACTGTTCGCACTGGGAATAACTCTGGCAATGGGCACCGCCCTGGCCGACCCGTCCCTGAAAGCGGAATGGACTCAAACGGGTTTTCAGCAACCCGAATCGGCGCTGGTAGCGCCCGCCGGTGACGTGATTTACGTATCCAACATCAACGGTAACCCCGGCGAGAAAAACGGCCGGGGTTACATCAGCCGCCTAAACGCAAATGGGGAACCGGACCAGCACGAATGGGTCACCGGTTTGAACGCGCCCAAAGGAATGGGCTGGTACGAAAACCGGCTCTATGTCGCTGACATCGACCGAGTCGTGGTGATCGACACGGAAGACGGCACTCTCGTTAGCGAATACCCCGTCAAAGGCGCGCAGTTTCTGAACGACATAACCGTTGACGATAGTGGACGGGTCTATATATCCGACATGCTCGGCAACGCACTCTACCGGATAGAAAACGGAAACCTCAGTCTCTGGCTGAAAAGCGACGCCTTGACCCATCCCAACGGCTTGGCCGTACACAACGGCGCCTTGATTGTTGCCGTTTGGGGCACCCCAATGGCAGCGGACTTCAGCACGGAAACTCCGGGCAGTTTGTTGAGCATCGACCTGAACACTCGAGAGATTCAAACCCTGCCGGGCGGTGAACATCTTGGCAACCTGGATGGTCTGGTCAGAGTAGGAGACGGTTACATCATCAGCGACTGGATGACGGGCGTTTTAATGAAGTTGAAAGACAACGGCGAACACAGTGTCCTGAAACAATTCGGTCCTGGTCTGGCGGATATTGGCGGCACTGAAACGCAACTGGTGTTGCCGCTTATGAACGACGGTGAAGTGACCACTTTTAATGCTGTCGGTTTTTAGGCGCTCACTATTTTTAAAGCCTACCCCTGCCGTTGGCAGGGGTTGTTTATTGAAGAGGGCGGTTAAATAACCTCCCTAAAGGGCGTCAACCGCTCCGCAAAACGCATCAGTTCTTCTTGTGCTGTATTCGCCCCGTAAGACTCGACCAGAGAACCGACTTTGACGGTCGTATCGCGATTCAATGTCGAAATAACCTGCTTGAACTCCGCCCTGTTGTCGCAGGCGAAAGCATGACCGTTGGCACCCACCAATAACCGTTGGTCGGATTCAACGAACACAATGGGCCAGTCACTGTTGCCGATTATTAAACTGTCGGAGTTAAGCGCTTTCATTTTGCGGCCGACAGGAGGTGTCTCGAAGCCCAAAGCCGTCGCATAACGCAGCCAGGCCAATAGAGTCTCCTCCTCGCCCTGTGTTGATACCTTAAACTCTCGTGGCAACCGATCGACGGTGCCTTGCAAATTATCCGGATCGAAAGGAATGGTTTTCCTTGAACGAACATCGACATCCTTCAATTCCTTGTGGGAGTGACTCAACTCTTCGATTGAACACAAGGGAACCCCTTCGGCATCGGTCGGTGCCACCTGTAACGACAGCGCAATGGAAACGCTCAACCCCTGGGTGGACGATTCCCCCACATGCCAATCGCACGAAGGCCAATAAACGAATTGTCCCGGGTCGGCCTGTATCAACGTTGAACCGGAAAGATGCTTGTCGTAATCCCTCGCACCTTTGAGGTCCGGATTTTTTTCAACGTATTCCGGCGGCCAGGTGCGCATGGATTTTTGACCGACGATGGGAATATGAAACACACCTTCGGGATCGAAATGCACGCCAAAGGGTGTGCGTTGGTAATCACCCACGAACAAGGCGTTGTAGGTGCCCGCATTGTTGATCCCGATTTCCTTGATTAAAGGTTTCAGGAAACCGCGCTCCCATGACCAAAGTTCGTGATCGGAATGCTCCATCGAGTTAATGGCAAACCCATAGTTGCGTTCCTTCAACCCAAGCCATTTTCTCCAGCCGGGATTCAGCAGTTGTTTTATTCGCCGATGGTAACCTTCGAAATTCACATCGCTTTCTTTTGGGAGATATCGCTTTTTGACAGCCACACCCATCATCGATGTCAGTTTTTTCGGGAAAGGATACGGCCCTATGTAAAATCGGAACATCACGGCATCGTCTACCTTGGGTATTTGGAAGGTCGGCTTTTTACCCAAGAGTTTATGCCACAAATAAACGATACCCGATGCGGTCATCTTCGCCATCATCACCGACATGTATTTCCTCAAGCCATATATAGAACGGCGTTGTGAACAACGGACCACAGCTTGAAAGAATTCATCGGCCTCCAATGGCGACGCCATTGCTCTGCCCTGATAGGCATAGGGCTTCTTTTCCCAAACCTCGTTAGAAAATGCTTTCCAGAATGTTTCGGTATTGCAGTCGTCAATATGAGAAGTGTCTGTCATCGCTCCACATCCATTGTTTTGTTTTTATTTTGGATGAGGAAGAATATCAAAGGCGACAGGACGGGTACACGTGATCGACTGCGGATAACTCAGTAATTGATCCAATATTTTTAAATGTTCTAAAAACGGTTTTTATCCAACAAATAAAACCAGATGAAGGACAAAATAATACCGAAAAGTTGCCGATATTTATTAGCAACGAATCGAAACCCATGGTTGGGTTTTTCAGTGGCTTCCTGTTCAACCCATGGTTCGAAATCGACCCACCAGACCCTGTAACTGTTGGTTCAGCTTGGAGAGCGTGGTTACCGAATCCCCGATTTCCTCGCTGCCTTGAGACGTATGGTCCGCCACCTGTTTGATATGCAGCAGAGACTCATTAATCTCATGGGCTACCCGGCTTTGTTCCTCCACGACCGACGCAATGCTGACGTTGGCATCCTGAATGTGGTCCATGGCATTGGCGATTCGGTTTAGGGTATCCCTCGCGGCCTCCGCTTTGGTCACCCCGTCGGCGACCGCTTTGCGACCTGCCTCGATGGCGTTCACCGCCTCGCCTGAACCGCTTTGCAGGCCTTCAATCATCTGGTGGATTTCCTCGGTCGATTGCTGTGTCCGGTTCGCAAGCGTGCGGACTTCATCGGCCACCACCGCGAAGCCACGGCCATGTTCGCCCGCGCGAGCCGCTTCAATGGCGGCATTGAGAGCGAGCAGATTGGTTTGCTCGGCAATGCTGCGAATCACATCAAGAATGGTGCCTATAGAATCTGATTGATTATTCAGGCGTTGAATCGCATCGGTGACCTGGCGGGTCTGGTCGTCCATGTGGCGCACCGTGTCAGCCAGATCGTTTACCCCCGCTACGCCGGTTTGGGCCAGTTGATGGGTCTCGCGCGAGAGCTGGTCGGCCTCGGTGGCGTGTCGGGCAACGTCTTCGATCGAAGCAGCCATTTCCGTCATCGCCGTGCTGACCTGGTCGGTCTGAAGGTTCTGGTCCGCCAGGGATTGGATGGCTTGATGTGCACGATCCTGCACCTCGCCGGTGCTGGTCAGCAGTTGGCCGTTCACGTCTTTTACGTGGACCACAATATCGTGAATCTTCCGCACGAACCGGTTAAATGCTCTGGCCAGATCACCCAGTTCGTCGCGACGGTCTTCATTGAGCCGCTGTGTCAGGTCGCCATCACCGTCGGCAATGGCATCCAGCGTGCGAACGGTGCCCACCAGGGGTTGGGTGATGGAGCGCGCCAGCCACAAACCGGCCACGGCAGCGAGGGCGGCCAGCACCAGGGCGCTGATCAGCGCCAGACCCTGTATCGAGCGTGTCAGATTGACCAGTTCCGCGAGGGCCTCATCCTGATGAATTTCACTGACCACTGCCCACCGTTGGCCGAACATCTCAATCGGTGCGAACGCACTGATCACCCGGTCACCCCAGATATTCCGGGTGATTTCGGTGCCCTGCTCGCCATTCAACGCACGTTTTACCTGAGGCGTGAGCAGGGAGCGGCGGGCAACGTCCGTACCCATGGCCAGAATGGTGGCGAGTTCGCTCGAGTCGTGGTCGGCCTCTGCGAGACGGGTTTGGTATCGCTCTGGGTTTTCCAGCAGCAATCGACTGTTGGTGCGTGCCGTGCCATCCGGGCCGACCAGAAAAGTAGAGCCGGTCTCGCCCAGCCCGCTTGCCTCCCACTCCATGTTATAGCTTGCCAGCTGGTTCAGCCGGTCGACCGAGAGCCGGAATACCAGCACACCTACCGTGTTGCCCTCTTGGTTCAGAATGGTAGAGGCCATAAACGCCACCGGGCGATTGAGGTCCGGCAAGTAAGGCGAAAAATCACTGAATACCGCTTGCCCGGCCCCTGCGGAAAGCGCTTTTTCAACGGTATCGGCCAGGTGGGAGGCTTCAAACGGGCCGCCTTGCAGTGACGTTCCGAAATCCGGGTCTTTGCGAACCGAATAGATGACCGCTTGACGCTCGGCATCGACCAGAAGAATGTCATCCAGGCCGAAGCGCTGCTGGAATCGCCGAATTTGCGGGTGGTAACGCTGGTGATAGGTGTTGTACGAAGAGTTCACCGCCGCAGAGTCCATGGTGGCGCGTTGGTCATAGGGCTCGGGGTTGGCCGCAATGAAATGGCTTTGCAGGGTGGCGGCGTTATCGGACAGCTGCGTCACCCAGTCCGCCACGGGCACCGTTGCGCCATTGTTCAGCGCACTGAACCGCTCAAGGTACTCCGATTGATAATGCGCCAACACCGCTTCACGATGTTCGGGAATGCGCTTTTGCCCCGCGAATAACGCATAGGCTCCGTAAGAGCCGCCCATATCCTCAGTGGCCAGCGCCACCGTTTGCTGACCGGCCATATCGAGTAACTGATTGGTCAGGCTGTTGGCATATTGCTCCACCGAAGTAGCCGTACTGTGCAGCAGGGACGTCATCTGGTCCGACCGGGCCAGCGACAGACCGGCCTCGACCTTACGGGTGGCGGTTCCCGTCAGCAGTACCGCCACGGTGGCGACGGCAACGGCGGCAATGGAAAAGGCACTCAGCGTCAGTTTTGTTTTTATTTTCATGGTCTGCTCCACAGCGTAGTGGTGACACGCCTGTTAAGCAGACACAACAAAAGTTAATGGAGTATTTCAAACGGGCTAACGCGCCTTGCCCAACCAACACCGGAAAGGATAGAGGAATTGCCCCACCATACCGGCCGGAACGCCGTTGGACACGGTGCCATAGCGTGACGCCAGATGTTTGGGGAAATAAGCCGTACGGAAGATCAAATCATAGATCGGCAGAAACCCCGCATAGTTTTTATCGATGGCGGCCTGCTCCGAAGAATGGTGCCAATGATGAAACTCGGGTGTTGCCAAAATTCGACGCAACACAGGAAAGCGGAAGCGAATGTTGGCATGAATGAAAATCGCATGGAACGACACAAACACCAGATAGGCATAAACAGCCGAGGGCGAAAAACCCAACACAAAAATAGGCAGGTAACCGACAAAGCGATTGGTCAGAATTTCCAACACATGCAACCGTGAAGAGGCCAGCCAATCCATGTGTTCGGTTGAATGATGCACCGCATGAATTTTCCACAAAGCAGGTACTTCATGCATGGCACGATGAATCCAATAGGTGCCGAAATCCACCACCAAAAGGATTTCAATAAACTGCAACCAAACCGGTTGGGCCGCGACCCACTTCTGCAACTCCCAGGAGCTGGCCTGATGCAAAAACACCTGAATGGGGATAATGGTAAAAAAGCTGATTAGCTGAATGCCGAGGTGGCTGAACATAAAATATTTAATGTCCGTCACCCAACCTTCGCGCAGAACTTTCTGTTCTGGATTCTTTGGAAACGCCCGCTCCAACGGAATAAACACCAGCGCAAGAATCACCAACGTCAGAATAAAATAATCCAACCCCACATAGAGGTTGCGGGTGTCGATATTCGGCGCCTCCACTTTGCCGGAAGCGACCAGCGCAGCCAGAGTCGCCAACCCCATGCCAGCAAGGCCATAACCCATGGAACGGTGCTTCATCATGGAATAAAGACCGCAGCCAAAGCCCACGGCAATACCCCCTTGCAACAGAACCCGCAGCAGGGTGCCGTTATAAAAACCACGAAATTCGGGTGTGGTGAACAACGAAGGCATCAGAAAACAAAAGGCCCCGAACAGTGACAGCAGGCCAAGCCCAATGGAAAAGGTGGCGCTTACCTTGCCCAGGCCGGGGGTTAGATCGACGTTCTCGTATTTGGTGCGCAGTGTTCTACTCATAGTGTGTACTCCTTCCCAGCGGCTATTAAGGCAGAATCGCCACGTGGGTGCACTATGAGTGTTCGATGTAGCCAATAGTGCTACTTATGGTATCAAATAAATGTTCCTGGGTTCTCTGGGTAATACGCTTATTAACCCGCAAGCTCCCGAAGCTTACACACCGTCCGCCAGTTGCGGTCCGTCATCGGCACGCCCAGAAGCCGTTCCGACTTCTCCGCCAGCTTGGACCGGCCAATGCCATCGGGCGCATGCAGGTAAAAGACAGACCCGACCAAGCGAAACCGCTCGTTCTCTTTCCGCAGCGCCTCAAGCTCATCCAGCTTGGGTGACGGTGGTACGGATTCCAGAAAACCCAGATGCAGGCTGCGTGGGTCTTCCTCCGCTTCAGGGAAGGGGTTTTCAGCCATCGCCTCATCAAAGGCCGCTAATGTGAGAATAAGCACTCGGGGTTCAAATCCCTTTTTCTGGTGGATGGCCGCTGTTATACGGGAGGCCAGCGCCTGGGTGTCGGTACTCGCGCTTTGAAACACCACATTGCCGCTCTGGATGTAGGTTTTAACCGCCTCGGCCCCAAGGCCTTCCAGGAGGCCGATCAGTTCTTTCATAGGCAGAGAGTGCTTGCCGCCGACGTTGATGCCTCTTAGGAGGGCGATGTAGGTGTTCATTTTGTTCGATACCCTTTTGCAATGGGATGAAGTAGCTTAGATAAAAGTATGAAGTGGATCTAGCGAAGATAGCTACGAACGACACCTGTTAAGTGGTTTTTTAATCTTAGCTGCGATATGGTCTGAATCTTCTTTGTTTTTGTAACCAGGCTTGGTATCTTGGCCTGCTCTGGGATCAATATAGTAGGTTTAACAATAATGTTAAAAGCAAAAGTTACTTTTGTATTAATGCTGTCTGCAATGTCAACAAATGCGTTTTCATGGCAAACAGTTTCGTCAGCTAGCATAGTCGAATTGATTCAGTTCGAAGAAGGTATCGGTCGTAATTATTCTATTGCTAAGTTTGAAGATAGCAGTGGCAATAATGTGCGGTGCCATATCCCTTATGAAGAAAGCAACTTGACTTCTTTAGTGCTAGCTCTTTATATGGCAGGAAAGAAAAGCACAGTACATTGCCATAATGAAAGCATAGATATCGGTGGTTACGACTCATATCGGCTGCATCGAGTAGTTGCGAATTGAGCTTGGTTTTCGGATCGCGATTGTATTAACGCAGCCCCGCCCGATGGGGCTTTCCGAGGAGCAGTGCCACTGTGTTGGGCTCATTTGAAAAGTCTAGACATCCCGGCATGAGACCGTCGGGATGCCGCATCACTTGCGGCACCGCCCTTCAGAAAAGCTAGAGCTACACGGGAATTGTTCAGAGGCTCCTTAGTTGTCTACAATAGTAAACATTCAGGAGGATACATCTGCTGTCTGGATGTAAGGTAACCAAAAATGGATGATAGTACTCTGCTTGCCGAAGAATTGGACACCATATCGCTCCAATCCATTAAAGAAATGAAGGCGGCTGAAACTATGCGAGTTAATCGTGTAATATCAACGGAGTTGGTACAGCAAGCTCGCGACAAGACCAGCCTGAACCAGAGACAGGTTTTCAAAGTATCACTATTCACTCAATACCTTAAAGGAATGAGAGTAGGAGGAGGGTCAGCTGTTGAGGTTTGCCGAGGCATTGATTGCCATTCAACGTACTGAATAGCTACGGAAGAATACCGAAACCAGTGGGGGCTTTATGTTCTTTATCTTGCTTGTTGTATCTATTGCCAAGCCAATAGCTTGAGCAATTGTTTTAAGTAGAAGTTCACCCAGAAACCGGATTTCAAACTTTGTAGGAGAAAAGGCCTTTTGGATATAAAGAGTACACTTCAAACTCAAGAGTTTTGGATTATAACTGTATTTTTTGGCGTTACTATTAATGTAGTGGCTTCTCTTATCGTAGCTTTAGCTAAAAAATATTTTTCAAGATTCAATCGATTTTTGATGCAGCGTAAAGAGGTCGAAAAAATAAAGTATGATAACCAACTGTACTATTATTCTTTATCTCAATCTAACTACTATGAAGGTTTGCTAGAGTTAAATCATAAAAAGATGTATTGCATTTTCAATGGAGTCATGGCTTGTTCAATGTACCTTATAGCTCTTCTTTTCAAGGATATTGCATTAACTGTTTTTGTTTTTGGGTTAATTACCGGAGTTTATATGCAAATAGAAACCCTTAAATCGATTATTGCGCATGGTAGATATTCTATTATTTTGGCGGAAGCAAAAATAGCCATGCAAAAGAGTAAGTGAACAGCATTTAAAGGCGTTAATATAGTGGGGGACTCTAAATGACAGAGGGTGGCCTGTGCGGCACTGTCAAATTCGAAGTAAGGGTTGGTATCTTAAGAGTCTATCAATCCCATTGCTCACTCTGCAGAAAGCAAGCAAGAACAGCTGCGAGTACCGGATCAATAGTTAATGCTAACCATTTTGAATAGCTGGAGAGAACAATATTTCAAAGTTAGTTGGAGAAAATGGGTTAACCTCTCACTTCTACAGGGCTTGTGGATTATCTGTTTCCAATAGGTATCGATGTAAACCATGGGTTCCAGCAGAGTTGATAGAGAGTGATAGAATCGAGCTCGTTGTAAATATATTTGTATGTGATGTAACGAATTGGAGCTAAATTTCAATGAAAAAGAATCTTCAACAGTGAAAGCCAAAATAGGTTTAGGGAAAATCGCTATCATTTGGGAGTTACCAACTTCGTATTAAAGAGGGGATTATATGAAACTGAAGCTAGTCACATATTCTGAACTAAACGCCCGACAGAAGGAAAACTACAATTTCCAGAAAGTGTCTGCAATTTTGGCTGACTACGGCTTCGTTACCCTACGGCTTACCGATGATTGGCATGGCGCGGATTTCATTGCTCAGCATATCGATGGTGAGCGGTTCCTGAAGGTTCAACTTAAAGGGCGGCTCACATTCTGCAAGAAGTACATCGGTAAAAGTCTATACATAGCATTTTACGAAGTTGGTGAATGGTACTTACTGCCTCATGACGAAGTACTTGAGTTGGTCATTGAGTCCTCTAGTATGGCTGGTAGTAAGTCGTGGGCTGAAGATGGGGAATATTCGTTTTCCAGGCTGAGCAAGAGGATGAAAGTTATCCTTCAGCCATACAGGATTTTTCCAAATTCAGAGGCGGTACCTGCTGACCATGCCATTGAGCCGACTCTTCTGCCCCGTAGCTCTTTTGACTAGTGTTAGTCATTTAGGATAGAGCCAAAGGTAGGCATTGAATGGAGTAATACCCACTTCACCCCCTCTGAAATATTCCATTAATATTCCCATGTACTAGTATCGGCGATAAGAATAAAAAGCTGGAGTGGACGATGGAGGCCGGACAATCGCACCATCTGGTGATTGTGGACGATGAGGTCGACATCCTGGAAGTGCTGGAAGATGCGCTGACGCTGGAGGGGTACCGGGTTACCGCCCTGCAACGTGGGAAAGACCTGTTGGCCATGCTGCCGCATGAAGACATCGATTTGATCATTCTCGACCTGCGTTTGGAGCAGGAGAACGGCCTGCGCGTGGCGCAGCAGGTACGTGAACACTCACCCATCCCCATTATGATGCTCACCGGCAAGGGTGACGAGACCGACCGGATTCTCGGTCTGGAAGTGGCGGCGGACGATTTTCTGATGAAGCCCTTCAATCTGCGCGAGGTGGTCGCCCGGGTGCGGGCCCTATTGCGGCGCAGCACCCAATTGAGCGTTACGCCGCGCAAGGTTGCCGAGGCCGGTCAGGAAGGGTTGGTGTTCGATGGTTGGCACCTGAACCTGACCAAGCGGTCGCTGACCAACCCTGAGGGTATGCCCGTGGAGCTCACCTTTGGCGAGTTCAACCTGCTCACCGTGCTGCTGCAGTCCCCCAACCGGGTGCTGAGCCGCGATGTGCTGCTGGAACGCACGCACGGCACCGAGACCGAATCGTTCGATCGAACCATCGATGTACTGGTGTTGCGGCTGAGGCGCAAAATCGAGCCCAACCCCAAGACCCCAAAATACATCAAAACGGAACGCGGCATCGGCTACCTGTTCGCGGGGTCCGTTTCACGGCTATGACGCGAACCGCCCCCAAGACCTTCAAGTGGACGCTGCAAAACAAGGCGTTGGCGGCTTTTATCGTCGGGTTTTGCCTCGGTTTGGGGTTGATTCTGGTCACCTGGCAGGGTCTAAAACAGACCCAGTCCGCCGTGAACGAATTCGAAGCCCTGTTGATTCCGGAAATCCGCAACGCCCTCACCCTGTCCGACGAGGCCGCGCAGATCGTCGCGATGGCGCCCTACCTCGCCTCGGCCGGTCGCCCCATGCAGTTGCAGACCGAACGGCAGCGCTTGAAAAACCGCTATGAACTGGCGTATTCACTCTCCGAAAAACTGCAGAATCCGAGCGTGCGACAAGAACTCCAGGAAAGCCTGCGGAATATCCAGGCCGATCTCGATCGGTTGGCCGAACTGGTGTACGACGAACTCTTCATCCGCGAAGACCTCTTCTCAGCCCAATTCGAGGTAGACCAGCAAGCCTCCAGCGATGAAGACGCCCGGATCGCGATAGACCCCTGGCTCCCGCTGCAACTCTATTTCCTCTCCATCACCCAGCCGGACCAGTACGTGTTGCAAAGCAGCGAAGGCCTGCAGGCATTGGCGGAAGGGGTGGGCGCCCAGGAGGATTATCTACGCTGGCTCGGCTTCGCCAGCGAGCACCACCGCAGTCTGCAACGCATCGACCAGAACAAAGCCTTCCTGCTGGCCCGGCTCAGAGCGCATTCCGAACAACTGACCCAACAAACCAACAGCTTCGCGGCGGACATCCAACAGGCCGTGCTCCGCCAGCAAAAAGCCGTCTCGAACCGCGTCAGCCAGGCCATGGTCATGACGGTCGGTTTATCCCTGGTATTACTGTTCGCCCTCGGCCTCTACTACTTCAATAACCGGCGGCTGATTCGTGACCTCGCCGTAGTCACCGAAGACATGGGCCATTTATCCCGCGGCGAAGAAGCACCGGTGCACATCGACATCGAACGCGACGACGAAATCGGCGACCTCGTCACCGCCTACGACATCTTCCGGGACCACGCCTTCGCCGCCGAACGCACCAGCCAGGAACTCGAAGCCCAGAAAACACTGCTCGAAACCATATTCAACCAAATACAGGACGGTCTCAGCGTCTTCTCCGCCGACGGCAAACTCGTCACCTGGAACCGTCGTTACCTCGAAATTTTCCACTTCGAACCGGACGACATCCACCCAGGCATGGCCTTGGTCGACGTCCAGGCATTAATGACCCGAAAACCCCACCGAAACCTGAACCTGAACCAGGAATCGGTCGACATGCAATCGCTCAACGCACAACGCCACCACAGCAACCAAAACTTCGAACGCCACTACGACGACGGCCAGATCGTCGAATTCCGCAGCCAACCCATGCCCAGCGGCGGCTTTGTCACCCTCTACAGCGATTTAACCGAGCGCCGCACCGCCGAACAGCAATTACAGCAATCGCAAAAGATGGAAGTGCTCGGCCAGTTAACCGGCGGCGTCGCGCACGACTTCAACAACTTACTCGCCGCGTTGATGGGCAATCTACAATTGCTCGACCAACTGAATAACCTGCCCGAACGCGCGCAAAAATACCTGCACCGAGCCCTCAACGTCAGTGAACGCGGCGCACAACTGGTGCAGCGCCTGCTGGCATTCAGCCGCAAACAACAACTGCAGCCGGAACTTGTCTCCGTCGACGACCTGCTCGGCGGCATGGCCGAACTGCTGGAATACAGCGTATCCGGCCAGATACACCTCGAACTCGACCTCGGCGCCCCCACCGCCTTCATCTACATCGACCCCTCCCAACTGGAAAACGCCATCCTCAACCTCACACTCAACAGCGCCGCCGCCATTCCCGCCAGTGGCTGGATACGCATCCGCACCCGGCTGACCAACGAAGGCACCGCCCTCGGAATCGACGTCACAGACAACGGCGCAGGCATACCCCCCAGCATGCAAAAACGCGTGCTGGAACCCTTCTTCACCACCAAACCGGTCGGGCAGGGCAGTGGCTTGGGTTTGAGCACCGTTTACGGCTTCGTGCAACAAAGCGGCGGCGAATTCCAATTGGAATCCGTACCGAGGCAGGGCACCAAAGTCAGGCTCACCTGGCCGCTCGCAACCAATAAAGAAGACCGCAACACCAAACCCGACCTGCCGCCCATCCTGTTTAATCCGCAACAGGGCATCGCCATCGTCGAAGACGACCAAAGCGTACGCGAAACGCTGGTGGAATTATTCGCGCAAAGAGGTTGGAACGTCACCAGCTTCGAACACGGCGAACAGTTCATCGACTGGGCGCAACACAATGACACAGGGGCAGGGCTGCTGGTCACCGACGTCAATTTAAGCGGCTACCTCAATGGGTTGGACGTAGCCAACATGGCCACAAAATATTGGCCCGACACCCAATGCCTACTCATCTCCGGCCTACCCAAAGAAATGTTGGAACAGGAGATAGGCCTGGAAATACCCTGGCGCTTCGTTCAAAAACCACTGACCCGAGACATGTTCCAGCAGTTGTTTCCCAAGAAATAAAAGCCAAGCAAAAAACAAAAATAAAACCGTTCTATCCTTGGCACCGAAGGAGCAGTTTCGAAGTTCGCCCGCAGAAGACCAGCACCGGATGCCTGGTATGCCCGTCAAGGGAGGTCCGCAGCATGGATGCTGCGGTCCAGGCCCCATGGAAGGGTCCATGCCGGCCCTTGACGGGCATACCAGGCAGCCGGTGCGGACCACAGGCAAAAAACCAAAAGCGAACATCGAAACTCAGCCACAGCACCAACCCGTGCCATCTCTGTTACAAATATTTCACCACCGCCCCAACAATGAAATTTCCGGTTAGCACGCCTGCGTAAAGTGGTGCCTGAGGGCTCGCTGAGTCTCACAACCCAACCACAACAACAAAACCAGGCAGGACTTAAAATGAAAGCACCTCTTAAAACACTCGCCATCGCCTTAGGCGTCAGCATCGCATCCGCCAGCGCCATGGCAGACGACATCATCGTCGGCCTCATCACCAAAACCAATACAAACCCCTTCTTCGTCAAAATGAAAGAAGGCGCCGCCGAAAAAGCCGAAGAAATGGGCATCGACCTGCGCACCTTCGCCGGACGCTACGACGGCGACAACGAATCACAAGTGCAAGCCATCGAAAACCTCGTCGCCGCAGGCGCCGCCGGCATCCTCATCACCCCCAGCGACCCGGCCGCCATCGTCCCCACCATCGAACGCGCCCGTGAAGCCGGCCTGCTCGTCATTGCACTCGACACCCCGCTGAGCCCAGCCAGCGCCGCCGACGCCACCTTCGCCACCGACAACTTCAAAGCCGGAGTCATGATCGGCGAATGGGCCAAAGCCCAAATGGGCAGCAAAGCCAAAGACGCCAAAATCGCCCTGCTCGACCTCAACTCCAGCGAAATCACCGTCGACGTCGCCCGTGACCAAGGCTTCCTGCAAGGCTTCGGCATCGACCTCAACGACCCCAACGACATCGGCGACGAAAGCGACCCGCGCATCGTCGGTAACGACGTCACCCAGGGCTCCGAAGAAGGCGGCCGCCGCGCCATGGAAAACCTGCTGCAGAAAGACCCCGGCGTGAACCTCGTCTACACCATCAACGAACCCGCCGCCGCCGGTGCTTATGAAGCCCTCAAAGCGGTTGGCCTGGAAGACGAAGTGCTCATCGTCTCCGTCGACGGCGGCTGCCCCGGCGTCCGCAACGTCAAGGACGGCGTCATCGGCGCTACCTCCATGCAGTTCCCGCTGAAAATGGCCTCCCTCGGCGTTGAAGCCATCGCCGAATACGCCAAAACCGGCGTCAAGCCAGAGCCATCACCGGGCAAAGACTTCTACAACACCGGCGTCACCCTGATCACCGACCAACCGGCCCAGGGCGTGGAAAGCATCGGCTCATCCGCCGGTCTGGACCAGTGCTGGGGCTGATAATCGCTTAACGCCTAACGGGAGACGGGAGAGGCCTAACGTCAATCAGCGTCTCCCGTCTCCCATCCAGCATTCAGCTAATTAACGGAGCCGCAAATGTCTCAATCCAAATCAACACAAGCCATGGCGGACCATGAGCGCATTGCGGAGTCTGTCAGCGGTTCGCTGACCAAGCGCAATGAGCCCGAGGCGCTGACCGGGCTGCAACGTCTGCATCGTTTTTTCCACGCCAACCCGACCGCGGCCCCGGCCATTGTGCTGCTGGCTGCCATCGCCGCCTTCACCATGATCGTCGGTGACCGCTTTCTGGCGCCTTTTAACCTCTCGCTGGTGCTGCAACAGGTCACCATCATCGGCACTCTGGGCATTGCCCAAACCCTGATTATTCTCACCATGGGCATCGACCTCAGCGTCGGCGCCATCATGGTGCTTAGTACAGTTGTGATGGGCCGCATGGCGGTCGATTTCGGCCTGCCTCCCGCCGCCGCCCTGGCACTCGGCCTCGGCATGGGCGCGCTCTGTGGCGCGGTGAACGGCTCGCTGGTGACCAAGGTCAAGCTGCCGCCCTTTATCGTCACGCTCGGCACCTGGAACATCTTTTTCGCGCTGAACCTCTGGTATTCAAAAAGTGAAACCATCCGCTCGCAGGAAATCGAAGCCGTCGCGCCGTTGTTGCAGTGGTTGGGCACCTCATTCGAAGTGTTCGGCGCACGCCTGACCTACGGCTCCATCCTGATGCTCGGGTTGTTCACCCTGGTCTGGTATGCCCTGAACTGGACCGCCTGGGGGCGCCACGTATACGCCACTGGCGACGACAAAGACGCCGCCGAGCTGGCCGGTATCCGCACCCAGCGGGTGTTGATGTCCATCTACGTCGTCGCCGGTCTGGTTTGTGGTGTCGCCGCCTGGTTGATGATCGGTCGCATCGGCTCGGTGAGCCCGCAGGTCGGTTTCATGTCGAACCTCGACAGCATCACCGCCGTCGTGATCGGCGGCACCTCGCTCTTTGGTGGCCGGGGCTCCATCTTCGGCACGCTGATAGGCGCGCTTATTGTCGGCATTTTCCGCAACGGCCTCGCCCTGGCCGGGGTGGACGTGCTCTGGCAGGAATTCACCGTCGGCCTGTTGATCATCGTCGCCGTCGCCATCGACCAATGGATTCGGAGGGCCTCCGCATGAGCCAGCCAACCCAACCAACCCAAGAAAGCCGCACCCCGGTGCTCTCCGCCAAGGGCCTGGTCAAACGCTTCGGCCGCGTAACCGCGCTGGATGAAGCGGATTTCGAACTCTACCCCGGCGAAGTGCTGGCGGTGATCGGCGACAACGGCGCCGGTAAATCCTCACTCATCAAGGCCCTTTCCGGCGCCTTGGTGCCGGATGCCGGTGAGATCCGCATGAACGGGGAGCCGATCAGTTTCCGCAACCCCATGGAAGCGCGCGGTGCCGGTATTGAAACGGTGTATCAAACGCTCGCGGTCTCCCCCGCGCTCGGCATTTCCGATAACCTCTTTCTCGGGCGCGAAATCCGCAAACCCGGCATTCTCGGCAGCGTATTCCGCATGCTCGACAAAGCCGAAATGCGCCGCCAGGCAACAAAACAGCTCAGCGACCTAGGCCTGCTGACCATCCAGAACATCAACCAGGCCGTCGAGACCCTCTCCGGCGGGCAGCGACAGGGCGTAGCCGTCGCACGCTCCGCCGCCTTTGGCAGCAAGGTAGTGATTCTGGACGAACCCACAGCCGCCTTGGGGGTGAAAGAATCCCGCCGCGTACTCAACCTGATCAAAGACGTGCGCGATCGCGGTTTGCCCGTAGTGCTGATCAGCCATAACATGCCGCATGTATTCGAAGTCGCGGATCGCATTCACGTGCACCGCCTAGGCAAGCGCGCCGCCGTGATCCGCCCGGACACGCACAGCATGTCTGACGCGGTGGCTATTATGACGGGTGCGGTAGAGGTCGAATCCGACGCGGCGTGACAGACGCTTGATGCGGCACGGGAGACGGGAGAGGCCGATTTCAGCGTCTTCCGTCTCCCGTATCGCATCTCCCAAAATAAGCGAGAACCCAATGAAACAACTGCTGGCAGCCTGGTTCCTAGGCCTGATGATGACCCTAAGCACCACAGCCGAAGAACCACTGCGCATCGGCGCCAGCCTCTCCGACCTCGGCAACCCGTTTTTCTACAGCCTGGCCGAAGACATCCAAAACGCCGCCAACGAACTTTCCGACCGACCTGTTGAGCTAACCGTCGTCTCCAGCGCCTACGACCTCAACCGACAACGCCAACAGATCCGCCGTTTCATCGACGACCGCGTCGACATCATCTTGCTCAACGCCGCCGACAGCCAAGCCATAGAACCGGACATCCGCCTCGCCCAGAAAGCCGGAATAGTCGTCACCGCCATCGACATCGACGCCCAAGGCGCGGACATCACCGTCACCACCGACAACGTACAGGCCGGCGAAATCGCCTGCCAATATCTGGTCGACCAAATGCACTACCAGGGACAGGTCGCCATCATCAACGGCGCCAACGTCTCCTCCGTCACCGAACGGGTAGCCGGTTGCCGCGCCATCTTAAACAACTACCCGGAAATAGAACTGGTGGGGGACCAATACAACGGCGGCGGCACCTTCGGCGGCGGCCTCGAAGCCACCACCTTCCTGCTCAGCCAACAGCCCACAGTGCAGGGCGTATTCGCCATCAACGACCCATCCGCCCTCGGCGCCGCCCAAGCTGCCGAACTCAGCGGACGTCAGGACGTGCAGATCGTCTCCGTCGACGGCTCATCGGAATTTCTCGACGCCCTCGCTGGCAACCACCCCAACCTGCTTGCCACCGCCGCCCAATCCCCCGAAAAAATGGCCCGTTTGGCCGTGGAAAAAAGCCTCGACCGAATGCAGCGGCCTAATCAGGCGCCTATTACTATTCGGATTCCTACTCATTTGATTACGCCAGAGAACGCGGAAGAAGCAGAATAAAGAGTTGTTCTTTCGGTTTAGAGGTTTCCTCCCGGCCTGACGCGCCAGACACTCCCGGGCATTCGCCTGCTTTGAATTACAAAGCGGACACGTTCGACACCTTTGATAAGTTTTAGGTTGAACTCTGTCACAGAATGCTCTAAACCTTACATTAGTTGAGATGTTTATCCCTGATATTCGCCGTGATATGTGTCAAAAGTGTAGGAATATCCGGATCACAGACGTTTTTATCGGTGATCCCGCAGCATTGGAAAGCCCGGTTTATGACTTGAGCACCCATTGAGAGGCTTGGGGATCAGGGGGCTAAGGAAATAGTATCGAGTGAGTGGGGGGGCGGATTAGATTACGTGTAACTATTAAATGGATAAACAGTTATGTTTAAAAACAAAGGATCGATATTATGAAAATCATCTCAGTAATTAATTACAAAGGTGGAGTTGGAAAAACCACTGTCACAGCGAACCTTGCTGGTGAGCTTGCATTCAGAGGAAAAAGGGTTCTTCTATTGGATATGGATGCTCAGGCAAGTTTAACCTTTTCATTTGTTACTCCTGACTACTGGGATAATAATCTGGAAGAATCTAAAACAATAAAGAACTGGTTTGATTGTATCAGTGAAGGGGTTGCAACAATGCCTCTGTCTGACTTGATTACTCGCCCATCGAAAATCAATAGCTCCCTACGGAAGCGAGCCAATGGCGGGATTGTTGACTTAATCAGTTCCCACCTTGGATTGATAAATGTCGATCTTGAGTTAGCTACACTTCTTGGTGGTGCGAATATGACTCAAACCAAGAAGAACTATATTAAGGTCCATGGTAAGTTAAGGTCTGAAATTCAGAATGTTGCATCAGAAGAATATGATGTTGTTCTTATTGATTGCCCACCTAATTTTAATATAGTTACAAAAAATGCTCTCATTGCGTCGGATAAGATATTGATTCCAGCAAAACCAGATTACCTTTCCACACTTGGAATCGATTATCTACATCGAAGTGTTGAAGGGCTTGTGAGTGAATTTAATGAGTATGCCGCTCTGGATTCCGATACTGAAGAAGTGTCTCCTGAGTTTTTAGGCGTTGTATTTACTATGATTCAAATGTATGGCGGCGAACCAATATCGGCTCAAAGGCAGTACATAGCACAAACAAAGCGCTTGGGTGTTCCGGTAATGAAAAATAACATTAGGGAAAATAAATCAATATTCGCAGAAGCTTCTCAAAGTGGAATGCCAGTGGTATTGAATGCTTACTCCAACAACACTCATTCAGAGGTTGTTTCGGAAATAGAAAGCTTTGTCGATGAATTTATTGTGGAAGCGGGAGTGTAGAAATGGACTCGGCAAATGTCACTAAAATTATTCTTAGGGAACTGGCTAAACAGATTTCACAACTATCTTCGGAAGATATACAAAAAATAGAGAATGGCAGCCACGAAATATCAGTAAAACTAGTCAGAAAGAAATCCGGCCAAGCAGGAGGAATGGAGCTTGCAGCAGCCGAAAAGGTCGAAATCTTGTCTCGCTTAAATGAGTGTGATTCTCGTGAAGAAGGGCATGCGATTATTTCTGATGCACTCAAAAAAAAGAGTGAGCTTGAACAATTTGCTAGGTATCTCGATGTGCTTGTTCTCAAGCAAGATAAGGTAGATCAAATTAAAGACAAGATCATAGAGTCTACTGTAGGGGCCACTCTCCGCTCAAAAGCCATACAGGGTAAAAACATAACAAGGCCATGAACCATATTTTTTAAAGCGCTCTCCTGCGATACCATGCCGCACTTCGCCACCATCGCTCATTTCGTCAGTCACTACCCCGAGAAGATTGAGAACATTTTTGAGCAGGTGTTGCTGGTCTGCCACCAGGAAGGGCTTTTAGGAAATGAACTCTTTGCTATCGATGGTTGTAAAATGCCTTCGAATGCCGCCAAGGAATGGTCCGGTACCTTTGATGAGCTGGCGGAAAAACGGGAGAAGCTCAGGCGGCGTATTCGGCATCAACTGGTCGAACATCGCAAGTTGGATAAACGAAAAGCGGAAGACCAAGAGCGTTTCAAACGGTCCTGCCAGACCATCGCCACCTTGGATGATGCCTTTGAACGAGTTGATCAGTTCCTAAAGACGCACACCCCAAGGATGGGGAAAGGTAAGAAGCCCAAGGAAGTGAAGAGCAACATTACCGACAACGAATCAGCGAAGATGACCACCAGCAAGGGGACGATCCAAGGCTACAATGGAGTGGCCTCTGAGGCTATATTCGGGCAATATTGACTATATTTTGGTTACTCATGGTGCGGAAACGAAATTTAAGGCGAGGTCTGTGGAAATTAGTGAAGGTAGGAATTTGGATTAGGGTTGGCGGATAAACTATGGCTGTAGCCGTGTTTTTCTACGCCTCGTTAGGGCTATATTTGCGAAGTCGTGACGGTAGACTGAAAGCTCCTACCAGCTTGGAATAACAAAAGGAGAAGGGCAATGTCAGCAGCGAGAGTGTATCGAGGGTTTAGCCTGCATACAGACGTCATCTACCACGATGACATACGAAGGTACGCACCAGGAGTCAAAGTGGAGAAAGATGGTTGGTTCACACAACGCATCGCCTTGGAGCCACAGTATTGCGACTTTGAGGCTGAGGCGAATGATCGGTCACTAGTGTTAGGGGAGCAATTCATAGACAGACATCTAGTTACCAACGATGTACTTCATTTTGACTACCTGGAATAAATTCCTCCAAAACGAGGGCCGGGCCGTTCAGATCCAAAGTACACTTTTTTGATGCCACAAATCGGTGCGAAAAAAGGAAATGATTATGCCTAAAAGGCTTTCGATCACTTTATTGATCACGCTATTGATCATGGCTGCTTGTAGCGATCCGCGTCGCGATGCATTTATCCAGGCACAATGTGGAGAAATCGCTGCTGTTCAGGAAGTTTATGACGCTTGCGAAAATGCGGCCAAAAAAATGTATGAAACAATGAACAAGTAGATCAAACTCAGGGGTTAAATGACTTTTGTGATGACAAGTCAGATAAGTTTCGAAGAATTCGAGCAAGTAATCGTGCCGCTTGCATCCAAGATCGGCTTCCTGCCCGAGGAGCTTCGCCCTGAAATTCAGAATGATTTCATTTCTGATCTATATGCAGCTTGTCAAAACCCAAGACACATGTGGGCTGCTCAGTCAGCCATATTTGACGGATGGGCGACTCTGAGTATCGATTTTAAGTATTTGGTTGAATCTGTCTTACAACTTATGTGCAACTATAAGCTCGTACGGGAGTTGGAATTTCAGGGAGTCTCCCGTGCTAAGTTAATATGTTACAAACCATTACCAGAGTGTCCGGATGGAACGCTGGTTGCGGTGGCGGATTTAGTTAACGGCTTCAAGAGTTCCGGTTCTATTGGCTTAGTAGTGCCTCGGTTGGATTGCGCAAGAAATTCGTTTGATGGTGAAGGTCTTTGCTGCTGCTCATTGCTGCCGTCAATAGAACTGCCGGAGAACATGCTCTGGCTCACGGAAATATTGGAGCTTGAGCCAAGAAAGCCCTAACAAATTCTTGCAGTCGGCCCAAATCGTGCTGTCATGCCTTTTGCAAAAGAGCGTAAAAGCCACGTCATCACGCTTTGGCTGATGAAGAGAGGCGTTAACCAGCATAAAAACGAGGAATTGAAATAACCATGCCTCATCCACATGACATGGAAGAATTGGTAAACCGCGCCTCATCTATCCGGCTTAATGTTTTCGGTATTACATAATATTTCAGTCAAAACCTGATATTTTAGTCAACAACCCAAAATCAAAACGCTTCCATATCGAAATTTCCGAGATGCCCATCACAAAAAATAGTATGGCCACCATATCGATATTGGTCTCACACCCAGAACCTTATACTATCGTCGCCAAACCCCTTTTTGCACCTAACCCTTCCACGCAGTATGTAGTAGCAAGGAAACACACAGCAAGGAACACGGACGCATGAGCGACGATTTCACCAAGAACCCTTGGGGCGAAGACAACGATACCGACACCCGCGACAACCATTATCCCTCAAGTCACGACACACACCGAACAGAACGGGAACCCTCTCAGTCTTCCAAAAAAACTATCCCAGGTAACCGCGATGCCGTTGCTGATCTCGCTCCCGCCATTCGCAATGTACTGAACCCCCATTGGTCAGACTGGACCTTGCTCAGCCCCGAAGAAGCCCGTTATCTGGTAGCTGACGAACGCACCCGCTTTTTCATTCAGAATCGCCGAGGCCGTTGGGAAGAAGCGAGAGGTCGGGCCGCCGGGACGGCTGAACATTGGGTGTGTTTAAAGCGGATACTATCCGATGCCGAGCGTACCCGCTCAGCCGGTGGCGGCAATGGTGGCTCCCGTTCGAGTGCTGGAGGGGAAGAATACGACACGCCTTCCACCGAAGAGCTGGACCACTACGAACACTATCAGCCCGAAGGCACCCGCACCGACCACGACCTGCACCTGCGCTATCTGGACGACCAGGGCGAACCGGTGCCCGACATACAATACACCGTCACCCTGCTGAACCAGACATATACCGGACGCTTGGACGACAACGGCGAAGCCACCCTCTACAACCTGCCCGCCGGGGAAGCCTCGATTCAATACGAGG
>CBFGUW010000006.1:0-149798 GCA_965652395.1 uncultured Saccharospirillum sp. | reverse complement strand
AGCCTACAGAAAGTAGCTTAACTGGGTTGGTAATATCTGCTTGACCACGTCAGTTTGGGCTGGCTTACTTATTGGGCATTAAGCTCATGCCTCGGATCCGAAATATCAAGGATCTGGTGTTCTATAAGCCCGACCGAAAGATGGCACTCCTGCATATCCAGTCGCTGTTCAGTGACCCCATCCGGTGGGATCTCATCCAAACCCATTATCCCGACATGATGCGAACGGCAATGTCGGTGAAGGCCGGAAAGATCACTGCGTCGACCATACTCCGCCGGTTTGGCACCAAAAACCGGAAAAACAAGCTGTACTTCGCGTTCAGCGAGCTGGGCAGGGTCGTCAGGACTATGTTCCTTCTCGAATATGTCACCGACCTGGACTTGCGTAAAACTATCCAGGCCGCAACCTGTAAGAGTGAAGAATTTAACGAGTTCGCCCGCTGGTTGTTCTTTGCTAACGGCGGCAAGATCAGCGCTAACCTCAAACACGAGCAAAGTAAAATCGTCAAATACAACCACTTACTGGCGAACTTTGCGATTCTCTACAACGTGAATGCGATGACAGAGATATTCAACCAGCTAAAGCAGGAAGGGCACGACGTCAAGCTGGAACATATGGCAGGCTTTTCACCGTACCGCACAGACCATTACGGCAGGCTTGGTAGCTTTGAATTGAACCTTTCTAAGAAGGTCAAGGAGATGGCTTTTGATCTGGAAATCGAATAACCTGATTTTTCCCTTAAAATCATTAAGTTACAGAACATTCGGCTAAATTTGGGGCTTTTACCGGCCGGACCTCTTGATTCTGTCGTTCGACCCTAAAACCACAGAACAAGAGATCACAGACTTCTTTCCCAAGGAGGTTGAGGACGCCAAAGGCTATGCCGGTTGCTTCGGTGTATATCCACGCCGCCGCGTGGTCAGCCAGTTGGAGATCCCACCGGATACAGAAGACCATCCCTACTATGAGACCCACGATCTGACACCTCCCGTGGAACAGACCGTCACCAAACGAACGGCCTTCGGCACCCACTGGGGGCTGCTCTATTTCTTTGGCGATGATCCCTTTGTCATGCGAGACTTGCTGAAACGTCAGGAAGAACTCGACTTCTATGTCTAGACCATGCCGGAGTTCATTTGAGTGACTCAACCCCAGCCTTGACCGACGCACAGTCCGCCGAACGGCTTGAACGATTACTGCAAAAGCTGGATGACGCGGTCGGCGCCCTGGCCAATGCCCGAGAGTTCGCCAAGCCCCAGCGGCTGACTCCGGTCATTGACCTGACCCGTCGTGTTCTGCTGCTGCCCCATGGTTTTGAGGCCATAGAAGCGCGAGCGGAACGATTGGAACAGGCCGGTGTTTTCAGCGGCACCGACTGGGCGCAGCCCCAAATTCTGGTGCCTTCTCTCGCCAGCCATTCATTGCGCAGCCCAGAGGCGGCCTGGGTGGTGCTTGAGGCTGTCAGTGAGCTGAGAATGCTGGCCGTGGCGCGGCAAAACTACATCCACCCGTCATTGTCTTCCGAGCAGGCGCATCATTTCCTGAATCAAGTGATGGCATTGAACCTGGAGCTGTTGTTCGGTGCGCCAAGCGAAGCGGAACGGACCACTCAGGGGCGGTTGGCGGATATTACACGAGGGCTGTTTCAGCACTTCGTGGAGCGTCTTGGGTTTGACCACATCGTGGATCAGCTGATCGATGAGATCTGGCGAATTCTCGATCAAAGGCCCATACAGGTCGATTCTGTGGTGCAGATGATCACCCGCATCGCGATATGCCGCCAAAACCCGGACATCCACCTGGGTTCCAGTGGTCAGGGGGCGGAACGGCTGATCAGCAGCCTCTATACGCCCACCCGGGGCTGTCAGGAGGACCCGGGGCTCGATGTTTATCGTCAGCGACTGCAGACGATGGATGACACGCTGCTTCATAACGAAGCCGTCGGATTTGCCCGCGCCATGCACGATACCGGCCTTGTGTCGCCTTATCACACCGTGCTGATCCGTCATGTCGAAGAAGACCCTTCACTGTTGGCCGAAGCCCTGGGCCTTTCCAGTACCGGCCGGGATTGCCTGCTGTGCTACTCGGATTTGGTCGCCGCCCTGATCCAACGGGCCATTCATGCCCCCACGGCTCAGGCGGTGTCAGGCTTGGCGCTCATGCTTGAACGGGGCATTCTGTATCACCCGGCCGTGGCCCCCGCTTTGTGGCGCCATCTGGCATTGCCACTGTGCGATACCGCTCGGGAAAGACTGCTGTTGGCCTATGGTGCCGATCCTGCCCCGGAAGATCGCCTTATGGCCGGAATCCTGATGTTACTCGGGCTGCCCTTTGGCATCGGCCAAGGGAACAACCCGACCTGTCAGTCGGCGCGCGCGCTCTCGATGTGGTCTTACAACGACCCGGACTACCTGTTGCAAATGCTGGCCTGGGCGGCACGGGACAACGAAGTAATCATGCATTTCGAAGGCCAGGCCATTTCCTCCAAAAACTGCCATACGGGTGGCAGCACCTCACTTATGCTGGATTTGGACCCGGTGAGTTTGCTGGTTGTACCGCACCTCGATCGCATTTATGCCAACATGATAGCGAGGTGCAATGACAGGGAAGGGGACCCGCATCGCTGGGTGAACCCCGAATTTCATGGATGGTGGACCGGACGAAGCTTCTTTATCAATGTGGATGTCAGTACCGGAAAGCTGATCAATACAGACAGTTTTTACCGACATTTCTACGCCTACTACCATCCGCTGTATAACGGCAACCAACCTCTGGTGCACCCGCAACCGGCCGGAATCGCCGTGACTGATAGCGCCGCCCGGTTTATCGGCTGGCATGCCATCACCATTTTGAGAGTGGCTCTGGACCCAACCCACCAAATGCGCGTGTATTTCTTCAACCCCAACAATGACAGCGGTCAGGATTGGGGACAGGGCGTGGTGGTAAGCACCTCAGGCCATGGAGAACGGTTTGGCGAGGCGTCTCTGTTGTTCGAACAATTTGCCTCGCGGCTCTATATCTTCCATTTCGACCCTTTGGAGAAGGGCCGACCGGAGGAAATACCCGAGGAATCTATTGGAACCGTCATCCAAATGCTGGAAACCAGTTGGGGGAAGGACCGGCTGCCGGGCCTGGTCAGTCAATAGAGGCTATTCAGGTAAAAACGCACCAGGTAGTCACCAATCCGTTTTCGATTCGATAATTCACTTTAAGCGGTTCGGTGCCCGTTAACTCGGCGCACAAAGTCGGCTCGCATCCAAATACCAGGCGGTCATCGTATTGAGCCAGGCAAGACACTTCTTTGAAGTCCACATAGCGCCTTACCGTTGGGTGAATCGCCTTGTAGATGGCTTCTTTGGCGGAAAACAGCAGTGTCAAACCCGTTTGCTCGTCGGTCATGGCATTCAGCGTGCTTTTGTCCGTGTCCGTAATAATCTGGCTTCGCAGCGCTTCCGCTGATTGTTCAGTCACCAACCACTCCATATCCACTCCCAGACCACGGTAGTGACTGGCCAAGCCTGTCAGACAGGCCGCGATACCGGTGGTGTGAGTGATACTGCCAATCAAGGTTGCGGGCCAGTCCGGTGAGCGGTCTTCACGGATAGCCAAGGTATTTAACGGGAGGCTTAACGCAGCGGAGGCTTTATAGGCGCAATACCGACCGGCTAGAAATTCAGCCTGCCGTTTGGGTACGGCGCGAGCCAGGGATGAGGGTAGGGGAATTGCCAACTCCTGTGTTTCCAACAGGGTCATCGGCTGTTCCGGCGGCTCGAACCGACAATGATGGAAGCTCATGGCATCGCCGGTTAGCGACGAAAGAGGTGGAAGGTCAAAGAGTTTCATGCACAGCCCGAGCAAGGTTTGCAGCAATGGTATCTGAGAGTCACAAATGAACCCACCCGATAACCATTGCCTTTCATGATTGGGGCTTGGTTGCCAGCAGGCTGAGCTCTTTCATCGCGGAATCCTGTACTTCCAGCACCACTAAAATAACCAGAAGCAAATCCGCCGAAAAGATGCATTTACTGACTTTGCTCCGAAGATTTTCCGGTGTAACTTCGATACCCTGCTTGGCCAGCGCCTCGGCTAGATCGATATATCGCCAGCCTTTCATGGCCATAGAGGCCCGAATATAGCGGGCTATCGCCTGTTTATAAGGTTTCAGAGCTTGGCGATTGTCCAGACTTCTTTCCTGATTCATAGTCGACTCGATTGAAGAAGTGTGGACGATAATAGCGAAAGGTGTAATATAAGCAACGTTTGTGGCGCATTTTGGCGCTGAATTTAGCCTTCAAGGGCGTCTTTAATTCACTATCATCACGGAAAGGAAACCCCATGGCCTGGACCAATAGCGATCTGGCTGCCTTGGCAGAACATCACCCACACTGGGTGGTCGAAAGCACTGGCGATTGCCTGACTCTTTCAAACGACGAGGGCATTGACGCCTTCATTTATGCCGGTGATCGACAAATCGTTGTCGAAACCATTCTGTTCCCCGCCGATTCCGTCAGCGATACCGCAGCACTGAACGAACTGATACTCCGCACCCATCAACTGGTTCCCCTCAGCACCGTAGGCCTCAGCCATTTGAACGGCCAGGACTATTACGTGGCCTTTGGCTCGCTCTCGGTCGACAGTAAAGAAACCGTGGTGATCGAGGAAATTGAATCTCTGTTCGCCAACGTGACGGACTTTCTGGATTTATATGCGGACCATCTGAAAGAGGGTAGCCTGGTATGAGCTTTAAGAAATTGTGGACCGCCCTGCGTGGCGGCGTGAACGAGAGCGTTGAAGCCGTGGCGGACAGCCAGTCTTTGCGGATTCTGGACCAGGAAATTCGCGACGCCAAGAAAGAACTGCGCGAATGCGATGAAAGCCTGACCAAAATCATGGCCAAGCGCAAACTGGCCGAGCAGAAAGTAAACGCTTTGAAAGCCGACATCGACAAATACACCCAGCACGCACTGGCGGCCCACGAAAAAGGCGAGGAATCCCTGGCGGTGGAATGCGCCGACCGAGTGGCGGAGCTGGAATCCCAACTCGACGTCGAACAACAATTGCTCGACGGTTTCCTGCAATCCGAATCATCCCTGAAAGCCAATATCGCCAAAGCGAAGAATAATCTGCGTCGCATGCAACAACAGGTGGATCAGGTGAAAGCCACCGAGTCGGTTCAAAAGGCTCAGGCATCGGCGTCCACCTACCATGCGGGCGCGAATTCCAAAGTGAAAACCGCGCTGGACAGTCTGGAGCGCATTAAAGCGAAGCAATCGCAACGCGCCGCTGAGTTGGAAGCCGCCGAAGAGCTTGCCGCAGAAGAAAGCGGTGGCAGTCTGGAGCAAAAGCTGAAATCAGCCGGAATCAGAGGCAATAATGAAGTGACGGGCAGTGATAAGCTGGCTCAACTTCTGGCACAGAAAAAACAACAATAAGGTTCTAACCCGTGCTGTTATACAAACTGCGACTCGCTCTGGCATCGCTGTTCTATCAGGCGCGCGTCTCCACGGTACTCCTGGCTGTATTGATGTACGCCGCCTCCTGCTACCTGCTGCTGTATGCGGCAGGAGAGCAGGACATATTAAAGCCGACCACCTTCTTTTATTACCTGGTGGTCACGGCATCCACTGTGGGGTACGGGGATTATTCTCCCACCACAAATGCAGGTAAATGGGTAACCTCCCTCTGGGTGATTCCGCTGGGGCTAAGCCTTTTCGCGGTGGCACTCACCCGTGCGGGGATGTATCTATCCGAGCTTATTCTCAAAGGAAAAAAAGGACTCCGTATGCTTCGCCACCAGGGTCACATCGTGATTATCGGCTGGAACCAGGCGCGTACCCATCGGTTGATCGAACTGCTGATGGCCAAAACCAATGGCACCAACGCTCAACTGGTATTGTGTGTGGACTCCGACATCGAAAACCCCATGCCGGGGGATGTTGATTTTGTCAGGGTGGAATCCTTCTCTCATGCGGAAACAATGGCCCGCGCCTCGCTTGAAACCGCCTCCCGAATCATCATTGATACGCCGCAGGACGACGTCACCCTGACCACCGCTCTGTTCTGCAACAAGATCAGCCCGAACAGTCACAAAACGGCGTATTTTGAAGACGAAAGCATGGGCACTCTGTTGAAAGACCATTGCCCCAACATTGAATGCATTCCGTCCATTTCCACGGAATTATTGGCTAAAGCATCGCTGGACCCAGGCTCTTCGCAATTGCATCGGCAACTGTTGGACAGTACCGAAGGTATGACCCAATACAGCGTGCGATACGACGGTGCGGAAGAGCTTTCCTACGGCAAGCTGTTCGATCATTTAAAGCACAACCTGACCGCCACCATCATCGGGTTGAGGAAGGGCAATGAAGCCAATCTGTTGATCAACCCGGACATGTCGGAGATCGTCAGGGCAGGGGACACGCTCTACTACATCAACGAAAAGCGGGTGGATGAACACGCCTGTTTCGATTTGAACAAGGTCGCCAGCCATGTTTAAGCAGCTTTTTGGCCGCGACAAGCCCGAAGCGTCTAAGTCCACGCCCAGTATCATGGGGCTGCGGCTCGGTGGCAGTTTTGAAGTCGATAACTTGACTGTTCGGCTGATCCTCGACGAACTCACCATCGACAGTTTCTCAAGTACACACATTATCAAAGCCGCTGGCTTGGTCGAACTGGACGGCACCTGGGTTTATCGTTTTTACACCGACGATGACGCCTGGCTGCAGGTGATCGCCGAAGGCGGGCAGGGCGATGAACATGTGGTGGACGTTAAGCTCTTCCACTTTTACGATACGCTCGACGTCGCCGACCAAACAGCCTGGGACCGGTTGCTGCGCGAAGAGATTGGTCAAAACCAATACCATCTGAACAGCCAGGCCTATGACCGGGTCTGGACGGCCAGTGGCAATTACCACAGCCCCGTTCACATGCGTGAAAAGACCTACGACGACAGCGGTGAATATTCCCTGACCGATCAATTCACCATGCTGTTTGAGCGGCCGCTTTCTGATGGTCGAACCGAGTCCCTGTTTCTTTCCGCGGAAGAAACCGAGGAAACCGGCGGCTATCTCAGCCATTGCCTGGTGCAGAGTACCGGGCTGACTTTGACTCCTTCACAACTCACCATTCATGGATAAGGAACCCGATTAATGGACGCTTTTTCTGACTTGTTACTCGCCATTGCCCATTTCGCCACCTACTTTGGTTTGGCACTGGTCATGCTCATTGTCTTCAAGTTCTTGTACGCACTCATTACCCCCTATGATGAGTGGAAACTGATCAAGACCGAGCAAAACACCGCCGCCGCCATTGGTTTTGGTGGTGCGATTGTCGGCTTCGCGATCGCCTTGGGTGGTGTTATCAGCGAGTCTGTATCCGTGGTTGACTTCGTTACCTGGGGCATCGTCGCGTTGATTGCCCAGGTGCTGGCGTTCGGCATTATCCGTTTCGGCTTCATGCCCAAGATTGTAGAGCGAATTGAAAAAGGCGAAATCAGCGCCGCTATCGTTTTGGCCGGAACCAACATCGCTGTTGGCCTGCTCAACGCCGCCTCAATGACTTACTAACAGGGAAGCACCATGAAACGGACTCGATTTATCAACCTCCAACGCATGCGCAAATGGGCCGGTCCACGCTTCAGCCTGCATCCCTTGACGCTGGGTGTCGCCGTTGCCTTGACGGGCTGCGCGCAAGAGGAAGAAGTCAATGTTGTCCTCTCCGTATCTGAATGCGTAAGGGACACCAGCCTGACCGAAGCGCAATGTCAGGCCGCCTATGAACAGGCCAAACAGGAAGCCGAGCAAACGGCACCGCGGTACGGCAACGCCAACGATTGTGAATATGAATTCGACCAGTGCTACCAAACCAGCGGTGGGTTCTGGGTACCGTTCATGACCGGCTGGATCGTTAGCGAAGCCATAGATGAAATAGGCGACGCGGCCGAACGTCGCCGCCGCAACCACCCCGTATTCCTCTATTCCGGACGGTCCTCCTCGCTGAACAACCGGTTGATGACTTCCGATGGCCACGTGATAGGCCGCCCCTACCAGAACAGTTATCGCGTCAGCCGTTCCGCTCTGGACCCGAAACCCGCCACCACCCGGACGGTATCGAGAGGGGGCTTCGGTTCCACCGCCTCGGCCAAATCCAGTTGGGGTGGGGGCAGCAGTTCCCGAAGCTGGGGAGGCTGACCGCATGCTGCGCATGCCCATTGAAGAGCGTCCCCACTGGCGTAACCAGGCCGACGAGTATGGATTCAAGTTCCATACGATGTACGGCCAGCCCTATTGGAACGAAACGGCCTACTATCAGTTCACCGTCGATCAGATCGAACGGGACATCGAAGATCCGACGGAAGAGATTCACCAGATGTGTCTTGAAGTGGTGTCGAAAGTCGTCGAAGACGACGAACTGATGCGGCGGTTCGCCATACCGGAAACGCACTGGGATTTCGTTCGTCAATCCTGGCTGAACGGCGACCCCTGCCTGTATTCGCGGCTGGATTTCGCCTATTCAGGCAAGGGACCGGCAAAGCTGTACGAAAATAACGCCGACACACCAACCAGCCTGTACGAGACCGGTTTTTGGCAATGGCTGTGGTTGGAGGACTGCGTCAACAACCGCAGGCTGCCGCTGCAGTCGGACCAGTTCAATTCCCTGCAGGAAAAACTGGTCAACCGTTTTCGCGAGCTGCAGTACCTGACACCCGGTCGCGTACTGCACTTCGCCTGCAGTAAAGACACCGATGAAGACCGCGGCACCGTGCAGTACCTGGAAGACTGTGCCAACGAAGCCGGTATTTCCACGAAGTTCGTCTATATGGACGACATCGGAAGAGACGAGATAGGGCAGTTCTCGGACCTGGACGACCAGGTGATCACCTGGATGTTCAAGCTCTACCCCTGGGAGTTCATGATGCGCGAAGAGTTCGGCGCCTTGCTGGGCCAGCAAAATCTGCGCTGGCTTGAACCCCCTTGGAAGGCCATCCTATCCAACAAAGCCCTGATGCCCATGCTGTGGCGGTTGTTCCCGGATCACCCAAACCTGCTTCCATCCTATTTCGAGGACGAATTGGATAAAGCGGTAGAGCAGGGCGCCTTGATCCGAAAGCCGATCTATTCCAGAGAAGGATCAAACATCTCCATTCTGGAAAACGGACGCTCAGAGCTGGTCTCGGACGGCCCCTACGGAGAAGAAGGCTACATCTACCAGGCCATGCACGCCCTACCACGGTTCGGCGAGCGGTACACCCTGGTCGGCAGTTGGCTGGTGGACGACCAGGCCGCCGGAATCTCGATTCGGGAGGACGAAGGACTGATTACCCAGGATTTAAGTCAGTACCTGCCTCATGTGCTGCTGGGTTAACCGGCAGCCTATCACCACTAGGCGGCACATACCTGGTTTCGGCCGCAGCGTTTGGCTTCATACAGATAGTAATCCGCCGTCGCGATAATTTCGGTAGGGGATGCATCGGGTTGGAACTCGGCTATGCCGGAGGAGCACGTAACCCGACGGCCATCCAGCAGACCCCTCCAGTCATGGTTTTCCACCCGGGATAAAATTCTGTTCAATATGTCTATGCCGTTTTTCAGGTCGGTTCCCGGCAGAATAATCGCGAACTCTTCACCACCGTAACGTGCCACCACATCGCCTTCACGCAATGATTGTTTGAAAATCTTGCCCAGCACCTGCAATACCGAATCACCCACCAAATGGCCAAACCGGTCGTTGATATGCTTAAAAAAATCCGCATCGAGAATCGCCACGCAATAAGTGCTGGAGTTTTCCTGAGCCAGGGTATGGACACCATCGAGGTGTTCAAGAAATGATCGGCGATTCAGCAGACTGGTCAATTCATCATGGCTGGCCAGCAAAGTAAGCTTGGCCGTGGCTTCCTTCAGTGATTTGTTCTTGGTGTGCAAATGGGCTCTAAGAAACGAAATCTGAGCATTGATGGCCGTATAACGCAGCAGCGCAAGGGAGAACACCACGCAGGCCAACAATTGTTCCTGCAGGGTTGCCAGCGTCATGGCGATGGGAACCCGCACAATGAATACCATTGCAAATAACGTAGCTGAAATGCCACATGTAAACGCAAAAAACTGCTTACGATTGAACCTCAGACTGGCATAAGCCAGGGGGATAAAGATATTGACCAGGAAAACGTAAGCAATCTGCGGCGCCAGATACATGCCATAGAAGTTGATCACCATAGCGGCAGCCACCTGCAACGAGGTGACCGACGGGTCTCTGAACCGCGCCGAGATGTTACTGATAATGAGCGTGAAAAAAGTCAGGTTGAAGACGATGGCCATCAGCAGAATCTTGTGAGGCACATCGAAACCGACTACCCCCATAAACGCGTACAGGTAGAGAATCAGTACGTTGATTGCATAGTCCAACCCGGCGAGACCGAAGCTCTTCAAGCGAATCGCTTTTTTCCCGTCGGGTATTGACCATTTCATTTAAAGACATCCCTCGCTCAATTCCCTAAAAGCATAGTAGTGAATGCCTCTAACTCCCAATTTACACTCAAATGAACGGCTTGGTATTTTCCTCTGTCGGAAGCCTAAATATTCGCTATAGCCTTTTCCAGCATATCCCGTACCTTGCTGGCAACGGCTTTTAGCTCATCGTTTTCGATAGCACTCATAGAGGCTACCGGATCCACGGCGCTGACCTCTACGCCGTCTTCGACTCCACGGAGAATGACATTGCAAGGCAGCATGGCTCCAACTCGAGGTTCCATACCAATAGCTTCGTACGCCATGGAAGGGTTGCAGGCACCCAAGATCCTGTAAGGAGGCATATCCTTATCCAGTTTCTTTTTCATGGTGGCTTTCACATCGATTTCCGTCAGCACCCCAAAACCCTGATCTGAGAGTGCCTGGCGGACATGGGAATCGACAGCTTCAAAGTCTGTGTCTTTGATTAAACGATTAATGGTATAGCTCATGGCCATTTATCCTTATTAGAGAGTGTCACTTGAAGAATATGGGGTCGGAACTTGCTCAAAAACAACCATAAACCAACCTAACTTTCACCATCCCCCTATTTCCTGTAATAAAGATTACAGGAAATAGCATAAGTAATCTCTCGTCCCGCTCAGGTTCAAGCAAGTTGCTCTATGCTCTATTCCAGTTCAGGCATTGAAACGATACGCCAGGCCCCGTCGATGGTTTTGAAATAGAGAGAGAAATTCGGACCTTTTTGATCGCCCCGCTGATAACGTCCCTGCACGAACCAGACACCTGGGTGCTGGGCCATGCGGGAAGATTGCCGTATCTGGAGGTCCTGGTAATTCAAGTCGGATTTTAGCCGACCCCATCGCTGGGCAATATCCTCCACGCTGTTCGAGCCACGGCTGGTCATGCTGTGCATCGCGTGGATAGCGGCATAATCGCCCTGGTCCGCGAGGCGGGCTACACGCTTGAACACGTCCTCCGGTTGTTCCTGCTGGGTATCTTTAGTTGGTGGTTGAATAAATTGCTCGTCCAGAGCGGATGTTCCGCCGCTGGCTCGTTTCCAGACATACCAATCATAGTTGCCACCCAGTACGAGACGAATCAAATGGTTACCGAAGCGGTCGATCCTCACAGAGTGCGTTTGACCATCGAGAGTGACTGTCAACTCCACAGCATAGTCGCTTACGCGGTCCACCTGGTAATCCATCACCATCGTCTTGTTACCGATGACCAGCCCCAGGCGCTTATCGTTGATGCTCAGCTTGGGCTGTTTGGTTCTCAGGCTATCGATGAGAGAGGATCTTTTTTCTTCCAGCTGAGGGTCCGTCAAATTCTCCTGCGTGGCCATTGCAGCTAGGGAGGCTTCTTCTGCAATCGTCCAATCGCCTTCCAAGAAAGCGATATCCGAGGCGATGGTGGTTGTAGCCACCATCCAAGAGGCGACAATAAAAATGAAAGTGCGGATTCGATTTTCCATGAGCGTTTCCATTTATAATTTTTATGAGGCGCTATTCGAATCAATCATTGAAACACGACTTTAGGTGCCGAGCAATTTCATCGTTCGACTTGGTCAAGCTGGCTCTCACCGCTTACTGGGCAATAACAGCGGCCCATCAATCGGCTCGAAATGGCTGGCCGCCTGAATCAGACTGTTGGCGGTCAAACCCGGTACGCCATACACCTCAACCCGGACACCCTGGTCTTTGTGGATTTTGCTCACCAACAAATCGAAATCCCCATCGCCGGTAACGAGTACGACAACATCCACCTGGGCCGCCCAATCCATCACATCGAGTGTGATACCCACATCCCAATCGCCTTTTGCGGACCCATCCTGACGTTGGATAAAAGGCTTGAGCTTCACCTCGAAACCGATGGCCCGCAATATATTTTGAAATTGACGTTGTTTCTCATCGCCACGATCAGTGGCATAGGCTCGGGCTGTGGCTACTTCCCTATTGTGGGTGGCCTGTTGCCAGAAGTAGTTATAGTCGAATCCGCGTCCGTAGGTATGGCGGGTGGTATAATAGACGTTTTGGACGTCTACAAAGAGGGCGACTCGTTCCATAGAGTTCTCGAGCGGGAATGAGGTGTCAGTGAATAACAGCCTCGTCTTTTGTTCAATCCCTTTTGGTTCAACCCTTTCCCTTGGTACAGACCCATCCTTTAAAGGTAAAGGCGGTTAGAGCAATTCGGGGACCTTAGTTCTCAACGGTCCGGTAAGACGTAAAAAAGCGGCCCAATGACCGCTTTCCAGCAAACTTCCTGTAGTCAGCGCTTTATTGAGCCACCAACTCCCACCAATTGAGGTTCCAGCCACCCGTAGCCACGTAAAGACTCAGATCGTGTGTTCCGGCGGACAGGTAGATTGTGGGGCCGGTAACGGTTTGCCAGTTTTGCCAACCTCCAGTGGCGGGAATGCCGGTATCACCAAACACGGTTCCGTTGTGCTCGCTGGCGTTCACGGTGCCACCGTTGGGTGATGCAACTCGGTAACGGAGCTGATAATTTCCTGCCTGGGGCACCTCGACGCGATAGACCATCCAATCGCCGGTATCCAGGTAAGAGGCGTTGAAATCGCCCCCCAGCGGATCGGAGGTAACTTCTATGTTCGCACCCGAATGCTCGCGGAACTGTTCGGCTTCAATCGTGCCGGAACCGGCGGTGGGTTGGTAATGCATCCAGTAATCGATATCACCATGCGCTGCCAGAGGCTGGGTTCCAAATTGACGGAACCAGGCTTCTATCGATGCTTTGGAGTCGTTACTCAAGTCCAAGTCACCGTAACCGGTTGTGTTGATAAACATGCCCCAGGGCCAACTGGAGGTATCCCCGGCGGAATGTCCGGTTGGGGAGGTTGTTTTGTAAGACCAGGCCGTGGCTGCCCAGCCCAGGGTGTTGTATACATCGAAGGTTTTGCGGGTGATTTCGCCGCCGTTCTCGCCGAGCAGGGTCCAGGGTTGGAATTCACCTACCAGGAAGGGAGCCTGGCGATTGCTGATTTGCGTATCCCAATCACACGTCATGCCTCCGGTCGGGGCTGAACAGAATAACCAATCGGCGTGTACATCGCTGGAGTCCTCCCCTTCCCTCCAGCCCCACAGGCCGGGGTAAAAATGCATTTCATAAGCGACATTCGCACCCGGCTGCGGGAAGCTTTCGATGCCGGTGGTATGACCGTGCATGATGACAACATGGTCCGGATCTTTCGCGCGAACCGTGTGGTACAACGACGCAAGATTGTTCCCGAGGGTTACAGCGTCGGTGCCCCAAGGTTCGTTCAACAGCCCATAGGCGGCTACGTCTGAATTGCTGTTGTAACGCTCGGCGATTTTGTCCCATAACCAATGGGTTCGGTCCTGATAATAAGCGGCATCGTGGCCGTTACCGCCATCCCAGTACCAGTTGCGATTCGCACAACCGGAGTGATGCTCCCACCCCTGGCTGCCCGCTGCGCCGTGCAGATCCAGGATGGTATACATGCCGCGCTCGGCCGCTTCGGCGATGGCTTTATCCAGGAATTCCCAAGCGTCGGGTCTTAAAGTGTAGGGTTGGTTTTCATCTTCAATCAGGTTATAGCCGAAGGGTAACCGAACAACATTGAAACCCATGGCGGCGATGTTGTCCCAGTCCCTGTCGGTCATCCAGTTGTTGCGGAAAACATCGAGCAACCGTTCACGCTCGGCATAGCCGAAGCGGTTATCGAGTTCGCTTTCCAATGTACATTGGTCGTGTACCACACCGGCGTCGGTTCGGATGGCGTCGCCCATCATCCAAAACTCCATGGTCAACCAGTTGCCCAGGTTCAATCCGCGTAAGCGAATGGGTTCGCCGTTAGCGGTCCAGTGTTTACCTTCGGCACGAATCATGGGCAGGCTGCCAGTGGGTGGCGGTGCCACTCTAGGCTCGGTGAGCTCTATCCAGTTGACGTTCCAGCCTCCGGTCACCGCATAGAGTGTCAGTACATGCTGGCCAGCGGTGAGATATAGGCTGTTTCCGGCAGTGGTCCAGTTTTGCCAGCCACCAGTGTTGGGCAGGGTCAGGTGAGGGGAAAGGTCTGTACCGCCCTCACCCACCACCAGCGTGGCATTGTCGTTGGGGGAGGCCACGCGGTAAGCCACTTCATAAAATCCGTCCACCGGGACGTTTACATTGAAATTAAGATAGTCACCGGCGTCGATCCAACCAGCATTCTGACCACCGCCGACATCGCTGGTGGCTTCGAATTCCATTCCTTGGTTTTGAATCGCCGCTTCGGCTTCCAGGCGAATCTGCGCCTGAGTTAACAACGGTACCGCCAACAATAAACCTGCGCATAAATACTTCGGTTTTATGCTCTGTGATAACCGCACTGCGTTTTTTCGTTGAGACATGGTAAACCCCCGTTTCATTGTAGTTTTCATCCGGCGTCGTATTCGCCGGGGGGATGGCCAACCGTAAAACGTTGTTGATCGGCGGCCGACTGTCGGGCATTCGCCTGCAACCCCTGCAGGCGAACTCCGATTCGGTGAGCCCTATTGTCAGAGTGCCTGGATACGAATCCAGTTCAGGTTCCAACCCCCACCAAGAGCCTGGATTTTTAAGGTGCTTTCCCCAGCAGGGAGAGACAGCGTTCCGGTTTGAGTCTGCCAGGATTGCCAGCCACCGGTGTCGGCCACCGCCTGTGTGTCGATAACCGTGCCATTGAGTTGCAGTTCAAAACCGGTACTGCCGCCGTTGCTCGCGAGCCGGTATTCAACCTGGTAATCCCCGGCGGATTCGACATCAATCTGGTAGGTCAAATAGTCGTTCGGGTCCACATAGCCGACATTGCTTCCGCCTCCGACATCACTGCAGGTTTCAATCTGAATACCGGCCATATCGGTCATTTGTTCGGCTTCGATCAAACCGGGAATATCGACGGCTTTTATCGATGTGGAAACAACGTCGCTGCGAAGACTTTCGTCGCGTTCAGTCACAGCATGGACTCGATAATGAAAGGTTTGAGCGTCGTTGATGGTGTCATCTACAAAGCTCAACGCGTCCAGGTTTTCAGCGATCAGTTGGTAGCCGGAGGCTTTCAGGGGGGAGCGATACAGGTTATATCCGGTGACTTCCTCCGAGCGGCTGGCGTCCCAGGTGAGTACGACGGTACCGTTGTTTTCCACAAGGGCTACATTGGCTGGAGGTTCGGGCAGATCGAACAGCGTTGATCGTTCTTCCGATGAGAGTGCGGCGCGCAGTTCGTGGTGCACATCGTAGGAGAGAGTGCCGAAGCTTCGGAACAGGGTTTCGATGTCGTTGATCGAAGCCGTACTGAAATTCAGTGGCGTTTGAGGCTCTAATGGACGAAGGTTGGTCACCATGCCCCAGGTGCCCTCACCCTGCCCGCCTGTGTTGGTCAACACCTTGTAAGACCAGCTTGTCGCGGCCCATCCCAGGTCGCCATAACGATCGTAAGTGGCGCGGGTGATGTCGGCGCCCAAACTGAGCCCCTGACCGGTCCAGGGTTGGAACTCCCCGATTAGGAAGGCGGCGTTTTTCTCCGTTAGTTTCCGCTCCCATTCGCAGAGTCCGGAAGTACCGTCGACACCGCAACTGAGCCAATCCCGGTGGACGGCGTAGCCGATATTACCCCACCCAAAGATGCCCGGATAAAAGTGCATTTCGAAGGCGATGTTCGTCAGCCCCGCATCAGCTGGGGAGTCGTAAGCCTCGATCCCGGCGGAATGCCCCGGCAGAATAACGACTTTTTCCGCGTCCACTTCGCGAACGGCGTGATACAGCTCAACCGCTTCCACCGCCAGGTTTTCCGGGGTGGTCCCCCAGGGCTCGTTTAATAATCCATAGGCCGCTACGACGGGATTGTCTTTATAACGATGGGCGATTTGCTGCCATAACCAACGGGTTCTGGCCTGGTAGTCTTCGTTGGACCAATAGAGGTTCTGGTCGGCGCAACCACTGTGGTGTTCCCAGCCTTGAGATCCAACAGCACCATGGAGATCCAGGATGACGTAGATGCCCCGAGCCCCGGCCTGCTCGATGGCATAGTCCAGGTATTGCCAGGCATCGTCGCGCAGCTGCATCGGGTTGCGTTCGTCTTCGATCAGGTTCCAGATAAAGGACAGCCGGACGACATTCAGATTGAATCGTTCCAGTTCATTCCAGTCTCGATCGGTTATCCAATGGTCGCGGAAGACATCCATCAACCGTTCGCGTTCGTTAAAGCCGAAACGATCATCAAGGATGCCTTCCAGAGTGCACTGGTCATTCACCGCATCGGTACTCTGCCCCATCATCCAGAACTCCTGCAGCAACCAGTTACCGAGGTTGGTGCCCTTCAGCAGGACAGTGTCCCCTTTCGCATTGACCCAATGCGTATCCCGAATGCTAAGTGGGGAGAGCCCCGGAGGTCCATCCATCCCGGTGTCGTCCGGCTGGGTATTGGGCTGGCGGTCTTCCGTGCAGGCGGTCAATGCCAGTAGAGCGGCGAAGACACTCAGTCCCACCCGAAAATGAGGTAGCTTTAAGCCTGGTTTGAGCATGGTTGTGTCCAATGTGTCGTCAGCATCGAGGATGCGTTTTATGATTTTTGTTATCGATAACAAACACAGCTAAAAATTTTTAAACTCTGGCGGTGGTATCGCGCACCACCAATTCGGTTTTCACTTCTTCATGGATTAATTCATAACCCGAGGTCTTGGCTTCTATTCTGGATACCAGTATCTCGGCCAGTCGTCGGCCGATATCGAAAACCGGCTGGCGCATGGTGGTGAGTTGAGGGTCGGTCATCAGGTCCACGCCGACGCCGTCAAAGCCGGTAACGGAAAGGTCGTCTGGTATTTTAAGGCCCAGTTCTTTGGCAGCCTGGGTGACGCCCATGGCAATCACATCGGAACAACAGGCAACAGCACTGATTCGCTGAGTACGAAGCATCCTCAAGGCGGCCGCCTTGGCGGACCGGGAATCGTGTGTCAGTTCGGTAACGACCCATTCCGGTTTCACCTCGATCCCGGCATCGGCCATGGCCTGGCGATAGCCTGACTCACGTTCATGAATAAAGGGCTCCTCGACTTTAAAGCCAAAGAAAGCGATGTCCCGATGGCCCAGTTCGAGTAAATGGTGCGTGGCCCGGTAGAGGCCATCGGTGTTGTCGACATCAAGCCAATCGCCATCGTCACAGCCTTTGCCGAACAGCACGACAGGAGCGGGATAATCCGCGAAGCTGATCTTCTGACCGGATTTGAGCCCCATGACGATCATGCCGTCGCTTTTGATGTGCGGCGCCGAATCGCGCACCACCAATTGTGCCAGCGTTTTTTCGCCCAACACGGAGCTGATGCCTGCAAAGAGGGTGTAAAAATAGGGGTCCTGGGCCTCCAGATGTTCGGTCACGACTATTTTAACGATGCCGGTGGTCTTGGTGACCAATGCGCGAGCCGCTCGGTTCTGTTTGTAACCGAGGGAGACAATGGCTGCCTCGATCCGCTCGCGCAGAGCTGGCCGCACCTTGCTCGGATCGTTGAGAACCCGGGATACGGTCATGGCGGAAACGTTGGCCTTTTTGGCGACATCGTAAATAGTGCTCATGGCCAAGCATTCTACTGTTATCGATAACAGCATGGCAAGCCGTTAATCCTTGACGTCCCCACCTGGGCTGACTACCTTGCGGTCACTGTTGTTCATTCTCGGCCCACGCTGTTCAGCGAAGTCCTTGGGGCTGCTCGTTTTTATCGTCATTCAAGCTTGTTACTCAGCTCTCGACAGTGCTGGCCTAAGGAGACCTTCGGCATGGAACTGACTGAGTTGTACACGCTCTGCATCATAGCGTTTGTCACCTTTGTGATCGGGTTGGCCGTCATTCGACCATCTTGGCGACGCCCCACTCTTTCCTGGCCCCAACGCGCGCCATTTTTAGGGGGCGGAAAGCCGGACACCCATGCCTGGTGCCGGTTCCATGTGCGCTATTACCCCATGACTCTACTGCTCATCGCCTTCGAAATGGAGATGATGTTCATGTACCCCTGGGCGGTGGTTTATGTCGCGGAAGGGCTCAAGGCCCTGACCGAGATGGGCATGTTCCTGGCCATTCTCTCCATCGGTATCGTTTACGGTTGGCGAGAGGGGGCGTTCAAGTGGCAATAAGCGCGTTGAGTTCCCTTGCCGCCAAAACTCCGGTACCGATCTATCCCGTCATTGGCCCCGGCATGGAGGAGGCCGTTCGCAGCCTGCGACTGGACGCCCGGTTGGAATGGGTGAACTCACCCCGCCATGCCCGGGTGCTGTTGGTCGCGGGTGGTATCACACCGGATTTCACAACGGCGTTGCGTCGGCTTCATGCTCAGCTGCCATCACCCAGATCAACGCTTTGGTGGTGTTGTCCGCCTCTGCCGGAGCTGGCAACGAACGCTTGCCTGACCGATAGGATCGAGGAGGTTCCCGACCTGGCTCAGGCTCTTTACCGGGAACAATGGCAGCAACCAGACCGGGGCGAACCCGAGCTGTGTCCCGATGAGCCTCCAGCACCCTGGAAAGGGCTGGGTGACCACGGTCAGGGTGGCGAAGGGATGATGGGTGGCACGCCCTACGGCCGCCCCATGGCAATGACGGATGATGATTTAAGAGACGGCCTGGCGCTTGACCCGTTAACTTTCTCAATTGGGCCATTCTGGCCCATCCTGCCGCCAGGGTTGAGCGCGAAGGTGACCTTGCATGGCGACGTTGTTGCCGCCTTTGATGTGATGACACCCCCTTACCCTATAAGGCTTCCGGAACTCTTCCAGCGGGCGTTGTATGAAGCCGTCCCCATCGCTGAAATCGAAACCGCCAGAGCGAACGTTCTCCTTCACCGGCTCAGCCAGGCGTTGTGGGTCAATGGGTTCGATGCGGCCTCACGCTTTGTATTACGCAAAGCCCAACACCTCAAACCTGGTGACCGATTGACCGGCCTGAAACGCTGGCTGACCTGGTCCGGTTTTTTTACTTCCGCAGGTGCGGGCAAAGGCGCTCTGACAATCGAGCAGGCCGAAATGATCGGCGGCCCTGCCGCCAGAGCCGCAGGCTTCGCCAAGGATGAACGGCAAAGTGAGCCAAGTTATCGGGATCTGGGTTTTAATGTTCTGACTGGAACGGGTGGCGGTTGCGAGGCGCGCTGGCGGCAATGGCTGGTCGAAGCGGAACAATCGCTGGGGTTGGCGGAAGGCGCTTTGAAGCGCGACGCGAAAACCGCAAGCCGGGGCCGCATCGAAACATCGAGAGGGACCATAAGTCAGGACATTCCGCTGACAGACGCCTCCTCCGTTTTAACGGAACTGCTGCCGGGTCTCGAATGGAGTGAGGCCATGGCCGTTATCGCCAGTCTGGACCTGGCGGCCGTGGGCAATCTCCCCAAGGAGGATGTCTGATGGAAATCATCCTGTCGCTAGGTCTGGTACTGGGTGTGCTGGTCGTCGGTGTTTACCTGGTGGCGGTAGTGGATGCCGGTTGGCTGAGAGCCGTCACGGGTCGGAACGGCCCCTTGTTGATGGGCCCGCTTTATCGCGCAGCACTGCTTTGGCAGTCCCCAACCCATACGATGGAAGCGCCGGATTATCCGGCCTGGCGGTTAGCCCCGGCGATGTATCTGACGCTCGCCGCGGTTGGTCTCGCCTTGGTGCCCTGGTCGCCTCATCTCATCCCTGTCGATGTCGCCACCGGCCTGGTGCTTTGGGGGGCGCTCGAACCCCTGGCTACGGTGGTGATTTTTCTGCATGGCTGGTCGGCCAATTCACATTTCCCGTTGCTGGGTGGGTATCGCTATGTGGCACTCGGGCTCTCTTATCTGCTGATCAGCATGTTTGTGTTGATTGGCGTGGCGCTTCCGGCGGAATCCTTAAGAGTGAACGCTGTTGTGATCTCTCAGCAGGACCTTTGGAATCTGATTCGACAACCTTTGGGGTTCCCACTGTTCCTGATTGTTGGGTTGGGTATCAGCTTCTGGGGTCCGCTTAACTTTGCCGACTCCACCGACCTGGCCGGCGGGACGTCCAACGAGACCTCTGGCCGGGCCCGGGCACTCTGGCATTTTGCCCGGGCGGCCATGCTGGTGGCCTTTGCCGGTATCGCGGCCTCGGCCTTTCTTGGTGGCTGGCAAGGGCCCTGGTTGCCCGGCCCGCTCTGGCTGGCGTTGAAGATGGTATTGGTGCTCGCGCTGGTGCTAATGCTCGGCCGTTTGTTGCCGCGCCCATCACCGGAAACCTTTCTGACCCTCTGTTGGGTGGTGTTGCTGCCTCTCGCCTTTGTCGATTTGCTCTGGGCCGGTTTGGAGGCTTTGTCATGACGCTGATCGATCTGTTGTTTTTTCTGAATGCCGCCATAGCCGTACTGTCCGGCTGGCGTGTATTCGTTACTGACTCCATGGTGCGGGCATCGTTCTTTCTGCTCACATCCTTCCTGGCTGTCGGCGTCATCATGCTGCTGTTGGGAGCGGTCTACCTGGGGATGTCTCTGTTTTTCATGATGGCGGTCGAGATGATGATCATGGCGCTTTTTATGGTGATGTTCATGATGAACCCGGCCGGACTGAACCCAATGAAAATGGTGCACCAGGAAAAGGCGGCCATTTTGGTGGGCGTGGTGGGTTTTCTTGTACTCGGCGCAACGTCTCTCTTCGCCGAGTTTCCGTCCCGTCCCCTGCCCCTCAACCTGAAACCCGTGGAAACCCTGGGCAAAGAATTGCTGGGGGATTCCATGCTGGTATTCGAATCCGCCGGGGTCACCCTCCTGGCCACTATGATCAGCGTCGTGGTGCTGACCAGCCACAAAGGCCGTTACGGCGATGCCAACCAGGGTTCTAAGCCGCCAGGCCTGGAGCCGGGGGGCGAACCTGCCGGTGCACCCTCTGACAGCGGAAACGAACACCCTGGTCATCATCATTAAGGAGGCGACATGACCCTGACCACTTTGTTACTGCTGGCCGCCGCCCTGATCGGAATCGGGCTTTACGGCGCGTTTTCCCAACAATCCTTTGTAATGCTGATGATGGGATTGGAACTGATGCTGAACGGCACCCTGCTGGCGGCTGTCACCTTTTGGGCTCTGACCGGCGCAGGAGCGCCCGAAGGCCAATTACTGACCATCGTGGTGATGGCCATCATGGCCATAGAAATGGCGATGGGGTTTGCTCTGGTAGTCGCAGTCTACCGAGCCCAACAAGCCGATATGACCGAAGCGCTAGAGGGGCTTAAGCACTGATGCTCTGGCTGATTCCGCTGCTGCCTCTTGTCGCGGCTCCGCTGTTGTATCCGGTGTGGAAGCGGGCCGGGCGAAGCGCCCTGGCTGCTTCAACCGCGCTGATAGGCATTGTGGTGTTTGCTTTGTTGTTGGTGGCTATCAACGATGATTGGACCGGGGTTTATCAATGGAGCGACTCGCTGACTTTAACGCTTGGCCTCACCGGGCTGACTCCGGTTTTCGCTCTAACACTGCCAATGGTGGCATCGCTGATCCTGGTGTTTTCCGCCAGTCATGAAGATCGCAGCGGCCTGGCGCGGTTGATGGGTTTTCTGGTGGCCTTCCTCGGGGCTATGGAGTTATTACTGCTCGCCCGCGATCTGCTGACGCTGCTCATTGGCTGGGAACTGGTGGGCGCTTTGTCGTGGGCATTGATCGCTCATCATGGCACCGAGGCGTTTCGGGTCAGACAGGCTGGTTGGGCCTTTCTGGTGACCCGGTTTGGTGATCTCGGGTTATATCTGGCGGCGGCTGTCGCTTTTTCATCGACTGGTTCGCTGGGGTACGAAAGTCTGGCGCAACTGGAGGGCACGGCTCTGCACCTCTTCGTGGCGGGGATAGTGTTGGCCTGTGCGGCGAAGTCGGCCCAACTGCCCTTTTCCCCCTGGCTGTTCGCCGCAATGGCCGGTCCCAGCCCGGTGTCGGCGCTGCTCCACTCTGCCACTATGGTGGCGGCCGGGGTCTATCTGATCGCCATGCTTGAGGAAACATTGAGCAAAGCCGAATGGTTCGGGTCACTGGCCGTCTGGCTCGGGCTTGCCACGGCAGTGGCCGGAGGCTTGGTGGCACTGTTCCAACACCATGCTAAACGGCTGCTGGCGGCGTCTACCTTTGCTCACCATGGTCTCATGTGGGTAGCCGTGGGCGCCGGTTATCCCGCCGTGGCAGCGCTGCATTTTACCGCCCATGCGGTGGCAAAAGCCCCCTTGTTTCTGCTGGTCGGAATAGCTGGAAAACAGGTGGGCAGCCATTGGCTTAGGGATCTGAGTGACGGCCCGTTTCCCCGGAAAATGGCCTGGGCAAGTTTGATGGCCGTCGCGGCTCTGGCCGGTGTCTTTCCCTTGGGCGCGGCCTGGACCAAAGAATCCATCGTCTCGGCTGCGAATCATTATGGGCTTTGGGCGGCATGGGTTTGCATGGTTGCCGGTGGCCTCAGTGCCGCTTATGCGGCGCGGTTTCACGGGGTAGTGTTTGGCTGGAAAAAGGTCGTAGGGAGAGGTCCGGCATTCGAGCGTCCTACATGGGTGCTCAGGTCGGTACTGCCTTTTTCGGCGACAACCCTGGCATCCGTGCTTCTTTGGTTACCCAACTCACGCAGTTGGCTTATGACCGGAATGGGCGTTGAACTGCCTGCTTTCAAGCTATGGGAAACAGTCGCCTCCCTCACCCTGGTGGCCCTTGGGCTGGGTCTGGGGGTCTATTTGGCCCACAAACCAAGCCTAGCGCGCACCTCTCATCCCAATGGATCTTTCAGCCGGGTTTACCTCGCCCAATTCGCGCGGTTGTTGGCTGGATTGAATCGCTTTGAACAGCAAATGGAACGTCTGGTGCCGCCTGTGCCCGCTTTTTTTCATGCCCTCGCACGGGTTGACCAACGCTGGGACCGCGCCATTGACGGGACGGTACATCAATTCTGTCGGTTGGCTGACGCCAGCCGACGATTCGCCGAATGGGTATTCGATGAGCTTCCCGAGGACGCGGCCCATCTGTTCAGTGTAGTGGCGCATCGCGCCGTCCGCGTTCAAACCGGCATGGTTCACCACTATTACAGCCTGGCCGCCATTGGTTTTGCTGTCGTCATTCTGGTACTGATCATGGGAGCACTATTGTGATTCTGACCGCTACCTTGGCCATTCCGTTATTAGGGTCTCTGTTGCTGGCCCTGTGGCCCAAATGGCAGCCGCAGGTCGCCCGCCTGTTCGCCACTCTGGTCGCGGCCGTTCCACTGGTTCTGCTGGTTATCGTCTGGATTCGGTTCGACCCCGAAGGGGCGCTCTTTCAGCAGGTCGAAGAAGCCCCCTGGATACCCTCGTTGGGCATGGGGTTTCGGTTGGGGGTTGACGGAATCTCCCTCGCCGTTTCCACCATGAGTGCCCTGCTTTTTATCGGCGCGACGCTGTATCCGGTCGATATCAAGGGGTTGGCAGCCCGTTATTACGGTTGGATGCTGTTTCTCGAAAGCGTTTCTCTGGGGTTGTTTCTCTCGCTGGACCTGCTGCTGTTTTATGTGTTTTTCGATCTTAATCTGGTCGGCATGTATTTCCTCATCGGGCACTGGGGCCATGGCCGCCCCCAGTACGCCGCGCTCAAGTTTTTTCTGTATACCTTTGTCGGTTCGCTGGCTTTGTTGCTGGCCATTCTTGCTTTGTATCTTTCAAGCACACCGTTGAGTTTCGATATGCGTGTGTTGATCGAACAACAATCGCTGGCGGGAACCGGTTTGTTAGCAGGGTTCGCCATGCTCGGTTATGTCATCGGTTTTGCCATCAAAACACCGCTGGTGCCTTTCCATACCTGGTTGCCCCCGGCGCATGTCGATGCCCCCGCGCCCGCTTCCGCTATTTTGGCGGGCGTGTTGTTGAAAATGGGCACCTTCGGGTTGATTCGAGTGCCCTACAGCATGATGCGGGAGACTTTCGCCGCCTGGGCTCCCTGGCTGGCGTTGCTGGCCCTGGTCTCCATTCTCTATGGCGCGCTGGTCGCCCTGGCCCAGGCCGACATGAAACGTCGCATCGCCTACACCTCGATCAATCACATGGGTTATACCGTGCTGGGCATCGCGGTGGCAGGCGCTCTGCTCGAAGGGGGTGAGGCAGTCCGACAACTGGCGTTGATCGGGGCCACGGTTGAAATGATAGCGCACGGGTTGATCACCGGCAGCCTGTTTTTGATTACGGGGTCTTTCTGGCAACGGGGCAAGACTTACGAGCTGTCGGCCTATGGTGGGCTCGGCACCCGGGCGCCGGGATTGACCGGCATGGCGACACTCGCCGCCTTCGCGAGCCTGGGGCTGCCCGGCCTGGCTGGTTTCGTGGCCGAGTTCCATATTTTTGTGGGCACCTTTGGTGTTTATCCCTGGCTCGCGGCCTTGGCTTTGCTGGGAATCTTGATCACCGCCGGTTTGTTCCTGCACATGCTGCAACGGCTGTTCTTTGGTCAACTTCCCGCCCAATGGGCCGGGTTTGCCGATCTTCATCCCACGGAATGGCTCGTGCTCGGTGTGTTGTTGGCCTGGGTGGTCATTATTGGCGTTTACCCGAGTTTTTTATTGGCATTGATTGAACCCACGGCACGTCTGCTGGTCGGAGGCGCTTGATGCCGATCGGGGATTTACTGCCGGAAATACTGGTATTGCTGGGGGCGATGGCGATCATTTTGACGTCATCTTTCACGCCGCATCGTTGGCAATACCTCAACGCCTGGCTTGGCATCGGTATATTGGCAGCCGCATCAGTTTTAACGCTCCTGCAGGCCAACGGGGTGGAGCGGCTGACTTTTTCCGGCGTCTGGGCATTGGCCCAGGCCGCCGTTTTCGCCAAGGTTCTGATTCTCGTCAGCGGCGGTTTCGTCGTTGCCCTGTCGCCCCGGTGGATGGCGACGGACCGGCGTCATGGTGAGTATTACGCGCTTATTCTGTTCAGCCTGCTCGGTGCCATCATGATGGTATCCGCAGCAGACAGCATGGAACTGCTTATCGGTGTGTTGCTGTCCTCCATTACCGGTTATGTGCTGGCCGCCTATCACCGCGACTGGTCCCCCGCCCTGGAGGCGGGAATGAAATACTTTTTACTCGGCGCACTGGCCAATACCTTTCTCGCCATCGGCGTTGTGCTGTTATTCGGCCTTACCGGGATGACCGGTTACCCTGAGATTGAATCGGCGTTGCAGCCCGCTACCCACCAGGTGGGTTTAGTGGTGGCGCTGGCGTTCATTCTGCTGGGGTTGATGTTCAAAATGGGCGCTTTTCCGCTTCATGCCTGGTTACCGGATGTTGCCCAGGGCGCACCCGCGCCTGTGGCCGCTCTGTTGACACTGGTACCTAAAATAGCGGCCGCCATGGCCCTTATCCGCATCGTTGACCTACTGCCGGAAGCATTAAACTGGCCCTGGATCATAGCCGGACTTTCCGCCCTGACCATGACGTTGGGCAATCTCGCGGCATTTTGGCAGACGGACTTGCGGCGCCTGCTCGGCTGGTCGGCGGTGTCTCAATCCGGCTATGCCTTGATGGCGATTGTGGTGGTTAACCATGCCCCCGAAGCCCAAGCTGCCCTGTTGTATTTCCTGACCGCCTACGCCTGCGCCAATATGGCCGTTTTTGCCGCCGTAACCTACCTGCGTGGCCGCACGGCGCTGACGGACTATCGTGGACTTATCCGCACCCACCCCTGGACGGTGGTGGTGATAGTTCTGGCGCTGTTGTCTTTCGTGGGCATTCCCCCTCTGGCCGGTTTCTTCGGTAAGGTTCTATTGTTCAAAGCCAGCATCGAAGGAGGTTATGCCTGGCTGGCTGTCGTCGCGATCATCAACACAGTGCTGTCGTTGTTTTATTACCTTCGAGTGGTGATGCCCATGCTGTTCGCCAACACCACGAGGCAGGTGTCGGTGCTTGGCCCGGGACCGGCATGGGCCACGGTTCTGAGCGGAGTGTTGATACTGGTCGTAGCGGCCGGGAGCCAGTTTTTATTGGGTTACATCACCGGTGGTTGAAGGACTGTTGACCCAGGTCATGCCCCGCAAACAGGCTCTTGCTAAGCTGTAACAGCGCTAGTGCGCTGCGGCTAAATGGAGACCGAGCCATGAGTTACTTTGTCACCGGGGCGACCGGATTTATCGGCAAACGATTGGTTCAACGGCTGTTGGCGAGGGATGGAACCATTTATGTATTGATGCGGGCCCAATCCCAGGCCAAGTACGAGCAATTGCTTGAATTCTGCGGTGCGACGGCGGAGCGGATAGTCCCCATCACTGGAGATCTCGCCCAACCCTTTCTTGGCCTTAACGAGGCGGATCTCGCCCGGCTGTCAGGCAACATCGACCACTTCTTTCATCTCGCCGCCATTTACGACCTGCAAGCCTCGCCCGAAAGCCAGCAGGTCGCCAACATCGAAGGCACGCTTCATACTGTTGAACTGGCGAATCGACTCAAAGTCGGTTGCCTGCACCTGGTCAGTTCTATCGCCGCCGCAGGTCTTTACACAGGTGTTTTCCGGGAGGACATGTTTGAAGAAGCCGAGGGGTTGGACCACCCCTACTTTCACACCAAACATGAATCCGAAGCCATCGTAAGAAACCAAGCCGAGGTACCCTGGCGAATCTACCGCCCCGGTTTCGCTGTGGGTGATTCCCGCACCGGGGAAATGGACAAGATAGACGGCCCCTATTACTTCTTCAAACTGATCCAGAAAAGCCGACAACTGTTGCCACCCTGGATGCCCCTGGTCGGCATAGAGGGAGGCCGTTTCAACCTAGTCCCGGTGGACTATGTGACGGCGGCGATGGACTGCATCGCCCATACTCCCGGGGAGGACAACCGGTGTTTCCATCTGGTTGACCCGCACCCCCATCGCTTCGGGGAAATTCTCAACATCTTCGCTAAAGCGGCTCATGCCCCTGAAATAGCACTCAGGGTCAACGCCCGGATTTTCGACCTTATCCCTCCCGCCTTGCTGCGGACGATTGGTGGTCTTGAACCTGTGCACCGGGTGTCGGACGAGATTCTGCACGAACTGGGCTTACCGCCCAGCGTTTTTCAATTCATCAACTGGCCGACCCGGTACGACAGCCGTGAAACCCAACGCGTGCTCGCTGGTTCCGGCATTGAATGCCCGGACCTCGAAACCTACGCCTGGCGACTCTGGGACTATTGGGAACGGCACCTGGACCCGGACCTGAGCATCGACCGCAGTCTGGAAGGTCAGGTCCGCAACCGGATCGTAGTCATCACCGGCGCCTCCTCCGGTATCGGCAGGGCCACCGCATTGAAACTGGCCGAAGCCGGTGCGCATCTGGTCCTCGTCGCAAGAGGGTTGGACAAACTGGAACAAACCAAATCAGAAATTGAAGCGAAAGGCGGCACCGCCTTCATTTACAGCGCCGACCTCTCGAACATGGAAGACTGCGACCGCTTCGTAGCCGAGGTACTGAACGACCACGGGCACGTGGACATACTGATCAACAACGTCGGTCGCTCCATCCGCCGGGCCATTGCCCACTCATACGACCGCTTCCACGACTTCGAACGCACCATGCAACTCAATTACTTTGGTTGCCTGCGCGTAACCCTGGGCTTTCTCCCCGTGATGGAACAACGAAACCAAGGGTTGGTGGTCAACATTTCCAGCATCGGCGTGCTCAGCAACGCTCCTCGTTTCTCCGCCTATGTCGCCTCAAAGGCCGCGCTTGAAGCTTTCTCACGCTGCGCCGGAGCGGAATACGCCGACACCGGAGTCAACTTCACCACCGTCAACATGCCACTGGTGCGCACCCCCATGATCGCACCGACCAAAATCTACGACAGCGTCCCCACTCTTACACCCGAACAAGCGGCGGACCTGGTGATTCGCGCCATTATCGAACACCCCGAACGCCTCGCCACCCGTCTCGGCAAAGCGGCACAAATCACCCACGCGATCTCGCCAAGGCTCATGCAGGTGATCATGAACTCAGCATTCAGAATGTTCCCCGAATCCTCCGCAGCCATGGGCGAAGGAGACACCGCCCAGCACGAGGCCAAACCCAGTAAAGAACAACTGTTGCTCGCGAATATGATGCGCGGCCTGCACTGGTAAAAATTCATGCTGGCCCGTCGGTTAAGGCTGATATTAAGCCTGGAACTCCTGACCTATCTGATCGTGTCAGGTGCGACCTTAGTGGACAAGCCATTCATAACGCCAGGCCAGGCCATTCTCCTGATCGCGACCATTGCTCTGGTTCTACGCACCCTGCCGACCGCCGCGCTCTTTGTTTTCTCCCAGGCTCACGCCGATTCAGTGACATGGAAAAATCCGCTTTCCCCTCGCCAATGGATGCGGCTATTAGCAGCCGAATGGTGGGCCATTACACGTCTATATAGCCTTGCTATGGTTTTCCCAAAACATCTCGCAGGCGCACAGAACAGGATCGAAAGCCACCCACCCGTGCTGCTGCTTCATGGTTACCTCTGCAACGAAGGCTTCTGGCACCCACTGGCGTATCGACTTCAAAAAGAAGGGATCGGCCGAGTCTACACACTCAGCCTTAATCCCCCCTTTGGCGACATGGAAACCTTCGTCAACCAACTGCACGCCACCATCGCCGAGATTCACAGGAAAAACAGTAGCCAAAAAATACGGGTAGTGGCTCACAGCATGGGAGGTCTGGTAACGCGTCGCTACATTCAATGTTATGGCAGCGAACACCTGGAACGATTGATCACCCTCGGTTGCCCACACCAGGGCACCGAATGGGCACGATGGGGATTGGGACGGAACGCGCGGCAGATGGAACCGGACAGCGACTGGCTGAAGACATTAAACCAAGCCCCCTACCTCATCGACACATTCAGCCTTTATTCCCGCCACGACAACGTCATAACGCCACCTTCCAACGCCTTACTGCCGGAAAACGCCCGCACCGAAAATATAACACTCGGTGCCGTGGGTCATTTGGAAATGGCATTCAACAAAGAGGTGCATGACCGAGTACTGACCTGCCTGTCATCGCCTCGGAAACACCCTTAACGCTCATTGGATTCAATCGGTTTCTGTCAACCGTTTCTGCAACTGATCCAACACCCCACTCAATCGGTTCGTCACCGGATTTTTATAGTGGTGCATGCGTTTCAGGGAACGATCAGTATCCGCCCGCGCCACTCTGAAACGGCGATGCGGGTCATCCAGAACATCATGCAGAATACGAATACCGTGACGCGCAAGTATCGGTTCCAGGGTTTCCCGCCGGTCCCGCAGCGCACGGCGCGTATTCTGGTAGGCATGCTCGGCCACATACTTCCGTTGGGCAAAACTGAAGACATTGGTGAAAAACATCCGCGGATCGTCCGAATCCGGCTCGAATAAAATAATATCCCGATCGGGATAATCCGTAGCGTACTTACCCATTCCCACCTCCATACGCGAATGGATCAATGAACGGAACGTCTGCGACATCACCGACGTCAAACCACCGTCCACCAATTTACGCAACTTCGGATTCCCGTTCAGAGAAGCCAGGTTAGCATCGAACGGAACCAACGGATTGATGCAGATAACCAGACTCGCACCCGCATCCAATGCAACAGACGCATGCAACGTCTTCTTCAGCGCACCATCCACATAATAATGACCGTCAATCTCCACCGGCACATAAAGACCGGGCAACGCCGTACTCGCCTGCACCGCACGGGAAATAGGCAAATCCTTGTGATCATCCCCCCCAAAAACCACCACTTCACCCGAATCCAACTCCACCGAGACCACGAACAGCGGGTGCGTTAACTCCCGAAAGTCATTGGTACGGCCCCGCACCCTAAACAACTCCTCAAGGTGACGATGAATCGGTTCATTATCAAACACACCAGGGGGCAAAGCATGATGGAAATGACTGGCAAATTCCGTCACACCCGTTTGCAAAGGCCGACGCGCCAAGGTACGGATATCCCGCAACCACAAACCCGGCATCCGCGACGCCCGTTTCAGATACTCCCGAGTAGCCGGCTTAAAGAAAATTTCCGGACGCAACCGCTGGCTTCCCGCCTCGGTTCCCACCAACATTTGCGCAAGCTGCCGGGTGGTAATTCCATTCGCCAATTGAGAAGCCACCAAAGTCCCGGCACTGACACCGACATAAGCGAATAAATTACAAAAATCGACGCCCTCCAACGCTTCATCCAGCGCGCGCAGCGCGCCAACTTCGTATATGCCACCAAGAGGACCGCCTCCGGCCAACGCAAGCGCCACCCGGGGTTCATTTGTGTGGCCATTCGTGGTCGTAACATTCGTCATGGCCCGCCCTCCCGAGTGTCAGTAACTCGAATCATCCACGTTGGCATAAAAGTGAGCATCGGGTGCCTGGTAGGCTCATCGAGGGTGGTTCGCAGCAAGGATGCTGCGATCCAGGCCCCATGGATGGGTTCACGCCGACCCTCGAGGAGCCTACCAGGTGCGCGATGCGTACCACCGGCACCCACACGTAGAATGCTAAAGCCTCCCGAGAATACCGAAGGCCCTAGCATCGAGGCTTATTCAGCCTTGGCAACAGTACGACTTGTCTTACGAGCGCCTTCAGCCGCCGCTTTCGGCTTAGCCTCTGTTTGAGTCAGCTTTTCAACCATCTTGGTCAGTTCCTCCACCCGACCGGCCAACTCCTTCACATCGTTATGGGACGGCACACCAAGCCGATTAATGACCCGTGCCACCCGATCCTCGAAAACCGACTCCAGACGATCCCAATTATCCGAAGCCCGCTCCTTCATACTGTTCATCTTATCCTCAGCAAATTCACGGGAATGGCCTTCAAGTTTTTCCCCCTCTTTGACCAGAGTGTCAAACAACTTCACACCCTCCTCAGTCGTACGGTTGAAGGCACCCAACCCTGCCAGATATATTTGCCGGGCCGAACTTAAAACCCGGGTGCGATAGCCTTCTTTTTCTTGGGTGAGTTCTTTCAATTTGTTGGACATGGCTATGCCCTCCTTCATGGATGTGTTAGCCCACAATCGGGCGATCGCCCATACATCCGCAACGCCGCTCGACTTATCTTCACATTACTCCTTCCCCACCACGAACCATTGATATAGATCATGGTCATGAAGACCCACCAGGTGCACTTTAGATCCAACCCAAAGACCTTTCACGAGGCAAGGATCATGAACGTTTTCGAATGGCGCAAATACCCTTACGACGCAGCAGAATACGACTACAAACCAGACCAGCTCAGCAAACACTGGGCAACACTTCACGCCGGTGATCGCGAACCTTTCCCGAACAGTGCAAGAATCAAAGCCCTCTTTACCGAAGCCCCCCACCTCGCCAGTACCGCCGGTTGCGAAGCCAATGTCGCAGCGGAACGCCTCCAGGAAGGATGGCGACGATTCCATCGCGGAGATTTCGCAGGCGCGGCTGAATTCGGAAACAGCCTCGGACTGACCGGCGCCACCCTCGCCGCCAAAGCACAAGCCACCTACGCCCATTACCTCGAACCGGATGCCGAAGCCAAACGGGCCCTGCTTCTCGGCGTCGCCAGACGGATGGAAGACCTCGAACGCGCCCTGCCCCACGAAGCCAACGGCCACTACCATCGCGCCTACACACTCGGCCGGTACAGCCAGTTGATCTCCATCGCAGAAGCGTTAAAACAAGGAATCGCCGGACAAATCAGGCACGCCTTGGACGCCACTCTGGAACAGGAACCCAAACACGCCGACGCCCACACAGCCCTGGGCACCTATCAGGCGGAAATCATCGACAAAATCGGCGCCGTCATCGGTGGGGTCACCTACGGCGCCAACCGTGAAGACGCCATCACGCATTACCGGCAGGGAATTGAACTGGCGCCAAGATCAGTCAGCGCAATGACCGAATATGCCGATGGCCTGTTGATGATATACGGCAAGAAAAAAGTGGCCGACGCCACGCGCCTCTATGAACAGGCCGTAGACCTCGAACCCTACGACGCCCTGTCACGCCTGGATTGGGAGCTGGCCAAAGAGCAGTTGAGCTGAGCCGGAGTGTTACTCCAGGCTCATCAGCGTCGCCAGCACCAACTGTTCGAATTTACGGGTGAAGCACTCGACAATCACCTCCGGACGCGGCACCAGGCCCGCGTCCGAAGAAACCCCAAAGAACACTTGATTGTTGTAGCTCAGAATACTGACGCCCAATGAAATATCGCCACTTTGAGGCACCCAGAACATAATTTCAGACAGCTCCGCCCCGCCGAAATACAAAGGCTGGGGCGGCCCGGGCACATTGGTCATCACCGCACTCGCCTTGCTGGCGAGAATATCCAACACTGTTTCCTGCAACTGGTTCGGGCCTACCCCCACCGCGCTGAGCAAACCATAAGCGAAAACCGGTTCCACCGAGCCACGCAGTTCGGCCATGCGACGTTTTACCTCGAACAGCCGCTCCAGCGGATGCTCGATTCCAATCGGCAGTTCCAGAAATACCAACCCGAACCGATTTCCCAGGCCATAGTCATCCAAGGGTCTGAGGTTCACCGGCACCAAAGCGCGAATATTAAGGTCATCCACCGGGTCTCCCTGCACAATCAGGTATTCCCTGAGCGCGGCGGTCACACAAGCCAATAACACATCGTTTATGGAACAATTCAACGCCTTACCGATGTTGCGGACTTCCTGGAACGGCAAAGGAGCCGTCCAGGCCAGACGTTTGTTTACTCCGGGTTTGCCCTTGAACCTTGTGTTCGAATCCGCTGGCAATGTGGAAAGTTTGGCCGCCTCCGCCGCATAGCGCACCCCGGTTCGGGCGTAGTTCAACGAGGTATCCAGAGGGTTACGCAACAATGCCAACCCCTCGCGCAACAGCCCGGCGCCCAACTTGGTCGGCGTCTCGATCCAACCGGAAACCGGTTTGATCAAGGTATGCAGCCAGTCGTCCGCCGGGGTATCGTCGGTGTCTGCAACATTATGTGCCGGATTAGCATCCTGATCAGAATCGGTGAGCGATAACAACACCCGAATCAACGCCACGCCATCGGCGTAGCAGTGATGTATGCGAGCAATTAGCGCCGAGCCACCGTTGTACTGTTCCACCAGATGAAACTGCCAGGGTGGTTTGGTGGCATCCAATGGGGTGCTCATCAGATCGCTGGCGAAGTCCATCAAGTCTTCCTTGGTTCCATCGCCCGGTAACGCCACCCGATGCACATGGCGCTCGATGGCAAAATGGGGGTCGTCTTCCCAATAGGCGGTATTGCCGGAACGTACCGGCTTTTGACGGAAACGATGATAGGCCAGGAAACGCTCCAGAATGCGGCTCTTCAGGGTTTCGAACGCCAGGGGTTGGCGCAGCACGATCAAGCCGGTGATCATCATCAGGTTCGTCGGCCTGTCCATTCGCAACCAGGCGGTGTCGACGGTGGACATAGGTTCTCGGCGTGGCATCGCTCACCCTCCCGTGGTCGATGGAATCACGTTACTCCGAGTCTCACCCCGCCATGCTGATTTGAATCAACATCTTTCGGTGCTTCTAAACCGGTGAATTCAGTGCGACAACAGAGAGATTTGTCGCAGTACCTTTCGCCGGATGGGCGGGACTTTGAGTGAATACCGCAATAGGGTAAACAGCGTGCGAATGTGACGTCCTCGACCGAAAAACAACAGGCGGGTCATACGGTCCGTCAGTCGATTCACATGGCGCTCCACCCAGCGGCTGCGTTGGCGCGCGTATTGGTGCAAAGGGGTTTCGCTGTCAGCCCGCAGGGCTTCCACCAGAGCGCTCGTCAAGGCATCGGCATCCAGAATTCCGGCATTCATACCTTCGCCACCCACAGGGCTGTTCAGATGAGCAGCGTCACCAGCGAGTACCACCCGGCCTTGTACCCAGGATTCACTCATCCTTCGGTGCAGCCGAAAGGTGCTTTTCCATTGTGTTTGGTAACTGGCATGAGGAAAAAGAGACCGCACACTCTGCTCGACGCGTTCCTGCAGCAGCGGTGAATCGTTTTCCAGCAATGGAAGGATTAACCGCCAGGTTTTATCGCTGATCTTAATGGCCACCACCAAGCCCGGATGAGTGGCGAGCCGTGGGAACGGCAATTGTTCGGGAAAGTCCGTTTCTATATCCGCAAGCGCAGCTTCCACGCCATAGGTGAGGCCTTCAAACGCCACCCCCATGATGTCTCTGATGCAACTGTGGGCGCCGTCACACCCCACCAGGTATCGAGCCTCGGCTTCGAGAGACTTCTCGGCATGACGGTAGCGAACGGTGACAGCCCCATCGCGCTGCTCCAGCCCTGTGACCTCACTGGAGAAGCGCACATCCACATTCGAGTGGTCTTCAAGCGCTTCGAGCAGAAGCTTCTCGGTGGCGGACTGCGGCAGGATCAACAGATGGGCGTATTCCGTTTCCCGGCGGAGTTCCTGGATGGGCAGGCGTATTTGAGGACGATTTTTCTCGGCGTCCCAGAGTTCCAATGTCGGCAATACTATGCCCGCATTCAGAAAACAGTCGATTACCCCAAGCCTCGCCAAAACCTCCTGGGTAGCTGGCCAAATGGCGGGTGCACGGGAATAAACAGAGGTGTGAGGCTCCTTTTCCAACACCAGAACGCGGACCTCCTGCCGGGCCAGGCCCAATGCCAGGGCTAGACCGACCGGTCCCGCACCGACCACGATGACGTCATAGCGAGCCTGGGCCGACATGGATCACAACGCCCGCCCTTGATCGACCTGCTGTGCCAACAGCATGGATTCATGCTGTTCGACATCCAGCAACGATTCCATCAACTGGTAGGCATCGGCTGTCTCTGCTTTACCAATCAGACGGACGTACAGGTCGATAATTTGCTGGTGGTTTTTGAAAATCTCCCGGCAGATGTCTTCGTAATCCAACTCACCGTACTGAACCGTGCACTCCGGGTTCACGGTGACAGGGCCGTTGGCTTTGTAGTCATAGACGTGGGTTCTCAGCGTGTTCCGGCTCGCCTGGTGCTCATATTCCTCGATGATTTTTTCCAGCCGGTCCTCATGCAAGGCGAGATAGGCCAGCAGTTCGCGGGCGCGGTCGTCTGTCTGCTCGGGCATGCCTTCTCGCATGCACCGGCCGAGATGATGGTGCATATCCTTGCTCCATTCGATCAAGTCCTGAAAGCTCTTGATGTCCATGCAACCCTCCACTTTGGCGGACTGGTGAGTGGTACATCATCAGTGTTTGGTGTGCGGCCTAAACCGCTGAATTCAATGGCTGTGCGCAGCCACCCAGTGCATGGCGTCGATCATCGGCGTCGGGTAAATACCGAGGATAACGACCAACAGCACCAGGCCAACCACCACCAAACCACTGGGGTGGCCGCCCCAGGCATCTATGGCGTCCCGCCGTCTCATACCGGGTTCGACAAGGTAAAGAGTGACCATCACTCTCAGGTAGTAAAACAGGCCAATAGCGCTGCCAATAATCACACCACCGACCAGCCACCACTGAGCGGCTTCTACGCCCAGGGCGAGAACATAAAACTTGCCGATAAACCCAACGGTGAAGGGGATTCCGGCCAGTGACAGCAGCGATACCGTCAATACAGCGGCCAGATAGGGGCGCCGCCAGAACAAACCCCGGTAATGGTGCAAGGCGGCCGCGTCTTCGCCCTTGAACGGGCTGGAAACCAGGGTAACCACGCCGAAAGTACCGAGCGTTGTCATCAGATAAGAGAGCAGATAAACACCCGAGGCTTCAATGGCCAGCCCCTGCCCCACCACCAGGGCCACCAACAGGTAGCCAAAATGGGCGATGGAGGAATACCCCAGCAGCCGTTTGAGATTCGACTGCATCAACGCCAGCAGATTACCCGCCAGCATGCTGACCAACGCCAACACAACAATCAGATTATTCAATGCCGTGGCCTCGAAAGCCGGAGCTGCAACGAACAGCCGCAAAATGACCACGAACACTGCGACCTTGCTCGCCGTCGCCAGGAAAGTGACAGCCGGGCCCGGGCCGCCTTCGTACACATCCGGTGTCCACAAATGGAACGGCACGATGGACAATTTGAAGCCTAACCCGACGATCACCAGGCCAACGCCAACCAGCGTCCAGGGTTGCTGCATGCCAAGCCCCCGGGCCAAGGCTTGAAAATCCAGCGCGCCGCTTTGGGCATAGAGCAGCGCCATACCAAACACCAGAAAGGCCGTTCCAGCGGCGGAAAGAATCAGATATTTCAGCCCGGCTTCTAGGGCGCGGCTTTCCCGGTAGGTATAGGCCAACATGCCGTACAGCGGCATGGAAAGCAGCTCCAACCCGAAAAACAGCGTCGCCAGATGGGTACTGGCGGAAAGCGCGATGCCGCCGCCCACGGAACAGAGCAGCAGCAGATAAAATTCTTCTCGAGCACCCGTAAAACCGCCGAAATAATCGTGTGCAAGCGTCACGCAGGCCAGTGCCGATACCAATATCATCACCGAAGCCATCAAGGTCAGGCCATCCAGCACGTAGAGGGTGGAACCTGCGTTTTCCAGCTGACCGATCCAGACCAGGGAGATCAGTGCCAGGTTCAGGCCCACCGCTGCGACAATGGCCGTGGCGCCGTGTTGGCGTTGCCAGGCGATGCCCAGCATGATCGCCACGGCTGTGGCGGCCACCAGCATCAACGGGGTCATGGCGATCACGTCGTTGAACGTCAACATCAGCGCCCTCCTGCCTTGGGTTCTTCCAACTCAGCGTCGACCTGCACAATCTGGACGGGGTTCTCGGCGTTGAACATCCGGGTAACGCGATGAGTCATGGCTTCGGTGGTATCCAGCAGAGGCTGCGGGTAAAGCCCGACAATGAAGACCAATGCCAGCGTGCCCAACATCATGCTGAACTCGCGCCGGTCGAGGTGCGCGAGCGCGCCCTCCCCTTTGGCGGGTCCGAAGTGGACACGCTGCATCAGGAAGAGTGAGTAGATAGCCGCCAGGACCAGGCCGCCGCAGGCGACCATCACAATCACCGGCGCGGTGGGGAAACTGCCGAACAACACCATGAATTCACCTACAAAATTGGCGGTACCGGGCAGGCCGAGCGAGGCGGCGACGAAACAGAGCGTGAAGACCGACAGGCTGCCGGTCCGGCCCCACAAGCCGCCCATTTTTCGCATGTCTCTGGTATGCAGACGTTCGTAGAGCTGGCCGCTGAGGATGAAAAGCGCGGCGGCGGAAAAGGCGTGGGCCACCATCAACACGACGACGCCCTGAATGGCCAGGGCGCTGCCCGCATAGATGCCGATTAGCACGAATCCCATGTGCGAGATGCTGGTGTAGGCGATCAGTCGTTTTATGTCGTGCTGCCCACAAGCCAGAATGGCGCCGTAGAACACACCGACTACGCCCAGTGCCATGGCGATGGGGGCAAATTGCTGGGAGGCTTCGGGGAAGAATGGCAAGGCGAAGCGCAGCAGGCCGTAGGCGGCGGTTTTGAGGAGGATGCCAGCCAGGTCGACGCTGCCCGCCGTGGGTGCCTGGGCGTGGGCGTCCGGCAACCAGCCATGGAAGGGTACGACGGGGAGTTTGACGGCGAAGGCGACGAAGAACCCGAGCATCAGCAGCATGGCGGCCGGTTCTGAGAGCGGTGTGGCGAGCAGGGTTTCGTAGCTGAAGCTGAATTCGCCGGTCATCCGGTAGTGGGTGAAGACTAGGGCGAGGATGGCGACGAGCATGGTGAGGCCGCTGGCTTGGGTGTAGATGAAGAATTTGGTGGCGGCGCGGATGCGGGTGCGGCCGGCGGAGCCGCTGTGTCCCCAAAGGGCGATGAGGAAGAACATGGGGACGAGCATCATTTCCCAGAATAGGAAGAATAGGAAAAGATCCATGGCGAGGAAGACGCCGACGACGCCGCCGAGTATCCAGAGGAGGTTGAGGTGGAAGAAGCCGACGCGGCGGGCGATTTCTTTCCAGGAGCAGAGGACGGCGAGTACGCCTAGGAAGCCTGTGAGGGCGATAAGTACCAGTGAGAGGCCGTCGAGGGCGAGGTGCAGGGATATGCCGAACCGGGGTATCCAGGGTTGTTGCCATTCGAGCGTCCAGTGGGGGGCGGTTCCGGCGCCTTCGGGAAGTGAGAAGTCGAGGCTCCACCAGAGGATGAGGGTGAGGCCAAGCACGGCCAACATGGTGAGCATGGCGATCCAGCGCGGCAGCTGTTCACCCCAACGTTCGGCCTGCCAAGACAGCAAGCCACCCACAAACGGAATCAGTATCAACCAAAGCAGTGTCATCGCTACGGTGTCCTTTTACAGTGCCTGGAACCCGCGACGGCTGCCGGTAGTACCGCTGTAGGGTCGGCGTGAACCCTTCCATGGGGCCTAGACCGCAGCATCCATGCTGCGGACTTCCCTACAGCGGTACTACCGGCATCCGTCGCTAGCCTGCAGTGAGAGGGAGCTAAGTACATAAAAGTGCTATGCCCATACCAGAAAGAGAATCAGTGCTGTCGAACCGCCCACCATCCAGGTGGCGTAGCTGCGCACCCGGCCGTTTTGTGTGCGAACCAGTAGGCTATTCAGACTTTTTGCCAACCCGCCATTCAGTGCAAGCAGTCTGTCTAGCCAGTCACTGTGCAGCCCTTGAACCAGGGCCTGATACGGGCGGACCAGAACTCTCTGATAGAACCCGTCGAACCCCCAGGCGTCATTCCACAGTTCCCAGAGTGCGCGGCCGGGGCCTTTTTGAACCCAGGCGGTGAGTCGGTCGCTTTGTTTGAAGAACAGCCAGAGTGCGAATGCGAGAGCGGCGAGGGTGATGCCTCCGGCGAGGATTTCGAGACTGGTGTGGCCTTCATGGACGTTGGCGCCGGGGCTGATGGGTAAGAGGTCGCCCAGGGGCGGATGCAGCATGGCGCCGAGGAAGGTGGAGAGTATGGCGAGTGCGATCAATGGCAAGCCATGGCGGAGGCCTTGGCCCTGTACGGCGTTTTCGGCGGCGTGGCTGCGCGTGGGTCCATGGAAGGTGCCGACGATGAGACGGACGGTGTAGAGGGCGGTGAGTACGGCGCCGATCAGGCCTGCGATGAGGAAGCCGTTTTGGCCGGAGGCGAAGGCTTGCCAGAGGATTTCGTCTTTGCTGAAGAATCCGGCAGTGACGAGTGGGAGTGCTGCTAGGGCTGAGCCGCCGACGACGAAGCCGATGTAGGGCAGCGGTAGCCGTTGTCTGAGTCCGCCGAGTTTGCGCATGTCCTGTTCGTGGTGGCAGGAGACGATGACGGCTCCGGCGGAGAGGAAGAGCAGCGCTTTGAAGAAGGCGTGGGTCATGAGATGAAAGATGGCGGCGTCGAAGGCGCCTACGCCGAGGGCGAGGAACATGTAGCCGATCTGGCTCATGGTTGAGTAGGCGAGGACGCGTTTGATGTCGGTTTGTGCGAGGGCGGCGAAACCGGCGAGCAGTAAGGTCATGGCGCCGATGATGCCGACGAGTTCGAGCACGCCGGGGGCGAGCAGGAAGATGCCGTTCAGCCGGGCGATGAGGTAGACCCCGGCGGTGACCATGGTGGCGGCGTGAATGAGGGCGGAGACGGGTGTGGGGCCAGCCATGGCGTCGGCGAGCCAGGTGTGGAGCGGTATCTGGGCGGATTTGCCGATAGCGCCGCCCAGTATGAGCAAGGCGGCCCAGGCGGCGGCGGGGTTGCCCTCCCCCCACAGGTTCGGGGCGCGTTGCAGGATGTCGGCGATTTTGAGTGTGCCGAGGTCGCGGTAGATGAGGAACAGGCCGATGGCGAGGAAGACGTCGCCGATGCGGGTGACGATGAAGGCTTTGAAGGCGGCCCAGCCGTTGGCGGAGTGTTCGTAGTAGTAGCCGATGAGCAAGTAGCTGCACAGGCCGACGCCTTCCCAGCCGAGGTAGAGCAGGAGCAGGTTGTCGCCCAGCACGAGCAGAACCATGCTGAATACGAAGAGGTTCATGTAGGCGAAAAAGCGGGTGATGCCGCCCTCGCCTCTCATGTACCAGGCGGCGAACAGGTGGATCAAAAAGCCGACACCGGTGATGACGCCGAGCATGGTGATGGAGAGGCCGTCGAGCGCGAGGCCGATGGTGGGCTGGAAGTCGCCGACGTCGATCCAGGTCCAGAGGGTGAGGGTTTGGGCTTGTTCCGTGCCGGAGAGGAAGCCGATGAATAAACCCAGGGTGGCTAAGGCGGCGATGCCGACGGTGGTGAAGCCTAGGGTGGAGACGGCGGTTTCCCGCCAGTGGCCTCGGGAGGCGGCAAGGATTGTTGTTCCGGCCAGCGGAGCCAGGAAGGTGATCAATAACAGGGGTGCCATCCAGTTGTTCATCATCCGTGCATCCTGTTTGCGGCGTCGATATTGAGGGTATTGAACCGCCGGTAGAGTTGCAGCAGCAGTGCGAGTGCGACGCTGGCTTCGGCGGCGGCCAGGGTGATGACGAGCAGGAACATGGCTTGGCCGTCGGGTTGCCCCCAGGCGGTGCTGGCGACGACGAAGGCGAGCCCGGCGGCGTTGAGCATGACTTCGAGGCTCATCATCATGAAGATGAGGTTGCGGCGGATCATGAGTCCGATGAGGCCGAGGGCGAACAGTATGGCGGCGAGGATGAGGCCGTGTTCCATGGGGATGCCGTTCATGAGCGGTCTCCCTGAAATGCGGCGATGCGGCCGATGTGCGAGGCGGTGACGAGGGCGGCGAGCAGTAGGAAGGCGCCGAGTTCGACGACGAGTATCCAGGGGCCGAAGAGGAGTTGGCCGACGGCTTTGGCGGTGAGGAGGTTGCCTTTTATGTGGATGCCCTGCCCGCTTTGGCTGAGTACGATGATGAGGGCGATCATGAGGATGCCTGCGAGTAGGCTTGGGCCGATCCAGGTTTTGGGTTTGAGCCAGGCGGCTTCCTGGGCGCGGGTGTCTTGGCCGAGGTTGAGCATCATGACGACGAAAACGAACAGGACCATGATGGCGCCTGCGTAGACGATGATTTCGAGTGCTGCGGCAAAAGGTGCGCCGAGGGCGAAGAAGACCATGGCGACGGCAAGCAGGGAGACAATAAGGTACAGCAGCGCGTGGACGGCATGGGTGCCTGAGATGACACCGATGGTCGCCAGTACGGCTATCAGACTGCTCAGATAGAACGCTGTTTCCATGGTTTTCGCTCCTGGTCTGTGGCTGAACCCGAGCCCCGGGGTTGGGTCATTTCTTCCGGGGTCGTCGTGGATACATCCCTGTAGACTAGGCCGCAGCATCCATGCTGCGGACTCCCCCTCCAGAAACAACCCAACCCCGGGGCACTAGCCCTCTCAAGCCAAGGGTTTAAGTTCAGGGTAAAAGTGATTTCACATCAATCGGTTCTTCTTCGTTGTACGCCTTCCCTTTGCCCTTCCCGCCAATCGCCATACCGGCCACCTTATAAAAGTGATAATCGTGATCCTTCCCCGGCCCGCTGATCAGCAGGTCTTCTTTTTCGTAGACCAGTTCCTGCCGCCGGTATTCCCCCATTTCAAAATCCGGTGTGAGCTGAATGGCGGAGGTTGGGCAGGCTTCTTCGCACATGCCGCAGAAGATGCAGCGTGAGAAGTTGATGCGGAAAAATTCGGGGTACCAGCGGCCGTCTTCTTTCTCGCCTTTTTGCAGGGCGATGCAGTCAACCGGGCAGGCGACGGCGCAGAGGTTGCAGGCGACGCAGCGTTCTTCGCCGTCGGGGTCGCGGGTGAGGACTATGCGGCCCCGGTAGCGCGGTGGCAGTTTGACGGGTTCTTCGGGGTAGTTGAGCGTTTCCCGTTTGCGGAAGCTGTGCATGAAGATCATGCCAACGGTGCGCAGTACTGTTCCGGTGCCTGTGAGCAGTGATCGCCACATGATAAGCCTCCTTTAACCGGGTGAACCGGCGAGCAGGATGACGGCGCCGGTTACCAGTAGGTTGATGAGGGTGAGCGGCAGGCAGACGAGCCAGCCGAATGACATGACGTGGTCGTAGCGCGGCCTGGGCAGTGATGCTCGAATGAGGATGAAGAGCATCAGGAAGATGGCGGTTTTGAGTAGGAACCAGACAATCGGGGGCAACCATGGGCCGTGCCAGCCACCGAAGAAGAGTGCGACGATAAGGGCGGAGATGAGCACCATGCCGACGTATTCGCCGATGAAGAAGAGGCCGAATTTCATGCTGGAGTATTCGACGTGGAAGCCGTCAGCGAGTTCTTGTTCGGCTTCGGGTTGGTCGAAGGGGTGGCGGTGGGTGACGGCGATTCCGGCGATGAAGAAGGTGCAGAAGCCGAAGAATTGCGGGACGACGAACCAGAGCCCGGCTTGGGCGTCGACGATGTCTCTCATGTTGAAGCTTCCGGCGATGGCGACTACGCCCATCAACGAGAGACCCATGAAGACTTCGTAGGAGACGGTCTGGGCGGAGGCCCGAATGGCGCCGAACAGGGCGTATTTGTTGCCGCTGGACCAGCCGCCGAGCAGGACTGCGTAGACGTTGAGCCCGGCCATGGCGAGGAAGAACAGTAGGCCGATGTGCATGTCGGCGATGCCCCAACCAGGGGTGATGGGGATGATGACGAAGGCCAGCAGTAGGGAGGCCATGGCGAGACCGGGGGCAAGCACATAGATGACGCGGTCGGCGAACGGCGGTACCCAGTCTTCTTTGAAGAAGATTTTGATCATGTCGGCGATCAGTTGTAGGGAACCGAAGGGGCCGACTCGGTTGGGGCCGTAGCGGTCCTGCCAGAGGCCGAGCAGGCGGCGTTCGATCACCGTTAATAAGGCGCCGATCAGCACGACAGCCAGAAGGATGACCAGGGCTTTGAGCATGGCGACTACAGCGGCGGCGACGGTGGGTGTCCAGAAGTCCATCAGTCGGCCTCCCTGGCGAGTTGCACCCAGGCGCTGGTGACGAAGGCGGAGTCGTAGCCTTGGGGTAGACAGACCAGGCCGGGTGGCAGTTGGTTGCTCAGCCTGACTGGCAGTTCCAGGCTGTGGTCTCCCTGTTTCAGTGTTAGGCGGTCGCCGGGCTGAACACCCAGGCGCCCTACTTCCCCGGCATTCAATATCAGTTCCACCGGTTCGGCTCTCTCCTGAATCGGGTCGGCGCGACTGGAGGTTTCTTCGCCGCCGAAGAGTCGCGGTAGAACACAAAGCTGCCACCACCCTTCCCTGGCTTCGAAGGCTTGGGGAATGTGGTTACTGAACCGTCTCAGTTGCCCGGCGGGTTTGAGTAGCCGAATGCCGGGGTCGCCGCCGGTGAGGTGCCCGCCGACTTCGTCGGTGAATTTGTTCCAGGCTTGGGGGGAGTTCCAGCCGGGTGACCAGGCGAAGGGAACGTCCTGTCTGGGGCGGTCGCTGCCGTTGTAGCCTTCCATTGAGAACGTGAAGAAGGTGTCGGGGTCTTGCAGGGGGCGGATTTCGCTGACGTTTATATGGGCGCGCATGGCGGTGCGACCGCTGTAGCGGTGCGGTGCGCGGGCATAGCGCTGGCCCTCCACCCTTTGGTCGGCGGAGGGTGCGATGTGTTTGATGTCTTCCAGCAGCGGTGAGGCTTGGGCACAGGCTTGCACCATCTGATCCAGATCCGTTTCGCAGGCGGGGTGACGGGCGACGCAGTTGCGAAGGGCGTACAGCCAGCGCCAGCTTTCGCGGATTCGGGTTTGCGGGCGGTGATAGGCCGGGTCGAACACTTGATAAAACCGTTGCGCCCGCCCTTCGAGGCTGACGAGGGTGCCGTCGCCTTCGGCGAAGCTGGCGGCGGGGAATGTTAGGTCCGCCAGTTGGCTGGTAGCCGTGTGTTGATGGTCGAGCACAATTACGGCGTTTGGCTGGGCTAAGGCGGTTTCGATTTGTCTACCGGGTAGCCGTTTAAAGAGGTCGTTTTCCAGTATGACAACGGCGTCCGCTTCGCGTTCGCGCAGTTGGTCCAGCGCCCAGTCCAGGGGTTGCCCTTCCAGCAGGGTGACGCCGGTGGTGTTGGCTTCGCTTCGCACCAGGGTCAGTCCGCCGGGTATTTCCCGCTTCGCCAAGGCACGGGCGATGCTGCCTGCCGCTTCCAGAATCGCCGTGGACCGCAACGAGCCGCCGCTGACGATCAGGGGGCGTTTTGCGGTAAGCAGGTTGTCGGCTATTTGACCGGCGGCTTCGCGGGTGGCGTCGTCGAGGTTCGGTACGACGGGTGCGGTGTTGTCGATTATGGCGGCGACGGCGAAGCCCAGGCGGGCGATGTCATCCGGGGCGCGGTTCCAATTACCCCGAGCGATGCCGTCGAGTTCGGTCTCGATTGGGTAGGCGATCCATAACGGATAGGCGGCGCCTTGGGCGAGGGTTTTCATGGCTTCGGCATTCCACAGCGGTATGTCCCTTTCCTGTGCCAGTTCCCGTTGCCGACCGAGCACGGCTTGGCGAACCGACAACGCCAGGCGGGCGGCGCTTTGGATCAGGTCTTCGCCGAGCACGAGGACGGCGTCGTGGTCTTCAACATCCCTGAGGGAGGGGGTTGGCAGGCCGCTTTGCAGGTTGAGTGTCTGCATCAGGCGAGCGCAGGCCCATTCTTCCTCGGCTAGGCCGGTGGAGAAGTTTTCTTTGCCGACCAGGGTTTGCAGTTGGTGGTTGGCTTCGAGGCTGGCGCGGGGTGAGCCAATGCCGATGACCCGTTTGGCGTGGCGCAGCCAGTCTCCGGCGCGGTCGAGTGCGGCGTCTACGTCGAGTTCGGTGGTGTCGGGTTGGTAACGGGAGGTGCGCCATAAAGGGACGGTGGGCCGGTCCTGGCGGTTGACGTAGCCGTAGCCGAAGCGGCCGCGGTCGCACAAGAAGGAGCGGTTTACGCTGCCGTTGTAGCGGTTTTCGATGCGGCGGATGCTGCCGTAGCGTTCGCCTGGGCTGGTGTTGCAGCCGACGGCGCATTGGTGGCAGATGCTGGGGGCGTACATGAGGTCCCATTTGCGGGTGTAGCGGTCGGAGTGGGTTTGGTCGGTGAAGACGCCGGTTGGGCAGACTTCGGTGAGGTTGCCGGAGAATGGGCTTTCGAGTGTGCCTTCCTGGAAGCGGCCGAAGTAGATGTTGTCGTTGGCGCCGAAGGCGCCGAGGTCTTGGCCGCCGGCGTAGTCGTTGTAGAACCGGACGCAGCGGTAGCAGGTGATGCAGCGGTTCATTTCGTGGGCGATGAAGGGGCCGAGGTTTTGGTTGCGGTGGGTGCGTTTTTTGAATCGATAGCGGCGGCGGTCGTGGCCGGTCATGACGGTCATGTCTTGGAGGTGGCAGTGGCCGCCTTCTTCGCAGACGGGGCAGTCGTGGGGGTGGTTGATCATGAGCCATTCGATGACTTCGGCGCGGAAGTCTTTGGCTTGGTTGTTTTGGATGGAGATGCGGGTTTGGTCGGCGGCTGGGGTCATGCAGGCCATGACGAGTTTGCCTTGGGTGTCGTTTTCGTCTTGGTATTGGATGACGGCGCATTGGCGGCAGGCGCCGACGCTGCCCATGGCGGGGTGCCAGCAGAAGTACGGCAGGTCCAGCCCTTTGGACAGGCAGGCTTTCAGGAGGTTGTCCTGTTCGTCCACCTCGTAGGGGTGGCCATCTACGTAGATTGTTGCCATATCCCAATTTGCCTCTGTTCGGTTTGGTGCTTGATACTGTGGACCTGAGTCGCGTTTTGCTTCCCGGGGTACATTGGTTGAACCCGTCCCGGCAACCGGGTATACCCATCCAGGGTCGGCGTTAACCCATCCGTGGGGCCTGGACCGCAGCGTCCTGCTGCGGACCACCCTGGATGGGTATACTCGGTCGCCGGGACTAGCCCTTGTTGCCAGTCGATTGTCATGTTCTGGCTTCCCTATACTTCTCCCAATGGAACGGCTTCACTGCCTGCCTCTCCTTTCTTGTGTTTAATGCCTTTCTCGAATTCCTCTCGAAAATACTTCAACGCACTCTCAAGCGGCATCGCCGCGCCCGGTGCGTGGGCGCAGAAGGTTTTGCCGGGGCCTAGGTCGCGTGCGAGCATTTCCAGTATTTCGATGTCACCTGCTTCGCCCTCCCCGGCTTCCAGGGCTTGCAGTAGTTTGACGGACCAGGGCAATCCATCCCGACAGGGGGTGCACCAGCCACAGGATTCGCGTGCGAAAAAAGATTCCAGATTTCTCAATAATCCGAGCATGCTTTGCTCTTCTGTTACCACTGTCAGCAAACCTGTTCCCAAGCGACTGCCTGCCTTGCCGATGGAGTCGAAGTCGAGCGGTAGCTCTAGGTGTTCCGGCAGTAAAAAACCGGTGCTGCCGCCGCCGGGTAGCCAGGTTTTCAGGCGGCGTCCGTTTTTGATGCCTCCGGCGCGTTCTAGTATTTCTGTGCCTTTGGTGCCCATGGGCAGTTCCCATAGGCCGGGGTTTTCGACCCGACCGGAGACGCCGAACAGTTTGGTGCCTCCATCCTGGCTTAGGTTGCCGGATAGGGACTGATACCAGTCGGCGCCGCGATCCAGGATGGGTGGGACGTTGCAGAGGGTTTCGACGTTGTTGACGACGGTCGGTTTGCCCCAGGCGCCGGATTGGCCGGGGAACGGGGGTTTGGCGCGGGGGTTGGCGCGGTGGCCTTCGAGTGAGCTGATGAGGGCGGTTTCTTCGCCACAGATATAGCGTCCGGCGCCGGTGTGAAGGACGATGTCGAAGTCGAATCCGCTGTCGGCGATGTTGGGTCCGAGCCAGCCGGCTTCGCGGGCTTCCTGTATGGCCAGTTGCAGTGATTGGGCGGCTTGGATGTATTCGCCGCGCAGGAAGATGTAGCCGAGTTTGGATTGGTTGGCGTAGCCGCCGAGTATCATGCCTTCGAGCAGTAGATGGGGTTGTTGCTCCATGAGCAGGCGGTCTTTGAAGGTGCCGGGTTCCATTTCGTCGGCGTTGCAGACGAGGTAGCCGCGTGGGATGCCTTCGCCTTTGAGGGTGAGGCTCCATTTTAGTCCGGCGGAGAAGCCTGCACCGCCCCGCCCTCTTAGGTTGGCGGTTTTGAGGGTGTTGATGACGTCGTCCGGTGAGGCGTTTTTGAGCACGCTTTTTACGGCGGCGTAGCCTTCTTTGGCTTGGTAGGTTTTCAGGTCGATTCGGGAGCCGTCGTCGTTCAGTCGCCAGGTGAGCGGGTGGGTTTCGCGTGGACGTTCGGCTTGTGTCTGCCGCAGTTGGCATTGGTAGCGGACGGCTTCGAGTCGGCGGCTCATAAGTAGGACTCCAGCAGGAATGACAGGTCTTCGGGGGCGACTGGGCCGAAGGTGTCGTCGTCGATCATCATGGCGGGGCCTCGGTCGCAGGCGCCTAGGCAGCAGACGGGTAACAGGGTGAAGCGGTTGTCTGGGGTGGTTTGGCCGAAGCGGATGTTGAGTTTGTCGAACAGGGCGTCTCGGAGGACTTCGTAGTCGGTGAGGTAGCAGGAACTGCTGTCGCAGACCAGTATGACGTGGCGGCCGACGGGTTGACGAAAGATGAGGCTATAAAAAGTGGCGACGCCTTCGACGGCGGCGGGGCCGATGCCGAGTTCTTTGGCGATGGCGGGAATGGCGTCGTCGGGTACCCAGCCGTGACGTCTTTGCACGATCTTGAGCGCTTCGATGCAGGCGGCTTCGGGTTGCTCGAAGTGGTGCAGTTCGTCCCGGATGGCCTGTTGGTCTTCCGGGTGCCAGTGGTAACCGTCTGTGGCGAAGGTGTGTTGGGTTTCAGTCATCATCAGCGATCCACGTCGGCCATTACGAAATCGATACTGCCCAGGTGGGCGATCAGATCCGGTATGAACCCGCCGCGCATGACTTCGGGAATATGCTGTAAATGCGGGAAACTGGGTGTTCGGATGCGGGTTCGGTAACTGGTTGTGCTGCCGTCACTGGTCAGGTAATAGCTGTTGATGCCTTTGGTCGCTTCAATCATTTGCAACGATTCGTTGGGCTTCAATACCGGCCCCCAGGACACCTGCAGAAAATGGGTGATGAGCGTTTCGATGTGCTGCAGCATTTTGTCACGCGGCGGCGGTGTGGTGAGCGGGTGATCGGCTTTGTAGTGCCCGGCGGGCATGTGGTTCACGCATTGCTGGATAATGCGCAGGCTCTGGCGCATTTCCTCGATGCGCAGCAGGCCGCGGTCGAATACGTCGCCGTGGGTGCCGAGCGGCACTTCGAAGTCGAAATTCTCGTAACCGGAATAAGGCCGCTGCTTGCGCAGGTCGAAGTTGCAACCGGTGGCCCGCAGATTCGGCCCGGTGATACCCCATTCCAAAGCCTGTTCGGTGGTGAAGGCGGCTATGTTACGCGTTCGTTCGCGCACCATGGCGTTGTCCATCATGGCTTTTTGGTATTCGTCGAGGCGCTTGGGCATCCAGTCAAGAAAGCCCTGCACCAGGGCTTCCCAGCCTTTGGGCAGGTCGTGCGCGACGCCGCCGATTCGGTACCAGGCGGGGTGCATCCGGAAGCCGGTGATGCCTTCGATCACCTCGTAACCTTTCTGGCGGTCGGTAAAGGTGAAAAACACCGGGCTCATGGCGCCCAGGTCCTGCAGATAGGTGCCCAGGAATAACAGGTGGCTGGTGATGCGGAATATTTCGGCCATCATCACGCGGATGGTGGCGGCGCGATCCGTGACCTGAATGCCCGCGAGCTTTTCTACCGCGAGTATATACGGCAGGTTGTTCATGACTCCGCCGGTGTAGTCGATGCGGTCCGTATAAGGAATGTAGCTGTGCCAGGATTGGCGCTCGGCCATTTTCTCGGCGCCGCGATGGTGGTAGCCGATGTCGGGCACGCAATCGACCACTTCTTCGCCATCGAGCTGCAAAACGATGCGGAAGGCGCCGTGGGCCGAAGGATGGTTCGGACCCAGGTTCAGGAACATGAACTCGCTGCCGTCGCGTTCGCGTTGCATGCCCCACTCTTCCGGTATGAACCTCAGGGATTCCTGTTCGATCTCCTGGCCTTCCACGGTGAGGCGGTAGGGGTCGAATTCGGTGGCGCGGGCCGGGTAGTCCTTGCGCAACGGGTGACCGGTCCAGGTTGGCGGCATCAGGATGCGTGTTAGGTGCGGGTGACCGCTGAACCGGATGCCGAACATATCCCACACCTCACGCTCGTACCAGTTGGCGTTGGCATAGAGGTGGCAGCAGGACGGGACAGTCATGTCCCTTTCGTCGACCGGGACTTTCAGAATCAGATCCTGGTTCCGCTCGATCGACATCAGGTGATAAAAAACGGTGTAGTCGGCTTCGGGCAGGCCCTCGCGATGGCTGCGCAGCCGTTCGTCGATGGCGGAGAGGTCGAACAACATGGAAAAGGGTTGCGGCACGGAGCGCAGCCAGGTCAACACCGCCGTGAGGACGCCGCCGTTGACCCATATGACCGGCATACCGGTATGGGTCGGCTGGACATGCAGCACTTCAGGGTCGAACCGAGCCTTCAACTCGCTGACCAAAGGGTGCCCTTCGAGATCCCGTTTCGAGGCGGGGTCTGCCGATGTCACAACACTCATGATCGTCCTCTCTCCTTAGCCCCATAGGGTATAGGGCAGCGAAGGTCCGTTCAGAGGCTGTCTGGACTGCGTAACTCAGTAGCCTGAATGCGCCGTTCCCGCAGGGTTTCCCGTTGGGACGGCATGTCGGCGCGGTACACGCCCTGGTCGCCGACCACCCAGGAAAGGGGACGACGCTCTTCTTGTATCGAATCCTGCAACAGGCGCAGGCCCTGTAAAAACGCTTCCGGCCGCGGCGGGCAACCGGGAATGTAGACATCGACCGGCAGGAACTTGTCGACGCCCTGCACCACCGAATAAATATCGTACATACCGCCGGAATTCGCGCAGGAACCCATGGAGATAACCCATTTGGGCTCCAGCATCTGGTCGTACAACTGTTGGATGACCGGCGCCATTTTGATGAAGCAGGTTCCGGCGATGACCATGAAATCCGCCTGGCGTGGGGAGGCACGGATGACTTCGGAGCCGAAACGGGCAATATCGTGAGGAGAGGTAAAAGCTGTGGTCATTTCCACGTAACAACAGGAGAGCCCGAAGTTGTAGGGCCAGAGAGAGTTCTTGCGACCCCAGTTAACCACCGAGTTCAGCACTTCATCCAGCTTGCCGGTAAAGACATTCCGGTCCAGTTGCTGTTTGATCGGGTCTTCCACCCGCTCCAGCTTATCCAATGGATAACGGGCATTCGCCTCGGCGACGGCGTCATCGGCTCGCGTCAGAGTGTATGGCATATATACAACTCCTCCTTGGGGTCGCTCTTGGTCCATCGCCTGAACCCGCAGCGGCTACCGGGTAGGCCCTTACGGGGTCGGCGTGAATCCATCCATGGAGCCTAGACCGCAACATCCCTGTTGCGGACTCCCCCGCAAGGGCCTACCCGGCCTCCGCTGCTAGCCAATGGCGTATTGGTCTACCAGCAAAAACCCCTACCGTTCAAATTTCCCGCCTAGGAACGTGCCTCGGCGGGCCCGGTGCGTTTGGCTTCCCGTTTGGAACCATGGCTACCGCTTGGCGCCCAATCTAGCGCCCCAACCCGGCTGTCGTAAACCAGCCCAGCCAATAAAACCACAATAAAAACGGCCGCACCCCAAAAACCAGCCCAGCCCACCTCACGGACAGACACCGCCCAGGCGAACAGGAAAACAGCCTCGATATCGAAAATCACGAACAGCATCGCGACCAGATAGAATTTCACAGAATAGCGTTGCCGGGCACTCCCCGCCCCCACAATGCCGGATTCGAAGGGGATGTCACGACTGCGCCCCCGGCTACGGCCACCCAGAAAGTGGGACAGCCCGATCATCAACACGCAGAGCCCGATAACAGCGACAATAAAGAACCCAGTCGCCCACTGTTCGGCGGTGACGGTAACTGCGCTCATGCTGTACTCCAACTCATCATGGATTCCTCCCATGCGTGAATGGCCAGTACTCAAGCTAGCAGGTTGGGTGGGGAAATGCGAATTTGTGGGGATGCGCTGTTACGGCTCTCAGACTAGAAAGAACTTAGTTCGACGCTAGGATTCAGGACAACAGATATTGGGCATAGAGAATGTCAGCCAAGCCCTGCTCCGTTAGCTCACCTAGGACTAAATCACGCATGGCATCCGCGAGTAGAAGGTTCTCAGCTTCAATCTCGTGATCGTTGATAGACAAATACTCTAACGCAACAGCCAAACCGGTACGCTTACACAATACCGTGCATTCCAGGCTCGGTTGACAGGATATAGGTGTTTATCTGGATGACTCGCTCAAATGGAATTTCCAAGGGGTACATTTACATGTCGGCTAAACGGCGAAACGTATTCTTATGGGTACGCATGACCAATTTAGTCTCGGACAGAATGATCTGCTCACCCTCCTGGCCTTCCAGATTCAAAGACTTTTTGGGCTTAATTTTAGGGCGCTTGACGGCCTTAACACCGTACTTTTCAATGTTTGAGCTCATCTTTGATACCCGTTTCCAGAAAGTTGTAGAGTTTTAGAATACTACAACGCAAATACCGCCGATAGTACAGGCGACTGGAAGCGACAGTGAGGACAGTGACATCCTCGTCGATCCGCTGCCGGGCACTACCCTGCTTGACCTGGGAGGCCTCCAAGATGAATTGGAAGAGATACTCGGAGGGCACGTCGACCTCCTGACGCCCGGTGACTTGCCGCCTAAGTTTCGAAGTCAGGTGATTCAGGACGCCCGGCCCATATGATCCGGCTGAGAACACTCGACTGCCCAACAATGTAAATACGGCCGATAACGGCGAACAAAGGAACGACAATTGATGGTTAACGAACCAACCCCTTTCCAACTAACGGTACACCAACTTAAGAAAGCGCTTGAACAAGCAGATGAAAATGCTGTGGTTACCCTGAAAGTTCCTCCGGGCGGGATAGGCCACCCAAAGCTTTCTGTTTTTAAGAACTTGAAAGTGAATTATTCCGGTGGCCCGGTTTTCAAGCTTGAGCCGTTTGAAGGCGAGGCGACTTGTCTAGTTCCTGATTAGATTCGGGACAAGCAAACCATTTCGGTCAGTTCCCGCAAGACAAGTACCTGCGTTTGCAACCATTCCAGCTCATCCCGGGTGATTTCATAGTGTTCTGAGTAACGGGCATCCACATAAGCACGCTTGAGTCGCTGAAAGAGTGTGGTTTTTTCATGGCGGGCATATTACCAGACCGTCCGAACGTGCTTGTAGGCACGAATCTTTTCATCGGCCGTCACCAGTGGGGCGTTAACATGCCTTGCCAATGCCACTATCATTCGGTCGGCCGGGTCTTTGTGAAAGTCATCCGGTAAACGTGTGGATTGCACCGCGATGTCGTTATCCACCGGCACAAACCGTAATCCATCTATGTCTTTAACCACGTCCAGCCAATCGTCCACATCCATTGTCAATGCGATGCGTCCCTTATCCACCAGCATGGCGATTTCCCATGCCGAAATGGCCGATACCAATATCAAACCGTCTTCGTCCTCTTGTTCGTTCTGAATGACAAGGCTTGCAGGTGTCGATAAGGAGCTATCCCCGTTGACCCACCATATCAGCGCGTGAGTATCGAGTACGATCAATTCAAAGACTCCCAGTCGTCTTCACCAACTGGCTCGGTGGGATCTTTATATTCAACGACCGTACCCCTTAAGAGGTCCAAGGGGGTGCGTTTGTCCTTGCGGTAGCGGCGAACCTCTATCGTTGGTTGCCCTTTGTCAGTAACAATGACAGGCTCCCCGGAAGCCTCTACGGTGCGGAAGAATTCCAATGCTTTCGCTTTGAATTGGGATTTTGATACCTGCTCTTGAGACATTATGCAGCCCTGGTCATAGGGTATGGTCACGAATATAGCTCTGTTCAGTGACTACCTCAAGGGGTCATCTACTTTTCAGTATCCTTTGTCAGCTGGCAGGGCTGCTTAGCCAGGATGGGCATGGGGTGCTTTGGCCCGTATCCTGAGTGTGGCTGAAGTACGATCCATATCATCGGCGGAGGACCAAAACGGGAATATGGATAAACATGACACCGCTTATCTAAACGAGATCCTGCCAGATGTTCGGGATGGACTAACCCGGACCGAACGTATTGTCCTTTACGTTCTGAATGAAACCCAAAAAGAACTGAACGGCCGGAATGTACCCACGGTGATGCTCTACGGGCGGGTTCTGGAGTATGTGGATATCACGGAGCCGGAGTTGAATGAGATTTTGGGGCGTATGGGGGCGAGGGGCGGCCGGTGACTCGCCGCCACGGTTCCCGAATGAATATCCTATCCAACGCACAAGGAGTTTTCTGGAAAAAACATAGCGCTGCTCTACGCTAAAATCAGCAACCAACAGCAATGGTCGTCAACCATCCCCAAACTGAGATGTTTTTTCATGGACAATCCTTTCAGTGCACTGAGTGGAGGAGGCCCTTCCGGCGATCCCCCCGGAAAACCGCCTGGAAAGCCTTCTGCGGCGCCATCAGCCACCCCCAGCAAGAGTGCGCGAAGGCGTGCAAGGCAGCGGGCCGCCAAGGCGGCCGCAGCGGCAAGTCAGGAGGAGCTGGCAAGTGCAAAATCTCCCAGCACAAGAGGCCCTGGCGCGGTTCGTGCGGCCGCAGCGGCGGCACCCGATGACGGGTTTAAAATGCAGAAAAGTCGAGCAAAGAAATCGGCTGCAGAAAGGGCCGCTGCTCGTGACGCGAGAGCAGCGGAACAAGCGGCCATTCTTGCGCCCCATTCTGCTGCCACTCAAGCTTGGCTGACCAAGCCGCCACAAGATGGCACGCGAGATGCCCACGGTCGTGGGTCTGCGGCGACACATGCGGATGAACAGCATGCCAAAGAAGCTTATTTAGCGGGAGACCCGGGCCAGGCTCTGCACTTGCTCGATAGGGCTTACCAAGCTCGGGTGGCTGAAAACAAAAGAAATAAAAGCGGAAGCCCAGAGACGGACCACGGGGCTGGCTATGTACTGAGCAGAAGAAATTCGATAGCACGGGTTGCGGGTGGTAGCGCTCCCGCTGCGGCGGCAGCGGCACCGAAACCAGCCTCCGGCAAATAATGCGGAAGTCGATACTGGGAATATCGCTGCTATCACAGGGGCGCTTCCGGAAGAAGCCCCTGTGATTAAACTAGTTTTTCACGGCACAATCACGATTCGCCCTGTCTGCTCGCACTGTTTGTACCGGCGTAAGGCGTGTTGAAACTCATCGAACCGGTAAGGGCCGTCGATCAAGGGGGCAACCTGACCGGATTCAAAAAGCTCCGCCATTTCCGATAATCCTTCGTTCGCCTTCAACGCTAATACCCGAATGGTTTTTGAAGCCTTCCGGCCATGGAAACGACCCAGCAACCAGAGCTGTAACAATCGAATTAACGACCCTCCCACCGTGATGTAGGTGCCGTTGGGTTTCAGTGCCCGCGTATAATCCGATGGGCTAAGTCGGCTTTGAACGTCGAGAATCAGATCATATTGGTGGCCTTCGCGGGTGAAATCGACTTCGTCGCAGTTCACCACCCGGCTAAAACCCGCTTCTTTCAGCGCCTGTAGCTTTATTCCCTTATCCACCCCCGTTACCTGAAATCCATTCAACCTGGCCAGTTGCAGTGCAATGAAGCCTACTCCGCCTCCGGCGCCGTTAATCAGTAACGAACCACCGGCATAGCGGCGTAAATCCTGGTGGATCGCCTGCCAGGCCAGGGTGGCGGCGTGGGGTAAGGCGGCGGCCTGCTCGAACGATAATGATTTGGGCTTCAGTCTTAGGTCCTGCTCGCGGGCCAGGCAGTATTCTGCGAGGCTTCCGAAGCCGCAATTGTGCAAGTCGCCGTATACGGCATCGCCTTCGCTGAATGCGCTCACGGAAGCCCCTTTAGCGGTGACGACCCCGGCCACATCGCAGCCAGGTGTGCGTATTCTGGGTTTCCGCCACCCATAAAAGGCTCTTAAGACAAAAGGTTTGCCTTCTATCATGCTGAGGTCCCAGTCGTTCAGGGAGGAGGCATGTACTTTAATGAGAACCTCATTCTCTTTGGGGATTGGAGCATCCACTTCCTTGACTTGAGCTCCCTCAAGGCCGAAATGGGTTAGTACAATGGCTTTCATGGTTATGGCCTTCCGTGATCCGCCGGGCTTTGGCAACCCTTCCACCCTATCAGCTATACAGCTATTTCAAATGTGCCAAGAGGCCATAATGTCCTTGCTCCACTATCGCAGATTGAAGATTCTTTAGCCGTTGGGCTCGAACACCACAGCCTGCCCACAATACACGCCTGCATCGTCAAACAGGTTAGGCTTTGTCCGGTACCGCACAAACTGGATCGCCGTTGAGTTCGTCTTGCTGTATCGGTGGCCTTCCCTGATCCCAAGTCGGTCCGTTTCAATGGCGAGGAGAAACCATTAGGCCGTCATTCAGCCAGTGGCTTTTCTTGAGCCACTGCCTACAAATCTCTCACCCTCCCAACACAAGCCCTACAAAAAGCTACTTTCAAATCATCAAAACTAACAGTAGGATCTTTTTAGTATACCTTTGGTAGTTAACCAGATAAGGAAGTAGTACATGTCCACGGACCATCATTATGCGGGCAATTATGTCGCGGAGTTACTGCAGGGCCGCTCGGCCGATGCCCTTCGGCAGGGTCTTCTACCGCGATCCATGCCTTCCGCTCCTTCCCTGCCCCGCTCTCCTCTGCTTTCCGAAAAACTTATAGAACGACGCTATCTGGCGGTGGGGACCCCGACCGATGCCAAAGAACATCTACTCGATTCCCACACTTTGGCTCATTTGAGCGCCTATGCAGGCAATATTGAATACGGTATCGGCACGGTGAAAGTACCGGTCGGGCTGGCCGGGCCGTTGCGGGTGAACGGTTTGTTCGCCCAGGGTGATTACCCTTTGCCGTTAGCGACCAGTGAAGCCGCGTTGGTGGCTTCCTATCATCGTGGAGCCCTGGCGGTGAATGAGGCCGGGGGGTGCACCAGTGTGTTGGTGGATGAAGCGGTGAGCCGGGCGCCCGGTTTTGCCTTCCGGAACCTGGTTGAAGCCGGTGAGTTTGTAGCCTGGGCGGTCACTCAAGTGGACTTGTTCAGGGACGTGGCGTCTCGTACCACCCGTTTCGGTCGCCTGAAAGGCATGGAAGTCTCCATCGAAGGCAACCATGTGTACCTGATTTTCAAATATCACACGGGAGATGCATCCGGCCAGAATCTGGTGACTCTGGCAACAGAGGCGATTTGCCAACACATCCTGCAGCACAGCCCGGTGCCCCCGGAATATCATTTTCTGGAAGCCAACCTATCGGGAGATAAAAAAGCCAGTGCCCAATCCTTCCTCTCAGTTCGGGGCCGGAAGGTGACGGCCGAGGTGGAGCTGCCCAGAAGCGTGGTTGAAAAACGGTTGCAAACCACACCGGAACGCATGGTCGATTATTGGCGTTTTTCCGCCCTGGGCGGCGTCTTGAGCGGCACCCTTGGTATTCAGGGGCACTATGCAAATGGTCTGGCGGCGCTGTATGTCGCGACCGGGCAGGATGCGGCCTGTGTCGCGGAATCGGCCGTAGGAACTACGCGCATGGAACTGACGGAAAACGGCGGGCTCTACACAGCGGTGACGCTGCCCAATCTGATGGTGGGTACTGTGGGCGGGGGCACCGGCCTGCCCAGCCAGCGGGCCTGCCTGGAGTTGATGGGCCTCGCGGGCACCGGCAAAGCGAGAGCGCTGGCCGAAGTGACCGGTGGACTGGTACTGGCCGGTGAGCTTTCCATCATCGCGGCTTTGTCGGCCGGTCATTTTTCGCGGGCTCACCGCAAGCTAGGCCGTGAGCGCCATGCCCAATCGGGTGGTGAGGATAACGCATGATAAAACACAGTATGGAGCGCTGGTGGGTTTATCAAAAAGAGCGTTTTCCTTTGGTTGCCCACGGACCGTTGATCGCAGCCATGGCCATGGCCGCCGTGGGTTTAAGTCATATTCAGAACGCACAGGCCAGCGCCTGGCCTTTCGTGGCTTGGCTCGTTGCCTGGCTGAACCTGGTCGGGTTCTTCTTTCTGCTCCGCGTGGCGGATGAATTTAAGGATTACGAGACCGACTGCCAATACCGCCCCTATCGCGCCGTGCCGCGTGGGCTGGTCAGCCTGCGTGAATTGGGGGTCGCAGCGGCCTTGGTAATGGTCGCGCAGTTGGGTACAGCTGTTTGGTTCGGGCCACCGGTGCTGATCACTCTGTTAACCGCCTGGCTGTGGTTGGCGTTGATGACGCGGGAATTTTTTGTCCCGATCTGGCTTAAAGCCAGGCCGCTTCTGTATTTGCTCAGTCACATGCTGATCATGCCATTGTTGATGCTCTATGCGATCAGTCATTACCAGGCCTGGGTTGGTAGCATGTCTGTTCAGGCCGTTGTTTTGCTGCTGTCTTTGGCACTGGTGACGGGGCTGTGCCTGGAAATCGGGCGGAAAATCCGGCGCCCGTCCGATGAAGAAACCGGGGTCGAGACCTATTCCGCTGTTTGGGGTCGGGCGCCCGCCGCTCTGTCCTGGGCGGTGTCTTTATGGGTAAGCCTTGGGTTGTGCTTACTCGCTGTCCGCACAGGAACTTATTTTGATTGGGCAATGGTTGCGGCAGCCGTGCTTGCCTTCCTCGCACTGGTATTAACCACGGTTTATTTCTTCAAACCCGAGATGCCTTCCGGCCGATGGTTCGAAGGGCTTTCCGCTGTAACCTTATTGACCTGCTATTTGCTGATAGGAGTAATGCCATGGATGACGCAGTCAGCCTGAACCAACGCAGCGCGATTCTTTTTCCGGTCGAGGCGGATGCGAAACAGCTGGGTGGTAAGGGCGCGATGCTGAAAGCGCTTGGCTCTCAATTCGCCATTCCGGCCTGGTTTGCCGTGATTAGCCCGCAAGGCCACGAGGCCGAGCTCGACTTATCCGCACTTGATTCGGCACTGCACCGGTTGGACGGAGGCCATGGACCCTATGCGGTGCGTTCCTCCGCTACCGAAGAGGACGGGGTTCAGCACTCGTTCGCCGGGCAATTCGACAGTTTTCTGAACGTGGGAGCCAAGGATGTCGCGGATCGAATCCGGGACGTTTGGGCATCCGCCCGATCAACCCGGATTCAGACCTATCGTGACCGGCAGGGCCTGACCGACGGCTGTTTGCAGCCCACCGTGCTGGTGCAGGTTATGATCCCGGCCGAATGGGCCGGTGTCGCCTTCAGTGCGGACCCGGTGAGCGGTCGGCGCGGTCTCAGGGTGGTGTCGGCCACGCAGGGGCTGGGAGATTCGCTGGTATCCGGCGAAGTCAGTGGAGAAACCTTTGTATTCAACCGGGATGGCCAGCGGCTGAGCCATGCCCAACCCAATGGAGCGCCGCCCTGCCCTGAACACATCGCCCGGGCGGCGGCCAGGCTCGCGACTCAATCGGAACACCACTTCGGCCGCCCGCAGGATATCGAATGGGCTTGGGCAGAGGGGCAGCTCTGGCTGCTGCAATCGCGTGCCATCACCACCCTCGCCGACCAGCCAGACCCGGACGGAACGCCCATCCTGTGGGACAACAGCAATATCGCAGAAAGCTACAGCGGTATGACCACGCCGCTGACCTTCTCGTTCGCCCGTTATGTATACGCCGGTGTCTATCGGCAGTTCTGTCGGATGATGAAAGTCCCCGAATCGGTGATCACGGATCAGGATGCCGCTTTCGAGCAGCTTCTGGGGCTGATTCGAGGCCGCCTCTATTACAATCTGCTCAATTGGTATCGCTGCCTGGCCATGCTGCCGGGGTTCCAATTCAATCGAACTTTTATGGAACAGATGATGGGCGTGGGCGAAGCCTTGCCGGAGGAGTTGTTAACCCAGGTGGCACCCGCCAAGGCCGGTTTTGGCGCGCGGATGCGCGATCTGGGCCGCCTGTTATTCAGTTCGGGGGCCTTGGTTTACCGGTTGAACCGGTTGCCGCGTGATATCCAGCGTTTCAATCAGCGCTTGGAAGCTGCGTTGAACGCACCCTCCCGGCCCCTGGAGGATATGAGAGCGGACGAGTTGGTGGCGCACTACCGCGACCTGGAAACCCGGCTACTGTCACGCTGGGATGCCCCCTTGACCAACGATTTCTTCGCGATGATTTTCCATGGCGTGTTGGGAAAGCTCTGCATAGGATGGGCTGGAGAACGGGGGGCGGACCTTCACAATGCCCTATTGGTCGGAGAGAGCGGCATCATCAGTGTCGAACCCGCACGCCGCGTAGCAGCCCTGGCCGATTTGGCACGTGATGACTCGGCCTTAGTGATCCTGCTGCAAACCGGCGACCGGGAAACCATTGAAGCCGACCGGGTATCTCACCCGAACCTCGATGCAGGCATCAGGGCCTATTTGGCCGATTTCGGCGACCGGTGTATCGAAGAACTCAAACTCGAAAGCCGCACGCTTACTGAAGACCCCATGCCGCTTTACCGGGCTATTGGCACCAAAGCGGCGACTCATAACACTCATGTGGGCGAGGCGGCTGCCGACCTTCGCCAAAGCGCTGAATCGGAAATGGACTTGGCACTGGAAGGGCACCCCTGGCGCAAGCGGCTGTATCGCCGGGTACTGAAACAAGCCCGAACGCGCGTCCGGGAACGCGAGAACCTGAGGTTTGAGCGGACCCGTCTCTTCGGCCGGGTGCGGCGCATCATGCTGGAACTCGGGAAACGCTTTTACGCACAGGGCCGGTTGGGTTGCCCGGAAGACGTGTTTTATCTGGAATTGGACGAAATTCTCGGTTTCGTGGAAGGCCGTGCCACCACAACAGACCTGGATGCCCTGGTAAAAGTACGTCGCCAGGTGTTCGATGACTATCGCTCCGCACCGCCTCCGGCGAATCGGTTTATTACGCGGGGTGCAGTCAATCTCGGCCATCGCTTCGAGGCCGCCGAAGCGGGCCCGGATGAGACAGAGTCGGGCAGCCCGGCAAATTCCGAGGAATGGTTCGGCACCGCCTGTTGCTCGGGCCGGGTACGAGGGCGGGCAAGAGTTATCACCGACCCACGCCAAAGCAGCCTGGAGCCCGGGGATATTCTAATCGCCGAGCGGACGGACCCAGGTTGGATTCTGCTGCTCGCCGCCGCCTCGGCCGTGGTGGTCCAGCATGGCAGCCTGCTCTCTCACGCAGCCATTGTATCGCGTGAACTGGGGCTGCCTTCGGTGGTGGCCGTGCCTGGCATCATGAACCAACTAAAAGACGGCGATTGGATCGAAGTGGATGGCGGCTTGGGCGTTGTACGCCGCCTGGAGGATGTCTCGGATGCCAACCACTGAAGTTCAGAGTCGGGCCGACTTCAGCCACATTCGCTACGCCCAGTGCTGGGAGGATGCAGATATCCTGGTTCAGGCTTTGGCAGGCCCGCCGGGGCGAACCTTTGTGTCCGTCGCCTCCGCCGGGGATAACAGCCTGGCACTGCTCACGCTGGACCCGGCCAAAGTCGTCGCCGTGGACCTGAACCCCGCCCAACTGCACTGCGTGGCCCTGCGCGTGGCGGCTTACCGTTGCCTGAGCCACGGTGAACTGCTGGAACTGATGGGTTCGCGACCAAGCAACCGACGCCTGGAGCTGTACAAGCGCTGTGAACCGGAATTGACACCGGACAGCCGCCAATGGTGGAACAATCATCCCGAGCTGATTCGCGCCGGGTTGGGTGCGGCCGGAAAGTTCGAACGTTATTTCCGGTTGTTCCGTCACTGGGTTCTGCCTCTGGTTCATGGCAAAAAAACCATCAATGCCCTGTTACAGCCCCGCTCTCCGGAGAAGCGCCGGGCGTTCTATCACAATCACTGGAACAATCGCCGTTGGCGTCTGCTGTTCCAATGGTTCTTTTCGCGTCGGGTGATGGGCAAACTGGGCCGTGACCCGGCCTTCTTCGAGTACGTGGAGGGTTCTGTTGCCGATCGGATACTGGCCCGCACCACCTACGCCCTGACCGAGCTGGACCCGGCCTCCAACCCTTATCTCCATTGGATACTCACCGGCCGCCATGGCACCCGGCTGCCCCTGGCATTGAGGGCGGAACACTTCCACACCATTCGCAGCCGGTTGGATCGACTCGAATGGCGGCTCGGGCCGGTCGAGGAGGCCGTGGAAGGGCTCCCGGCGGTCGATGGATACAATTTAAGCGACATATTCGAATATATGAGCGAACCGGCCGCGTTCGGATTAATGGAACAGCTGGCGCTCAAACTGAATCCAGGAGGGCGTCTGGCCTATTGGAATATGCTGGCGCCCCGCAGCCGACCCTCGGAACTGAGCCATCTGCTGGAGCCTCAGACTGAGCTGGCCGAGTCGCTCCATCGAGCCGACCAGGCCTTTTTCTACAGCCGATTTGTCGTGGAGCAACGCCCATGAGGGTGTCTGAATTCGGGTGGTTGCCGGTGCCATTGATCGCCTTGACCACCCTGGGCCTGGGGTTGTGGTGGGTGCACCGTCATTGGTCGGTTCATTCTGAATTACTCCGCAAAGCCATGCACGTAGGCACGGGTCTTATCTGCCTCTCACTGCCTTCATTATTCGCCACGCCCTGGCCTGTGTTGGTGTTAGCGGCGATATCGGCGTCGGTACTGGGTATTCTGCGCTTGTTACCTTCGGACGGTGGTGGCATTGCCGCAGTGCTGCACGGTATTTCGCGACGCTCGGCCGGAGAGCTGTATTTCCCGTTGTCGGTGGTCACTCTGTTTCTGCTGAGCCACGACGACACCCTCTTCTACGTCATTCCGGTGCTGGTATTAACCTTGGCAGACGCGGTGGCCGCCCTGGTGGGGCTGCGCTATGGCCTGTTCCGCTATCGAACCGAAGAGGGCTATAAAAGCGTCGAGGGCTCCATCGCTTTCTTCATCGTCGCCTTTCTCGCCGTGCATGTGCCCTTACTGCTGTTCACGGACACCGGGCGCCTGGAATCACTCTTGTTGGGCACCGTTATCGGACTGCTGGTCATGATGCTTGAAGCCGTCGCCTGGCGCGGGCTGGATAACCTCTTCGTGCCTCTCGGCACCTGGGCCCTACTGACGAGCTATCAAAATGCACCGGCTTCTGAACTGCTCGAAGTGTTGGTGGTGACATCGGTTTTGATCGGTCTCGTGTTCTTCTGGCGACGCCATACCACCCTGACAGACTCCAGCCTCTTTGCCAGTGTGCTGGTGGGTTATGCGGCCTGGTCACTGGGTGGTCCCTACTGGCTATTGCCACCCTTGTTGGTGTTTCTCAGCTATACCGGGCTGGTGAAGCTGGGACGCCAACGGGTGACACACGATGTGCGGGCTGTGGGGGCCACCGTGGCTGCTGGCACGCTGTGTCTTCTGGTACAGATCATCCAACCGCAACTCAATTTCTTTCCGGCCTATGTCGCTGCCTTCGGTACTCAGTTGGCCATTCTCGCGCTCACACGAATACAGTTCCGGCATCCGGATATGGGCTTCTTCTTAGCTTGGGGTCTGTCGGCTCTGCAGGGTTGGGCCATTGTAGTAGCGCCAATCACGCTATGGATGATTCCTTGGTCCGAAAGCCTGATTTATCTGCTGGGCGGGTTCTTTCTTGTCGGCGCGGGGTCCTTAGTCTTTTTTCTGGTTCAGCCTTTTCAATCTGGCGTCCCCATGAACGGCAGCGGTTGGCGCCGTGCCGCTTTTATCGGGTGCCTGGTGGCTATCGTGACAGGATATTTCACCACTGGGCTGGATCTGGGGCGCCTATGAGACATTTTAAGACACAGGTAACGCACAAAACGACGCCGACAGGTCCGGCGAGGCCTGACGCCCTGGTGCAAGTCATCGAACAAGGCCACTGCGTCGCCCAATGCAGCCTCTGGTGGCAGAATACGCCGTCTCTCAAACGGAATCAGGCCACCGGAGTGATCGGCCAATGCACCGCCATGGATCGGGAAGCCGCGATAATGCTGCTGAACACCGCCACCGATACACTGGCGGCCCAAGGTGTGACACACATCATCGGCCCGATGGACGGCGACACCTGGCATGCCCACCGTTTGGTGGTGTGGTCGGACAACAGTCCGGCATTTCCAATGGAGCCGTCCAACCCACCGGAGTGGGTGGAAACCTGGGAAGCCGCCGGTTTTCGCCCCGTGCTGACCTACCATTCAGCCATGGCCCGGCCGGATGGCCTGAGTGACCCACGAATGGCCGGGTTGAAACAGCGCCTTGGGAGCCGTGGCATTCGATTGCGCCCCATCAATCTTGAGCGGTTCGAAGACGACCTCAGGCGGATACACGCCTTGAGCCAGGTCAGTTTCAGTCAGAACCCTCTGTTTCAACCCTTGCCGCTGGACACCTTTCTGGAGATCTATCGGCCTTTCAAACAGGCCTTCGACCCATCAGCCAGCGCCATCGCCGAGGGGCCGGACGGTGTGGTCGGTTTTATATTCTGCTACCCGGCACCAGCTGAAGACACTTCACAACCACCCAGTCTCATCATCAAAACCCTGGCGATCAAACCAAGTAGAGCCAACGCCGGTTTAGGCGTGTGGCTGGCGGAACACGCCTATCAGGCGGCCTACCAAGCAGGTTACTCAACCGTCATTCACGCCTTGATGCAGGACTCCAACGGCTCAGCGCAAATCCGGTCGTCCAAAGCCCGGATCTTCCGCCGTTATGCACTGTTCGGAAAAACACTGTAATGAACATTGTGAACCTATTCGACGAGCGCGCCGCCAGCCAGCCCGAGAGCCAGGCATTGATCGATATGAGCCGCGGCGAGACTGTCGTCAGCTATTCAGCCTTACAGGGGTATTCCACTGCTATTGCCAACCAGCTGGCACGGGAGGGTTTATCAGCTGGCGACCGGGTGCTTATCGCCCTCCCCGTTTCGGTTCAACTTTATGCAACTCTGCTGGGCATTTGGCGCCTGGGAGCGGTGGCCGTCTTCCCAGACCCAGGCGCGCGGGGCAAACAGCTCGCCCATTGTTGTGAAAAAGCGGAAGCGGCGGCATTCATCGGTTCCTCCAAAGCCCATTTGTTGAGGCTGTTGCTCTCACCCGTACGCCGCATTCCGCGCCACTATGCCTTTTCCCTTGGAACACAACGCCTGAAACTCACCGGTTCACGGAACCGGTTTCCTGCTGTTGAACCTCCTGCTGGAACGGCGGCCCTTATCACCTTTACCAGTGGCAGCACCGGTCTGCCAAAGGCCGCCGCACGCAGCCATGATTTTCTCATCGCCCAGTACCGGAGTGTCTGTCGTACGCTGGCGTTGAAACCCGGACAAAGGGATGTAACCACCCTGCCCGTTTTTGTGCTCGCCAATCTGGCCGCTGGCGTCACCACTCTGCTACCACCCGGCAACCTGCGTAAACCCGGCCACCTCGACCCGAAACCGGTACTTCGGGCCATGCAACGTCATCACATCACCCGAGCCAGCGGTTCCCCGGCCTTCTTCGAACGATTGATGGCAGGTATCACCGCTGAGTGTCATCCAAAACTACACAGCCTGCATACCGGCGGCGCCCCAGTGACACCAGCTTTGATGCAAAAGCTGGATGTATTGACTGCGGACCGAAACCTTCATGCGGTTTATGGTTCGACCGAAGCGGAGCCCATTGCTGAACTCGGCTATCGTGACCTGACCGAGGTCCAGAGAACCGGTCCCGCTCAGGGACGGGGCATTCCAGCGGGCACCCCTGTTCCCGAAATAGACTTGAACATCGTGCCTGTGGACAGCATTCAAACTCAGTATCCGACCAAAGAAAGCTGGTGGGGTATCGGCTGCAAAACCGATCAGCCCGGCGAAATTGTCGTGGCCGGTGACCACGTATTGCCGGGATACCTGGATGGGGTTGGCGATGACACCACTAAAATCACGGTGGCCGGGCGTCGATGGCACCGAACGGGAGACATAGGGTATCGGGACCAGTCCGGGTGTTTGTGGTTATTGGGTCGGGCGTCGGCCATGGTTCACATCAACGGGCAGCCCCGCTACCCGTTCGAGTTGGAGTACCCCGCGATGGAGCACCCGGAGGTGAGGCGTGCCGCCCTGGTCAATCGCCGGGACGGGCCTCTATTAGTCATTGAACCCTTCCCTAGGACGGCTCCCAAGCCAGCCGATATAGCGGCAAAACTTCCATTTGATTTCCCCCCAGAGTGGATTCGGGTGGTGAAACGCATCCCCACCGATAGGCGACACAACGCCAAGGTGGATTACACGGCACTTCAAAAGCTGGATGCTGTTATAAAAGGGTGATTTTTATCTACCGTGTAGTCAATTAAACCCCTACCGCTTCCTTATAATGCTTGCGGCACATCGAGACGTAACGCTCATTGCCGCCAATCACCACCTGATCGCCCTCTTTGATGGCCCGGCCCTCTTCATCGAGCCTGGCCACCATAATCGCCTTGCGACCACAGTGACAAACTGTCTTGAGCTCATTCAATTTGTCGGCAATGGCCAACAGTCGTTCCGAGCCTGGAAACAGGTTGCCCTGAAAATCCGTCCGGATGCCATAGCACAGCACCGGTACTCCTTCCTTGTCGACCAGATCGGATAACTGATCGACCTGAAAACGGGTCAGGAATTGGGCTTCATCCACCAGAATGCAGTCGGTATGGCCGGAGAAATCCTTGTACCAGGCTTCCAGGTCCGTTGTCGCATCGAAGGTATCCGCCTCTTTCTCAAGGCCAATCCGAGAGCTGATGCGCCCCTTACCGAAACGGTCATCAATTTGAGCCGTCAGCAGGCGGGCCGTCATACCGCGCTCTCGGTAGTTGTATTCAGACTGGAGCAACGCCGTCGATTTACCGGCATTCATCGCCGAATAATAAAAATAGAGCTGGGCCATGGGTTTTCCCCGATCAATGGTTTCATAGCGAAGCGATGTTCGGAATAATACCGCACTATATCCAACGCGAAGGGAATACCATGCGCATTATTTCGTTCAATATCAATGGCATACGAGCCCGTCTGCATCAGCTTGAAGCCCTACGGGATCACCGGAAGCCCGATATTCTCTGCCTTCAGGAAATAAAAGTGCACGACGACATGTACCCACATGATGCCGTGCTGGAAGCCAGCGGCATGGAATCCCTCACCTGGGGGCAAAAGGGGCATTTTGGCGTTTCGACGCTGTCCAAACAGGCGTCCACTTCCTTCGAAAAAGGCTTCCCCGACGACGGAGAGGATGCCCACCGACGCATGCTCACCAGCCATCATCCCTTAAAAGACGGCCGTACCCTAACCGTACTGAACGGCTACTTCCCCCAGGGTGAAAACGTTAAACACGAAACCAAATGGCCCGCCAAGCGGAAGTTCTATGCCGATTTGCTGAATTGGCTGCAAACCAAAGCCGACCCGAACGACCTGATCGTCATCCTGGGGGACTTCAATATCGCCCCGGTCGACAATGACATCGGCATCGGCGACAAAAACGCCCAACGCTGGCTGCGCGAGGGCAAATCCGCCTTCCAACCCGAAGAACGGGAATGGTTCGAGAAAATCCGCAACTGGGGCTTCACCGACAGTTATCGCCATCTATATCCGGATGTGAATGACCGGTTCAGTTGGTTCGACTACCGTTCAAAAGGGTTCGAAGATGACCCGAAACGCGGGCTGCGAATCGACCATATTCTGGTAACCCAGCCCCTGGTCCCATTGATCAAAGACGCGGGGATCGACTACGAGACCCGTGGTATGGAAAAACCCTCTGATCACGCCCCTGTGTGGTTGGATTTGGATCTTGAACTGGCTTGAACTGAACTGTTTTCTTGAGCTGTCATTAACCCGGCAACCTTTGTTGCCGGAATGATGTCGACGCAACGAAACTTCATCAGAGATGTCTTTCGTAGTCCATCATTTGGTGGAGGATACGGACCACTAGAACCCCCTCAGGCAATACTCGATAAAAAATGACATGCGACCCAATGCTGAATGAGCGCAGACCCGGTCGAACCTCAGACCGGTCTTGCCCGGCGGTGCGGTGGTTCAATAGAGTAAGGAAGGCTTGGTGAATCTCGCGAATATACGCGTTGGCTTTCGAGGCACCCCATTCTGTTCGTGTAAAACGGTGTATTTTAACGAGGTCATCCTCGGCTCGTGGTCTTAACTTAATTGTTGGCGGTGTCATCCCTATCCTTAGTGACCTTAGACAGGAAACCCTCAACATCCCAAGTAAGTGGTTCACCACTGGCTTCGCCTTCATCAATCAGGCGGCGCAGTTGTTGCAGTTTGGAGGCTGCAGCCTGTTCCTGCAATAACCTTAAGCCAGCACGAACCACTTCGCTCTGATTGGAAAAACCACCCGTTTCGATTTGCGCTTCAATGAAGGCACTCAGCTCCGGGCTTGGCTGAAAGGTGATGGTGCGAGGCATCTCACATGACCCCTGTAAGCATATTTCTTACATCCTAGTGCGAACCTCCTCTCAACGTCAACGGCTTGCTTGGAACAACACATCTCAGTCTCTGTGTACGATTCCGATACGCTGATGTGAGAATGTAGCGCCTACACTGTAGACGCTACTGGAAGCTTCAACCGTAGTACGCCTTCTCAAGTGCCTCAATATCCAGCTTAACCATGGGCATTAGTGCGCCCATCATCCGGTTCATTTGCTCTGGCGTCCCCTCGGTCATCAATTTGCCCATTATGCTGGGCACTACCTGCCAGGATACGCCGAAGCGGTCTTTCAACCAGCCACACTGTTGGGGTTTGCCACCTTCGAGCAGCCTGTCCCATACCCTATCCAGTTCTTCCTGGTCGTCACAAAACACCTGGAATGATACCGACTCGTTAAATTCGAATACCGGACCACCGTTCAAAGCGGTAAACGGCAGCCCCGCCAGCTCGAATTCGACGGTCATCACCGAACCCGGCTCCTTGCCGTGTATTTCCTTGCCCGCTTCGGCATAACGAGAAATGTGTCGGATGCGGGAGTTGGGGAAGATGGAGGTGTAAAGATTGGCCGCCTCCTCGGCTTCGTTGTCAAACCAGAGGCAGGGGGCGATTTTTGCTGAGAATTCCATGGTGACTCTCCTTCAATGAATGGACCTGATCACGGGCTGGTGCCGTGACTGAAGAATAGTCGAATGGACCAAAGAGAAATCGACATTGAAGGCCGATAATACTTACCGGAATAACGCTCAGTTAGAGGTATGATTGAATCAAATTCTTCAAAATGGTGTCTGATGCGTACTACGGTCACAATTGACGATGCCCTCTATGAAAAGGCTATCGAGATGGCAGGTCCCGGTATGGACAAATCAGGGCTGATCCAAGAAGCCCTAAAAACCTATGTTCGAATTAAAGCTGCTCAACGTTTGGCTGCATTGGGTGGGAAGGCAACGGACATGACACAGATCCCCCGTCGCAGAGAGGGACCTGGAGCTTAATGAGTGTCCCGATTGATATCTCGGCATGGATGGACCTTGATAAAAAGTTGGATCAAATAGCAGCCCGGTTTCGGGGTACCATTTCAGCTCCATAATGGATGGTTTTGGATCTCAGTTACCGTTTAACAACCCGAACAGAAGTCGCCGCCATTATGTCGCCTATTCGTCTGCGTTGTTTTCCTACCAAAGGAAACAAGTCAACAATCGCTAGCAGTGACAAGCAAAAATTTCTTCCCAAAGATTGCCCGAGTGTACAGGGGCCACCTTTTTGAGTATCAATAACAGTCAATCCAAAGATTTTCTTACCTAAGCTTTGCCCGTTAGGGAGTGCATCGGCTGCCAGACCATAGCTCATGCACAAGAAGGCCAATATTCCAAAAACAGCCCATTCCAGCGGGGTTTGAAGCCCTTCAAGGAAGCTTACCGGAAAGAGCAATACGACAGTAATCACCCAATCAATGATTTTCGCAATCAGGCGCTTCCATAACGGTGCCAGTGCATCTCCAGCCTGAACCTGCCGTTTTATGGAATTCTCAGCGCGCCTATCCAGCTTCAAGCGTTGCTTTTCAGACAGGTTTCGCCTGGCCAGTTCTTTCTCGACCACTGTCCGGGCGTTGGGCGTGATGTCTTCGAGGGTAAGACCAATCAGCTCTTTAGTGGTTTTCAGGCGATAACGGGCTTCGAGTTCGTCGTTCAATAGTTCCATGCTTACTGCTTTCCCTAAAGGCTGGGTTAAACGGGGTGTCTGGCGGTCTAAAGGGGCGCATTTTGTTACAAGCGCCCCTTAAACTCCAGCACCAGATACCCTTTCACTCAGACCGATATTCTCAAAGCGATTCGGTGGTGAACCCCTGCCCTGCCAGCTCTTCGGCATGTTTTCGGTCGGTTACGACCGTTTGGGAAGCCTTCTCCGGGGCGAAATACTCGCCCGCGACTCGGACCACGTCGTCCGGTTTCACGGCTAACAACGCTTCGCGATAGCCTTTGCGGAAATCGTCAGTGCGGCCAAACAATCGATTCTGGAAGGCTTGTTTTGCTTCCCCGGCGGGTGACCCGGGGCGGTCCATGGAGCCAATCACGCCTAGAATGGCAGACTCTACCTGATCGGCCTTTGCACCGTCTTTGCGAATCCACTCCAGGCTGCCTTTGAAGTCGTCCAGCGTGCCTTCAATGCGGGGGTCCCGATAGGAGAAGAAGCGGAAAACGCCGGTGTTGCTGTCGTGGCTCGCCCCACCGCCATAGGCTCCGCCCTGTTCCCGTATGGTTCTGTGCAGGTAGTTGTCACGCAATACACCGCCCAACACGGTCAAAGCGGCTGAATCCGGATGCTCCGGCATGACCGTGGGGTAGGCCGAGGCACAGAAGTTCACCTGGGTGTTTACACTCCACGTCAGTTGTTGCGCAGGAGGCGCGATCACCGCCGGTTGCTCATTGGCCGCCAGTGAATCGGTGCGTTTCGGCAGCCCGAACTGTTCGGTCAGGCTTGTTAGAGCATCGAGTTCAGCCGGTTCGGCAATCAGAACCGCCTGAGCACTTTGTTCGGATACCTTGGCGTGCAACGCGCTCAGTTGCGCCAACCACTGGTCCAGTGCGGCTTCTTCGCTTTCGAAGCTTTCCAGCCACCCTTTCAGGCGGCGAATCGCCGGTAAACCACCCATCTCATAAGTCAGGGCGCTGGCCCGGTTGTGGTGGGCGCTGGCGGTTTGCATGGCCAGCATATGGCCGGAGCCGGTGACGCTTTGCTGACGTCGGGCACTGATCTGCCGGAGCAGGTCGTGAATACGGGTGCGTTCGTCGAAACGCGGGGCTGTCCAATGCTGGGCCAGAATTTGGGTCAGCTCATCCAAGTGCCGCACCAAAGCCCGGCCCGACAGGACCAGGTAGCCCGCCACCGACTCAGCCGTACTTAACGGATTACGGAACTGGCTGTGCAGGCCCACACTGCCGGTCCGAGCCGCCTGCCACTGCTGCATGGCCAAATAGTCTTTGTCTCCAGCGCCAAGCTCAGTCAGCACGGCGGTATAGAGCGGCAACAGGGCTAATTCCTCTGAGGTCAGCTCCGGCAACGGGACGTACCACTGTTGATAGGCCAGGCCGTTGGTGCCGGCCTGGTAGCGGGTCACAGCGCCTTCGGTCACGGGATGAATGCGCTTCACATCGGGTTTGACATCGTCCAGGGTAACTTTGGGCAGCAAACCGGCATCGTCTTCCTGCTCTTGCCGGGCTTTCAATTTTTTCGCCTGCTCGACAATCGCCGCTTTATCGTTGTCGCTCAGCTCGGACTGTACACGAACCAACCGGGCACGCTCATTGGCGAGTTGACGCTCATGGAGCTGATCGTCGGGTCGCATGGTGAGACGAACCCGATGCACGTTGTCCAAAAGCAGAGTCTTCACCAGATTGGGGATATAGGCCGGGTCTTTACTCAGTTCACGCAGTTTTTCCAAGGCCGGATCGATATCCAGAGCATCCATCACCGAGCCGCCATGAATCGCGGCCCCGATGACGGAGAATATCAGTTGCATGCCATAGGGATGGCTGTCGCCGGTAATCTCACGCTGGGAAAGCTCGAGTTGATGCAGCATGGCTTCGACATCTTCATAAGGCACGCCCTTCTCCGCCACTTCTTCCAGCGTGTCCAACACCAGTTTTTCAAAGTCACCGGCCAGTTCCGGATCGCTGCCTTCCAAACCGCAAACAAACATCATTTCCCGGTTCGAGTCGTCCAGACCGCACATGGGGGACGGGTTCGACCCGAGTTCAGTGTTTTCAAGCGCCTTGCGCAACGGGCTGGCACTGTTGTCGAGCAGCACGTCACTGAGCAGGTGCGCTTCCAGCTGAGCAAATAAATCGGTGGACTCACCCAACAGCCAACCATAGACATGGTGCGTCTTGTGTTCGGTCTCGCCTTCCTCGGCGGCATAGGCGTCCTCGACTTTGAGGATGCGACTGAAACGCTTTTCCAGTGGCACTTCCAGCTTATGGTCCAAAGCTTTGAAGCGATGCAGCGCCTGGTCGTGGATGCGCTGTTGAATATCCGCCGCCGGTCGATCGCCGAAGGTGAAAAAGGTGGCATTGCTGGGGTGGTAATGCGTTTTATAAAAGGCTTTCAGTTGGTCGTAGGTCAGGTCGGTAATGGCTTCCGGGTCGCCGCCGCTGTTGAAGTGGTAGGTGTTGTATGGAAACAGGTAGTGCTTGATGTTCTGGTACAACTGGCTGACCGGGGAGCTCATCGCCCCTTTCATTTCGTTGAAGACGACGCCTTTGTATACCAGTTCGGAGTTCGTATCCTCGGGCTCGCTGAACTCCATGCGGTGGCCTTCCTGCAGGAAGTCCAGCTCGTTGAGGTTGGAGAAGAAAACGGCGTCCAGATACACGGAAAGGAGGTTTTCGTAGTCCTGGGCGTTCTCGCTGGCGAAGGGATAGGCGGTCCAGTCGCTGCTGGTCATGGCGTTCATGAAGGTGTTGAGTGAGCGCCGGGTCATCATGAAGAAGGGGTCGCGCACGGGGTACCGCTCACTGCCGCAGAGTGCGGTGTGTTCGAGTATGTGGGCGACGCCGGTGGAGTCCGTGGGCATGGTTCGCAACGCGACCATAAAGACGTTTTCGGGGTTATCACTGGCGATGTGGTAGTGATCCGCGCCTGTGGCACTGTGACGATAGTGTTCGAGGGTGACATTCAGCGAATCAATACGGCGGGATTCCAGGTGTTCGAAAGCGTTATGGTTGTTAGCAGTCATACCTTTCCAATCAATCAATTATTTCCCATCCATAATGGGGTTCCAGGCCGTGGGCGCAAGTGTTTTTGGTCTGATATCGGGCTTATTTGGTGCAGTGGCTAAGCCCGCGCCGACTACCTGGGGGCTCTTATCCAGGGTCGGCATAAACCCCTCCATGGGGCCTGGACCGCAGCATCCTTGCTGCGGACCACCCTGGATAAGAGCCCCCAGGCATTCGGCGCTAGCCAAGCGCATGCTCGCTCCAAAAAAACTGTAGAGCCACTAACTTGGCACTGAGCCGGTCGGGAGGGTAGCTCTATCTGGGGGCGTCGGCGCCCATGGATGGGCGCCGCCGAGCGTACAGGGGTGAGGCAAGTATCAGCGAAGCATGCTTCGCGCTTAGCCGAACGCCCAGCAGCTATGCTGATGGGCCGGGCCCGCTTGCGGGTATTCACAGCGACCCCAGATAGGCCTACCCTTCTGCTTGGCGGGGCCGCTTGAGCAGAAAGTAAACCACAAAACCACCCATCACCCCGGATTAAACCTTTCATGCGCAGTCAGATTCCGTAGAATACGCGACCTTTTCGGGGATGAGAGGTAATAGAGGACACCATGTCAGATTTTGTGCAAGGTCAAAGATGGCTGGCCGATGGCGAACCGGAACTTGGGCTCGGAATGGTTCAGAATATCGAAGCTAGAAATGTCACCCTGTATTTCCCCGCCGCAGACGATGAACGCTGCTACGCCTTGCGCCAACCACCCCTCACCCGCATTCGCTTTGAAGCTGGCGAAACAATAGACCGGCGCGGTAAAGGCAAAGCCGATGTCGCCAAAGTTCATGAGCTTAACGGCCTGCTCGTGTACGAAACAACCGACGGCGATATGGTTCCCGAAACCGAACTCGGCGATACCCTCGCCCGCAACAGCCCCCTCACCCGGCTGCTCACCGGTCAGACCGACCACCCAAACTGGTTCGCTTTCCGCTCCCAACTCAACGAAGGCCACCAGGCGATTTGGAACGCCCATTTGAACGGCCTTCTGGGTACCCGATCCAGCCTGCTGCCGCACCAGCTCTATGTTGCCCAGCAAGCCACCGAACGCACCCGGGTGCGTGCTCTGCTGTCCGACGAAGTCGGTCTCGGTAAAACCATCGAAGCCGGGCTCATTATCAATCGCCTGCGTCAACAAGGTCGCGCCAATCGAGTTCTGATTGCCGTACCGGATGCCCTCCAGGCTCAATGGCTGGTCGAGCTGGTTCGCCGTTTTTCCATTCATTGCGAATTTTATCAGTCCACCGAACACGATTTTGGTTTGGGTCAGGTGCATCTGGTACCGCATTCCCTGCTCGATAACCCGGAGGAAATGGTCTGGGTTACCGCACAAGACTGGGACATTCTGGTAGTGGATGAAGCGCACCACCTGTCGATGCATCAGGATGCGGAGGAAGATGAAACCACTTCCTGGGTGGCGCTGGCCGGTAAGGTGCCTCATTTATTGTTGCTGACCGCCACTCCTGAGCAACTAGGCCACGAGGCCCATTTCGAGCGTTTGCAGTTGTTGGACGCTTCTCGTTTCACCAGTTTCGAAAACTACCAGGCCGATGAACAGCACTTCCGTGCGTTATCCGGCCTGGCGGTGGCGCTGAATAAAGATCAAGTGGACGACGCTGTCATCAGCGAGCTGGAAACGCTCGGTATCGAGTGGCATAACGACGCTGGCCGGGCGTTGGGGGAAGTGCTCGACCGGCACGGTACCGGCCGTACGGTCTATCGCAACACCCGCCGGGCGGTGTCCGGATTTTTCCCGCGTGAGGTGCATACCCATCCGGCCGATGAGGAATCCGAACGTCGCACTTGGTTGGTGGAGTGGCTGAAAGCCCATCGCGATGAAAAGGTATTGCTCATCACTCAGGCTGCCGAGACGGCCCAGGAATTAGCGCATGCGCTTTGGCATGGCAGTGGTATCGAGGCTACGGCGTTTCACGAAGGGTTGAATCTGATCGAGCGCGACCGGGCGGCGGCACATTTCGCGAGCCAGGAGGAAGGCGCTCAGATTCTGGTGTGTTCGGAGATCGGCGGTGAGGGCCGGAACTTCCAGTTTTGCCACCATCTGGTGCTTTGGGATCTTCCAGCTCATCCAGATGTATTGGAACAGCGCATTGGCCGGTTGGATCGCATCGGTCAGACCGACACCATCCATATTCATTTGCCCTATCTTGAGGATTCGCAGGATGAGGTGCGCTATCGCTGGTATCAGGAAGTCCTGGGTTGTATCGAGCAGCTTCAACCGGCGGCTGGGGCTATCCATGAGCTGTATGCGGAGGCGTGGTATGCGACTCCGGATGAAGCGGAGCTGACGGATCGTATCCGCCAGGAGCTTGGCAAACTGAACGAGGAGCTGGAGAACGGCCGGGATGTGATGTTGGAGTTGAACTCCTGCCGTCAGCCGGATGCCAACAATCTCAAGTCCCGAATTGAGGATATCGAGCAACACAGTGCCCGGGGCGTGGTCGAAATGGCGGCCAATCTGTTGAACCTTCATTTTGAAGAGTTGTCGGACGGGGTGTATGAACTGATCCCGTCGGACAACATGCTGATACCGGTCATTCCCGGTATTCCGGAAGGTGGCACCCTGGTGGGGTTCGACCGGGAAACGGCGCTTGCCCGTGAGGATGTGCTGTTTGTTTCCTGGGAACACCCGCTGATTGTGGGGCTTTTGGACATTCTGAACAGTTCGGAGCTGGGTCAGGCGAGTGTGGCTTTGCTTGAAACCCAACAGGTTCCGGCCGGTCAGCTTTTGCTTGAGGTGCAGTGGCAACTGGCTATTCCGGCACGAACGGCCCATGCGTTGAAACCTTTTGTGAATAACAGTCTGCTGCGGACGTTGACTCTTGAAGGCGGCAGTACAGACCTTTCGGGCGCGCTCAGCGAGGCGGTTTTGGAACCTCAGATCAAGACGTTGCCGATCAAGACGGTACGGAAGCTGGTGCAGTCGGCGAAGGACCGGTTGCCGCCTATCTATGAGGTTGGGTTGGGCCATGCCCAGAGCCGGTTCAATGAGGAGCTGGAGCGGGCGAGGAAGGCTCATGCGGCGGCCAATGAGGCTCGTATCGAGCGGTTGCGCTATTTGGCGGGTGTTAACCCTATGGTGAATGAGCAGGATGTCATGAAGGCGGAAATGCAGGCGGAAATGCAGGAAACCGCCTGGGATGATGTGGAACTCCAACCAGTCGGGGTTCGAATGATCCTCTGCGCTCCTCCCGGAAGCATTTGAGGCTATTTTTCTGCCAATGGTCCGCGCCAGCTGGCAGGTAGGTTTATCCAGGGTCGGCATAAACCCCTCCCTGGGGCCTGGACCGCAGCATCCTTGCTGCGGACCACCCTGGATAAACCTACCTGCCAGCCGGCGCTCGTATCACTGCCTACCCTACTTAGCCCCTCACCGGTCTTGCTCCACCGAAAACAGCACGTTGGCACCCTAATTGAATGTATATTCGGGATTCAAAAAAATTAGTCGCTCTCACACTGGCGGGTCCATTGAAACTGGTTTAGGGTGATAACAACCTTCAACGAACCAAGAAGAAAAAGAAGATGAAGGAAACCGTACTCATCGAGCGCCGTGAAGACGGCCTCGCCTGCATCATTTTAAATAAGCCGGAATCCGGCAATGCCTATGATGACGAATTGATCTGTACCCTCGTCACCGCGTTGGATGACCTGGCGGACGACCCGGAGATCAAGCTTGTCTGGCTGAGTGGCCGTGGCGCCCATTTTTGTACCGGGCCGGACCGTCAATGGCTTAAGCGTCGCCAGAAAGTCGGACGCGCGGAGCATTATCAGGATGCCGAGCAGCTGGCGCGGCTGTTAAGTACGCTCTACAACTTCCCTGCCCCGGTTCTGCTGACTGTTCGCGGTGATGTCAATGCGGCCGCTGTTGGCATCGCCTGCTGTTGCGATCTGGTGTTGGCGAGTGAGCGCACTACGTTCTGCATTACCGAGTCTCTGTTTGGACAGGTTCCCGCTTTGAGCAGCCCTTATTTGATTAAGGTGCTGGGCGAACGGGCGGCTAAATATTATGCGCTGACGGGTGAGGTGATGGATGCCTACACCGCGACTCGTCTGGGGTTGGTTAACCGGTTGGTTCCGGTGGATGAACTGGATGCCGTGGCTGAGGTGTTGGCCCGGGGAATTTTGGCGCGCAGTGTGGAGTCGCTGCGTACAACCAAGTCGGTCCTGCATCTGGCTGCCAATGAGGTGTATGACGAAACCCTGATGGAAAGCCTGATCGATTGTTCTACCGATGTGCGCAGCGATGTCTCGGAAAGTCTTCGAAACGGGGAAAGCGCCTAACGCTCCAGCGCGGCTGCGAGAAAAGGAATCAACTGGTTCATCACTTCATCGATGCCGGTATCTTCGCCGGTGTCGGCTATCGACATTTCCCGCAGTACTTCAATGCTCGACATGGTGAAAACACAAGCGCCTATGGCGAAGTGAATACGCCAGAAGATCTCCTTGGGGGAGAGTTCCGGATGGGCGTCGCGCAGGTAGGAAATGAAGCGGATGTAGGTGGCGTTGTAATGGTCGCGCAGGAAACGCCGCAGATGCCCCTGAGCCTGGGTATAGGCCAACCCCAGCAACCGCATGAATACCGAGAGTTTGTTTGCCTGACCCGAGGATGTCACCCCGGTCAGCATGGTGCGGGCGAGCACGCCCAGAACATCGTCAAGCTTGGGGTTGGGGGTCTTTTCGATCATGACGGCCATTTCTTTGTCCAGTTTTGAACAGAAAGGCGTCAGGAAGCGGGCGAAGACGGCCTGAATGAGGTCTTTCTTCGAGCCAAAATGGTAGTTCACAGCGGCCAGATTCACTTTGGCGCGGGTGGTGATCATCCGTAGCGATGTTTCGGCAAACCCTTTCTCGGCGAAAAGCTGCTCGGCGGAGTCCAGTATGCGGGTTACGGTGTCGGCTTGGCTCATTAATCGTACATCTCTGAATTCGTTAGCATGTTTTAAACGAACGTTTAAAACAGAAATATAACCCACTTTTTGCCGCTTTGCAGTTATTTGCATAAAGAAATTGATGACTCGGGAAATGAAAAGACTTCCTTCCTCGGATGCTGTAGTGTCAGCAGCAGGTATAGAAACCGGGTGTGACCCAGTACCCATATTGAAAACCCCACAAATGCCTATAAGATTAGGAACAATCTTTTCCCAAGGAGGTTTGCCCATGGCTGACTATCAAAATACCGTCTCCCAACGTGCCGAGTCGGCACTGGCGACGAACAAAGTACTTCGTAACACCTATGCACTGCTGTCCATGACACTGGTGTTCAGTGCCGTCGCAGCGGTTGTTTCGATGAGCATTGGGCTGCCTCACGGCGCCTCACTCATCATGATGCTGGCCTCCATCGGCATCCTCTGGTTTGCGCTGCCCCGCAGCTATAACTCCAGCATGGGTCTGGTGTGGACCTTCGTCTTCGCTGGCCTGATGGGTGCGAGTCTCGGTCCGATTCTGAACGCCTACCTGGCGCTGGCCAACGGCCCAAGCATTGTCGCTCAGGCCCTCGGTGGCACGGCGGTGGTTACCTTTGGTCTCTCCGCCTATGCGGTAATGACCAAGAAGGACTTCAGCTTCCTCGGCGGTTTCGTCATGGTCGGTCTGATCGTTCTTCTGGTGGCCATGCTGGCGAACATCTTCTTCGCCATCCCGGCTTTCAGCCTGGCGATTTCGGCCGGTGTGGTTCTGCTGATGTCTCTGCTGATCCTCTTTGACACCAGCCGGATCGTTAACGGCGGCGAGACCAACTACATTCGCGCGACCGTTGGCCTGTACCTGAGCATCTACAACCTCTTCGTGCACCTGCTGCACCTGGTGGGTGCTTTCTCGGGTAACGACTGACCGGTATTGAAACCTTTGAAAAGGCCGCTTCTTGCGGCCTTTTTTGTATAGGGGCGTACCGTTGCCATCTGTGTCCGGACATACGGACAATGATAGTCGTCCATGTGGCCGCGCAGTCCGCTCAATCGGTGCTATCCTGCAGTGGCCCAATCCATACCAATCCAGGCTTCGGATCCTGTGAAGAGCAACACCATGAACCTGCAAATCAACATCTATGCCGCCCCCTGGAGCCGTACCACCCAGGAAGACGCCCTGGCCTTTGCCAGAGCCGCCAAAGCCCAGGGGCTTTGCTTGAAGCGCGTGTTTTTCTTTATGGACGGCGTTTACGCCGGTCTCGGTGCACAGGCTCCCGCCAGCGATGAAATCGACCTCTATGCCGAGTGGACCGAACTTCGTGAGAAGTCCGGATGTGAACTGTTGTTGTGTGTGGCGGCCTCGGCCAATCGCGGGTTGTTGAGCGAAAGCGAGGCCAAGCGTCAGGGCAAAAAGATGGTGACTGTTCAACCGCCCTTCGAGCTGGTGGGGTTGGGCCAATGGACCTTGGGGTTCGGCGACTGCGATAAGGTGGTGACATTCAGATGACCCCCGCCCATTACGATACCGTCGTGCTGGTAACCCAACCGACCTACCAACAGCGGCGCAGCGAAGAAATACTTGAAGCCATTATGAGCCTGGCTCTATTCGACCGTTCTCATTGTGTGGTTTTCTGGGACCAGGGCTTGAGCTGGCTGATTCCACACCAATCCCCCATTTTGGGAAAATCGCTCAGCAAGCAACTCAGTGCCCTGCCCCTCTATGGTTCCGAAGCGCTGTTTTATTGCGAGTCTCATCGCTTACCGGTTCTCGGTGATCAGGCGATCGCTGAAGAGGCCGAAAGTATGAGCCTGGAGGGCATTGCCCGCCTGCTTCGCGATGCCCGCCACGTGGAGGTGTTCTGATGGCGCTGCTCACCCTGACCCAGCCACCATCCGCTCGCCAGTTGGCGCTGTTTCATGTGTGGCTGACCAAACAGGACAGCTTGTTGTTACGCGAAGACGCCCGCATTTTGATGTGGCAGCCAAATCCTACCGCCGCTCAGGGCTATATTCGCGTATGCGATGCCCAGGCCATGGGCGGTGAATGCCATCCCGACTGGCAGATTATTGATGACGCGGACTGGGTGGAAATGGCCCAGCAACATCACCCTATCGTTAATTGGTAACCATGACAGAACTGACCACCGACCATCTGGGGTTTCTCCAGGACGCCCGCAGTTGGAATGAAACCTGGTGCCGGGCTCAGGCCCGGTCACAGGGACTGGACCTGACTGAAGAAGACCTGGACATAATCCAGTCTTTGCGTGAATTCTACTTCGAATACGATCTTTCCCCCGCCATGCGCCCCCTGGTCAAGCACCTTAAGAACCGCTTCGGTCCCGAGGTGGGCAATAGCATGACGCTCATGCAACGCTACGGTGAAAGCCCGGCGCGAATGCTCGCTCTGCTGGCTGGTCTCCCCAAACCCAAAAACTGCCTGTGACTGCGATATGACCGATACATTGACTTTCCCGGCACTGATTCGTGCCTTGGGGCGCGGCAAGAACGGCAGCCGTTCCCTCACCCAGGAAGAAGCCCGGTTCGCGATGACCGAAATCATGGCAAACCGGGAAACACCCGCTCAACTCGGCGCACTGTTGATGTTGATGAGGGTAAAAGAAGAAACCGGGGAAGAGCTGGCAGGAATGGTGTCAGCCGCTCGGGAAGCGATTCCAGCCTGGACCGGATCGGCTTTTTCCATCGACTGGCCCTCCTACGCCGGTAAGCGTAGACAGCCCTCCTGGTATGTACTGGCGGCTCTGGCGCTCGCCCGGGGCGGCTACCCGGTATTCATGCATGGCGGCGGTGAACATACCCCCGGGCGACAATACGCCCGCCAGGTGTGCGAGGCATTGGATGTACCAGTGGCAGGTTCCTGGGCGCAAGCCGTCGAACTCAGTCGGCAAGGTCCCATGGTTTATTGCGCTTTGGAGCACTTCGCACCCAAACTTTCCGATATCATCGATATGAAAGCCGAATTGGGGCTGCGGTCTCCGGTGAACACCCTCGTGCGTAACCTGAACCCGACCGGGGCGCCGGTCACGCTGCAAGGGATGTTTCACCCCAGCTACCAGGCACTGCATCATGACACGGCACGGCTGCTGGGGGATGCTCGAAACGTCGTGTTAAAAGGCGACAGCGGGGAATTTGAAGTCCGCCCCGACAGCGATTCGGACGTGTCTGTTCTAAGTCCATCCCACCCGGAGAGAGTGGCACTGCCACGTATCCTGCAGAAGCGCGCCATCCGGCCGGAGGCGCCCTCCCTTGAGTTGTTGCTTGATACCTGGCACGGCAAGGCTCAGCCGGACTACGGCCTCGCGGCAATTCAGCAAACCATGACGCTGGTGCTTATGCTGGCCGACGACCTTGGCATTGAAGCCGCCCAGAACAGGGCGAAAGCACTGTGGGACAGCCGAAACACCTGAAACCACCGCTAAATGAAGAGTTCTGGCACGAAGCTTGAGTAGTCTTCCCTACAAGGACTAATTCACCACGGAAGGTCCTGTTTCCGCACCTTGGCGGAGCAAACAGCCCCCAAGGTGCACCAAGACCGAAACGGAGGGATCACAGATGACCAGCCCAGCCACTTTTCGTTTTACCCTGCATACCCAGCGGATGTTGATGGGAACAGTGTTTTTTGTCGGAGTTATTCTGTTGGTGGTTTCCGTCTCGGTACTCGGTGCCAGCCTGCTGGGTTTGTATCCGGTAAAACTCAGCCTGGGTCTCAGCTCTTTGATGAGTGGCGTTGCGGCGATAGGCGCGGCCATTGGGCTCGCCAATTGAAAGCTCAGACATAACCCAAACGGCGCAATACGGCTTCATCGTGTTCCTTTAGACGATCACTGAGCACGACTTCCAGACCATCGCCCTCGCTCAACTGGGACAACCGCTTCACCCGATCCGGCAAAGCCTCGACTTCCCGTCGACAATAGTCCCTCGCCTGATCAAGATGGTCCAGCCGGAAGTCGTCCAGCACCTGGCCGTTTCGCATCATCAGTTCGAGCAGGGGTTTACCGGAATCCGGCTCATCTCTCAGAGTGATACGATCATACGCCACCTTGTTCCCTTCATAGTGGCGATAGACCTGTTTCCTTCCGGGATAGATATGCTTGCCTTCTGAACGTTTGGTGCGACCGAAACCATCGTATTCAGTCAGTTTGTAGACCAGATCGATCATGGGAGAGTCTTTGGAGCAGCCGACGTCCGTTCCGACGCCAAAACTGTCGATCGGTGCACCGCCTTCCACCAACCGCGCGATCTCGTACTCATTCAGCCCGCCGCTGGCGAAGATCTTGATATGTTCCATCCCGGCTTCGTCCAGTATCAATCGAGCCTTTTTCGACAGGCGCATCATGTCGCCGGAATCCAGGCGGATGCCGCCGATCGGACAGTCACCGGTGGTATTCCGGGCCAGCTTGATCGCCTTGCGGACGCCCTCCAGAGTGTCATAGGTATCCACCAGTAAAATGGTGTCCGGGTAGAGCCGCAGATAACGCTCGAAGGCCGCGTCTTCATCCTCATGGGCCTGAACATAGCTGTGCGCCATGGTGCCAGCCACCGGCACACCGTACTGAAGACCACCTAATACATTGCTCGTAGCGGCCAATCCCGCTATCCAATAGGCCCGGACGCCTCTCAGAGCAGCGTCGGCACCGTGCATTCGGCGCAGCCCGAAATCTACAACATTGCGTCCCTGGGCCGCCAAAACCGAACGAATGGCCTTCGACGCCAGCAGGGACTGAAGATGAACCTGATTCATGACGAAGCTTTCGAGTAGTTGGGCTTCATCGATGGGCGCCTCGACTTCCATGATGGGCTCATAGGGAAAAACGGGGGTGCCTTCGGGTACCACATGGATGTCCCCCGAAAAACGAAACTCCCGCAGCCAAGTCAGAAACTCATCCTTGAATCCGCCCAGAGTCTGGAGCGCCTTCAAATGCTCTTCCTGAAACGACAGCCGCTCGATATGCCGGACAACCTCAGACTGGCCGCAGGCGAGTATGAAGTTCCGGTCCACCGGGAGTTTTCGGAAATGAAGGCTGAAAACAGCCCGGCCATGCATGCCGGTTTCCCAGTAGGACTGCAGCATGCGCAGCTCGTAAAGGTCGGTCAGCAGGGCAATGTCTTCCTGGCTCATCCAGCCACCGTTACTGAACATGGTCACTCCTCCCGAGATTGCATGATGACTTCAATCGCACTGGTGCCCGAAGCATTCCAGAGCGTTCTCCAGGTGATCGGCCAGCATGGGGTGTGCGATCAGGTATTCAGCGGTTTTATCGTTCCAGGCATAGGCGGCTTCGGCGAGAATCGCAGGCCATTCCTCCTCGACGTAATCACCTCGTCCGAGCCACAACAGAGCGACCACTTCCTGCTGTTGATCGGGTTCCAGGTCTTCGATGATGCTGCGGAATTCCTGAAAGGAGGCATCCTGCGGGTGGTCGGCCAAAACCTGTAGATTCCATTCGTCATCCGACCCTGTGGGTTCATCGGGATCCACCACGTCTTCCTTCACATGAAAGGCGCGGGCCATTTGAATCAGTCGGCACACAGTCTCCGGGTTCACGTTCAGCATAAGCATTGCCTCCACGTTAGAGAATTAGGCTCCCTTGATCCGTCAGGTGGGGTGTAACCGGCTGATTCAAAGGTGTTCAACGGGAATATGGTCAACCCCTTCCACGGAGTTGACATGCGTCAACATATCCTCCGGTGCGAGGCATAGACTGAATCGATCCGTTCACTGTGCTTCGGTTTTCCCGAGCCATGCAGAGGAAGCCGGCAGGGAGTTAGACTGATGACTCACCCGATCCTATCGAAAAATGCTTTGGCGCCGGCCATTCCCCCCAACCTTTCCAACTACGACGATGCCTACCGGACATTTTCCTGGCATACCGCCGCTCACCAAGCCGGGTTGGTCGGCCTGGAGGCGGGCCTGTTGAATATCGCCGGTCAGGCATTGGATCGGCATATCGGCACGCCGGTGGAGAGCCATACCGCCATGCGCTTCCTGCCTAAGGAGCCGAATGCCGCTCCGATCTCCGTGAGTTATCGCGAACTGTGGGAACGCGCCAATCGTTTTGCCAATGTCCTGAATGATCTCGGCATTAAAAAGGGCGACCGAATTTTCTGCCTAAGCGGTCGCACGCCCGACCTGTTCATGGCCACGCTCGGAACGCTGAAAGCCGGTGGTATTTTTTCGCCTCTTTTTTCTGCCTTCGGGCCGGATCCGATCAGAGCACGCATGGAAATCGGTGAGGCGACGGCTATTGTGACAACGGACCGTCTTTACCAGAAAAAACTAGCCTCCTGGATCGGTGAGCTCCCCTCTCTCCGGTATGTGCTTCTGCTTGACGAAACCGATACGCCGACCGACCGGGTCATCAACCTGCCGCCACGGCTGTCTCGCAGTAGCTCCCAGTTCGACACCTGCCCCACCCGGCCGGGAGACCCCGCATTACTGCATTTCACCAGTGGTACCACGGGCAAACCGAAAGGCGCCATTCACGTCCACCAAGCGGTGTTGGCTCATATTGTGACCTCGGCCTATGCGTTGGATCTGCATTCGGACGATGTCTATTGGTGCACGGCGGACCCGGGCTGGGTGACGGGGATGTCCTACGGCATCATCGCCCCACTCTGTCATGGCGTCACTCTGGTTGTCGATGAAGCGGAATTCGATGCTGAACGCTGGTACCAGACCCTGCAGGATCAGCGCGTGACGGTTTGGTACACCGCCCCCACGGCCATTCGCATGCTCATGAAATATGGCAGGGAAATGGCGGACCAGTACGACCTCTCGTCGCTTCGCTTCCTTGCAAGCGTGGGTGAACCGCTCAACCCCGAAGCCGTGATATGGGGAATGGAAACGCTCGGCCTGCCCTTTCACGACAATTGGTGGCAAACCGAGACCGGCGGCATCATGATCGCCAACTATGCGTCGATGGATATCAAACCCGGCTCCATGGGGCGGCCGATGCCGGGTATCCAGGCGGCTGTGGCGCATCGTACGGAATCCGGCATGAGGCTGATCGATACACCGAATGAAACCGGAGAGCTGGTTCTTAAGGCGGGCTGGCCGTCAATGTTCAGAGGTTATCTGCACAACGAAGAGCGCTATCAAAAAGCCTTTGTCGACGGTTGGTACTTCTCCGGCGACCTCGCCTACACCGACGAAGACGGCTACTTCTGGTTCGTCGGACGCGCCGACGATGTCATTAAGTCTTCCGGCCATTTGATCGGCCCGTTCGAGGTGGAAAGCGTACTGCTCGAACACCCAGCCGTCGCCGAAGCGGGTGTGATCGGTTTGCCGGATGAGTTGGGTGGCGAAGTGGTGAAAGCCTTTGTGGCACTCAAACCCGGCCATGAGCCCAACGAGACACTCACCCGCGAAATCATGGGGCTGGCGCGCAAACGATTAGGCCCCGCCGTTGCACCCAAATTCCTCGATTTTAAAGACAGCCTGCCAAAAACCCGCAGTGGAAAAATCATGCGACGCCTGTTGAAAGCTCGCGAGTTGGGGCTGCCCGAAGGTGACACATCCACACTGGAGGAAGGCCAATCATGAGTACTGCCGAAATGACACTCGGTCGCTTGGACCCCAACCGGAAACTGCGTTTATCCAAGGACCATCTGCTCTCCCTGTTGACGGATATGACACGTGTTCGCCGCTTCGAAGAAAAATGCGCCGAACTCTATACCCAGGAAAAGATTCGGGGCTTTTTACACCTCTACATCGGCGAAGAAGCGGTCGCGGTCGGAGTGACCCGCCACCTGACCGCCGAAGACGCCGTGGTCGCCACCTATCGGGAGCACGGTCACGCCTTGCTGCGGGGCTTGTCGATGAATGAGGTCATGGCGGAAATGTATGGCAAGCTGCAAGGCTGCAGTCGCGGCCGTGGCGGTTCCATGCATTTGTTCGATGCCGAAAAACGGTTTTTCGGCGGCAACGCCATTGTCGCGGGCGGCCTGCCGCTCGCGGTTGGCCTCGCGTTGGCCGATAAAATGCTCGGTCGCAACCGCGTGACCGTCTGTTTCTTTGGTGAAGGCGCGGCCGCTGAAGGTGCCTTTCATGAAAGCCTGAACCTGGCCGCGCTCTGGCAACTGCCGGTTTTGTTCGTATGCGAAAACAACAACTATGCGATGGGCACGGCACTGGCACTGTCACAATCGCAAACCGAGGTTCGGACCAAGGCGGAAAGTCATAACCTCCGCGCCACCTCGGTGGACGGCATGAACGTCGTGGATGTGGAAGCCGCAGCGAAGGACGCCATAGAAGCGATTCGGCGCGGGGAAGGTCCGCAGTTTCTGGAGTGCCACACTTATCGGTTCCGTGCACATTCCATGTTTGATCCACAACTGTACCGCGACAAAGCGGAAGTTGAAGAGTGGAAGCTCAAAGGCCCCATCAAGCTGCTCAAGGAGTGGATGGAACACAACAGCCTGTTGCACGAGAGTGATCTGAAGCGAATCGAACAGGATATTCAAGCCGAAATCGAAGCTGCGGTTAACTTCGCCGAATCGGCCGGGTGGGAAGCAGAAGACACTCTCGAAGACTATGTTTACTCCCCCAGGAAAGACCCGGCCAAACCTCCGCCCATGGTCGAGTCACTCCCCCTTGAAACCACCTATCGCGAAGCCTGCCACCTCGCGTTGAAAGAAGCACTGCAATACAACGAACTGAGCTTCCTGATGGGGGAAGACGTGGGTCACTATGGCGGCTGCTACGCCGTCAGCCACGATTTGCTGGCCGAGTTTGGGGAAGACCGTGTGCGGGATGCACCTCTCTCGGAAAACGGCTTTACCGGCGCGGGGGTCGGTGCCGCACTCGGAGGCATGAGACCCATTGTCGAGATCATGATCGTTAATTTCAGCCTGCTGGCCATGGATCAAATCGTCAACACAGCCGCCGCGCTGCTGCACATGTCCGGCGGACAATTGAATGTTCCGTTGGTGATCCGCATGGCGACAGGCGCCGGTCGTCAATTGGCGGCCCAGCATTCCCACAGTCTGGAACATTGGTATGCCCATGTGCCTGGGCTCCGGGTGCTGACCCCGGCCACCCTGGAAGATGCCCGCCACATGCTCTGGGCCGCCCTGCAGGAGCCCGACCCTGTTCTTATTTTCGAGCATGCCGGTCTGTACAACATGAAGGGAACGCTGGCGCCCTGCCCCGAGGGTGTGGACATCGAAAAAGCCGCCATTCGTCGCCCCGGCAGCGACATAAGCCTCATTACCTATGGCGGTTGTCTCCATAAAACCATGGCAGCAGCCGAGGTTTTGGCACAAGAAGGCATCGAAGCGGAAGTCATTGACCTGCGGGTGCTCCGCCCACTGGACGACGCCACCCTGCTCGACAGCCTGAGCCGCACCCATCGGGCACTTGTGATCGAAGAAGCCTGGAAAACCGGAGGCATGGCGGCCGAGATCAGTGCCCTGCTCATGGAAAAAGCATTCTGGGACCTGGATGCCCCGGTCGGCCGGGTTGCCAGTCGTGAAGTTCCCATTCCCTACGCCGCCCACATGGAATTCGCAGCATTACCACAAATAGAGTCTATCCTGTTGGCAGCCAGACAGCTGATTGGGAGGACCCCATGAGCAACTTCCTGATGCCTTCGCTAGGGGCCGACATGGAAGAGGCCACCCTGGTTGAATGGCAAGCGAAACCGGGAGACACACTGCACAAAGGCGATGTGATCGCCGTAGTGGAAACCGCCAAAGGCGCCATCGAAGTCGAAGTGTTCGAGGACGCTGAGGTGGAGGAACTCCTGGTGCCAATCGATACCGTCGTGCCGGTGGGCCAGCCCATTGCGCGACTGACCGGCGCGGCGGATAGACCCGCCACCCCAACGCCCGCTCAGGCTCCCACGGCATCCAAGCCCACCAAGCCTGAGGCCGAACCCAAAGAAGCTCCCCAAAAAGCCGCCACCGAGCCCATGACCTGGGGGCGTCTGTTGGCGTCGCCTCTGGCCAGAAAACGCGCGCGTGAAGAGGAAATTCCTCTCTCCGCCGTCCCCGGTAGCGGTCCGCGCGGGGAAATATTGGCCAGAGACATTGATGAAGTGGCCAGAACCAAACCAAGAAGCGAAGCGGAAACCAAGCCGAAAGGCACCGCCCCCGGCCGGTTCAATGTTGCTGAAATGCGCAAAGCCATCGGCGCGGCCATGGCCAAGTCGAAACGGGAAATTCCGCATTATTACCTCTCCCAATCCATCGACATGTTGGCGGCCACTCAATGGCTCAACCGCTATAACAACGATAAAACCCCCGACGACCGAATACTGATGTCCGCCCTGGTGTTCAGGGCCGTCGCTCTGGCCCTGCGCAGTTATCCGGAAATGAACGGCTACTACAAAGACGGCCGTTTCGAACCCAGCGAGGCCATACACCTGGGCGTTGCCATCAATATCCGGGGGGTCGGTCTCATTACTCCGGCCATACTGCATGCAGACCATCGCCCGCTGCCGGACCTGATGAAAAAACTTCAGGATCTGACCCAACGAGCCCGGCAGGGAGGCCTGCGCAGTTCGGAAATGACACAGGGCACCATCACTGTGACAGCACTGGGTGAGCGTGGAGTAGATACGGTTTATGGCGTGATTTACCCGCCCCAGGTGGCCATTCTTGGGTTCGGTAAAGTCGCACCCCGTCCTTGCGCCGTTGGCGATGCCCTGGCCGTGCGCCCGGTTATGCAGGCTACGCTCGCGGCTGATCACCGGGTAAGTGACGGTCACCGCGGCGGTCTGTTTCTGGCCCGCATCGAACACCTGCTTCAACACCCGGAATATTTAAGCGAACCCACCTTTGCGGAGCCTACACAATGAACCTTGACGAATTACGATCCGCCCTCATCGAAGAAGTGGTCAATGTGGCACCGGATCTCTCGCCGGACGAAGTACGCGACGATGCCAGCCTGAGAGACGATTACGATCTCGACTCGATGGATTCGTTCAATCTCGCGGCGGCCATTCACAAACGTTTCGGCGTAAGCATTCCAGAAGCGGACTTCGCCAAGTTGCAATCCGTAGCCGACCTGGTCCGTTATCTGAAAGCCCATCTGGCTTAAACATTAACGGGGGCCGACACACTCAAACCTACTGAAACACATTCGGGAGGTCTTATGAGAACCTTTAAGAACAGGGTCTCGGCGGGCCGGGAGTTGGCGCAAGCCGTGGCGGATGAATGGCCTGCCTTGAATGGCGACTCCTCCGATGTACTGGTACTCGCCCTGCCCCGTGGCGGCGTTCCCGTGGCCGCCGAGGTGGCTCGGCGCCTGAACGCCGAATTGGACATTCTGGTCGTCCGCAAACTCGGCCTGCCCTGGCAACCGGAAGTGGCCATGGGGGCCATTGCCAGCGGCGGCATCCGCATTTTGAATGACGATATTATCAACCAGGGACGAGTAAACGACGCTGTTCTGGCCGATGTCCAACAGCGTGAGGAACGGGAATTGAAACGCCGCGAAGCCACCTATCGGGGGAATAGGCCGCCGCCTGGGATCGAAGGCCGCCGCATCATTCTGGTGGATGATGGGATAGCCACGGGAGCCACCATCAAAGCCGCCGTGCAGGCGGTACGAACCCAAGGCCCGAAAGACATTACCGTGGCCGTTCCAGTCGCGCCGCCTGACACGGTGGAATCACTTGAGCTGATCGCGGACCGGGTTATTTGTCTGCGGGTTCCAGACCGCATGCAAGCCATCGGCTTCTGGTATGAAGACTTCGGCCAGACCACCGATGAAGAAGTGCGACACTGTATGGCCAACGCCTAATTGATAATGACACCGGCGTCTTTCATTTCGTTCAGGGCCTCTTCACCATTCACTTCGTCAACGGCGCGCACGGCCGAGGGAATCAAATGGACTTCAAAACCTTCCTGGTTGGCATCGAGCGCCGTCGCTCTGACACAGACATCGAGCGCCAAACCTCCGATCCATATTCGCTCGACCTTATGCCTGCGAAGGTAGGTGGCCAGGCCGGTATCGTCGAAGGCTGAATAGGTGTCCTGATCGAAATGACTTCCCTTGCTGACCTTGACCACCTGATCGTCCAGATTCAACTCCGGGTGGAATTGCGCGCCCCAACTGTCCTGAACACAATGCGTTGACCAGGCCCGCCCCGGGATTCGAAGCTGACATGTTCGACCGGGTGCCAATCCCGGGAGGCGACAATGACATTGCCTTTCCGTCGTGCCACATCGATCCATTCATTGAGAATCGGAATGATCTTATCCCCTCCGGGTACAGCAAGGCTCCCGCCTGGGCAAAAATCATTTTGTACATCGACAATCAACAAGGCATCGTGGGGCTGCAAGAGCCGGTCGGGGTTCATGGATCCTCCTGACCCTGGACGGGGTCGGTTCGAACAGGAAACATCAGTATGGTTCGCTTTAAAAAAGGGGGATTGGCCTGCATCAATAAAGCGAAGCTTCGTCGCATTAGATGGATTGAAATTCCATAGATTCAAGGGCGTTTCTTTTACCGGTTGCAAACCGAACCTCATTCCAGGAGGAACACAACATGAGTGGAATCAGACTATTCAGTCTGGACTCCGACAAAGCCTTCGCTGAAACAGTGGCGGAACATCTGGGGCTGACTGTCAGCCGTCACGAAGAGCGCGATTTTGAAGATGGCGAACACAAGGTCCGTCCGTTGGAGAATGTCAGGGGGCAGGATGTTTATCTTATCCAATCGCTTTACAGCGACCCGACGCTCAGCGTTAACGATAAGCTGATGCGATTATGGTTCCTGCTCGGTGCCCTGAAAGACGCGGGGGCGGAGCGCCTGACCATGGTGGCCCCCTACCTGGCCTACGCCCGAAAAGACCGTCGAACCAAAGCCCGGGACCCGCTCTCGCTGCGATACCTGGCACAGTTGTTCGAAGCCGTGGGTATCGACCGTTTTGTAACCATGGATGTCCACGACCTGGCGGCCTACCAGAATGCCTTTCGCTGCCCGACCCTTCATCTCGGCTGGCATTCACGACTGATCGAACACCTGAAGCCGGAGCTCGCGAACCAAGCGGTTACCGTCGCCTCACCCGATGTCGGTGGCATTAAGAGAGCCAACCCATTTCGCGAGGCGCTGGAAGAGGCATTGGGTAAAGCCATTCCCCTCGCGCTCATGGAAAAGCACCGTAGCCAGGGGGTGGTCAGCGGAGAGCTGGTGGCTGGCCCACTCAAGGATCGGACCGTAATCATCCTCGACGACCTGATTGCCAGTGGCAATACTCTTGCCCGCGCCGCCCTGGCCTTTCGTCGAGCTGGCGCGATCAAGGTGATGGCGGCCTGCACACACGGCGTATTTTCGGAACGGTCCGCTGATATTCTGAATATCAATGAGTTGGAAAAAATCCTGATCAGCAATACCCTGCCACCCTGGCGGCTGGACGACGGCGCGGCCCGTGAAAAACTCACCACCGTCGATATCAGCGACCGGATTGCCCATTGCATCCGTCAATTGCACCAGGGGGGGCCGGTCGACGAAGCGATGTCGTAAACGGCTACAATGCCAACCGATTGGCATAATGCCACGCCTGATCGAGATAATTCGAGGCGCGCGACAACCATTGTTCAGGATGCCGGACTTGTGCGTCCTCCAAATGCCAGGCGGCCAGTTTGGCTCTGAGCAAACACCGATAAGCCTTGTAAAAAAATACCAGCGTGTCGGATACGAAATCCTGATTCAGGAAACTGTAGAGTTGCAACAACCGCTCACCGACATGGGCGACCTGGAGTCGCTCGCATTCGACAGCCAAAAAGCAAAGTTCCTCAATAGGATCAAGGCTTCGAAGCTCCCGATTAAACTCCAAACAATCGATTATGGCCGGGGGGTGGGTGAAAAAAATGTGCTCCGGCCGTAAATCCCCATGCGCCTCAACCACCCTGGCCGCTCTCGGTTCCAAACCGTAAAGGCCGCGCAGCAAAAGGAAATGCTGCAAGCTCGCTTCCAACCGGGACAAACGACTGTCCGGGATTTCGTACAGTGGACATTTCAGGTCGGTGATCCAACGTTCAACATATTCCTGGTACCGAACACGGTAGTCGCTGGCGGAGATTTGAACGGACACGGCTCCGCGATAAAACTCAGCCAATAACCGCCCCAGTATATCCACTTGGTTCAAATGTATGAGGCCATTCCTGAGCAGATAATCCAATGTTTGCTCCGGGGGGAGGCGCCGCATGTGGACAAGCCACTCAACGGTTTTACCCTTGCCGCCCAACCGCAGGCCGGACGCGCCTTGATTCAAGGCAACCACACCCAAATAGGTAATGGGCGCCAGTCGATGATTAAGCCTCACCTCGTTCTCGCAATTTTCCCTTCTTGCGGACAACCCTCTGAAATCAAAAAAGTCGTTATGAACCGGCTTCTTGAATTTATAGACATCATGGGTGGTGAGAAAGACATAGGACATGTGCGTCTGTATCACCTGAACATGAGCAGGGAGGCCGGGGTAATGGCTCGGGGAGGCGAGAAACCTCACCTTCTCGGCCAAACTGGGGAGGAGGGTTTCGGTTACGCCCTCCATCAATGCATCGCTTTTCATCAGACCTCCGGCATGGCCGGTGCTTTGTTGTCATCCTCCCTGGTTTCGGTCATGGTGGCTTCCGTCAATAACAGCAGGCTGGCGACGGATACCGCATTCTCCAACGCGATGCGCATTACCTTGGCCGGGTCCACGATACCGGCTTTCATTAAGTCCACATATTGCTTGCGAGCCGCGTCAAAACCCATGTTGCCCTTGCTTTCGAGCATTTTGGATACCACCACGCCGCCATCCACCTCGGAGTTCTGAGCAATCTGCCGGGATGGCGCTCCGAGCGCTCGACGTAAAATCTGCACACCGGTTTTCTCGTCGCCCTCCAAAGTCTCCTCCTCGGCTTCCAATGCCGCCGTACACCGCAGCAGCGCCAACCCCCCACCAGGTACGATACCTTCGGCAACGGCGGCCTTGGTGGCGGCGATGGCGTCATCCAATGCGTCCTTTTTCGCGGTTACTTCGGATTCCGCTGGCGCACCGACCCGGATCACGGCAATGCCACCGGACAATTTCGCTACCCGTTCTTGAAGCTTTTCCCGATCATAATCGCTGGTGGCTTTTTCGATTTGGGCGCGCAGTTGACCCATACGGTTGTCTATTCTGTCCTTCTGGCCCGCGCCGCCGATCAACGTTGTACTGTCTTTATCGATCACCACCCGGTCAGCGCCGCCCAACTGTTCCATTCCGATATCCGCCAGACGCAGGCCGATATCTTCCGAGATCATTTCGGCACCGGTCAGAATCGCGATATCTTCAAGCATGGCCTTACGCCGGTCGCCGAAGCCCGGCGCCTTGACGGCGGCACAGCAGAGTGTGCCTCTCATCTGGTTGACGATCAGAGTGGCCAGCGCTTCCGCCTCGACATCTTCGGCGATGATCAACAGGGGTTTGCCAGCTTTGGCAATCTGTTCAAGGAGAGGAACCAGATCGGCAAGATGGGTGATTTTCCGGTCGTATATCAGAATAAGCGGCTCTTCGAGCACAGCTTCCATTTTTTCCATATTGGTAACGAAGTAATGCGACAGGTAGCCCCGGTCGAACTGCATGCCCTCCACCACATCCAACACAGTTTCGGTAGTGTTGGACTCTTCCACGGTAATAATGCCTTCATCACCGACGCGCTCCATCGCCTCGGCGATGAGTTCACCGATCTCTTCGTCGTTATGGGCGGAGATAGTCGCGACCTGAGCTTTTTCAGTGCGCGTTTGCACCGGTTTGGCCAGTGTCTTGAGCTGCTCGACGGTAATCTTCAATCCACGGTCGAGACCGCGTTTCAGGTCAATGGCACTGGCACCCGCGACAACGTTTCGTACCCCCTCAGAGAATATGGCCCGTGCCAATACAGTGGACGTACTGGTACCGTCACCGACGTTTTCGCTGGTTTTTTCCGCCGCCTGTTTCAACATCTGAGCGCCGAGGTTTTCCACGGGATCCTGCCAGGTGGCTTCCTTGGCAATGGTAACACCGTCATTGCAAACGATGGGTGGACCGTAACTTCGCTGAATCAAAACGGATTTGGATTTTGGCCCGAGGGTAATGCTGATCGCATCCGCCAGTTCGTTCACGCCCCGGAGAATTTTTTCCCGCGCCGCCGTGTGGAATAACATGGTTTTGTAAGCCATTGAATATGCCTCCCTTCCGGAGTTAAACATTGGCCAAAAAAACAATGACCTGATCCTAGAGCCTTTGAACCGTTTCCCATCGGGGCTCGGATCAAAAGCTCTTCGGATTCTTTTATGGCGGATTCTATTGTAGGCAGGTGAGTCTTCGGGGAATTGACGAACGTCAACCCCCAGAGTTACGGAGGTCCGTACTTCAAGCCACCGCAGAAACTCTTTGGCGGCCGGTATCTATTTGGCTACCCGGGCTTTGCGATGAGACAAGCACAACGCCTCCCGGTGACAGTGTATAGCGGATGGCATCCAGGTTCGGATCGATCCCTATAGTGGTGCCGTCGGGAATCACGCATCGCTGGTCGATAATTACTTTGTTCAGCCGACAATCCTTACCAATACGGGCACCCGGCAGTATCAGGGAATCGCTGATCACTGTACCGGTTCCGGCGGATACGTCATTGAACAGGATGCTGTTACGTACCGACGCTCCATCCAACAGAGTGCCATTGGAAACGATGGAATTCACCGCCAGCCCCTGGCTGCCCCGCTGTGAGTCGAAGAGAAATTTTGCCGGTGGCAGTTGCTCCTGATAGGTCCAAATCGGCCAATGGCGATCGAACAAGTCCAGCGGAGGATTGTGGCCGAGCAATTCCATATTGGCCTGCCAATAGGTGTCCAAAGTGCCGACGTCCCGCCAATAAGCCGGTCGCCCTTCCACGTCCAGAAAAGGGTAGGCATTAACAACAAAGCGGTCGATCAATTGCGGTAGAATGTCCTTGCCAAAGTCGTGACTGGAATGAGGATCACGAGCGTCGCGAATCAGTTGGACGCGAAGAAAATCGGTATTGAAAACGTAAATGCCCATGGAGGCCAATGCCCGATCCGACTTGCCCGGAATCGACCGGGGTTCAGAAGGTTTTTCCTCGAACGCATAGACTCGGTTTTGCCTATCCACCGCCATCACGCCAAAGCCTTTGGCGGCTTTCAAATCCACTTCGATACAACCTACTGTCATTTCAGCACCGGACTCCCGGTGGTGCACCAGCAAATCGCCATAATCCATCTTGTAGACATGGTCTCCGGCGAGCACCACCACATATTCAGGGGAATGCTCGTCGATGATATCCAGGTTTTGATAGACGGCATCGGCCGTTCCACTGTACCAGCCGTCACCCAAACGCTGTTGGGCGGGAAGAAGATCGATAAACTCCCCCATGCCATTATTCAAAAAATTCCAACCGCGCTGAATATGGCAGTTAAGAGAATAGGATTTATATTGCGTAAGAATACCGATTCTACGGATACCGGAATGGAGACAGTTGGACAAAGAAAAATCGATAGTACGGAATTGCCCCCCGAAGGGGATGGCCGGCTTCGCATGCCAGCGCGTCAGATTTTTGAGTCGTGTTCCGTTTCCCCCGGCCAAAATAAGCGCCAAACTGTCTTCGGCGAGTTCTCTGGCCAGCCGGTTCCGATTCCTAGCCTGCATTTTTCAGTTACCCCTTGGGTGTGTGCACCCTGTTGAATTGATATCGGGTGCCTACAGCAGGTCTACGAGAGGCCTAGGCATCTAGTGCTACTAAAATGCAACACAATCCTAGTGTGTGTTTTGACTTTGGTCATCTCTGAAATACATTTTTTCGCAGAAAATACCGAATTCGGCCAAGTTATTTATTAACCTGACCGAGGTGACGAGATTTTCACTATTCGGCTTAATCGGAATGGCTGACGGTACCCGCCCAATTCAGACGTTTATGTAGAGAAACCACCTCTCCAACAATGGTCAGGGTGGGCGCCTGTGGCGGGTCATCCTTGATGAGATCGGGCATGGTCGCAAGGGTGCCAACCCAGAGGCGTTGATCGGGCGTGGTGCCTTTTTGGACAAGCGCAATCGGGGTGTCCGGCGCGCGACCATGCTGGATGAGTTTATTGCAGATTTTCGGCAAGCCCTGCAGTCCCATATAAAACACCAGGGTCTGCTGAGGGCTGGCCAATTCAGACCAGGGAAGGTTGAGACTGTTGTCCTTCAAATGGCCGGTCACGAATCTGACCGATTGAGCATAATCCCGATGCGTCAAAGGAATGCCGGTATAACTGGCACAACCCGATGCCGCTGTAATACCCGGAACCACCTGGAAGGGAACACCATGCTCGGCAAGCAAATCGATCTCTTCCCCACCCCGGCCAAAAATAAAAGGATCGCCGCCTTTTAGACGCAATACTCGTTTGCCTTCAAGGGCCAAATCCAGCAAGCGTTGATTGATATCTTTCTGCGGGACGGCATGATCCGAGCGTTGCTTGCCCACATAAATTCGTTCGGCATCGCGACGCACCAAATCCAGAATGGGTTCCGATACCAACCGATCGTATAACACGACATCCGCTTGCTGCATTAACCGCAGTGCCTTGAACGTCAGCAGGTCCGGGTCACCCGGACCGGCGCCCACCAAATACACTTCGCCACTGTGCGCGAAATCCGTGCTTTCGAGTTGGCGCTCCAGCTCACGCTCCGCCTGTTCATTGCGACCGGCATAAACATGTTCGGCCACGGTTCCGTTCAGCACTTTTTCCCAAAAATACCGGCGGTCATCCATTTTCCGGAAACGCTGCTTCACCCGCTTTCGAAAGCGTGAGGCAAGTTGAGCCAGGTGACCGTAACTGGCCGGAATGGTGCTTTCTAATTTGGCCCGGATGGAACGAGCCAGAACCGGAGCCTGACCACTGGAAGTAATACCGATAATGACGGGATCACGATCGATAATAGACGGAAAAATGACGTCGCACAGCTCGGGCGAGTCCACCACATTGACCAATATGCCTTCCTGATGGGCGCACTCACGAACATGACGGTTCACGTGGTCGATATCGGTCGCACTCACCACCAACGCCATCCCTTTGACATCCCCGGGCTGAAATTCCCGGCGAACACATTGGCAGGCCGAATCATTTTCGATAGCCGACAAAATAGTGGGCGCCACCACTCGAACATGACACCCCGCCCGCTTTAGCAAACTGATTTTGCGTAGAGCAATCTCACCACCGCCAACGACCAGGATGGTTTTACCCTGAAGATCATGAAACAAGGGAAAATAATGCACAGCCAATACCCTTCTGGTTAGTGAACGCGGGGATTAGAGTCGTAAACAAGAGTTGCGAAGGTCAGTACAGGTAGGATGATAGCCCAACGACGACACCTCACAACACCGCATCCAATGTTGTAGTCAGTACCCGCCGTTGGGCAAATAAAACCGTATGCGTTACGGTTAGAGCGACGCAATCCCCCCCATATAGGGGCGCAGCACCTCCGGCACCACCAAACCACCCTCAGCGGTCTGATAATTCTCAAGCACCGCAACCAGAGTACGGCCCACCGCAAGACCGGAACCATTCAGAGTATGAACCAACTCCGGCTTGTTGGTTTCCGGATTGCGATAACGGGCCTGCATACGACGCGCCTGGAAATCGGTCATATTGGAGCAGGACGAGATCTCCCGATACGTATTCTGCGCTGGCAGCCACACTTCCAGATCGTAGGTTTTCGCCGCACCAAAACCAATATCGCCACCGCACAGCAACACTTTGCGATACGGCAATTCAAGCCGTTGCAAAATGGTTTCGGCATGACCGACCAACTCTTCGAGTGCATCCATAGACTGATCAGGGCGAACTATATGCACCAACTCAACCTTCTCGAACTGATGCTGGCGAATCATCCCACGCACATCACGTCCATAACTGCCCGCCTCACTGCGGAAACAAGGAGTATGAGCGGCGAACTTCAGAGGCAGATCACTGTCCGCCAGAATCTCATCCCGCACCAGATTCGTCAGCGGCACTTCCGACGTCGGAATCAGGTAATAATCCTGCTCACCCTCATTGTTCAGCTTGAACAGATCTTCCTCGAACTTCGGCAACTGGCTCGTACCGTAAAGAGAATCCTGATTCACGATAAACGGCACATTGGTTTCCAGATAACCATGCTCCCGCGTATGGGTATCGAGCATAAACTGAGCCAAAGCCCGGTGCAGCCGCGCGATACCGCCCTGCATCACAGCAAAGCGGCTACCGGTCAGCTTCGCAGCGCGTTCAAAATCCAACCCACCGATCGCTGCACCCACATCCACATGGTCCTTCACTTCGAAATCAAACTGTCGCGGCTCCCCCCAACGGCTGACTTCAAGGTTATCGTCTTCATCCTTGCCCTCAGGCACGGAAACATCAGGAATGTTTGGGATGTTCTGCATGAAATCGTTCAGGTCAGCTTGAACATGCTTGAGTTCAGCTTCCTTCGTGCTTAATTGAGCGGCAATCTCATCCAGCGTTTTCTGAACTTCCGCCTTGGCTTCATCAACCGACATGCCCTGCCCGATCAACTGCCCAATCTGCTTCGACGCCTTCTTGCGCTCCGCCTGCAACTGTTCGGTGTCGACCTGAAGCTGCTTACGACTCGATTCCAGGGACTCAAACGCCGATACATCCAGGGAAAACCCTTTGACTCTCAGTTGTTGGGCGAGTGCGTCGATGTCCTGTCTTAGACGTTTAATGTCCAGCATTGGAATTCAAGTCCTGTTTCTAGATTGATTGATTGGTTGATTTTAAACTCAGATCGGAAACCATTAACCAGGGCTAGCACCGGATGCCTGGTGAACTCATCAAGGGGGGTTCGCAGCATGGATGCTGCGATCCAGGCCCCATGGACGGGTTTATGCCGACCCTTGAGGGGTTCACCAGGTAGCCGGTGCGGGTTTGAGCACCAGGCCAAATAAAACCGAAATGAGCCATTAGAATATCAGCTTCCCGGTCCCGAAGCCCAGTGTCACGGCGAGCAGGCAGATGATTACGCTGCCCACCATGTAAACCGCAGCCGATAAATAGTGTTGCTCCTGCAACAACACCAGACTTTCCAGCGCAAAACTGGAAAAGGTAGTAAAGGCACCCAGTACACCGACGATCAGAAAACTGCGCCAGCCACTGGACAGATCCGTATGCTTGATCGCCAGAAACACAAACGCCAAGCCTATGATAAAACTACCCACCACATTGACCGTCAATGTACCCCAGGGGAAATGACCACCCTGCAAACGGTTCACCTGGTGGACCACCCAAAAGCGACCCATCGCCCCCAGACCGCCGCCCAACGCAACCGCCAGCCAATGGCCCAGTCCAATGGTCATTCTGTACTCCCCTCACCAGCCGTCCGCGCCTGCTCATCCAGATCATGCAGGAAAGCAAGCTTATCGCGAATCTTCTTCTCAAGGCCACGGTCAACCGGATGATAAAACGTCCGCTCCCCCACCGCTTCCGGCAAATAACGCTCCCCAGCCGCATAGCCATGGGGTTCATCATGGGCATAACGATACTCAGATCCGTAACCCAGCTCTTTCATCAACTTAGTGGGCGCATTGCGCAGATGCACCGGCACCTCATGACTGGGCTGCGAACGCACCAAAGCCATCATCTCGTTGTATGCCTTATAAACCGCATTGCTTTTGGCGGCACAAGCGAGGTACACACAGGCATGAGCCAAAGCCAACTCCCCTTCCGGACTGCCCAAGCGCTCCTGAACCTGCCAGGCATCCATCGCAATGGTCAGCGCTCGTGGATCGGCATTGCCAATATCCTCCGACGCCATTCTTACCAAACGACGGGCGATGTAGATCGGGTCGCAACCGCCGTCCAGCATTCGGCAAAGCCAGTACAGCGCACCATCGGGCGAGGAACCGCGAACACTTTTATGCAGCGCGGATATCTGGTCGTAAAAGGCATCGCCGCCTTTATCGAATCGTCGTCTTTGACCCTGAGTCAACTGCCCCAAACGCTCGGCAGTCAGCCCTTTCGGATCGTCGGCATATAGATCTGCGGACAGTTCCAGCAGATTATAGAGGCGACGGGCATCTCCATCGGCCAGCCCGAACAAACTCTGCCGAACCGCCTCCGGGATCGCGAGTCGTGCCACCTTCGCATCGCCCTGCCGGGCCTGCTCCAACAGCTTTGCCATGTCCTCATCCGTCAGTGACTTGAGCGGATAGACACGCGCCCGCGAAAGCAAGGCGGCATTGAGTTCAAAACTCGGATTTTCCGTGGTCGCTCCCACGAAAATAAAAGTGCCGTCTTCGACATAAGGCAGAAAGGCATCCTGCTGGGCTTTGTTGAATCGATGCACTTCATCGACAAACAACAAAGTCCGTCGACCCTCGGCCGCGCCCTGTTTGGCTCGCTCGGCTGCGGCTTTTATGTCCTTCACCCCGGATTGAACCGCCGACAACGGTTCGAACCGGCTCGCCGTGGAATGCGCCAGCAGTCGCGCCAATGTGGTTTTACCCACACCCGGTGGTCCCCAGAAAATCATGGAATGGAGTTGATCGTGTTCGATGGCCTGCCGCAGCGGTTGTCCTGCCCCCAATAGATGCGTCTGACCGACGTAGTCATCCAAAGTGGCGGGGCGCAGACGCTCCGCCAGGGGTTGATAAGGGTTGCCGCCTTGCTCGAATAAATCCATCGACCGATCCGTTACATCTGTTGAAACACGTCCGTGCCCGGAGGCGGCGTAAATTCGAACTCGGCAGGGTCGATCCCGACGCCCGTCTGAACATTGCTGAAGGTGATGCGGGTCTTCTGACCCAGGCTGTCTTTTAAATTGATTTCCTGGATCAAACCATCCTCGAACAACAACGCCATCTCTTCGAACACGGCATTGTCCCCGGTCGGAAACAATCGATATACCGTCAGATCGCCGTTACCCGCTTCCATCACCTCGTAATCGCTGCTTAGGGTGGATTCCGGCTGAGCCAGAATCATCGCCGGGGACCGAAGAATTTGATCCCCCACCGGTTGATGGGTGGCCTGTTCCAGATCGGGGTCATATACCCAGAGGGTTTCCCCATCCGATATCACCTGTTGTTCATAAGGCTGGCTGACCAACCAGGCGAATTTCAGCGGCCGCGCCACTTTCATGTGGCCGGTTGAGGACTCGCCACTGAAGTCGCTTTCGCCGTAGGTTTGCTGTTTGAAATCCGCCGTTAAGGTCGCGGTTGATTCCAGGCGGTCGATCAGCCGGTCGCGGGCGGCATCGTCGGCTTGAGCCTGGCTTAGGACTCCCGCCATTGCCAGGGTGAACACCATCGCCGGGTTGAAAAATAAGGTTTTCAGCATGAATGCTCCTTTCAGTCGGCCGGGGGGGGCGGTGCCAGCACTTCCCGGGACCCGTTATGACCGGCGGAACTCACCACGCCGGCCGCTTCCAGAGAGTCAACCAGGCGGGCCGCCCGGTTGTATCCAATACGGAGTTTTCGTTGTACCGAAGAAATGGAAGCCTTGCGGCTTTGGGTCACAAAGGCCACGGCTTCATCGAACAGCGGGTCGGCTTCACCGTCGTCCCCGCCTTCATCCAGACTGGGTACACCCGGTAAATCGGACTCGCCCCCCTGTAAAATTTCCTCGATGTATTCAGGCGAGCCGCGTTTTTTCCAATCCGCCACGACCCTGTGCACTTCGTCGTCGTCAACGAAAGCGCCATGAACACGAACCGGCAAACCCGTGCCAGGCGGTAGATACAGCATGTCACCATGGCCGAGCAACTGCTCCGCCCCGCCCTGGTCCAGAATGGTCCGGGAGTCGATCTTGGACGACACCTGGAAAGCGATACGGGTCGGGATATTCGCCTTGATCAAACCAGTGATGACATCCACAGAGGGTCGCTGAGTCGCCAGGATCAGGTGAATACCGGCCGCCCGGGCTTTTTGCGCCAAACGGGCGATCAGTTCTTCCACTTTTTTGCCGACAATCATCATCATGTCGGCAAATTCGTCGACCACCACCACAATGAAAGGCAGCGGTTCAAGTTCCGGCGCAGGTGCGTGCGGGTCGAGATGATCGAAAGGTTCGTATAACGGATCGCGAATCGGGTCGCCCGCTTTCTTGGCCTCAGTGACCTTCTTGTTGAACCCGGCAATATTACGTACGCCCACGGCGGCCATCAGTTTATAGCGCCGCTCCATCTCGGCGACACACCAGCGCAAGCCGTTGGCGGCATCCTTCATGTCGGTGATAACCGGGGTCAACAGGTGAGGAATGCCCTCATAGACCGACAGTTCAAGCATTTTCGGGTCGACCAGAATCATCCGGACTTCCTCGGGTGTGGCTTTAAACAGGATGCTACACAGCATTGCATTAACGCCAACTGACTTACCTGAGCCAGTGGTGCCTGCAACCAACAGGTGAGGCATCTTTGCCAGATCCGCCACCATCGGAGAACCGGAGATGTCGTCGCCCAACGCCAGCGTAAGAGCGGATTTGGACTTATCGTAGGCGGCGGAGTGCAGGGTGTCGCTCAACCGTACGATGTCCCGTTTTTCGTTCGGAATCTCGATGCCGACCGTGGTTTTGCCGGGAATAATCTCCACCACGCGGACACTGACCAAGGCCATGGAGCGAGCCAGGTCTTTTGCCAGATTCGATATTTTCGATACCTTGATCCCGGCGGCCGGTTGAATTTCAAAACGGGTAATGACCGGCCCCGGTGCCACCTCGGTAACTTCCGCCTGTACGCCGAAATCCTTCAGTTTGATTTCCAGCAGGCGGGACATGGCCTCCAGCGCCTCTTCACTGTAACCGTTGCTGGCGTCGTGTTCGCCGGAGATCAACAGGCTCAGCTCTGGCAGCGGAGTCGCTGCATCCGAACCGGTAAACAAGGGTTTTTGCCGCTCCTTTTCGACCCGGTCGCTGGGTTGAGGGGCTTTGGGTTGCAGGGGTTTGATCTGTGGCGGTTTGCGCTTGGCCTGCTTTTCCATCTGCACTTCCAGATTCGCCTTGCGCTCTTCCACCACCTGCTTGACCTTCGCCGCCTCGGCCTGCTTGCGGCGGCGATGCTGCCATCGATCCCGAAGAGTATTGATCGACGCCAGACAGGCCCGGCCAATGCGCTCCATCACGGCCAACCATGAGACATTCATGGCCACCGTCAGGGAGATGAACCAAAACACCACCAACAATAAGGTGGTACCGGTCAGCCCCAGCAAAGGAAACACAAGTTCCGAGAGCCAGATACCCAGATAACCACCGGCACTGGCTTCGTTGTTGCTGGCAAGATGCACGGTCGCCAATGCACAGCTGACGCCCAGGAACAGCAGCCACCCGACAGATCGCAGGGCGATCAGCAGAAAATTCCATTGGTGACCGGCACGCCGGTCCCGGAATGTGGCCCAAGCCCGGTAGAAGAAAATCAGCGGTAAACCATAAGCCAGCCCACCGATAAGGCTGAACAGCAGGGAAGACAGCCAGGCGCCAGCCGAACCGGCCAGATTGCGTACGCCCTCCCCCGCACCGGAGTAGGCCCAACTGGGGTCCGCCGGGTTGTGGGTTACCAGCGCGATCAACAAATACAGACCCACGGCAAGCGACAGCAGCAGGCTGCCCTCGTGCAGTAAACGGTGCTTCAGGTCGAGCACACGGTCATCATCCCGCGCGCGCATCGATTTCTGGGTCAAACTCGGTCACCTTGTCGAGATTCGTGTTGCATTGTATCGGATGGAAGAGGCTGTACGGGAGACGCTGGACGCAAACCTTAACCTTACTCCGCCATTCGAATCCTGTTTTTCGTCTCCCTGACAGTACCTCACATTCTGGCACTGCAGCTAAACAGTGCCTAAGATACCACAGAGTGACGTCCAACTTATTGATACGGCAAGCATTTTTATGCCCCAATTGATCTGGCTGGAACCCGACCAGCCTCCGGAATTTCCGCCCACCTGGGCAGCGTTGGATCATCCCAACGGCTTGCTCGCCGCTGGCGGCGACCTGACACCGCCCTGGCTGCTGCTGGCCTACCGGCACGGCATTTTTCCCTGGTTCAACGCGGGGGAGCCTATTCTGTGGTGGTCGCCCTCCCCTCGCATGGTGCTCGAGCCCGGCGGCATGCATGTATCCCGCAGTTTGAAAAAAGCCTATCGCCGTGACCCTGTGACAGTGACCATCAACACGGCCTTTAGTGACGTCATTCAAGCCTGCCAGGCCCCCAGGGACGGACAGCCAGGCACCTGGATCACCGAAGAGATGCGGGCAGCCTATGAAACCCTGAACCAACTGGGCTGGGCTCATTCAATTGAGGTGTGGTCCGGGGATCAGCTGGTTGGCGGCCTTTATGGCATCGGCATCGACCGGGTGTTTTTTGGTGAGAGTATGTTCTCACGCCAGACCAACGGTTCGAAAATTGCTTTATTAACGGTCAGTGAATGGGCGCGACATCGGAACATGACGATGATTGACTGCCAAGTGTACAATGACCATCTGAACAGCCTCGGAGCGCATGAAATAGAGCGGAACAGGTTTGAACAGCGCCTGCCTCGGGATGCCGTACCACTGCAAGCACCCGATTCCGAGCTGTTGAACAACTGGGTTCGCCAGCGCTTGGCTACTCAAGGTCGGTCCACGTCGGTTGAGGATCACCATGAAAAGTGAAACAGACAACCAGGAAGAAACGGTCAAGCTTTACCGTACCGGTGAGCATAACTGCAGCTACCTGAGCGACCAACAGGCCCGAACACTGTTTCTGGACCCTGAGCTGACCTTCAGCGCCGAGCTGTACGAGCAACTGACTCACATGGGCTTCCGCCGCAGTGGCCTGCACCTGTACCGGCCCGATTGCGAACAATGCGGGGCCTGCCTGCCTTCACGGGTTCGCATCGCCGAATTCCACTGGAAGCGTCGCTTCCGCCGAATCCTCAAGAAAAACCAGGATCTGACCATAAAACGGCTGCCCTGCCGTTTCCATGCCGAACATTACGCTCTCTACCATCATTACATCAGCAGCCGCCACCGTGACGGAGACATGTATCCGCCCTCGGAGGAAAGCTATCGTGACTTCCTGGTGAGCCGACCGGACCTGGGGTTCATTCTGGAATTCCGTCAGGGCGATGAGTTGGTCGCCGTTGCTTTTACAGACCGGCTGAACACCGGGCTCTCCGCCACTTACACCTTTTTTGATGCCGACCAGGCCGAACGAAGCTTCGGCACATTCGCCATTCTTTCCCAAATCGAATTATGCGCGGAAATGGGACTGCCCTACCTCTATTTGGGTTATTGGGTGCCGGGTTCAGCGCAAATGACCTATAAATCCGATTTCCGACCGATGGATATTCTCGTCAACCGTCGCTGGCGACCGCTTGAAGACCATATGATCGATCACCTTTCCATCACCAGCCCCGCATTTTGATCTCAATAACTGCCTGATTTGAGCCGAATTTTGATAATTACCGGAAATTCAGGCAGAATGCCCGCCGGCTATTGCACTTACCCGGGTTGACCCATATATCTCACGCCCGGATTACCTAATTCAGAGGCATATAAAGGCACATATGGCAAAAGAAGACGTTATCGAAATGGAAGGGGAAATCGTCGATACCCTTCCCAACACCATGTTCCGGGTAAAACTGGAAAACGGCCACGTCATTACGGCTCACATTTCCGGCAAAATGCGCAAGAACTACATCCGCATCCTCACCGGCGACAAGGTGAAAGTCGAGTTGACACCCTACGACCTGACCAAAGGTCGCATCGTGTATCGCGCCCGCTAACACTATCCGCCTGCCTCACCCGCCGACCGTTGCTGACGCAGACACAGGTACTGATTACCGGTAAGATCTTATCGGCTATTGTTTCGCGACCAGCCAGACCATCGGCACAAAAAAAGCACCCCTGAGGTGCTTTTTGTGTTTTCCGACTGAAGGAAATCTATCGAACCCTCAAGCGGGTTCGACTTCTTCCTCGACTTCAATGGCCAGGTCATTGTCGCGAATGGTCAAACGGGCTGTACCTCCACGAGACAAGGCACCGAACAGGATCATGTCGGCCAGCGGACGCTTCACTTTGTCCTGAATCAAGCGATTCATCGGACGGGCACCCATGGCTTCGTCATACCCCTTCTCGGCCAGCCACTCGCGAGCCGTTTCATCCACATCCAGCATGACACGCTTATCGTCCAGCTGTGCCTGCAGCTCGGTCAGGAACTTGTCGACGATATTGATGACAACTTCCATCGGCAGTGCTCTGAACTGGACGATGCCCTCCAGGCGGTTGCGGAACTCCGGCGTGAAGGTTTTGCGAATCACTTCCATACCATCGGTGCTGTTGTCCTGGGCCAGGAAACCGACAGAGCGACGGTTAAGCTCTTGCGCCCCGGCATTACTGGTCATGATCAGGATTACGTTACGGAAATCCGCCTTACGGCCGTTGTTGTCGGTCAAGGTGCCGTGATCCATCACCTGCAGCAGCAGGTTGAATACGTCCGGGTGCGCCTTCTCGATCTCATCGAGCAGCAACACACTGTGCGGATGCTTGGTCACGCCATCGGTCAACAGGCCGCCCTGGTCGAATCCGACGTATCCCGGTGGCGCGCCAATCAGACGGGAGGCGGTGTGGCGCTCCATGTATTCGGACATATCGAAGCGCAGTAACGGAATACCGAGCGACTCAGCGAGCTGCTTCGACACCTCGGTTTTACCGACACCGGTCGGCCCGGCGAACAGGAAGGAACCAATGGGTTTATCCACCGGCTTCAAACCTGCCCTGGCCAGCTTGATGGCCGAGGACAACTGTTCGATGGCCTGTTCCTGTCCGAAGACGGTCATCTTCAGGTTACGCTCCAGATTACCCAGCACTTCTTTATCGTTGCGGCTGACACTCTTCTCGGGAATGCGCGCAATGGAAGCGATGACTTTTTCGACATCGGCCACACTGATCGACTTCTTGCGCTTGCTCACCGGCATCAACCGCTGAGCGGCTCCGGCTTCGTCAATCACATCGATGGCCTTATCGGGCAGATGCCGGTCGGTAATGTACCGTGCAGACAGTTCCGCCGCCGCTTTTAGAGCCTTGTCTGTGTATTTCAGGTGATGGTGGTCTTCGAAACGGGTCTTGAGACCTTTGAGAATGCGGTAGGTCTCGTCCACCGACGGCTCATTGACGTCAATTTTCTGGAAACGACGCGTCAATGCGCTGTCTTTTTCGAAGATTCCCCGGAACTCCTGGAAGGTTGTGGACCCCATGCAGCGCAGTTCACCGGAGCTCAACATTGGTTTAAGCAGGTTCGAGGCATCCATCACGCCACCGGAGGCAGCGCCAGCACCAATGATGGTGTGGATTTCATCGATAAAGAGAATGGATTTCTCCTTCTTCTTCAATTCAGCCAGCAACGCCTTCAGACGCTTCTCGAAATCGCCTCGGTACTTGGTACCCGCCAACAGAGCGCCAAGATCGAGAGAGAACACGACAGCGTTCTGCATGATTTCAGGCACATCGCCATCGACAATCCGCTTGGCCAGCCCTTCGGCAATGGCGGTTTTACCGACACCGGTTTCGCCCACCAGCAGAGGGTTGTTCTTGCGACGACGGGACAATACCTGAATGACCCGCTCCACTTCATGCTCACGTCCCACCAGGGGGTCGATTTGCCCTTTGCGAGCCTGCTCATTCAGGTTGTAGGCAAAGCTCTCCAGCGCACTGCCCTGAACACCCTCGGCGCCACCGTCTTCCTGCTGTTCGCTGTTGAAGTCTTCGTGCGGCTGGGCGTTCTCGCTTTGCACCTTGGATATGCCGTGGGCGATGAAGTTGACCACGTCGATCCGTGAGATGCTTTGCTGTTTCAGGAAGAAGACAGCCTGGCTTTCCTGTTCGGAGAAAATCGCCACCAGGACGTTGGCCCCGGTCACTTCTTTCTTGCCGGAAGACTGGACGTGGAAGACAGCACGCTGCAGCACCCTCTGGAAGCCCAGAGTCGGCTGTGTTTCACGGTCTTCGTCGTGTTTCGGAATGAGGGGTGTGGTCGAATCGATAAATTCGGTCAGATCCCTTCGCAGTTGTGGGATGTCGGCGGCACAGGCGTTGAGGACCTCGGCGGCCGCGTTGTTGTCGAGCAGGGCCAGCAACAAATGCTCTACCGTCATGAACTCATGGCGTTTGGCCCGGGCTTCTTTGAACGCGTTATTGAGCGTTAATTCCAGATCTTTGCTTAACATGATAACAGGCCCTCTCGCTGATCACTCGTCGTCCACTTCTTCCACTTCACACACCAGGGGATGTTCGTTGTCCCTGGAGTACTGGTTCACCATGGCGGCCTTGGTTTCTGCAATATCCTTAGTATAGACGCCACACACACCTTTGCCTTGTGTATGTACTGCTAACATCACTTGAGTGGCTTTTTCCCGGGTCATATAAAAGAACTGTTCCAGGATGTGGACAACAAACTCCATGGGGGTGTAGTCGTCGTTTAACAAGACAACCCGATACAACGGAGGTTGCCTGACTTCCGGATCAGTGGTCTCGACGGCAATACCAAAGTCGCCTTCTTCACCCGGCTGATCCGGCCCAAGGCGAATGCCTTGATGCCTGATACCATGCATAGGCTGGGCCAACACTGTTTGAAATCCGCCTTTGGTCTCTTCTTGCTTAAAAGTCATAGTAAACAGTCAATTCTCGCTATAGCGCTATAAGGTGAGGATTTACGAACGGTTTTCAAAATCCGAGTCGACATAAGCTGTTGCTGAACGCCTTTTCTTTCCGTGAGACCGCTTTAGGTGCTCTGCTAAGGCGATCATAAAATAACCTGAAGGCCTCGCCGGATCTGAGCCCGTCTGTGACAAGGTAGACAAAATAGCCAACTGGTTCACTGTTTTGAACATCAACAACGTGCGGCACTTCATAAGTCGAATTCTTGGGGGTTGACTTCGGCGATTCAACAACCAAACATAGTCCTATCGCTGTCATCGTCTATTTTGTAACCAGACGATCCCTGTACGAAAACCAGCGTTTTGGAGCGTCTTTGAACAAGGCCGGTTCGCTAGGGAGGGTGATCGTCACGGAAGACCTCCAGCTCGTTGTCTGTCGTCATAGGGTACCCTGTTTAACCACAGGCGTCAGCGTTTAGGGAGATCAGGTTTCAGCAAGAGGCCGATCTCAGGCTCACTCTATTCAACTTGTCGTAAGGAGTCCGTTATGCCAGTAGGGAAAGTGAAGTGGTTCAACAATGCCAAAGGTTTTGGCTTCGTCATTTGTGATGACCACGAAGAAGATCTATTCGCGCATTATTCCTCCATCCAAATGGAAGGGTACAAAACGCTGAAAGCCGGTCAGGCTGTAGAATTTGACACGGTGAAAGCGGAACGCGGTATCCACGCCGTCAACATTCGTGTATTACCTGAATCCGTCGGAGTCGGGCGACGCAGTGAAACTCAAGTCAGTAGCGAGGCCAAGCAACGACAGAATGTCACCGCAAACGAATAACCACCACGTTCTGGTGTATCTGTAAACGTTAGACAGACGTATTTTACGTTTGAGAATAGGAACGGCGGGGTGGTTACGCAGTATCGGTTAAACCCGCGCTGCGGCTGTTGCCGCCGTTTCTTATACATTCAAGTATTTGAAAATAATGAGTTTCTTAATATTTTTCGACATATCACCGAGGAAGAGCCTCGTCTTTCTTAATCTGCCGGATTAACTCCAACTCCTCACCTTCCCTGTTTTGCCCACTGCCCCTCAGAACTCCTGTTTGCTCGGTGCGAACCTTGTCGCAACCCTATGGCAGATAATCACCTCCGGCAGCACTGGAACCGGCAGAATCTGACCCAGTACGTCACTGTCCGCCCCCTTCATTCCTTGTAATGTGGAATTTTAAACAAAAGAGCCCGGCATTAGCCGGGCTCTCCTTAAGTACTTGTGCCGCCTGACTGTCAGCCCATGTTCTTGATGATTTCCTGGCCAAACTCAGAGGCTTTAACCAGAGTCGCACCTTCCATCAAACGCTCGAAATCATAAGTGACGCGCTTGGAAGAGATGGCACCGGCCATACCTTTCAGTACCAGGTCGGCCGCTTCGGTCCAGCCCAGGTGGCGCAGCATCATTTCGCCGGAAAGGATCAGAGAACCCGGGTTCACTTTATCCTGGCCTGCATACTTCGGTGCGGTACCGTGAGTGGCTTCGAATACGCCTACGTCGTCAGACAGGTTGGCACCCGGAGCAATACCGATACCACCCACTTCGGCCGCCAGGGCGTCGGACAGGTAGTCACCGTTCAGGTTCAGAGTCGCGATCACGTCGTAGTCGGCCGGACGCAGCAGGATTTGCTGCAGCATGGCGTCGGCGATCACGTCTTTAACTACGATCTGCTTACCGGTTTTCGGGTTTTTGAACTGCATCCATGGGCCGCCGTCGAGCAGCTCAGCGCCAAACTCTTCTTTCGCCAGTTCGTAGCCCCAATCTTTGAAGGCACCTTCGGTGAACTTCATGATGTTGCCTTTGTGAACCAGAGTCAGGCTGTCACGGTCATTGTCGACGGTGTATTGCAGAGCCTTGCGAACCAGACGCTTGGTGCCTTCTTCGGAGACCGGCTTAACACCGATACCGCAGTTTTCAGGGAAACGGATCTTGTTGACACCCATTTCTTCCCGCAGGAATTTGATGACCTTGTCCGCTTCCGGAGTACCGGCCTTCCACTCAACGCCGGCGTAAATGTCTTCGGAGTTTTCACGGAAGATAACCATGTCGACATCGGCCGGGTTCTTAACCGGGCTGGGAACGCCTTCGAACCACAGAACGGGACGCTGACAAACGAACAGGTCCAGCTCCTGACGGATAGCCACGTTCAGAGAACGAATACCACCACCGACTGGAGTGGTCAGGGGGCCTTTGATGCCTACTTTGAATTCTTTGAAAGCTTCCAGAGTTTCTTCCGGCAGCCAGGTGTCGGCGTCGTATACTGTGGTCGCCTTCTCACCGGCATACACTTCCATCCAGCTGATTTTGCGCTCGCTGCCGTAGGCTTTCTCGACAGCGGCATCGATAACCGCTTTCATGGGAGGGGTGACGTCAACACCAATTCCGTCGCCCTCGATAAACGGGATAATAGGGTTGTTGGGGACGTTCAAAGCGCCACTGGCGTCTACCGATATTTTCTCGCCAGCCGGCACTTCAATTTTCTGGTATCCCATGGTTCACTCCATCTCTTAAGTTATGGTTCGTGCTGCGGCGGCGGAGTATACCGGAAACCTCCTGCATCTTATAGATCCGAGTCATCGGACTTTAGTCCCCTTGTTCACCCTTGCAACCCAGGATAGACCCGCTTGAGATGACCACCCTTCTGGTATTGAACAAACCGTTCCGTGTACTGACCCAGTTCACCGATGACCAGGGCCGCCCCACCCTGGCCGATTTTGTTAACATTCCGGGCATCTATGCCGCCGGTCGGCTGGACTACGACTCGGAAGGCCTACTTCTCCTGACCGACGACGGTGCCGTGATTCACGGCCTCGCCCACCCCAGCCAGAAAGTAGCGAAAACCTACTATGTGCAGGTTGAGGGCGACCCTGGAGAATCCGACCTTGAACCCTTGAGGGTAGGTGTCACTCTGAAAGACGGCCCCACCCGCCCCGCTCTGGTGGAACGCGTGGATACTCCCGATTGGCTCTGGCCGCGCCATCCCCCCATCCGGGAGCGGAAGGAAATTCCCACCACCTGGCTCAAAATTCAGATTTCCGAAGGGCGTAACCGTCAGGTGCGGCGCATGACCGCTCACATTGGCTTCCCGACACTGCGATTGATTCGTTGGGCTCTGGGCGACATCAGTCTGGAAGGGCTTCAACCGGGAGAGTATAGAATTCTGGAGAGGTCAGCCTTGAAAGATAACGGTATAAGTCTCCGCCAAAATAAAGGGCGGCGCCCAAACGGGACCGCCCGAAGGAAAACCGGCGGTGTTAAACGACCGGGTTCACATCCTTCTCGTAGTCAACCTCGTCGAAACCGAAGCCGAAAAGTTTGAAGAATTCTTTCTGGTACTCATCAAAGTCGGTCAGTTCGCTGACGTTCTCGCTGTTAACCTGGTTCCAAATGGCTTCCACCTCGGCCTGGACATCAGGATCCAGCTCGTTGAGATCCATGCGGATACGGCCTTTTTCATCCAGCGTTAACTCACCTTCGCCATACAGCTGGTCACTCAACAAGCCATGAACCTGCTCGATACAGCCTTCGTTCGTGCCACGCTCTTTCATTACGCGGATCAGGATCGACAGGTACAACGGCATGACCGGAATGGCCGAGCTGCTCTGGGTGACAACAGCCTTGAGCACTGAAACGTGGGCATCGCCGTTCAATTCGTTCTTCAATTTTTCCTGAATCACGCCACAGGCACGATCAACGTCTTGTTTGGCGCGACCGATAGTGGCGCCACCATAGATGGGCCAAGTCAGATCTTTGCCGATGTAGCTGTAAGCCGTCGTCTTAACGCCCTCGGCCAACACACCGGCCGCCGCCAATTGGTCGATCCAACGCTCCCAGTCTTCACCGCCCATCACTTTAACAGTGTTTGTAATTTCATCTTCAGTTGCCGGAGCCAGCGTGAACTCAGACACCACCTTGGTATCGGTATTCAAGCTCTTACGGGTCACCGGCTCACCAATGGCCTTCAGCGCCGAAGCATAGGTTTCACCGGTCTCGGGATCGGTACGGCGAGGTGCACCCAGGCTGTAAACCACCAGGTCTACCTTGCCACCCATTTCATTCTTGATGACATCTATCACCTGAGTCTTGGCATCGTCGGAAAACGCATCGGCATTGAGGGACTTGGCGTAAAGACCTTCTGCAGCCGCAGCGGATTCGAACGCCTTGGTGTTGTACCACCCGGCCGAAGCAGGGCGTCGCTCGGTCGGTTCTTTCTCGAACATGACGCCCAGTGTTTTCGCGCCATAACCAAACGCCGAGGAAATACGAGAGGCTAAGCCATAGCCGTTTGAACAGCCGATGATCAACACGTTTTTGGGCCCCTGGCCGGACGGCTTATGCGCCTTCACATAATCGATCTGTTCCTGCACATGCACCTTACAGCCTTCCGGGTGGGCCGTGGTGCAGATAAAGCCACGCACTTTGGGTTGGATAATCATGCCTTGATCCTTGAATCGGGTTCGTATCAGTGACGTCGAGCGTCGAAATCGCGCCTATTCTACTGCGCCAGCCCGGTACCTGAGTGGCCTAAGACGCAAAAGACTTGTGACAATGACGAAAAGTTGACCTCTTCGTTTCCATGGGTACCCTCACCCACCTATTTCGAGGATTCCGCCATGAGTACAGCCTACCCTCATCTCACCGCTGCCGTCATCGTAGAGGATAATGGCAGGATTTTAATGGTTCACGAAGAAGATAACGGTATAAAAGTCTGGAACCAACCGGCAGGTCACATTGAAGTCGGCGAAAGCCTGACCGAGGGCGCCCTTCGTGAAACCCTGGAAGAAACCCGACATGAGGTGGAATTGACCCATTTGGTCGGTGTTTATCAAACCAAAAGCGAGTTAAGTGGCGTTCATTATGTGCGGGTCTGTTTCGCCGCCCGGGCACTGCGGCTGGTTGAAAACGCCCCTCTGGATGCCGATATAGAAGAAGTCCGCTGGTTACCGATAGCTGACGTACTGGCTGGCGATTATCCACTGCGCCACCCGTCAGTCCACCAATGCCTGGCCGATTACCATGCCGGTCAACGTTTCCCACTGGATATCATCAAACCCTTTGCCGTATCGACGGAGTTGTCATCACGATGAGTACCCCAGATTCGACCCCCGCCTCAACCAAGGTCATTGTCGGCATGTCCGGCGGCGTGGATTCCTCCGTCACCGCCGCCCTGCTGCTGGAAGCCGGTTATCAGGTTGAAGGCCTGTTCATGAAGAACTGGGATGAGGACGATGGCACCGAATACTGCACCGCGAAAGAAGACCTCGCCGATGCCCAGGCCGTATGCGATCGTCTGGGCATCCACCTGCACAAAGCCAATTTCGCGGCCGAGTACTGGGATAACGTGTTCGAACACTTCCTCGAGGAGTACAAGGCCGGTCGCACCCCCAATCCGGACATCCTCTGTAACCGAGAAATCAAATTCAAAGCTTTTCTGGACTACGCACTCATGTTGGGGGCGGACAAAATCGCCACCGGCCACTACGCCCGCACCCGCATCGGCGAACAGGGTGCCGAGCTACTGAGAGGGCTGGACACCAACAAAGACCAGTCTTACTTCCTGCATGCCGTCAGCCATGAGCAATTCGAGAAAACACTCTTCCCCGTAGGCGAACTGGAAAAACCGGAAGTACGCCGAATTGCCGAGAAATATCAATTCGTAACCGCCCGCAAAAAAGACAGTACCGGCATCTGTTTTATCGGCGAACGCCGCTTCAGCGATTTTCTGAAGCAATATATCCCCGCCCAGCCCGGCACCATTGAAACCCTGGAAGGCGAAGTTCTGGGAGAGCACCAAGGCCTGATGTACTACACCATCGGCCAGCGCCAGGGGCTGGGTATCGGCGGAACCCGAAACCACGGCGAAGCGCCCTGGTTCGTCGCCGCCAAAGACCTCGACCGCAACGTACTCACCGTGGTTCAGGGAACCGACCATCCGGCTCTGTTTACCCACGCCATGTCACTGAGCGAAATTCATTGGGTCGCTGGCCAGGCACCCAGCCTGCCTGCCACGCTCACTTGCAAGCATCGCTACCGTCAGCCGGATCAGGACTGCACCCTTGTAAAAACCGACACAGGCTACGAAGTACAGTTCAAGGAACCTCAACGGGCGATCACCCCAGGGCAGTCCGCCGTCTTTTATTCAGGGGAGGTGTGCCTGGGTGGCGGCGTCATAGAGCACACCTGGAAATAGCGCCACAGCTTCGATTCGACATTAAATACAATACACAACCAATTGTTTTATATATGTTTTTAAGGATTCTTAATGAATCACTTTAACAACCAGGTAAAAGCCCTCGCCGGAGTATTCCAGGCCGCACTGCTGGTCGACCGACTGGCCCGTCAGGGCAGCATCGACCAGGACGACCTCGCCCGTTGTATCCGCAGCGTGCTCAACCTGAACCCAGCCTCCGTAGACGATATTTACGAAGGAAGCTCCGGCATTCAAACCGGACTGACCGCTTTGCGCGACGTACTTTCCAAGCGGGGCAAAGGCGTCTCCCCCGAAGTACTGCGCTACGCCATGGGCATTCTTCACGCCCAACGCAAGCTGTATGCGAGGAATGACCTGATGGAGAAACTGGGGCAGACACTTAATCGCGCTGTCGACCAATACAAGTACTTCGACGACCCCAACCACGAATCCGTCGTCGGAGCCGTCGCCAACTGTTATCAGGAAAGCGTCAGCCGACTTAATTTTCGCATTCGCGTCACCGGTAACCCCACCTACCTGCAAAACCCCCGAGTTGCCGACCAGGTCCGCGCCCTGCTCCTGTTCGGCATCCGCAGTGCCCACCTCTGGCATCAACAAGGCGGCCGCCGCTGGCAAATCCTGTTCATGCGCAACCGCATTCATAGAACCGCCCAGCAATTGCTGTCTTGATGGGAGACGGCGTACGGGAGAGGCTTGACGCTGAAGACCGGCCAAGCCCTTGCGTTTCGCGTCTCCCATCCAGCATCTCCCGCACAACACCTAAACATTGGCCTGATCCGCACTGGGCCGTTATAATCGCGGCCCTTCTGAATGCACCGACCGGAATCCGTACCTATGGAACTCAACGCGCTGACCGCGATTTCCCCCATTGACGGCCGTTATGGCAGTAAAACCGAACCGCTTCGCTCCGTTTTCAGCGAATATGGGCTGATCAAGGCTCGTGTCACCGTTGAAGTCCGCTGGCTGCAACAACTGGCCGGACACCCCGACATCAAAGAACTTCCGGCATTCAGCGACGCCGCCAACGCCTATCTGGACTCCATCCTTTCGGAATTCTCCCTGGCCGATGCCGAAGCGATCAAATCGATCGAACGCACCACCAACCACGACGTAAAAGCGGTCGAGTACTTTCTCAAAGAAAAACTCAGCACCCTGGACGAGCTGAAAGCCGTCACCGAATTCGTCCACTTCGCCTGCACCTCCGAAGACATCAACAACCTGTCCCACGCACTCATGCTCAAAACCGGCATGACCGAAGTGCTATTACCCGAAATGCAGGCCGTGCAAAAAGACATCGCCCGGCTCGCCCGCGAACACGCCGACCAACCGATGCTCAGCCGCACTCACGGCCAAACCGCCTCCCCGACCACACTCGGCAAGGAAATGGCCAACGTCGCCTACCGGCTGCAGCGCCAGCTGAATGCACTCGAAAACATCGAATACCTCGGCAAAATCAACGGCGCCGTCGGCAACTACAACGCCCACATGGCGACCTATCCCGGCATCGACTGGGAAGCCAACGCCAAAGCCTTCATCGAAGGCCTCGGGCTCGACTTCAACCCCTTCACCACCCAGATCGAACCACACGACTACATAGCCGAACTGTTCGACGCCGTCGCCCGCTTCAACACCGTCCTTATCGACTTCGACCGCGACGTCTGGGGTTACATCTCCCTTGGTTACTTCAAACAAAGAACCATCGCCGGAGAAGTCGGCAGCTCCACCATGCCGCACAAGGTCAACCCCATCGACTTCGAAAACTCCGAAGGCAACCTCGGCATCGCCAACGCCGTACTCGCCCACCTCGGAGCCAAACTGCCCATTTCGCGCTGGCAGCGCGACCTCACCGACTCCACCGTGCTCCGCTCCATGGGCGTCGGCCTCGCCCACAGCCTGATCGCCTATCAGGCCAGCCGCAAAGGCATCAGCAAGCTCGAAGCCAACCCCGCCCGTCTGGATCAAGACCTGAACCAGGCCTGGGAAGTGATGGCCGAAGCCATTCAAACGGTGATGCGCCGCTACGGCATCGAAGAGCCTTATGAAAAGCTGAAAGCCTTTACCCGCGGCAAGGCGATAACCGAGCCGATGATGAAGGATTTCGTTAATCAGTTGGATTTGCCGGAGAGTGCAAAGAAAGCGCTGTTGGAAATGACTCCGGCTTCTTATATTGGTAATGCGTCGGAGCAGGCAAAAAGGGTTTAATTCAGCAAGCCAGATAAGCAGCTTGCCCACCCGCGAGACAGGCTAGCCCCGGCGCCCCGGTCAGCTTGTTCAGGGTGGTCCGCAGCATGGAGGCTGCGGTCCAGGCCCCATGGATGGGTACACGCCGACCCTGAACAAGCTGACCGGGGCGCCGGGGCGGGTTTCCGGCACAAAACCCAAGCAACCGACCGGCACAAAAGCCCAATTTGAACTATGCTTCACCCAACTTTCGGTATTTGCCGATTTCCTCCACCGACCTCTTAGTACGGGGATACGCCATGAAATTACTGGGCGGTCTATCGGCTCAAGCCTTTCTATCCCGCTATTGGCAGAAAACACCCCTGCTGGTACGCCAAGCCTTCCCAGACATCGAATCACTCATCGACGGAGACGAACTCGCCGGACTCGCCACCGAAGCCGAAGTCGAATCCCGCATCGTCACCTCCGGCGACTGGCGCCTGCGCCACGGCCCCTTCTTCGAAGAAGACTTCGCCGCCCTACCCGACAAAGACTGGTCCCTGCTTGTCCAGGCCGTCGACCACTGGGTACCTGAAGTAGCCAGCCTTTTTGAACACTTTCACTTCATACCCGCCTGGCGGCTCGACGACATCATGATCTCCTACGCCACTCCCGGCGGCGGCGTCGGCCCCCACTTCGACCAATACGACGTCTTCCTCATTCAAGTCGAAGGCCGTCGTGAATGGCGCATCGGCCAAAGCTGCACCGAAGCCGACGACTGCCGCGACGACACCGAACTGCAGATTCTCGTCGACTTCGACGAACAGGAACGCTGGGTACTGGAACCAGGCGACATGCTCTACGTCCCCCCCGGCATCGCCCACTGGGGCACCGCCCTGGATAACTGCATCACCTACTCCATAGGCTTCAGAGCACCCAGCCTTGCGGAAACACTTGTCGATTTCAGCCAGTTCGTTGCCGACAGAAGCAGCGACTTCGACCGCTACACCGATCACGACCTGACCGCGCGTGACGATCCATATCGAATACTCGATGAAGACGTCGACCGGGTCCACGCCCTGCTGCAACGCCTGACCAAAGACCGCGCCACCCTGGTGGAATGGTTCGGCCGCTACATGACCGAGCCCAAATACGACGAGGCTCCCAGTGACACCTCCCCCATGTCACCCAGAGAAATCGCACGACGGCTGGAGCACCAACCCCTCTACCGCAACGACGCCGCACGCCTGGCTTATGTGCGCGGCTGCCTGTTCGTGGAAGGTGACGCGATAACAACTACACTTCCCATGGAAGGCCTGAAATGGCTGTGCGAACAAAAGGCCATTCAGCCGGGTGATCTGGGGGGCTCAAGCGAAGTGGGCCGACTGACTCTATTAGCGGAACTGGTGAATCGGGACGTATTCTATTTCGATGAAGAATAAAGTTGTCCGCCCAATCGTGCAGTATTGGGTATGGTTATTGTTCATTTGGTGGTGTGCGCCCTTGGCTTGGGCTGAACTCTACATCTATCGTGCTCCGAATGGAGAGCGCGTCGTGACCGACCGCCCCATTCAATTGGCCGGTTACGAACTGGAGCACAGCCGCCTCAACGCCACTACTGCAGGTAGAGCGCTTCGATACCAGGATTCTCCGGCCAGTCGCCAGCGCATTGACCAGCATATCCGCACAGCCGCCGACCTGTACCAGCTTGAAGAAGCTTTGATTCGGGCGGTCATCCGTCAGGAATCGAATTTCCGGCTCGATGCAGTTTCCCATAAGGGCGCCCAGGGGCTGATGCAGTTGATGCCAGGTACGGCAAAACTCTACCGGGTGACGGACCCTTTCGACGCCCGCCAAAACATCCACGCGGGCGCCCGTCATCTTCGCTATCTGCTGCAACGCTATCAGTATGATCTTGATCTGGCGCTGGCGGCTTACAACGCGGGTGAAACCGCCGTGTCCCGATACCAGGGCATACCACCCTATCCTGAGACGGAGGCCTACGTTCAGGCGGTCAAGGGTTGGTATCGCCAGTATCAATAAGAGAAGGTAAGCGGACTAAGGCGGGCAATTAGTGGATGGTGGATTCAGAGGCATCGACTTCCAGATCCTCTTCGTCATCCATATTCTCGATATCGGTCGCGACCTGGACTCCGGCGCTGATCATGGCTCGGGCGACATCAATGGTCTGGTCGCGCAACCGGTCTTTGGCTTCATCCGAAAAACGAATGGTCAAGATGGGCTCGTCGTCGGAATCCGCTTTGCGTAGCGCAATTTCACCGTTGGCCAGTTCAATAATTTCCCAGTACATAAACACCTGTTTCGTCAGAGCTAGCTGTAATCACTCAATGCCCGGATTTCATTTATCCATTGTTGCAGCTCGTCCAGCCAGCTGCGGTAATGATTTGTATGATCTTCGTTATCGTCCGATACCGTGGCTATCAGGGTGGCTCCTTCGGGTTTGACCGGGGCGGCGGATGAATCCTGAGTCCAACGTTCGGCTTCCCGTCTCAATTGCGCCATCCAGTGACCGGGCGTTCGCAGGGCTTCGGATACCGAACGATATTCCCACCCATCCGGTCGGTGCTCTCCCAATTGGTCGAGCAGGAGTGACAAGGCGTCGTCAGCTCTGAGCTGCAGGCCATATTGCTCCCCTACTTCCGTCAAGCCTGAACACAGGCTGCGGTAGAGGAACAGGATGCCTGCGTCCAGGGCGGCATTGCCGAGTGCCTTGTCGGTATTCGAGGCAAGATCGAGCATTAGCCGAGCCTGATACAGCTGATGGTTGGTTTGAGCACGCCGATTCATACGACTTGTCACTCCGGACGGATTAGCCGATTAATAGTTAATACGGAAACCGACGTTGAAGGTTTCGTCTACGGTGGCTTTGCCTATGCCGCCGTTGTAGTACCCGGCGATTTCATGCCAGCCGACAAAAACGCGGGCCTGGGGCAGCACTTTGTAGGTGACCCGGGCGAATATTTCCTGGAAGGCGGTGACGTCCTTGAAGCTGAGGATGTCGGGGGCGTAGTAGAGGCTGGCTTCGGTGCCGAGGCCGTTCATGAAGTCGGGCTGCCAGCGCAGGAAGCCGCCTACGCCGACGGCGAAGCCGGGTTCGTGGGCGTCGAACAGGAAGCCTTTGAAGCCGATTCCGCCGATGAGGTCGCGGTTGGAGAGGGTGGCGTCGACGGCGTTGAAGCCGGCGCTGAAGGCGTAGGCCTGGCGTTCTTCGCTGTAGGCGAGGCCGGTGGTGATGTGGGCGCCGGTGCCGACGCGAACGGCTTCGTGTTCGAGCCGGACGGATTTGTCGGACAATGAGAAATCGAGGGATCCGCCTGCCATGGCCGCCATCGGCATCCAGACGGCCGTTGCGAACAACCAGTGTTTCAAACGCATGCCTTTACTCCAAAAACGTGTCGCGCGCATTGTACTGGATTCTGCCTGGGCGGGCATCCACCGTTCGGCACAGAGATGAGCACACTCCCACATTGCCGGGTCAAGAGACAGAAAAGTTGGGGTTCTTGGCGGTGGGGTCGTGCCGGCTACCAGGTAAGCTGATCCAGGGTCGGCGTTAACCCATCCATGGGGCCTAGGCCGCAGCATCCATGCTGCGGACTACCCTGGATCAGCTTACCTGGCATCCGGCACTTACTTTCTCGCCAACCTAGAAAACCACAGAGTTTGGTGGGTTTCTTTTACTGCGCCATATCCAGCAACAGCTTGTTCAAACGGGATACAAACCCAGCAGCATCCTTGGGATGTGAACCTTCCGCGAGACGCGCCTGTTCGAGCAGGATATTGGCGAGGTCGGCGAAGCGTTCCTCGTTGGTTTCCTGTTCTAGACGGTTTACCAGCGGGTGTTCCGGGTTCAGTTCGAAGATCGGTTTGCTGTCCGGTACTTTCTGACCGGCGGCTTCCATGATGCGGCGCATCTGGGCGCCCATGTCGTTTTGGCCGACGACGATGCAGGCGGGGGATTCGACCAGACGGTGGGTCATCCGCACTTCTTCGACTTCGGATTCGAGCAGGGTTTTGAGGCGCTCCAACAGCGGTTTGTGTTCGTCGTTGGCTTTCCTCTCGGCTTCTTTTTCCTCTTCGGTTTCGACACCGCCGAGGTCCAGACCGCCACGGGCGACGTCGACGAGTTCCTTGCCGTCGAATTCGCGCAGGTAGCCCATCAGCCATTCGTCGATGCGGTCGCTCATCAATAGCACTTCGATGCCTTTCTTGCGGAAGACTTCGAGGTGTGGGCTGTTTTTGGCGGTTTGGTGGCTGTCGGCTGCGACGTAGTAGATCTTGTCCTGGCCTTCTTTCATGCGGCCGACGTAGTCATCCAGGGATTGGTCCTGTTTGGCGTCGCCGGTGTGGGTGGTGGCGAAACGCAGTAGTTTGGCGATTTTTTCGTTGTTGGAGGGGTCTTCCGCTGGGCCTTCTTTCAGGACCTGGCCGAATTCGTCCCAGAACAGTTGATAGTTTTCGGGGTCTTTCTTGGCCAGTTTGGCGAGCATGTCGAGCACGCGCTTGATCAGTGCGGAGCGCATGTTGTCGATGGATTCGTTGCTCTGCAGGATTTCCCGGCTGACGTTCAGGGGCAGGTCGTTGGAGTCGACGATGCCTTTGGTGAAGCGCAGGTACATGGGCAGGAATTGCTCTACGTCGTCCATGATGAATACGCGTTGGACGTAGAGTTTGAGCCCGCGCACCCGTTCCCGGTTCCACATGTCGAACGGGGCTTTTTTGGGGATGTACAGCAGGCTGGTGTAGTCCATCTTGCCTTCGACCTTGTTGTGGCTCCAGGTCATGGCGTCGCCGAAGTCGTGCGAGATGTGGTGGTAGAGTTCCTGATATTCCTCGTCGGAAATCTCGCTCTTGGGGCGTGTCCAGAGGGCGGTGGCGGAGTTGACGGTTTCCCACTCCGGCGCTTTTTCTTCGGTGTTGCCGTCTTCGTCGGCTTCGAAGCTCTCTTTGAGCATTTTTACCGGGATGGAAATATGATCCGAATATTTGCGAATCAGGTTGCGCAGGCGCCAGCCGTCGGCGAATTCGGTTTCTTCCGGCTTAAGGTGCAGTACGATCTTGGTGCCACGTTGTTCGAGGTCGATATCGGCGAGGGTGAATTCACCTTCACCGGCGCTGTGCCAGTGAACACCCTCTTCTTTGGGGGCTCCGGCTTTGCGAGTGTAGACGTCGACAGCCTGGGCGACGATGAAAGAAGAGTAGAAACCCACGCCGAATTGGCCGATGAGCTGGCTGTCTTTGCGTTCGTCGCCGGTCAGGTTCTTCAGGAATTCGGCGGTGCCGGATTTGGCGATGGTGCCCAGGTTGGCGACGACGTCGTCCCGGTTCATGCCGATGCCGTTGTCGGTGATGGTGACGGTGTTGGCGTCTTTGTCGAATTCGAGCTTGACGGCGAGGTCGCTGTCTTCAGCCAGCAGGGAGTCGTCTTTTAGGGCCTGGAAGCGGAGTTTGTCGCAGGCGTCCGAGGCGTTGGAGATCAGCTCACGTAGAAAGATCTCCTTATTCGAGTAGAGCGAGTGGATCATCAAATGCAGAAGCTGCTTCACTTCTGTCTGAAAGCTGAGCGTTTCTTGTTGGGTTTCAGACATAGAACACCTCAAAATCAATCACTTAGGAAAAAGTACCGATTATTTATGGGTTGTGCGGCTGTTTTCAAGCGGTGCTTTTCAGTCTGAGCGGTCTGGGGCACTATAAGGCAACCGATTTATCCCCTAAACAAGGACGATCCATAACAATGACAACCCCTTCCGACCGTTCCCAGCCCCAACCTCCCGTTCAGAAACGCGAGATTTTCGGCTGGGCCATGTACGATTTCGCCAACAGTAGCTATACCACTGTGGTGGTGAGCTTTATCTACAGCGCCTTTTTTGTGTCCTACATCGTGCCGCCCGAATTGGCTCACATGAAGAACACCTTCTGGGCGGTGAGTGTTGCCATTTCCACAGGTCTCGCCATCATCCTGGCACCTCTGGTAGGGGTTTTGTGCGACTACAGCGGCCACAAGAAGCGCTATCTGGCCTGGTGTACCTGGACTTCAGTCTTCGCCACCGGCGGACTCTATTTTGTCGACCCGGGAAATGTCTGGCTGGGTATGACTTTTCTGATCTTCAGTAATACAGCCTGGATGCTGTCCGAAAGTTTCATCGCCAGTTTCCTGACCGACCTCGCCAACAAAGACAATATGGGCCGCATCTCCGGCATTGGCTGGGGCATTGGTTATATCGGCGGGTTACTAAGCCTGCTGATCATCATCGTGGTGGTGACCGAAACAGCCGATTCCAATCTTGAGGCTTATATCCATCAGAACCAACTGGCCATGGTGGCGGTCGCCCTGTTTTACGGGCTAGGCGCCCTACCCACCTTTCTGTTCGTGCGGGAACGCGCCCAGCCAAAACCGGGTTTCGAAAATGCCAGCCACCGTGAGCTGCTCCAGGCGGCTGGGGCAAGGCTTGTGGCCATGAAGGAGATCATCAAGGAATACCCGGTGTTGTTCCGGTTCTTCATCGCGTTCATGGTGTACATGGCAGGCGTGGCCGTGGTGGTGAAGTTCTTCGGTATATACGCGCAGGAGGAAGTCGGTATTAAAGGCGTCCAGCTGTTGATTATCGGCGCCACCTTACAAATCGCCTCCATGATCGGTGCTGTTGGGTTCGGGTTCGTCGAAGACAAGCTCGGCTCCAAAAACAGCCTGTTGCTGACCATCGGCTGGTGGCTGGTGGGATTGCTCGGCATCTACTACCTAACCCCCCTGAGCCTGCTCACAGGCCTGGATTTGCCAACCCTATTCGTAGTGGTAGCCTTCGTGGCAGGCAGCGCCATGGGCGCCATTCAAAGCGCGAGCCGTGCCGTGGTCGGTTTACTGGCCAAACCGGAAGATTCCGCCCTTCTGTTTGGTTTGTGGGGCACCTTCGGCCGGTTCGCCATCATCGTCGGCATGACCTTCGGCCCCATCGCGGATGCCGTGGGCCGTCACCAGGCTCTATTGGTAATCATGGTTTATTTCATTCTGGGAGGGATTCTACTTGCGCGGGTGCCATTGCGACAGGCGATTCACCATGAACGCACCCAGGCTAAAAACGCACTTTCCTGATACTTGAATCAGAGGTTCCTGGCTGTTTGAGGCCAGGAACCTGATTTGAAAACAGCCGCTACTCCCCTTCCCTCTTCGCTTCATGATCAATCCGATGTTCCGGGTTCAAACCCCGAGCCCGAATCAACTCCTTCAAGGTCGTGCTGCGGAATTCCCGTCGATATAGCACTCCAATGATTACCGCCGTTCCCGCCATGAACCAGAAAGGCCCCAACAACCACCCCACCACCGCAAGGCTGAAATAAAAAGCCCGCAACCCAAGATTGAATTGCCGACCGGCCAAATCCATCACCTTGGCACCATGGGCAGCGAACTGGCGTTTCACGCTGTCATCCATACTCTCGGTCGGCGTCGGTGCCGAGCCGATCATTACCGATACAAACCCGAACTGACGCATGCTCCAGGTGAAACTCAGAAAGGCATAAATAAACACCGCGATCAGTACCCCCACCTTCGCTTCCCACAAGGCTTTCGAACTGGTCTGAACAAAGGAAATATCGTTCAGCAGCCGGACCACCTGTTCCGATGCGGCCAACGCCGTAATCAAACCCGCGACAATAAACATGCTGCTCGACGCAAAGAACGCCGAGTTACGCTCCAGGTTGCCTACCGCTGACATATCCGACACCCGGTTGTCGCGACGCAACAGCCGCTGCATCCAATCCAACCGGTAATGGTGCATGATGGACGATAAGCTGTGATACCGCTTGCCCTGAATGGAGGCGTAGCGGGTATAGGCGACCCATCCGGTAAAAAAGACGAGTAAGGCGAGCCAGTCGAAAAAGTACGTCATACAGGCAGTTTTCCTGAGGTTTCAAGATATTCTAGTTGATCAGTATTACTATGTAAGCGCGCGAACAGCCTTATAAGTGAGTATGGGGTGGTCAGATTGCTCCATCGGCTAGCAGGGGGAGTCAGGGGTGGCATGGAAGGGTATCCGAGGCATGGATGCCGAGGTTAAGCCCCCATGGAAGGGTTCATGGCGCCCTTCCAGGCCACCCCTGACTCCCCCTGCGGGTTCTTGGCACTCAATCAACAGCCATTAAAAAAGGCGGCCAGAGCCGCCTTTTTTAAGAAGTTAACCTGCCAATCTTACCAGCCGGTTACTTCCTTCAGTGCATCGCCAATCTGAGCCAGGGAGCGAACGGTTTTAACACCAGCGTCTTCCAGGGCGGCGAATTTCTCGTCAGCGGTACCTTTACCACCGGCGATAATGGCACCAGCATGGCCCATGCGCTTACCGGCCGGAGCCGTGACACCAGCGATATAAGAGACAACCGGCTTGGTCACGTTGGCTTTGATGTAAGCCGCCGCTTCTTCCTCGGCCGTACCACCGATTTCACCAATCATAACGATGGCTTCGGTCGCCGGATCCTTCTCGAACATTTCCAGAATGTCGATGAAGTTGGAACCCGGAATCGGGTCACCACCGATACCAACACAGGTGGACTGGCCGAAACCGTGGTCAGTGGTCTGCTTAACCGCTTCATAAGTCAGCGTACCGGAGCGGGAAACGATGCCCACACGGCCCGGCTTGTGAATGTGACCCGGCATGATGCCGATCTTGCACTCACCCGGTGTGATCACACCCGGGCAGTTCGGGCCGATCATACGCACGCCTTTACGGTCGACGTATTCTTTCGCCTTCAGCATGTCCAGAGTCGGGATGCCTTCGGTGATGCACACAATCAGCTCAACGCCGCTGTCGGCCGCTTCAATGATGGCGTCCAGGCAGAACGGAGCCGGAACGTAAATCACAGAAGCTTGGGCACCGGTCGCTTCAACCGCTTCACGGGCGGTATTGAATACCGGCAGGCCCAGATGAGTGGTGCCACCTTTACCCGGAGACACACCACCGACCATTTGCGTACCGTAATCAATGGCCTGTTCACTGTGGAAAGTACCCTGTGAACCGGTGAAACCCTGGCAGATAACTTTGGTGTTCTTATCGATCAATACGCTCATGCTGCACCTCCGGCCGCTTGAACCACTTTCTCGGCTGCGTCGGTCAATGAAGCGGCGGCAATGATGTTCAGGCCGCTTTCGGCCAGTTTCTGGGAACCGAGTTCAGCGTTGTTACCTTCCAGACGTACAACGACCGGAACCTTAACGCCCACTTCCTCAACGGCACCGATGATGCCTTCGGCGATCATGTCGCAACGGACGATGCCACCAAAGATGTTCACCAGAACCGCCTTCACGGAGGTGTCGGACAGAATGATTTTGAACGCTTCTGCAACGCGCTCTTTGGTCGCACCGCCGCCCACGTCCAGGAAGTTGGCCGGTTGACCGCCGTGCAGCTTAACGATGTCCATGGTACCCATCGCCAGGCCAGCGCCGTTCACCATGCAACCGATGTTGCCTTCCAACGCCACGTAGTTCAGTTCCCAGGCCGCCGCCTGAGCTTCACGCTCGTCTTCCTGGGAAGGATCGCGCATGTCGGAAATCTGCTTCTGGCGGTACAGAGCATTGCTGTCGACGCCGATTTTGGCGTCCAGGCAGTGCAGATTGCCTTCTTCGGTGATCACCAGCGGGTTCACTTCGATCAACGCCAGGTCTTTTTCGACGAACAACTGCGCCAGACCCAGGAAGATTTTGGTGAACTGCTTGACCTGCTCGCCTTTCAGGCCGAGCTGGAAAGCGATGTCACGGGCCTGGAACGGCTGAGCACCAACCAGGGGGTCGACCACAACGCGCAGAATTTTCTCAGGCGTTTCCTCGGCGACGGTCTCGATATCCATGCCGCCTTCGGTGGAGGCCATGAAAACAACGCGACGGCTGCCACGGTCGACCACGGCACTCAAATAGAGTTCATTGGCGATATCGGTGCAGGTTTCCACCAGGATTTTGCTGACCGGCTGCCCTTTCTCATCAGTCTGGAAAGTCACCAGGTTCTGACCCAGCCACTTTTCGGCGAAGGCGCGGATTTCTTCATCGGTCTTGACCAGTTTCACACCACCGGCCTTGCCCCGCCCACCGGCATGCACTTGGGCTTTGACCACCCACATGTTACCCCCGATCTTATGAGCGGCTTCTACCGCTTCCTCGGGAGTATCGCAGGCGTAGCCATCTGATACAGGCAAGCCGTACTCTTTGAAAAGCTGCTTGGATTGATACTCGTGTAGGTTCATGGTTCTTTCCGTTCTCTGAACTCGAGTGTCTGGGGAGAATTTATTGTTCTCGTGGGTTTCGCCCGATTCGCACTCTGATTAGCGAATAAAGAAACCGGAGCCAGGCTCCGGTTCATTCTTCAATCAACGCTTTTTGCGGTTAACTTTATGGATCGCCATATTGTCGACCGCCAGCGCAGCCTCATGCACCGCTTCCGAGTTGGTCGGGTGGGCGAAGCAGGTCAACTGCAGGTCTTCGGCGCTGGATGCGAACTCCAGAGCGATGACGCCCTGGGCAATCATCTCGGAGGCACCGGAAGCGAAAATGTGCATACCCAGCACACGATCGGTCTTGGCGTCCGCGATGATCTTCACTTGGCCGTCGGTGGCGTTCTGGGCCATGGCACGACCGATGGCTGCCATCGGGAAGGCACCGACTTTGTAGTCGACCCCTTCGGATTTCAGCTCTTCTTCAGTCTTGCCAACCCAGGCCATCTCCGGATGGGTGTAGATGACGTTCGGAATGGCGTCATAGTTCATTTGGGCTTTGTGGCCGGAAATGATTTCCGCCACCATGATGCCCTCTTCCGAACCTTTATGGGCCAACATCGGGCCACGCACCACATCACCAATGGCATACACGCCCGGCACAGTGGTGGCGCACTGGTCGTCCACCTGGATGAAACCGCGCTCGTCCAGGGAAACACCGCAGCCCTTGTCGAGGCAGCCTTCGGTGTAAGGGCGACGGCCCACACAGACGATCAGCTTGTCAAAGGTTTCTTTCTTTTCGCCTTCGCGGTCTTCGAAGGTGACTTCGACTTTGTTTTTCTTCACTTCGGAACCGGTCACGCGGGCACCCAGGCGGATGTCCATGCCTTCTTTCTTGGTGAAGTATTTGAAGGCGTCTTTGGCGATGCCCTGGTCAGCGGCGGCGAGGAATGTATCCATGGCTTCCAGCACGACCACTTCGGAACCCAGGCGGCGCCATACGCTGCCCAGTTCCAGACCAATGACGCCAGCGCCGATCACACCCAAACGCTTAGGTACGGAATCGAATTCCAACGCGCCTTCGGAATCGACAATCAGCTTGCCGTCGAGGGGTGTCGGAGGGATGTTCACCGGGACGGAACCGGTCGCCAGAATGACGTTCTTGCCTTCCAGCGTTTCGGTACTGCCGTCATGTTTGGTGACTTCGACCACCTTATTGGCCTTCAGCATGCCCTTACCTTCGAAGGCGGTCACGCCGTTGCCCTTGAGCAGACCGGAAACGCCCTGAGTCAACTTGTTCACGATGCCAGCTTTGCGCTCCATCATCGCTTTCACGTCGATCTTCAGGTCTTTCAGACCGATGCCGTGCAGTTTGAAATCGTGCGCGGCTTCAACGTATTTCTCGGAAGACTCCAACAAAGCCTTGGACGGAATACAGCCAACGTTCAGACAGGTACCGCCGTAGGAGGGCTTGTTGTCCTTGGTCAGCCATTTTTCAACAATGGCTGTTTTCAGGCCCAGCTGGGCTGCTTTGATTGCGGCTACGTAGCCACCCGGGCCCGAACCGATCACTACCACATCAAATTGTTGTGCCATGGAACTCTTACCTTTCAATGAATTCGTTCAGGTTGGCCGGCTCGCCAATGGCAGGCCGACCTCCGTGAGTTGGCTCCGCTGTTACAGCTCGAGCAGAATACGGGCCGGATCTTCCAGCATGTCTTTTATCGCCACCAGGAACTGAACGGCCTCTTTGCCGTCGATCAGGCGGTGATCGTAAGAAAGCGCCAGATACATCATGGGCAGTACTTTCACTTCGCCGTTAACCGCCATCGGCCGCTCCTGGATTTTGTGCATACCCAGGATGGCGGTTTGCGGCGGGTTCAGAATAGGCGTGGACAACAATGAGCCAAAGACACCGCCGTTGGTGATGGTGAAGGTACCGCCCTGCATTTCTTCGATGCCCAGCTTACCTTCCTGCGCCTTCTTACCGTAATCGCGAATGGTGCTTTCCATGGTAGCCAGGCTCATCTGATCGGTATCACGAAGAACCGGCACGACCAAACCCCGGTTGCTGGATACCGCAACGCCGATGTCGTAGTAGCCATGGTAAGCGATGTCGTCGCCATCAATGGAGGCATTGACTTCGGGGAAGCGACGCAGGGCTTCGGTGGCGGCTTTCACGAAGAACGACATAAAGCCCAGACGAGTGCCGTTGTGAGTCTTCTCGAAGGTCTCTTTGTACCGCGAGCGCAGATCCATGATCGGCTTCATGTTGACTTCATTGAAGGTGGTCAACATGGCGGTGCTGTTCTTGGCGTCGAGCAGGCGCTCGGCAATGCGCTTGCGCAGACGGGTCATCGGTACGCGCTTCTCGGCGCGCTCGCCCGGCTGAACCGCCGGAGCAGAGGCCGTGGCGGACTGGCTTTGCGGAATCATACCCGGCATGGAATGCGCGGGCTGAGACTTGGCATCGGCACCGGTGGCACCGCTGTCAACCGCCTTGACCACGTCTTCTTTAGTGATGCGACCGCCTTTGCCGGTGCCGGTGATGTCGGCTGCGCTGAGGCCGTTTTCGTCGGCGAGACGACGGGCGGCCGGGCTCATAGCGGCGTTCGGGTCACCCTGGCCTTCAGGGGATTCAGCCGCCTTGTCAGCCGCAGGGGCTTCTTCAGACTTGGCTTCCTCTTTCTTCTCGCCCTCGTCACCACCAGTGGAACCGCCTGCACCTTCTTCGAAGATGCCGATCACTTCCTGGCTTTCTACGGTGTCACCTTCGTCTTTCTTGATTTCCTTGATGGCACCGTCCGCCGGAGCCACCACCTCCAGAACGACTTTGTCGGTCTCAATGTCGACGATCAACTCATCGCGGGAAACGGCTTCACCGGGCTTTTTGTGCCAGGTTGCGATGGTTCCGTCAGCGACGGATTCTGGAAACTGTGGAGCTTTTATATCAATGGCCATTGTGTGGATCCTTAGTCGTATACCCGTCGATCACTGAGCAAGCAGGATTGCTTCATTAAGGAATTTTTCAAGTTGTTCAAGGTGCAGCGACATGTAACCCGCTGCGGGCGATGCGGAGGCCTCACGGCCGGCATAGCTTAAGTAGAGGTCCGGATTCACCCGCGTCAGCACCTTACGCATGTGGTGCTGGCTGGAATACCAGGCGCCCTGGTTCATCGGCTCTTCCTGACACCAAATCACTTCTTTCAGATTCGGGAAATCATTCAGCGCTTCATAGAGCTTCTCTTCCGGGAACGGATAGAGTTGTTCGATACGTACCAGAGCCACATGATTGGCTTCTTCCTTGCGGCGCTTTTCCAGCAGGTCGTAGTACACCTTGCCGGAACACAGAACCACACGGGTGACCTTCTTGGCCTCTATGCTGCTGTCAGTCTCGGTGATCACCGTCTGGAAGCTGCCATTCGCCAGTTCTTCCAAACTGGAGACAGCATCCTTATGACGGAGCAGGCTCTTCGGAGACATCACCACCAACGGCTTACGCAGATTGCGACGAGCCTGACGACGTAACATGTGGTACACCTGAGCCGGAGTGGTGGGCATGCACACCTGGATATTCTGCTCGGCGCACAACTGCAGGAAGCGCTCAAGGCGGGCGGAGGAATGTTCCGGCCCCTGCCCTTCGTAGCCGTGCGGCAGCAGCATGACCAGCCCGCAGAGGCGGCCCCATTTATGCTCGCCCGAGGTAATGAACTGGTCGATCACCACCTGGGCACCGTTGGCGAAGTCACCAAACTGGGCTTCCCAAATCACCAGAGCGTTCGGGGTGGTTGTGGAGTAGCCATACTCAAACGCCAGCACCGCCTCTTCGGACAGGAAGGAATCCCAGACTTCGAACGAAGGCTGATCCTGATAGAGGTGCGCCAATGGGGTGTAGGTGCTGCCGTCTTTTTGGTTGTGCAGTACGGCATGGCGATGCACAAAAGTGCCTCGGCCCACATCCTGTCCGGTCATCCGCACCGGATGGCCTTCTTTCAACAGGGTGGCATACGCCAACGTTTCCGCCATACCCCAGTTGACCGGCATTGCCCCTTTGGCCATTTTCTTGCGGTCTTCGATGATCTTGCTGACCTGACGCTGCAGCGGGAAGCCTTCCGGCAACTGGTTCATTTCATTCGCCAGTTCCTGCAGGTCCTTCAATGGCCAACTGGTGTCGTAATGGTCGACAACCGGCTGGTTCAGATAGGGAGACCAATCGACGAACAACGACTTATTGGGCTCCTTGACCAGGGATTTCACCACATGCTCGCCGTTGTCGAGCAAATCGCGGTATTCATCGGCCATGGATTTGATGTCGTCGCTGGCCACCACATTCTGTTCCACCAGGCTGTCGGCGTAGAGCGCGAGAGAACTCTTGCGGCTGCGAATGGCGTTGTACATCAGCGGTTGCGTCATCGCCGGTTCGTCAGCTTCGTTGTGACCGCGACGGCGGTAACATACCAGATCGATCACTACGTCCTTCTTGAACTGCTGACGGTAGTCAACGGCCAACTGAGTAACAAATACCACAGCTTCAGGGTCATCACCGTTCACATGGAAGATCGGTGCCTGAACCATCTTGGCGACGTCGGTACAGTACTCGGTCGAGCGGGCGTCTTCACGTTTGGACGTGGTGAAACCCACCTGGTTGTTGATGATGATGTGAATGGTGCCGCCTGTGTTGTAGGCGCGGGTCTGGGAGGCCTGGAAGGTTTCCATGACCACGCCCTGACCGGCAAAGGCTGCATCACCATGAATATTGACCGGTACAACCTGGTCGCGAACGTTGTCTTTGCGGCGATCCTGACGGGCACGTACCGAGCCCTCGACCACTGGAGACACGATTTCCAGGTGTGATGGGTTAAAGGCCAACGCTAGGTGAACCTCGCCACCCGCCGTCATCACGTTGGAGGAGAAGCCCTGGTGGTATTTCACGTCACCGGAACCCTGCGCCAGGAAGGACTTGCCTTCGAATTCCTCGAACAGCTCCGCCGGGTTCTTACCCAGAATATTGACCAGCATGTTCAGACGGCCCCGGTGGGCCATGCCGATCACAATTTCCTTGGTGCCGTAGGAGCCGCAGCGCTGGATCAACTCATCCATCAGGGGAATCAGCGTCTCGCCGCCTTCCAGACCAAAACGCTTGGTACCCGGGTATTTGGAACCCAGGAATTTTTCCAGGCCTTCGGCGGCCGTCAAACGCTCAAGAATGTGCTTGCGCGCTTCCGGGGAATATTCCGGACGCGACCGCACGGATTCCATGCGCTGCTCAATCCAGCGGCGCTCGGCGGTGTTGACGATGTGGGTGAACTCCGCACCGACGGAGGAGCAGTAGGTTTGCTCCATGGCCGAAAGAATCTCTTTCAGCGGTGCTTCGGCCTTGCCGATGTACAGGTTGCCACATTGAAAGATGGTGTCCTCGTCGCCAGCGGTCAGGCCATGGTATTGCATGTCCAGATCGGGGACGGGCTCACGTTCGAACAAACCCAACGGGTCGAGTTGTGCTTTCTGGTGACCGCGGAACCGGTACGCCGTCGCCAGCTGATGCACACGCACCTGCTTGCGTTCATGGTCGGAAATCAGGCTGGGAGCCAGAGTGTCAGCAGCGACTTTTTTGGATTTACCCAGCAGAAGAAAGTGATCCCGAACCGGAGCGTGAGGGGTGTCGGTGGTGACCTGATCGTTTATGTTGGGGAGTTTGTCGAAGACCGAGCGCCATTGCTCGGGAACAGAATTGGGGTCAGCCAGATAGGCTTCGTACATTTCATCAAGGTAGGTTTGGTTGCCGCCCGACAGATGGGACGTCGACCAAAGTTCCTCCATGGTGCCGTTTTGCATTGCTTGAACCCTGTTTGTTCAAAACCGCGGAGAAGATGATGCCAGGAGCATCGGCTAAAATGTTTCCGTCTATATGTCACTTTTATTCAGCGGGTGATGCATAAACCCATCGCCCGGCTGGACAAAACCCCGGTGCCCAGAGGGCGCCGGGGTACAACCGCGAAGTGACAGCGGCTGAATTCGCTTAAATGGCATTCGACAACAGCATTTCCCGAATGTGGCCGATGGCTTTGGTCGGGTTCAGCCCTTTCGGGCAAACAGCGACACAATTCATGATGCCACGGCAGCGGAACACACTGAACGGGTCGTCGAGGTCGGCCAGACGATCCGCGGTCGCCGTATCCCGGCTGTCCGCCAGGAAACGGTAAGCCTGCAGCAAACCGGCGGGACCTACGAACTTGTCCGGGTTCCACCAGAAAGAAGGGCAAGAGGTTGAACAGCAGGCGCACAGGATGCACTCATAGAGGCCGTCCAGCTTTTCCCGGTCTTCAGGGCTTTGCAGGCGTTCAATGGCCGGCGCTGGTTTGTCGTTGATCAGATAGGGTTTGATCTTCTCGTATTGCTTGTAGAAGACGCCCATATCAACCACCAGATCGCGAATGACCGGAAGACCCGGTAGCGGCCGGATGACGAGTTTATCACGTCCACCCTTCACTGAGGATATCGGCGTGATACAGGCCAGCGCATTGGTGCCGTTAATATTGAGACCATCGGAACCGCATACCCCTTCACGGCAGGACCGACGATAGGAAACGGTGGTGTCCTGTTCTTTCACCAGAGCCAGGACGTCCAGGATCATCAGATCCCGGTTGGCCGGAACATCGACGTCGTAATCCTGCATGTATGGCTTCTTGTCGGTTTCCGGATTGTAACGATAAATACTGACTTTCATACTGCGGCGCTCTCCGAATTCGGTGGTTTAGTACGTCCGGATTTTGGGCTGGAAGGTTTCCACGGTCTTCGGCGAGAAGTTCACCGCACGCTTGGAAATCGTTTTCTCACCGGGCTTGAAGATGGAGTGGCACAGCCAGTTCTCATCGTCACGGTCCTGGTAATCCTCCCGGGCGTGAGCACCACGGCTTTCGGTGCGTTGCTCGGCGGCAACGGCTGTGGCTTCCGCCACTTCCATCAGGTTCGCCAGTTCCAGCGCCTCGATGCGGGCCGTATTGAACGCCCGGCTCTTGTCATCCAGACGGACGCGACCCACGCGCTCGCGGATTTCGCTCAGTTTCTTCAGACCCTCGGCCATGCTCTTGCCTTCGCGGAATACGCCGAAGTGCAGCTGCATGGTGTTCTGCAGGTCTTTTTTCACGTCGTCGACACGTTCGCCGTCTTTGGAGCTTTCCAGCGCATCCATACGGGCCATGGCTTTGTCGATATCGGATTGGGTCGCCGCGCTGGATTCATACCCCTCGCGCAGAACTTTCTCGATCTGCATGCCCGCCGAACGACCGAAGACAACCAGGTCGAGAAGAGAGTTACCGCCCAGGCGGTTGGCGCCGTGAACCGAAACACAGGCCGCCTCACCACAGGCATACAAGCCGTTGATAACCTGATCGTTGCCGTCGGCATCGATCATCAGAGCCTGACCGCCGACGTTGGTCGGAATACCACCCATCATGTAATGGCAGGTCGGCACAACCGGAATCGGTTCTTTGGCCGGGTCAACATGGGCAAACGTCTTGGACAATTCAACAATGCCCGGCAGACGGCTGTGCAGCAGCTCTTCACCCAGGTGGTCGAGCTTCAGGAAGACGTGATCGCCGTCTTTACCGCCACCACGGCCTTCCAGGATTTCCAAAACCATGGAACGGGCCACCACATCACGGCCAGCCAGGTCTTTGGCGTTGGGCGCGTAGCGTTCCATGAAACGCTCACCGTCTTTATTGATGAGGTAACCGCCCTCGCCCCGGCACCCTTCGGTCACCAGAACACCGGCGCCATAAATACCGGTCGGGTGGAACTGCCACATTTCCATATCCTGCACCGGGAAACCGGCACGCAACGCCATGCCGATACCGTCGCCGGTGTTGATCAGGGCATTGGTGGTGGAGGCGTAAATACGACCGGCGCCGCCGGTGGCCAACACAGTCGCCTTGGACTGAATGTGCACCACATCGCCGGTTTCAATTTCAATGGCGACCACGCCCACTACCGCATTGGCGGCATTAGTGACCAGATCCACCGCATACCATTCGTTCAGGAAGGCGGTACCGGCTTTCAGGTTGGCCTGATACAGGGTGTGCAACAGGGCATGACCGGTCCGGTCGGCCGCCGCGCAGGTACGGGCCGCCTGACCACCTTCACCAAAGTTTTTGGACTGACCACCGAAAGGACGCTGATAGATGCGGCCGTTTTCGAAACGGGAGAAAGGCAGACCCATATGGTCCAATTCGAAAACAGCCTGCGGGCCGACGGAGCACATATATTCGATGGCATCCTGGTCACCGATGTAGTCAGACCCTTTAACGGTGTCATACATGTGCCAGCGCCAGTCGTCATTCGGGTCCGCACTGGCGATAGCGCAGGTGATGCCGCCCTGGGCGGAAACCGTATGGGAGCGGGTTGGGAACACCTTGGAGATAACAGCGGTATTCAAACCGGACTGAGCCAATTGCAGTGCGGAACGCATGCCCGCACCACCACCACCGACCACGATGGCATCGAAGGTCATAGTTTTAACATTAGCCATATCTTATGCACCCCACACTGCGGCTATACCGGTATACAGATAAACGATGGATGTCACGGCAATCACTAACAGGACAAGAAAGCGAGGCCAGGGGCTCTTTATATAGTCGGTAACGACCGTCCACATACCGACCCAGATGTGACCGACCAATGCAAGCAGAGTAAGAAGAGTGAAGATTTTGACCCAGAGAATGGAGAACAGCTGCTGCCATTCCTGGTAACCGAGATCAGGGTTGGCAATAAAGATACCGAGAAGGAAAAGAGTATAAAGAGCCAGTAGAACGGCGGAGACCCGCTGGATAACCCAATCCATCAAGCCACTGCGCGACAGGTTTGTGACACTTCTTACCATACCCAAACCCCCAACAGAACGATTACGACGGCGGTCAGAGCCAGAGTGACCTTGGCGGCCAGCGGTCCTGATTCCTTGGTTTCGAAATAGCCAGCATCCATAATCAGATGTTTGACCCCGGCCAGGAAGTGATAGGCAATCAACGACAGGATTCCCCAAGTGATCAGTTTGGCGAAGGGGTGAGACAGGATGGCAGCTGTCTGTTCAAATCCCTGACTGGATTCCAGGCTCAGGCTCAAGGCCCATACGAGGAAGCCTACAGCAACGAACAGCATCACACCGGTAATCCGATGCGTGATGGACGCTATGGCAGCGACCGGCATTCGGATCGTCGTCAGATCTAAGTTCTTAGGTCGGTGGTCGTTCACGGCAGTTCACTCTTTATTTTTTAAGTGCGGGCCCCGACGTTGGGGCGTTTGGAAGTGCTGGACCGGGAGGCCCAACCCCGAAATGCGGCCGGAATTATAGTGATCGTCGTTTCTAATTACAAATGATCACAGTGCCCGGTACGCTGTAATTTTCCTACGTAATAAGCGTGGACTATTGTATTCATTAACAAATCTTTTCATCTGCGACTTTTGGTGGAGTGATGCCAGGTACGCCGGAAGTCAAATTGACAAAGGTTTGAAACTCTCTATAGTTGTGCGCGATTTCGCACCCTGTGTCACAACTCTATAAAGAAACACGATAAACAAAGAAGCATGACAGCGCGCTTTCAGTTGCAAAGACGTACCTGAACCCCCTGCGCCGGTGCGCCATCCAATACCACCCTGCGTCACAATTCCGACGCCTAACCCTGCTTTGGAGAGGAGGCCTCATGACTGACAAGAAAGCCAAGTTAGTCATCGAAGGACGCGACCCGATCGATTTGCCAGTTTATTCCGGCACCCTGGGTCCTGATGTTGTCGATGTCCGATCCCTGACCGAAAACGGTCTGTTCACATACGATCCGGGCTTTGTATCCACAGCATCCTGCGAGTCTGAAATCACCTACATCGACGGCGCGAAAGGCGTTCTGTTGCACCGGGGCTACCCGATCGACCAATTGGCGAATCAGTGCGACTATCTAGATGTGTGTTATCTGCTGCTGCACGGCGAGCTCCCCGCTACCGAGCAGAAACAGAAGTTCGAGCATGCCATCATGCACCACACCATGGTGCACGAGCAGCTGCATCAGTTCTTCAAAGGCTTCCGCCGCGATTCCCACCCAATGGCCATCATGGTCGGCGTGGTCGGCGCCCTGTCGGCCTTCTACCATGACTCTCTGGACATCAGCAACGACCGCCACCGTGAAGTCGCGGCCCACCGTCTGATCTCCAAGATGCCCACTCTGGCGGCCATGGCTTATAAGTACTCCATCGGTCAGCCATTCGCCTACCCGCGGAACAATCTGTCCTATGGTGGGAACTTCCTGCACATGATGTTCAGCACCCCGGCCGAGGAATACCAGGTCAACCCGGTGCTGGCCCGCGCGATGGACAAAATCTTCATCCTGCACGCGGATCATGAGCAGAATGCCTCGACTTCCACGGTTCGTCTGGCCGGCTCTTCCGGCGCAAACCCCTTTGCCTGCATCGCTGCTGGCATCGCCGCCCTCTGGGGTCCGGCGCATGGTGGCGCCAACGAAGCGGTACTGAACATGCTGGAAGAAATCGGCGACGAGTCCCGCATCGAGGAGTTCATTGCCCGCGCCAAAGACAAGGAAGACCCCTTCCGTCTGATGGGCTTCGGCCACCGGGTTTACAAGAACTACGACCCGCGCGCCAAGGTGATGAAAGAGACCTGCGACGAAGTCCTGAAAGAGCTGGGCGTCAACAATGACCCGCTGCTGAAGATCGCCATGCGTCTGGAGAAGATCGCCCTGGAAGATGAGTACTTCGTCGAGAAGAAACTCTATCCCAACGTCGACTTCTACTCCGGCATCATCTTTAAGGCCATCGGTATTCCGACCGACATGTTCACCGTGTTGTTCGCCGTTGGCCGTACGCCGGGCTGGATTGCCCATTGGAAAGAGATGATCAGCGGCCAATACCGTATCGGTCGTCCTCGCCAGCTGTACAAAGGCCACGAACAGCGGGACGTACCCGCCAAGTAACGGCTTTAGTGCTTTAAAAAAACCGGCTCTGGCCGGTTTTTTTATGCCTGAAGCCTCCGGCCTAACCCAGCCAGCACGGTAAAAGACACTGGAAAAGCCTGATTTTTACGCAAATAGCCAGCCAGAAGTCGCCTTTTGGCAGGCAAATGTGTCCAAACTGTGAAAGAAAGCTACAGGCATCTACCCAATTTGGTGCATTTATAAACAAAAAACGCCCTTAAATAAGGGCGTTTTTTCATTTACGGCAACAGAGTTTTATTTTTTCTTTCCACTTTTTTCATCAATTACCCACTTGCCGTTGACATAATGCGCTTTCCAGCCACTCGCTTTGCCGCTGTCGTTCTCCGTCATCACGTACTGTTCCTTGGTCTTACGACTGAAACGAATCACGCTCGGGCGACCTTCGTCGTCCTCGGTCGGCGCTTTCAGAATGTACTGGTACTTGTCCGGAATCTCGGATTTATGCGCCAGCAGCTCTTTCACCAACGGTGGTCGGGTTTCCCGGTTTTTCGGGAACTGACTGGCCGCCAGGAAGAGCCCTGATGCCCCGTCACGCAGAACGTAGGTATCATCCACCTTCTGACATTGCAGCTCCGGCATGGGGATTGGATCCATTTTCGGTGGTGCTGGCTCTCCACTGCGCAAGAGCTTACGGGTGTTCTTGCAGTCTTCGTTGGTGCACCCGAAATACTTACCGAAGCGACCGCTCTTGAGCTGCATTTCGGAGCCGCATTTATCGCATTCCAGGGTCGGGCCATCGTAACCCTTGATCTTGAACTGCCCTTTTTCAATCTTGAACCCCGAGCAATCAGGGTTGTTACCGCAGATGTGCAATTTCCGCTGCTCATCAATCAGGTAACTGTCCATTGCCGTGCCGCACTCATCGCAGCGCTCTTTATGGCGCAGTGCCTGGGCTTCGGCTTCTTCGTCGTCGTCATCAACGGCCAGCGCCTCGTCACCGGGAATCAGGTTCAGAGTCCCCTTGCAACGCTCCTTGGGCGGCAGGTTGTAACCGGAGCACCCGAGGAAGACACCGGTGGTGCCGTTGCGGATCATCATAGGACGGCCGCATTTCGGGCATTCGATATCGGTTGGCGTGGGCTCGTTGGCGCGCATGCCATCCTGTTCCGACTCCGCCTGTTCCAACTGACGGGTGAAATCCTCATAGAAGGAGTCGAGGACTTCTTTCCAGGTTCGTTCGCCCGTGGCGATTTCATCCAGGTATTCTTCAAGTCGGGCCGTAAACTGATATTCCATCAAGTCTCGGAAGGATTCCGTCAGACGGTCGGTCACGATATCGCCGATTTTTTCAGCATAAAAACGGCGGTTCTGCAGGCGTACGTAGCCGCGCTCCTGAATGGTCGAGATAATCGACGCATAAGTCGACGGCCGGCCAATGCCCTGCTTTTCCAGCTCTTTAACCAAAGAAGCTTCGGTATAACGCGCCGGCGGCTTGGTGAAATGCTGCTTCGGCTCCAGCTTCTCGAGCGACAGCGGCTCGCCCACTTTGAGATCCGGCAGCTCAACAGCGTCGTCGCCTTTGGCCACCTGTTTCATCACGCGGGTGTAACCATCGAACACCACGACGCGGCCCCGGGCTTTCAGCTCGTAGCCGCCGGTTTCGATGGTCAGGGTGGTGCTCTTGTATTTCGCAGGTGTCATCTGGCACGCCACGAAGCGTTGCCAAATCAGCTCATAGAGCCGCTGAGCGTCGCGCTCCATGTCGCTCAGGTCCGCACTCTTGCGTGTCACGTAGGACGGGCGAATGGCTTCGTGCGCTTCCTGAGCCCCCTCCCGGCTACCGTAGCTTTGCGGTGTCTCGGGTAGGTACTTGTCACCGAACTGGTCACCGATGTACTCCCGTGCAGAGGCCACGGCCTCCTGACTCAGGTTGGTGGAGTCGGTACGCATATAGGTGATGTGCCCTGCTTCGTAAAGACGCTGAGCCATGGTCATGGTTTTTTTCACGCTGAAACCCAGGCGCGTACTGGCCGCCTGCTGCAGCGTGGAGGTAATAAAGGGCGCCGAGGGGCGTGACTGGGTGGGTTTGTCTTCCCGGTCTGTAATCTTGAACGATTGGCCTTGCAGCCGCTGAACATGCTCCTGACTCTGGCTTTCATTGACCGGGCGGTATTTCTCACCCTGATACCGAGCCACCTCGAAACGGACTTCCTCGCCTTTGGCGGCCTTCGTCAGAGCATGCAGATCCCAAAATTCTTCAGGGATGAAGGCACGGATCTCGCGCTCGCGCTCGACGATCAAACGGACCGCGACCGACTGAACCCGCCCGGCACTCAAACCGCGAGCCACCTTGGCCCACAGCAAAGGGGAGACCATATAGCCGACCACGCGATCAAGGAAACGTCGGGCCTGCTGAGCGTTAACCCGGTTCAAGTCCAGGTCTCCGGGCTCCTCAAAGGCGCCCTGAATGGCTTTCTTGGTGATTTCGTTAAATACCACGCGCCGGTATTTTTCGGGCGCCAGACCAATACTTTCCTGGAGATGCCAGGCAATGGCCTCCCCTTCGCGGTCCAAATCCGTCGCGAGATAGACGGTGTCGGCTGTCTTCGCAAGGCGGCGGAGCTCATCCACCACCTTCTCTTTGCCGGGCAGCACCTGATAATTGGCTTCCCAACCATGGTCGGGATCAATGCCCATACGGGCAATCAGTTGTTCTTTGGCCTTCTTCTTTTTATGAAGGGCTTTTTCTTCAGGAGACAGCTTGCGCGTCTCTGCGGCCTGGCGGGCACGGGCTTTGGCATCCACCGGTTTCGTCTGACCGCTGGTGGGCAGATCACGAATGTGACCCACCGAAGACTTCACGATGAAATCGTTACCGAGGTACTTGTTGATTGTCTTCGCTTTAGCTGGTGACTCGACAATGACCAGAGATTTACCCATGCGCTATAATTCCGCCTATTGCTTCCTTTTATATAAGTAGCTTACGTTCGGCTGAGAACGCAAGAGGCGCAGACGTATATCTTTTTGCCTACCCCAGGTCAAGTTTTGTTTCAAAACGTAAGGAGTCACCGGGTGTCCCTATTCGCCATTCTGACATTCACTGTATTGATCGGTCTCATCGTCGGAGGCCTCTACCTGAGCCGCCTGGCGACGGTTAAGCAGATGGAGGAACAGGAACTCAAAGCCCGCTTGCGCCAACGCCGACAGCGCCTCGGCGAACTGGAAGAACTTTACTCAACGTTGATGGTCTATGATCGCAACCCCGACCTTCTCAGAGCGCTACAGGCCATTCTGAGACGGGATGCCGAAACCATGCTCAACATAGCGCCGGATGACCCCACCTGTCAGCGCGACATGGATTACTACGAAGGCCTCAGCAATGACATTGATCAATTGGGGGAATTGGAAAACAAACCCGAAACCCCCACCAGCGACCGGCAAATCAATCTCATCAAACGCCATTTCAGTCGTACCATGAAAGTGATCAGAGCATTAATCAACCGTGGCGAGATCACAGAGTTGGAGGGTCACGACCATTTGGCGCGCCTTAAACGCAATATTCTGCTGTTGGAAGTGGAAGCCTACAAACTGCAAGGCTTGCGAGCCAAACAAAACGGAGACCTGTCCTCAGCTGCTGCCTACTTCAAACACGCCAAGGATATGCTAATGACAACCGATATAGTATTTGAAAGCAAAAACCAGAACATCAAAGCCATTTCCAGGATGATCGCCGGACTTTACAGCTCAGAATTCGACGAAGAACCGGCTTCCGACAATGACAACCAGTCCACCTCGGACAAGGCCTGAACCCGCTCGAAGCGAGGCACCTCTTCGCCATCGACAGTCACGGTTTGAAGAAAATTATCCAAAGGACGCACCCATAGGCTGAAATCCCCATAGAGGCACTGATAAGCAACCATAGGCTCTTCGGTTTCGCTGTGACGGCACAGACCAATGACACGGTAGCGCTGCCCTTTGAAATGCTCGTAAATCCCAGGCTCGATATGAACCATAAATACAAGACCTAAGCCATGAATGTCGTTGGAGTATAGGGTCTCATTGCGGGGCTTGGAACCGTTCTCTAAGCGATATGTGTCGTATCATTACTCCATCCCATGTATTCGCGAATTCATGTGTCAGGTTGAGCCTCTACATGTTTTTTAAAGTTATTCAAAATGCTCTGCCACCCTTCCCGTTGCTGCTCTTCGGAGTGAGTATCCTCGCCTTCGAATGTAACGCGCACGGTGACACCTGAAGGGCTGTCCGTGAACGCTACTTGGGCGTGGCGATCACCAAAGGAATACTCGATCAATTGGTGTTCGACAATCTTTGTATAGGTCCCCGAAAAATCGAACCCCATACTGCCATCCCTGGCTTCCATTCTTGAACAGAACTCGCCCCCTTCCCGGAAGTCCACACGGGACTCAGGAGTGTGCCAGTCATCCGAGGCGGCGTTCCATTGTTTAATATCTTCCGGGTTTGAATAAGCTCGCCATACCTGTGCCATTGGCGCTGCAACTGTCGTTTCTACGCTGATTTTCATTGTTTTTCCTCTGAATATTCGTCATTAACACCATGATATGGGAGGGATTGGCTATGGGACATCGAGACGGCCGTTAACATAATCAACCTTTGGTGTTCGAAACCCCATCGCGACCCAAGCCGACAATAATTTGAAATAGAATGAAACCGTGTGGGTACTGGGGTTCGGCACATCGTCTGGAAGTTCAACACCCGGCGGCCGACTCCGCGTCATCGTTCTGATTTCCAGAGGGGGCAACGCCTCCTGCTGCCATAGGGCTCCATAGATACTTAGCCAGTGACCATTCGTAAAATCCAAAAACATAGGGGTGTTACAGCATACAGCCACCACCCGACGGGTTTTAGAGTCATCGGATAACCGATGTTCACGTAGGTGCTCCGCCCCCTGTTCGCACTGAACCCTATCCTTCCGAAAAATCTCGAACCGGGTACCGCCGTTTTTATCCAGAATGGCTGACGCCCGGGGCAGAGCCTGTAAGATCGAGCCTGCCTTCTGACAATCGGCGCACAGACATTCGGCGCTGAGAATGGGGGTTCCGGAAACACTCAGTTTGACTTGTCCACACCTGCAGGACAAAGGGGTGCATTTTGCTGTCATTATCATTCTCCCATGGCTGTGCAAACGCCGCCTTTGAACCTGAACCATCAGCGGCTTCCATTCATAGTCGAATGTCGGGACCGCGAATCGACAGTGAGTTGTTTTTATTTTAATCGTTCAAGCCGGACGGCAGATAGCACCCTCGTCAGCAGATTGAGAATCGTTATAAGCGATAATGTCTGTGTTCATAAAGTCGGCCTATTTGCTAAAACAATGGGTCACCCGGCATTCCAGCGGCCTGCCGAAGCCAGTTCTTTAACTGCTCTTCATCCACCTGCTCGCCCTCATAAATATGCAAATATCGCGTGTTCGGGTCCTTTGATTCGACTGGCGGCAGCGGATTTAACTGAGTACCGCGAAGAAAGGTGACTTTAATGTACTTCGTGAAGCAATGATAGCTGAGAAACCAACCCTGTCCTTCAATACCATAAAACGGAGAGTTCCATCGTACCGCTTTTCGTACCTCGGGAACGGTTTGCACTATCAAATCGTCCAGATAACGACCGACATCCCCTTTCCACCCAGGCATAGCCGCAATATAGGCTTGTACCGGAGCATCACCATCCGCTTTCGCGATTTGGGGGTTTCCTCCGGACAGCAGTACCGGTTCGCCCGGTTTACTGGAAGGCGAGACTGACCGTTTGCCTTTGGCCATTCCAGACTTGGGTCCTCTTGGGGTTTTCCCCGTCATAGACTTAGTTGGCATTTTCCACTCCTCTTCATGATCCTATCCAGCAGCCGTTGTTTATGCGGTTCATAATGTAGTACAACAGCCTCGAATCCTCACTCCCGGCGATCCACCAAATATTCCGTCACCCTCTACCAATTACGCCTTTCTTTTTTATACAGCACGCGATGCTCTTTTATAGAAACAAACTCCATCCACCTCCCGTTCGAACTCCATACCTGCATATTCAGCGATTCGGGCTGAGGCGATGTTCCCTGCTTTCACTTCCGCCCGGATGGGTTCTGAGATTTGGTTGGCCAAAATCGCAACCATCTGTTTTGCCAACCCCCGCCCTCGTGCATGGGGAGAAAGGGTCCAGGACAACTCCCAGACGCCATCTTTATAGTCAGAGCGGACAGTGCCGACAGGGTCGCCACTTGCTTCGGCGATATAGAGTCTTCGATCAGGATCGCTCAGTGTGCGTGCCAACCATGATAGGTGATCGCTTTTCTGAATCATGACCATGCTGTGGCTGGCTTCTCTTGTTTCCGGATCGTTACGCCACTCCAAGAGCATATTCGCATCGTCCATGGTGGCCGGTCTTAGTGTGACTTTATAGTTCATGTGGGCTTCCAAGTGGCCATTTTCAGCGGTTATTGCCTGTTGTTAGCGAGCGGTATAGAGCTTGATCGCTCATACGGCACGCCAATAGAGTGGGCAGTTAAGTAGATATCCCCCGGCAAAGCCGGGGCTTTAAATTGTAAGCTTAACTGGCAGGCCCTGCCTGCCTTTCCCCATCGCTCACGACCGGCACTCTTAATCCCAGTCGCATAGGGTAGTTTGGTTCCAGCATCTGATTGCCGAAACCGAGGGGCCTTCCCTCACCTTTGATACAGCAAGAAAGGCCAGCGGCCTTTCGTCATGACACACAAGCGCAGCGGAACCCCGCTGGAACAACTTGTTAGCATTATTCCGGCCACGAACTTTCAAGCCCCAGCAATTCTGCTAGAGGAATGCCATCAACCCATTCCATTTTCCCTTCGTTTGCTGAAGCATGATTTAGCCTTCGTAGCTCGTCAGGGGCCGCGAGTTGTGCCCAAGGATTGAAGTAAACGGTATTTTTTCGGCTTACTATGTTCCAGGGGCTCATTCCCCCGAACAACCACGTCCCGCTAATTCGAGTGTATTGGGGGCCATGAGGCCCATTCCATAATCCATTTGCGGCTCTTCGCATTTCAGGCTGGGCCCCAGGGTTATCACGGCTAAAGACGTATTCCTCTTGGCCGTATAAGGCCTGCATTTCATCGATCTTATCGAGAGAAAAGGCCTCTACGTTTACAGCTACCACTAATGGCTTTGAAAGCTCGCCGTATCGATTACCTTTCGAGCGCAGAGCATCTCGAATTGGCTCCCATTCGTTGATAAAACGTGCCCCACCCGAAAGCACTCCAATTACACGCTGCCCAATTCCTCGCTTTTCAGGCTTTATTGGATTCGCTTCAAATTCAATTTCCCATCCATCGTGATGCCATTGCATTTTCGGAACAGCCTCAAATCCGTGCTCATCAACGGCATTTGCTACGACATCTGGATCAAGTTTGGCAAGCCAGGCTGAAAGCTCTCGGCGGAGGGTTTTCCCTGAAGGTGGTGTTTCTGGGTTTCCTTCTGCATTAATACTCAAAAAGAAGTTTGGTGACTCCATACGTTCAATCGAATCCAGTACCACGTTCTTTCTTCTTTCTGCCGCTAATTCGGCTTCGCTATGCTCAGATGCTAATACTGCCTCGACGTAGAATTCCTCCCCTTCACCGAAAGAAACCAAAAAATCCGGATGCTTTTCACTGCCATTATCAAGATCAGGATGAATCTCTATCGAGGCGCCTAGGTTGGTAAGTATCGCGTATAAGACGATTTCAAACGTGGCTGACTCAAACGCCTTCGAGTCCCGAGACAGGATGCGTGAGGCAAGCTCTTTTTGCTCTGCTTCTGGAAATCGCTCAATCCAGTAGTTGAGAAACTCCCTGACTTTTTCAGCTTCCTTTCTTTTTGAACGATCGAGGAAGTCAAAATCACGTTCATCGTAAGTTTTCGGCCCTGAGTAGGTACGTAATTTCTCTTCGAATAGCACGTTGCTCGTCCTTTTGAATGCTAACGCTCCTAAGTTGCGGCGAACGGTAGTGAGTCCGATGCCCGCTGCGGAGCGGTTTTTGGCGGACAGGACAACCTTGGTTTATTAGGTTGCTTCGCGGATAGACTCACGACATAAGGGCTTAATAGCATTTAGTAGCCCTTCAATCATTTCTATTAATTCACAATCATCTGGAAACGTTTTGTATCCAGTAACTCTATATTCTAACTCTTTAGCTCTGTAATATTCATTTAGCAGAGCAACCATCCCACGTTGTTGCTCAGTAAATACAAAGTGATTTCCTATCTTTTGCTCATTGCAGTTTTCTAAAACTTTGTCTAAATCGTGACCGATTTTCCTTAATTGCTTTTCACTGTACCCCTTCGCCAGCAAATAGCCTTTCAGACCTACCTCTAAGCTGTGACCAAGCAAGTAGTACTTCGGACTAATAAGCCTAGGTTGGTGAGACTTGATTACCTTTGCGGCCTCGAGCATTTCGAAAGAATCACTCCAAAGCCCCATTCCTGTAGTTCTCATTTGGCTACCTAACGCCCGCGTAATAGGCGCGAGCTTGCGAGCGTCCTGATTAACGCGATTGTTACACGTAAAACGGCCAATATGCTCTCCTGCGAAATTCTAGATACTGAGGATGTACTAACCATTTGTACAGATCATACAACTTAGTGCTTTTAATATAATCTTCTAGGTCGTATTTTTTAGCATTCTCTAGAAACCGGTCAATTTCCTGAACTAACTGTGCGGCAATCATCCCGCCCGTATTCACAATATTAAACCCCTGAAACTGACACCGTTCCGAATTATGTATCATTAAAGAATGAATTATATAATCGATGAATACATCATTATTACCCTGTCCGTGCTCTTGCCACATTTTTGACATTCTTTCTTCTTGGTTTTCCCTATCTTGATCTGCAAGATGCGTATCTACCAAATAGGCTAATGAGTTTCTGATTTCACTATTGTAAGAATCAAACTCTTTCGTAAATTCCTCTTTTTCTTTAGCTTGCTGTGCCATAGAGACTCCCTTGATCACAGCGCAGGTAGCAACAAAAACTGCCACTGGCTCCCAGTGGGGATCAAAGATCATCCAGCAGACTACAACTAAACCACTTAAAAGATATAGGTTTCTTTCAGTTAGGTACTTCCGAAATGGCACGCATCTCTCCTTTACGTGTAACGCCGCAATCACGCGCTTGTCGCGTGCATTGCCTGGTTAAGTGCTGTGCCGGACTGATCAGCTTCGGAATTTTGCACATAGACAGAATGTGCAAGTGTCAGCGACAACACTACCAATGTCGCGAAGGATACCGCGAAGATCCACCAGTGCCGCTTCTGCGCACGTTTAGTACGGATCAGTTCGCAGACGTACCGGTGAGCTGAGTTAAAGGTTTCGAGCAAAGCCTGGTTTTCCATCGGCTTATACCCACCTTCGCCGTTTTCAGTTTTCGGAAAGTGGCGGCACAAAGTTTGAAGGAAACTCTTTAGCTCCTTCTCAGATGCCTCCAGTAAATCAGGAGAAAACGCATAGCATATTACGTCGTTCTGTTGCGTTACCGATCCATCGTACTCGTATTGCCTCATCCATTATCCCCTTGCACTTAACGCCCTGAATAAGCCGCCGCTTGGAGCGCCAGCGCAAAGCGGTCGGCTTGATTCACTGGTTATGCAGAAAAAATCTAAAACCGCTTTGCTATTGAAGCGATTTGTTTTGCGTTTTCAGCCTTTAATGTATCGTCACCGCTCCTAAAATAGGTATCGTCGCCGACATATGATATTTCCTTTTGCGGCGGCACCGTGATGGTGATAACACCAAGGCCAAAGAAGTCATTGTAGTCAATATTGGAAAGGACAGAATCCTTTAGCGCCAATGATAAATCAGAATTTCGAATACCATCTTTCCAAATAGAGAAATACTTTTCTACCGAAATTCCAAGGCTTTTAGCCTCTCTTTTCACACCTACAACATACCTCTTGCCGATGGGCTTAGGCTCTATATGATCCAGCTTATTAATTCTTTCCTTATCCGCATCTTTATCTGCGACCCCAATTATTATTTTCCCTGAAGACTGAGGTCCATTGTTAGCCATTGCACAGATAGTATTAATTACCTTAGTTATTACGTTGTCGTCCCGCTCTCTTTTCTCAGAAAGACTCAAGAGCCCTTGCTTTAACTCATAATACGGATGCTCTATCTCTGATCTTCGAATAGAGGTCTGTATCTCTACGGTTGAATGGGTCCCATAAATATGCTGCGTACCTTTAGCATCGACAAGGCAACTCGCCAAAAGTCCTTTTACGGTATCTACGTTTTTTCTACGCTCTTCCGGAGATCCAGCTTTTCGGCCCGATTCAATTCTGCTTATCAAATTGTCTAAAGAGCTTTTAGCCTTCTTATAATCTGATATTATCTTTTTATCAACCACAAATACTTCATGCAGCGACATGAACAAAGTGGCAAAAACAGACGGGAATGCGTTAGTTGTCCTTTTGGCAAACAGCAAATCCCTCAACTTTGTCTCTTTTCCTTCGTTACATATTTTTTGAACTTCATCAATGCAAAAATTAAACTCTTCAGAAATTCGGTCTACCCCATAAACATCTAAGGCATCTATTATTCTTCTATTTTCGTCACTTCCATCAATATAGATTCTATCTAGTGCATCTTTTGATCGCGTGATCAACTGCCCGCCTACTATTGATGCCACAATATCCGCTATACACTGCTCGTCTTCACTATCCCTAAGATCAGTTGATCTCAAAATACCTTGCTGAACCCAAAACACTTCTTCGGCACGAACCTCGTAACCATGTTTTGTCATTGGTAGGTCAACGCTTACGGAGGGCATGAGGTTAAGTGTTAACACATCAGAGGAATCATCACCTCTAATTTCAGATGCTATATGTCTGACAGTCTCAGAAAAGTCATTTTTAATGCCTGCTTGCCTTCTTTCTTGGTCGCTCAGCCTATGGCCGTATGTATTAATTCTGTCAAAAACATCGTTTACTTCTTGCTCCGTTGCATTTCTCATTACAGACAGTGCCAATGAGTAATCAAGTATCGTAGTTACTTGCTTTTGATCAATAAGATCGGGGGATTCAGTTTGCTCGAAATTACCAGCCTCTGCGCTACTTTTAGCAGTTGGAAAATAATCTAGATTAAAATATTCTCCTTCTAAAGTAGGAAAGGAGGTCTCTATAAAAGACACAATCGCATGAAGTCTCTGCAGGCCATCTATTATCTCATACGTACCACTCTGATCTCTTTCCGAAATCAATATCGCAGGAATGGGGTACTTTTTAAGTATAGACTCAATTAATCTCTGTTTTTCTTCTTGCGTCCATACAAGCTTTCTTTGGTACCGACGATTAACAAACAGTTTATTATCCTTGTACCAACTGTATATCGATTGAATAGATGTTGGTTGCGAGGCAAGATCTGCCATTAGTTACTCCTTCCTGTCTGTATTGTCTACTTTATGATCGCTTGGCTTGCATAACAGTTTATTCGTCTTAAAAGTTGCACATGATCCAAGCCTATTCTGCTCGATCACTCAATGCTAACTTCTTGGAACCCTGATTCCAATGCCTCTCGATGGAAGATCAAACGATAATCCTGGCTTTTCCATGGTCCTGGATCACCAATAAAAACGTCGATGATCCAGAATATTCCCACTTTTTTGTAGCATATCCAGCTGATTATCTTGGATCGTCGACAACCCCAAGGCTCCATGTAGCCAAATTCGGGTTGTGTCTTCTATTTTTAACAGAGTGGCATGGGGAACCCGTCCCAGTTCAGAACACCTAAGGAGCCTCTGAACAATGAGTTTCAAAGCTGTTCAGATTAACAATTTTGATATCGGCACCTTGATGAGGCGCAAGTTGACGACTTTGGCTTCACCTTCTTGCACAAATTGACTAATTCATAGCCAATTCGGCGCATCGCAGGCGTACCACTTCTATGCCAGCAATGCCTTCTTCATTGTGACGAGATTAACCAACGCCGCCAGGAACGTCAGGCGACTGTGATTCTTAGCCAAGCCACGATAACGGACCTTCGCATATCCGAATACACATTTAATCAACCGAAAAGGGTGTTCGACCTTTGCGCGAATGCTGGCCTTAGCGCGCTCGGCCTTCTCTTCGGGTGACCCCTTGCTCAGTTGACTGCGCTTCCCAGGGCGCATGGCTATTTCCAAACTCGCCGATCTGCCTTCATGTTCCGGTCTTTTCTCCATGCCCTGATATCCCGCATCAGCAAATATATGCTTTTCGCCACCATGCAGCAGTTTTTCTGACGGGGTTAGGTCATGGACATTGGCCGCCGTGGTTTCGAGGCTGTGTATCACACCTGTCACTGCATCGACCCCGATGTGCA
>CBFGUW010000005.1:0-161258 GCA_965652395.1 uncultured Saccharospirillum sp. | reverse complement strand
ATAACTTCCTCTGCGCCTGAGCTTTGCTCGGCGCACCAAGTTTCGGAGTTCGCTGTTCAAAACGTTGCCAATCGTACGCACCGGCTACCTGGTTAGCCCCTCAAGGGTCGGCGTGAACCCATCCATGGGGCCTGGACCGCAGCATCCATGCTGCGGACCACCCTTGATGGGCTAACCAGGCATCCGATGCTAGTCCTTGCCAGCGAACCCCGAAACTTGAGGCACTACAAAAACTCAGGCGCGGGCACTTCCTCAGCCACTTCACTAATCAACCGACGCATCCAACGGTGTGCCGGGTCCTGATGCAACAGCGGGCTCCACACCATTTTCAATTGAATGGCGGGAATCTCGAACGGCGGCGCTTTTACCGCCAGCCGATCATTATGGGCCTGCAATAAAGCCGCCCGCGACGGGATGGTCACCACCAAGTCGTTTTGTTCGGCCAACAACATGGCTGCCTGGTAGTGACGGGTGAACACCGTGATGCGGCGTTTCTTCCCAAGCTGCCCCAACACCTCATCAACCCAACCCAAGCGCTGCACGTCGCCCGGGTTCACCCCAACCCCCACGCCATAGCCGGTTTTACTCACCCAAACATGCTGCGCCTTGAGGTAATTTTTCAGGCTGAAGTTATCCAGAATGGGGTTATCGACACTGACCATGCAGCAAAACTCATCCCGCCATACTGTGGTTTGGTGGAACGACTGGGGAATGTCGTCGAAGCGGTTGATGACCATATCGACCTTGCCCTGTTCCACATCCAGAAAGCTGACGTCGCTGGGGGTCATCAGGTCCAGAATCAGATTGGGCGCCGCTTCGCGCAACCGGCGCAATAAGGGCGGTATGAGGGTCGATTCGGCATAGTCACTGACCATGATGCGAAACACCCGGCTACTGCCCGCCGCATCGAACTCGGCACGCGGTTGCACGGCCCGTTCGATTTCCTGCAGCACGGTGCGCAGCATGGGTTCCAACTGGCTGGCCCGCTCGGTGGGGGTCATGCCTTCGCTGGTGCGGATGAGCAGCGGGTCGTCGAACAGGGTTCGCAACCGGCGCAGGCCGTTGCTCATGGCGGGTTGACTGATGCCCAACTGGTCCGCCGCGCGGGTGACGCTTCGCTCGCGCAGCAGTACATTGAGGTACACCAGCAGGTTCATATCGATACGGCTGAGTTGCATGGCCGCCCTCCCAGGTTCGGTTTTGGGCCATGATAACGGCCTCACCCATCATTCACCACATGAATACTGAAAATAATAACTATAAATTGGTCAAATCCAAACGCTAGTTTTAAGGTGAAGTCATGGTCGTAAGGGGCGCAACGCAAGCCCCGCAGCAGACGAAATAAAAAGCGGACCACCGCTATCACAACTAGAGGACAACGCCATGACTACCGGACACTACAACCGCCAGGCTGAAATCGAAGCCATCCAGAAAGACTGGGACATCAACCCACGATGGAGCAATGTGAAGCGCACCTACAGTGCCGAAGATGTCGTCCGCCTGCGTGGTTCCCTGAAGCGTGACAACACCATCGCCACCCGCGGTGCCGAGAAGCTGTGGCAGCTGATCAACGAAGGCGGCCGCCCGGCGTTCCGCCCGGAGAAAGATTTCGTCAACGCCATGGGCGCTCTGACCGGCGGCCAGGCGGTACAACAGGTGAAGGCGGGTATCCAGGCCATTTACCTCTCGGGTTGGCAGGTCGCGGCGGATAACAACAGCAGCGAGACCATGTACCCAGACCAGTCTCTTTATGCGGTGGATTCTGTACCGACCGTGGTGCGCCGCATCAACAATGCTTTTGAGCGTGCCGACCAGATTCAGTGGAAAACCGGTAAAAACCCGGGCGATGCGGATTTCATCGACTATTTCGCGCCCATCGTGGCGGATGCCGAAGCCGGTTTCGGCGGTGTATTGAACGCTTATGAACTGATGAAAAACATGATCCGCGCCGGGGCTTCCGGTGTGCATTTCGAAGACCAGTTGGCCTCTGTTAAGAAGTGCGGCCACATGGGTGGCAAGGTGCTGGTGCCGACTCAGGAAGCGGTACAGAAGCTGACGGCGGCTCGTTTGGCGGCGGATGTGGAAGGTGTACCGACCATTCTGCTGGCGCGGACCGATGCGAACGCGGCGGACCTGATGACGTCGGATTGCGACCCTTACGATGCGCCTTTCCTGACCGGTGACCGTACGGCTGAAGGTTTTTACCGGGTGAAGGCGGGTATTGATCAGGCGATTTCACGCGGCCTGGCCTATGCGCCTTATGCGGACCTGCTGTGGTGCGAGACGGCGACGCCGAACCTGGAAGAGGCCCGTAAGTTTGCGGAGGCGATTCGCAAGGAATACCCAGACCAGTTGCTGGCCTATAACTGTTCGCCTTCTTTCAACTGGAAGAAGAACCTGGACGACGCGACCATTGCGAAGTTCCAGACTGAGCTGTCGGCGATGGGCTATAAGTTCCAGTTCATTACGCTGGCGGGCATTCATAACATGTGGAATTCGATGTTCAACCTGGCGCATGCCTATGCACGCCGTGATATGACGGCCTATGTTGAGCTGCAGGAGCAGGAGTTCCGCGATGCCGAGAAGGGTTACACCTTTGTGGCGCACCAGCAGGAAGTGGGTACTGGCTATTTCGATGACATGACCAATGTCATTCAGGGTGGCGCTTCATCCGTGACCGCTCTGACAGGTTCCACCGAGGAAGAACAGTTCGCCTGAGCTTTTCAGACTATTCCCGACTGACGTAAGCAAGTCAATTTGGGCGCCATAGGCGCCCTTTTTTTGTTTCGAGGCTGAACCCGCGACGGGTGCCCGGGAAGCCTCTGCGGGGTCGGCATGAACCCGTCCATGGGGCCTAGCCCGCAGCATCCTTGCTGCGGACTTCCCCGCTGAGGCTTCCCGGGCACCCGTCGCTAGCCATCATTCGCTTTGGTCTCAACCGCGAGCTTTCATGACCCCTTGTTTATCATTCGCCTGGTTGATTCATCTGAATCAACAGTATTGCAAATAAGCTGCATCCACCTGCCCATCACCACCGTATCTATTAACTTTATCCGGGCCCGCCTCTGTGGAATCATGCCCAAGACCAATAACAGACCCATCTCATAACAAAAAGGACTGACGATGCACTTTTCCTTTCGACAAGCCCTAAGCCTGTGCCTGCTTACACTGCTCGCACTGGCAGCGATAACGCCCACCCAGGCCCACGAAATCCGCCCGGCCATCATAGACATCAACCTTCAGGAAAGCGGCGAATACACGCTACAGCTAAGGGTTAACCTGGAAGCCATGATGGCGGAGATCAGCCCGGAACACAGTGATACGGACGATTCGCCCAATGCGGAGGCCTATAACCGCCTGAGAGCCCTCCCCTCCGACGAGCTGACATCGGAATTCGAAAGCTACGCCCCAACCCTAAAGCAAAATATCGAGTTCAGTGCCAATGGTGAGGCATTAACCCCGGAAGTGAGTGAAGTGGAAGTTCCCCCGGTGGGCGACCTGGAGCTGGCGCGGGATTCCTTTATCAGAATGGCAGGCACCCTGCCTGCGGGCACCACCACCTTGATTTGGCGGTTGGATGAAAGCTATGGCGCCAATGCCCTGCGTGTTACCGGGCCGGGCGGCGAGGAAATTTATACCGAGTACCTTCAGGCGGGTGACAGCGCATCGTCCATAGACGTGACCGGCGTCAGCCAGGGGGCGGGTGAGATTTTCCTGAACTATTTGGTGATTGGTTATGAACACATCCTGCCGAAAGGGCTGGACCATATTCTGTTCGTGGTCGGCCTGTTCTTACTGAGCACCCGTTTGGCACCCCTTTTGTGGCAGGTGACCAGTTTCACACTGGCGCACACTGTAACGCTGGCGTTGGGCATGCTCGGCATCGTCAGCATTCCAGCCTCCATCGTGGAACCCTTGATTGCGCTGTCGATTGTGTATGTGGCCGTGGAAAACATCTGGTCGCGGGATATGACCAAATGGCGACCCTTTGTAGTGTTCGGATTCGGCCTGCTTCACGGGCTCGGCTTCGCCGGCGTGCTGACCGAGATAGGCCTCAGCCCGGCCCACTTCGTAACCGGATTGATTGCATTTAATGTCGGGGTTGAGCTGGGCCAGTTGAGCGTGATTGCACTGTGCTTCCTAGCCGTCGGCCTGTGGTTCAGCAAGCGGGAATGGTACCGCCCACGCATCACCAACCCGGCCTCGCTGGTGATTGCCGTTATCGCCTCATACTGGGTGGTAGAACGAACCCTGCTGAGCTAAACACAGAGCTCGGAAACAAGAGGACAACACCTCCCCCCAGGGGCGGTCTCGACCGCCCCATCCGCCGAATTTTTTTGGGGGCACCCTGTAGGAGCGTACTCCGTGCGCGACCTCCCAACCCTGCCCGCGAAACCCGCCATCAACACTAGAGAACTTTCAGGTTCTTCTAATTGCGGAGCCCGATTTACCCGGAGCGCTTTTGAAGACTGTACTTGTGGATTTCCGCAAATGAATACCCGACTTTGGGTACAAAGCGGACACATCCGACACCTTGCAAAAATTTAAGGTTGAACTCCGTCACAGTTTGCTCTAAACCTTACAGGGTGTGCGACGGATATACCGGATATTCGCCGAAATATGCGTCGGAAGTGATTGAGTATCTGAGATAGTCATCAGATTTGATGGTTTTTCAGGGGGTTGATAGTCAGGTGTAGTGATGGGGACGAAGGTATCAAAGGGCTCTAGAATGGTCTTTTGCGAAGGTTTTTGCGATAGGTCGGGCTGGGAGCATCTCGGAACAAGGGTCGAATGTGGCGATGAACACGCTGTTAGATCAATGCGACCATTCAACACCCTATCGGATAGGCCAACAATATTAAGGAGTGCTTCATGCCAATCATAAAAAGCTACGCTGTCGGTGCAGGCGATATGTTCTACATTCGACATGGAGGCGATAACTTTACCATCATCGACTGTGATCTTTCCGATGAAAACCGGGATGAAATAATCCAAGAGCTTAAAGACGAGAGTAGAGACAAGGGCATCACACGGTTTATATGTACCCATCCAGATGAAGATCACTTTGGAGGCATTCACTGGCTTGACGATTCAATGCCAATCTACAATTTCTATGTCGTAAAGAATCAGGCTATAAAAGACAAGGACACGGAGTCTTTCAAGAGGTACTGTGATTTAAGAGATGGCGATAAGGCTTTTTACATCTATAAGGGATGCTCAAGAAAGTGGATGAACATCGGTGATGATGAAAGAGGAAGTGCTGGTATCAATATATTATGGCCGGATACTGATAATGAACACTTCAAAGAAGCTCTGAGTGCTTGTGATGCTGGCGAGAGCTATAACAACACATCTGCAGTAATTAGATATAGCTTTTCCGGAGGGGCGAGCTTCATGTGGCTTGGTGATCTTGAAACCCAATTCATGGAAGATATTGTAGATGAAATTGAACTGGAAAAGACGACTGTCGTTTTTGCTGCACACCACGGCAGGAATTCAGGGAAAATACCTAATTCTTGGCTTGAAAAGCTTGATCCTCAGGTTATCGTTATTGGCGAGGCCCCGTCCCGTCATCTCAATTACTATACCGGATATGAAATACTTACCCAGAATAGAGCGGGTCATATAACGATGGAGTGTGTCGGTAATAAGGTCCATTTCTATTCATCGGAAAGCGACTACTCAAAAGACTTCCTTAATGATGAAGGATGCACAAGCTACCCCAATTACTTTGGTAGTCTTACTGTTGAAACTGAATACACTCTATAAGAATTGGCTGCCGTACAAATGAGTGAATTTTCAAAATACTTCGATGAATACAGCTTCAACGCCAGGGTAAAACCGGCGTTATTTCTAGTTTTTCCAATATTTATCTCTTTGCTTGTCCTCTTTGAGCCTTCACGAACTTGGACAGGATCTACGGTAACATTCTTTGTAGCTTTCGGGGTGATAAATTTTGCCGCCAATCAGATGTCGGCAAAAGGTAATGCTCTTCAGGACAAGCTATTCAAAAAGTGGGGTGGCGCGCCTACCACCATTATTTTAAGGCACACCGACAATACGATCGATAGTGTAACCAAATCACGTTACATGGACCGGCTAGCGTTACTTATATCAAACTTCAGCCCCACGACACCCGAATATGAGCAAGCGAACCCAGAAAGAGCCGATGAGCTATATAGGTCTGCGTCAAACTACCTCAGGGAGCATACTCGGGATACGACTATATACCCGTTAGTCTTCAAAGAGAATGTTGCATATGGGTTCGCTAGAAACATTAGAGCATTTAAATCATTAGGCATTTTCATAACTGTATCTTCACTACTGGGTAGCTTGGTTGTCATGTACCCTGATGCAACAACTCTAGGGAGTACGTCACCGAGGCTTGTTATTCAGGAAATTTCATTTCCCTACTTGGGTCTTATAGCTATCCATTTTTCGATGCTTTGGGTGTGGGTTTTTCTTGTGACGGAAAATTGGGTGAAGTTAAGAGGTTTTGCTTACGCAAAGCGACTGTATTCTGCATGTGAGAAGATAACTGTAATTTAGAAAATGTTCCTAAGTCCGATAAAAAAGGATCATACAAGGCTGAGCGCGTGTCAGCAACGCTAGGGGTACAGGATGAATCCAACGAGTTTTATTTGTGAGCGCTCAGCAGAATATATTTTGATTCCTCAAGTAACAGAGGCACTTAGAAATAAATTTCGGCATGTAGTTCCTATATATCCATGGATTTCGAGAGAAGGGGGTAAAATATCTAAGTTGGTAAATGGATCCTACGTTTTCAAAGTACTTGGACTTTATCCACGGCGCCCCAAGTTGTTGCCGAACGATGAAAGATTAATAGTGAAATTCAGCGAACAAATTATCTGTGGCGCTAAAGCTAGTCAGGAGCTGGGAATTCCTATTATTGCTGGTTGCCCGTTGGCAAAAAGTTTTTGGGAATTAAGTGAGTGTGAAGACTTTCTATGGGCAGATTTGGCTAAGTTCAATGCTAATGATATTGATTATTGTGCCGTGGTTAATGCTCGGGGTGTAATAGCAGAGGAACCTGAAGGTTATTTCTTTAAAGATATTAGCAGGGTTTCTGAAATTATTGATCGTTCCGACAAGCACTTTGATTTAAGTACATTTATAGATGCAATCAAAGAGATCAAGATGATCAGCAGGGGGGCAGAGCGCTATATTCCAATGTATTTTATGGGCGGATATAAGCCTGTATACTTTCTACTAGCAAACCCCTAACAGTCAAAGCATGGGAACTTGGCAATGCTATAACCTTTTTTTGCTTGCGCAAAAAAGTCGTCAAGTTCACCAATTCGGAGCTTGAGGCGTTAGGCCAGGATGAAATATGACGTATTGGCAACTTTATTGGGTCCAGTCGGATGGCGAAGAAGACTGTTTTGTTGTAGCTAGGAACAGTCGTAGCGCATGCCGAGTTGAAATAGAAATGAATGGGTTTGGACCTGAAGATGTGACGGCCCATAAAATAATGAGAATACCGAAGAAGATAGAAGAGTCATATTTCAGGAAATCAACAAATGATGAAGAAAGACCCGTTTGGCCTTGGTATGCGCATAAGGACTTGCTAGAAGAGCTTGGGGCAGAATTTCGAGTGATAGATGATACAGCGGAAGTATTGCTCGACGATGTAGTATATGTGGAAACTGGAAGTGGATTTACTAGAGTTCGAAATATAGGTCGAAAGGCCATTGATGAACTTAGAAACGACAAGATACTAAGTGACCATGAATATAGCGATGAAGATATATGGGAGGAATCTCAATCGCAATTATTGACCATGCTTGGAATGTGTGTAGCGAGATGTCAACAGGTCGAATTTTACTTAGCGAATTCTTTCTTGTTTGGTCTTTCCGAAAAAGAAAGAAGAAGGTATAAAACAATCAAAGACCGAATTGATGATTGGAAGAAAAAGACGTTTGGTTCTATGCTTAAATCGATTGAGGATACTTATGACATCGTTCCTGAATTGCATGCTGGATTGCACTTGTTCAAGGATATGAGAAACAAACTTGTACATGGAATAACAACTTCGGAACGGTACAATATACATAGCTTTTGGGGTCGGCAGGAATTAGTCGCTTTCTTAGCGCTCTTTGATCATATTTCTCGATCCATCAGAGATGCGGCAAGGGCGAGTTACTACGCCAGCATGGCATTCGGTAATGATGTTCTACTAAAGGATGAGCAACAAAAGATTTCTCTTACGAAGGAACAGGAAGATGAAGTGGCACTTTTTGCGCATTTCTTCTCAATTAAGGAAGGCGGTGAATAGCAACTGTCGGGGTTGGCCTAATCGGATAACCGGGGGTGTTTTGCCCCAATCAATGGGGTCAGCAATCAATGGGGTCAGAATCAATAGGGTCAGAGTGAATCAATAGCAATCAATAGGGTCAGAGTCATTGATTTAACCTCCCACAAGGTTTAACCTTCCCATCAAAATACACAGGAACAACCCCATGGCTCGCCTTCCCCGCCTCTACCTCCCAGGCTGCGCCCAGCATATCATCCAACGTGGCAACAACCGGGAAGCCTGTTTTTACGACGAGGCGGACTACAAGGCTTATTTATCTTTCCTCTATGACGCCGCCACCAAATACCAAGTGGCCATTCATGCCTACGCGCTCATGACCAACCACGTCAATCAATGGGGTCACAATCAATGGGGTCAGAGTCATTGATTTGATCCACCACAAGGTTTAACCTCCCCTTCAAATACAAAGGAATAACCCATGTCTCGCCTTCCCCGCCTCTACCTCCCCGGCTGCGCCCAACATATCGTCCAACGTGGCAACAACCGGGAAGCCTGTTTTTACGACGAGGCGGACTACAAGGCTTATTTATCTTTCCTCTATGACGCCGCCACCAAATACAAGGTGGCCATTCATGCCTTCGTGCTCATGACCAACCACGTCCACTTATTGGTAACACCCGGCGATGCGCAAGGCGTCAGCCGTATGATGCAAGCGCTGGGGCGAAAGTATGTTCAGTATTTCAATTATACCTATCAGCGCACCGGCACCTTGTGGGAGGGTCGCTATAAGTCGACCCTGGTAGATGCCGACAATTATTTGTTAACGGTGTACCGTTACATCGAACTCAACCCCGTGCGAGCGAGCATGGTACGCCATGCTTCAGAGTATCCATGGTCCAGTTATCAGGGCAATGCGCTGGGCAAATCCATTCAGTTGCTGACACCTCATTCGCTGTATAAACGACTAGGTAAGGCCGAAGCCGAGCGATTGACCGCTTATCGTGCTTTATTCAGGGGTAGGATGCCGGAGCGGGACATGACGGCGATACGGGAATCCACCAACAAGGGTTGGGTGTGGGGTGATGAACGCTTCAAGGCTCAAATCGAGGCGAAAACCGGACGCCGGGCAACCCCACTGAGGCGTGGCGGGGATAGGAAGTCGGCGGAGTTCTTGGAATCCAAACATCAATGACTCCGACCCTATTGCTAGACCCTATTGCTACACAAGGAATTTAAGAAGGCAGTCAGCGGGAAGCCGTATTGCTTGATTCTGCTGGCGTTAACATCACATCCTACGGAGCCAAGTATGGAAGATTTTGGAACAAGGTCGGAGGAAAGCATTGAAACACGGCAGGCGGCAGAGTCAGTTATCGAAAGGGTCTACTTAGCTGTGCAACAGCTTTGTATTGGCCAAGGAGATGTGAGATCGCGGTTACAAACAGCTGTACTTACCCTCTTACCACTTCAAGAAAAGGAGTTTCCAGAAGAACTCAGGAAGGATTTCAGTTGGGTCATATCTCAGTCCAGCAAGTATCCTTCGAAGATGCCTGAGTTTCGAGGCGACCTAGAGGCTACAATGCGCAGGATCAGAAATTCAACCGGTAAGAAAATTGCGGCACGTATTTTTCATATTTATTCACGCCTCCAAGACATTAGAGGGTTTCCTTTGCTTGAGTATCGTGATCCAAGAGAGTAGTCCAAACAAACGGCTTTTAGCACCCCTTTTTAGCTGCAATCAAGAGGGGCAGAGTCATTGACTCTACATCCCACAAGGTTTAACCTTCCCTTCAAATAAAAAGGACTAATTTCATGGCCCGCTTCTACCGCCTAGGCTGGACACAACGTGGCAACTCGGAATTCATGGGCTCACACCGAGGCGAGCTGAACTACAAACCTTACTTACCTTTCCTTTATAACACCGCGTTATTGAAATCCAAGGGTCAACAAATTTTAGCCCATTGGCAAACCAACTACTTAGACATGAGGTATATGTAGTGAAATATATTGGAGCTGCTTTATTTGTATTTTGCGTATCTACAATGACATTTGCGGACACTCAATATTGTGACGACTTATACATCTCAGATGTTTGGGTGGAGGGATCAAGAGATGATGCGCATGTACTACAAAACAAATTAATAGTTAAAGTTGAAAATGAAAATGGGATCTATAGCTGTGGAGGAAAATCATATCTTCACCTAGAAAACACATCCCCTGCATACAACGGTATGTTGTCTGTTGCACTCTCTGCGTTAGCAGCTAACAAAAAAGTGGAAATTGCCATTAATACAGACAATGCAACTACTTACTCGTATCAATTAGCATTTATTCGAATAAAGCGATAGTAGTTAACCAATAGGGTCACCCATTGATATTAAGCCGCCATTCCGAAAAACGATTGGTGTATTGTTCTGTCGCACACTCGCGCCACCCCGCGACAGTAAAAACATTTATGATTCACTCAGGGTAACCTAAGCACAATGCTCTGGGCCACGCTAAGGCTTTGTGGTATTTTTAGCGCGTGGTGGCGCCGATACCCAGGCGCAGATTGATATTAAGAAGCCTTTATGGATAAGGAGTAGTCATGAAAATTTTATTGGGTCTGTCCTTTATATTTCCTCTTGCAGCTGTCGCCGGTACAGGTTCTGGTGATAGAGATATATTAAAAATAGGGTGTCACCGCCATGACACTACATGTTTTGTGCAAATTAGCGGCTCCGCCGTCGGCCCAAGTAGTTGCAGTAGCACATCTATTAGATGGGATGTTGAATCACCTAACGGTGACGCGGCATTATCTCATTTTACAGCTGCGTTTTTTGCGGGAAAGAAAGTTGACTTCAGCATCAGCAGTACGTGCTACTCTGAACAAACCAACTATCCTACCTTTGATTGGTGGAACGTAAAATAGAATCAAACCAGCCTTACATCTGTTGACGAAACAGGTTCAGAAACTTCACCGTGAACTTTCTGAGCCAACCGCGTCGCTGGTAGTCTTCAGCACGCATTTCTATCGCACGTGTACAGTCCTCTTCGAAGTGCTTGTCCAATTCGCTTGTCACTGCTTCGTCCATAACGAGCAGGGCCAGTTCATCATCTTTACTCATCGATCGTTGATTAAAGTTGGCGGAACCGATGCAGGCGACTGAATCGTCAACTGTTACCACCTTGGTATGCAGCATGGTGGGTTGGTACGACCACATACGCACCCCTGCTTCAAGAAGAGGGGCGTATTCATCTTCCTGGGCCAACTGGGCCACCCGGTGGTCATGGTAGGGCCCCGGAACCAGAATTTGCACATCCACCCCGCGTTGAACAGTCGCATGAAGCAGTTGCACGATGCTGTGGTGGGGTACGAAATAGGCGGTGGTGATGCGCACTTTGCGGCGGGCCAGTGTCAATAGCACATGGTACATGGTGGCAATGGGGCTCCAATTGACCGCCGCAGCCGTTTTCAGCACTTGAACCCGGCTTTCCCCCGCTGGGGCGAGGGCCTTGGCTTCCCCAATCTCGCCTATTCCGCTGTGCACCGAACAATCGGTCTCCACCCAGTTGTCGATAAAAGCGGCTTGTAACCCCTGAACGGCGGGGCCTTCAATTTGAAAGTGCGTATCTCGCCATTCGTTGGGGTTGCGGGCGTCACCTTCCCATTGTTCGGCGATGCCGACACCGCCTGTGAATGCGATACGGCCGTCGCACACCAGTACTTTGCGATGGGTGCGGTTATCCACCTGCCAAATCTTCCAGCGTACGGGGGGACGAAACCAGACGATTTCGACACCGGCGCTTTGCATAAAGTCGATCAAAGCATCGGGCATGTTGAAGGCGCCGACTGCGTCAAGAATCACCCTGACCTGAACCCCGGCTCGGGCACGGTCGGCCAGGGCTTCGGCGAATTTTTCGGCGATCCGGCCTTCCCAATAAATATAAGTCAGGAACTGCACACTGTTACGGGCCTGGCGAATCGCATCAAGCATGGGCGGGAAGATCTCGACGCCATTACGCAGCACGCGGATTCGGTTGCCTTGGCTGAAGGGAATACCCAGTGCCGTCTCAAGTGCATGCTGGCAGTCGAATGAAGCAGTTTCCGTAGTCGAAGGTTGATTCATAGTTTGGCCCTCGGGTGCGGACATTAGCGTGGCGGTGGCTCATTAGCCCATCATTGTCTATTCGGCACAGATACAGCCTATGTCTTTCTGGGTAGGGTCATCGTAGCATAACAGGCTTAGGGGGAGACCGGGCTTCGGGATGCCCTCCCAGGTCGGCGGAACTGGACAAATAAGATGGTTGACCTATAGTCACTATGTTTGGTCAGCTTGGGGGCCAAAGGTTTACCGACACCGGTTTCGTCAATGTCGCCATCCGCACCGCGTGTCATTCTCCCAGAAAAGTTAGGCTTGATTTGGTGTAACGCACGAGGCAGGACAGCTTGCCAGAGGATACCCAATGAAACTCTGGTTGCGACGGGTTTCAAGCCGATTCCGCTTTAAAATGGTGGCGGCGGCGCTGTGCTCCGTTGTCATCGTCAGCCTCGTCGGCTGGATCGGAATGTCCTATACCAACCGAGTGGCTACTGTGGTGACCCGGACAACCGACACCCATATCCCTCTGCTCGCCAACGCGGTGAGCGCTTCCAACGCCATGCGCACCCTGACTCGGGCGGCCCGAGACATTCTGACCGCCTGCGACCGCGCCGACGGCTCGCATCATTCCTGGTTCGAAGGCACCCTGACGGATGAATTCGCGGCAATCGATGCCCTCACGGACTTCCTGAACCAGACTGGACGGCTCGACTACGAACAGAAAGTCCACTCGGCCAAGCAAGAGCTGCAACTGACGATCAACAATCTGGGTTCGTTGTGTGATACCCGCGAGTCCCTGCAGATCGATTTTGAAACACGGCGACAGCAAGCACTCGCAACCGTGACCGAGTTGGATCAGTTGGTTAATTCGATGCATTGGGTCGAAGCGTCTGCCTTGTCGTCCCTGAATGGCGGACCTTCCCCGGTCGAATGGCCCTATGCGAACGACGCCGTCATGGAAACCGCCCTGCATCTGGCGCACATCAGTATCCATCTGGCCCGTTTGCAGGGGAATCTGGCACGCGCTCATTCCAATCAGGTATTGCAGGGTACCAGCACCCAAAGTGAGAACCTGGATGTGCTGGCGACACTAGCGGATGAACTTGAAACTCTACGGACCTCTTTCGACCGCCTCGATCAAGCAGATGCCGGTCGGCTCATCGAAACCCTGATCGTGCGCTTGACCGAAATTCTCGCGGGTCCACGCGGGCTGCATGACATCTGGCGACGTGTGCGTCTGTTCGATTCCGGCACAGCCGTGCAGAAAATGATGGTCAGCCGGGCCGAGATCGCACTAGCGGACGTGTTGCGGGGTCTGGAACTTGAAGCCAGAAGCGAATACGACCAGGCGACTGTGACCATCCGCGACAAGATTCTGGAATCCCGCTGGGTGGTCGGTGCGGTGGCCGCCGCCACCTCCGTTGGGTTGCTGATCGCGGGTCTGCTCATCGCCTCGCGTCTGACCCGGCCGATGGAGAATTTGACCCGACACGTCGAGCATCTGCGCAAGACCGACGACCTGGGTCAACCGATGCCATTGGGGCTGTTCGCTCGTTCCGACGAAATCGGTGCCCTGGCGCAGTCGTTCCAGCAGTTGATCCTCGAACTGGCCAATGCGCGCCTCCAGCTGCAGGAAGAATCCCGACAGCAGATCCGCATCCAGTACGACCGCCTGACCGCCGCGATTGAAAGCATCCCGCAGGGTTTGTGCCTGACGGACGCGGAAGGACGACTGCTGATGATCAATTCCCGGTTCCTGCAACTGTACGACCTGACCCCGCCTCGGGTGCACAAAGGGATGCAGCTGCGGGAGTTGCTCGATCTGTGCCGCAAACAGGGCGCCAAGTGGATGAAACGTCCGGATGGCGACACGGAACTCACCCTGCGCGATGCGACCATGGGGCCGCAGATGCTGGACTTTCGCAACGAGCGGACCATCGTCGTGCGGGTCGCACATACGCCGGAAGGCGGCCTGGTGTCCGTGCACGAGGACATTACCGAGCGCCGCCAACAGGAAGAACAGATCACCCACCTGGCGCACCACGATACCTTGACCGGGCTGGCCAACCGCACCCTGTTCCGCGAACAGCTGCAAAGCGCCCAGGAGAACCTGGACGGTGAGCACTGCGCGGCTCTACTGTGCCTGGATCTGGACGATTTCAAATCAGTAAACGATTCGCTGGGGCACCCCATTGGTGATCAGCTACTGGTTCAGGTCGGCGAACGGTTGCGTCTTTGCCTGAACGATTCCGACCAGGTTGCCCGTCTCGGCGGCGACGAATTCGCGGTGCTGATGCTCGAACAGGCGACACCAAACCGGGTGAACCAACTGGCGGAGACTCTGGTTGAGCATCTGGGAGCGCCCTATCGGGTCTGCGGTAACACCATCATCACCAGCGTTTCGATCGGGATCGCCGTCGCCCCGCGCGATGGCGACGATCCGGATGTGTTGCTGAAGCGGGCCGACATCGCTTTGTTCCGGGCCAAGAAAGACGGACGCAATACCGTTCGCTACTTCGAACCGGAGATGGATGCCAACATCCAGGCCCGGCGTTCGTTGGAATTGGATCTGCGCAAGGCGATTGAGCAGGAGGCACTGGAACTGCACTACCAACCTGAGATCGGGCTCGACAGCGGGGTGATCGAAGGATTCGAGGCACTGCTGCGCTGGCGGCATCCGCAACGGGGGTTTGTATCCCCCGAGGAGTTCGTTGCCATCGCCGAGGAAATCGGGCTGATCGACCGACTCGGGCACTGGGTTTTGCGGCGTGCCTGTCAGGATGCCCTGCAGTGGCCGGAGAATGTGTGCATTGCCGTCAATCTGTCGCCAGTCCAGTTCCGCAACGACGCTTTTCTGGACGAGGTGCGCGATGCCTTGGCGACCAGTGGTTTGAACCCGGCGCGCCTGGAGCTGGAAATCACCGAAGGTGTGTTGTTGGAAGACACCGACCGCACTCTCTTTCTGCTCGAAACACTCAGGGACATCGGCGTCCATATCGCCATGGATGATTTCGGCACGGGCTACTCCAGCCTCGGTTATCTACGCAAGTTCCGGTTCGACAAACTCAAAATCGACCGGTCTTTTGTCAGCGGCATGAGCACCTCGGCCGACAGCCTTGCGGTGGTCCATGCCATTTGCGGCCTGTGCGCGTCGTTGGGCATCGACACCATCGCCGAAGGTATCGAGTCCGGTCGACAAGCCAGAAAATTACGACAGCTGGGCTGTCGTCAGGGTCAGGGGTATCACTATTCGAAAGCCGTACCTCTGGCCGAGACGCTCGCCTTTATCAAAGAGGGGGCTTTCCATGAACGCAAACGCAATACCTCGTCGTGAATTCATTGGACGGATGGCGGGCGTCTTCGCCGCCTCCCTGCTCGGGCCGTTGGCATACGGCGAGAACACCACGACTCTACGCTTCACAGGTTGGGGGACGGATGATCGTGCCCGCCTGACAGGCGAAGCCTTCGCGCTGTTTGAAGCGGCCAACCCCGGCATCCGCATAGACAGTGTCTTCACCGACTGGCTGGACTATTGGCGGCGCCTGTCGACACTGACGGCACTCGGCGATACGCCGGACCTGATTCAGATGGATTACCGTTATCTGGAAGAATATGCCCTCAGCGACGTGCTCGAACCCTTGGACCCGTACCTGGGCAACCGGCTCGATATCGAATCCTTCGGTGAGCACAATATCGATTCCTGCCGGGTCGACGGTCGCCTGTTCGGCGTCAATCTTAGCATCAACGCGACATCGGGTTTCGTCGACCTGGAGCGATGGCGGGAAGCCGGTGTCGAGCCGCCGCAGACAGGAGACAGTTGGTCGCAGTTCAGTGACAAATGCCTCCGGTTCGCCGCTGGCACCCCTCGGGAAAATTACTACCCGACGCTGGATTTCAGCGGCCTGGAAGTGGTGTTTGAAGCCTGGTTGATGCAACGCGGTAAGAGCTTGTACACCTCGGAAGGTCAGCTTGGATTCGACGCTGCCGACGCCGCGGAGTGGTTCGATTACTGGTCCGAGTTGCGGGCCAAACGCGCCTGTGTTCCCGCCGACATCCAAATTCTGTACAAGAACTCCATAGAGACCTCGCCCTTGGTGCTGGATTATGCCGCCATGGACTTCGCGCATCCCAATATGATGGTGAATTATCAGAAATTCATGAAGCGGCCGCTGGGCATCACCGCTTGCCCGGTCCTGCCGGGTGGACGCCCCGGGCACTATTACAAACCGTCGCAAATGTTGTCGGTTGCCGCAGGGCTGGCACCGGAAAAACGGGATCGTGTGGTTGAATTGGCCAACTTTCTGGTCATGAACCCCGACGCCGTGACCGTGCTGGGAGTGGACCGGGGAATACCCGCCTCGCCCGAAATGCGGGCCGTGTTGTCGCCCCGGTTGGACGAAGTCGGTCGGGCCACACTCGCCTACATCGACGAGTTGGCACCCTATGTCGGCCCCCTACCCCCGGTGCCGCCATTCGGTGCGGGCGAAATCGCGATCGTTCTGCAACGCGTGGGGCACGAGATCGGATACGGCGTGGTGTCCCCAGCCCAGGGCGGGCGTCAACTGCACGCCGAAGCCAGTGTGATTCTGGCGCGGTAGTCGGTCGAATTCCAGGGACGGTTTGGATCGAAAGGGTCAGCCTACTGTTGACCCCCTCTCATCAATACATTACTCCGCGAAATACTCCTGAACAGAACTCCACAAACCCGAAATAACCTGTTTAAAAATTAGACGCCCCATCCCCCTTCCCCTAACTTGACCCGGCGTACCAATACGACTCACACAACAACAATAAAGAGTGCTATGAAACGCTTGATACTCGTGGGTTTGCTGGCTGCGGTGGTGCTTATGGCCGTTGGAACTCTGGCGGCATTCAGACCGGACCCAGCGAAGCCCGAAGCCGCCACACCGCCACTCGCCAAAAACGAGGCACCCGCTTCCGAGCCCCATTCGGACGATGCGACCCAGGGCGCGGAAAACGGGCGGGCCAACTCAGCCCCCCAACCTCGGCCCTCCCACCATGCAGAGGCCGATATGGGTAACGATGTGATGCCTGCAGCTGAAGCAACGGTCTCACAAGCCGAGGGCGCTCCCGGTTTCTCTTCTCTGTTGCAAAAACCCATGCAACAGGTGGCCAAGGCGTACGAAGCCCAGTCGCGCTACCCGACTTTCTCTCAGCCAATAGCCAATTCCGCCGAGCTATTGCGTTACAAGCCACACCAGCCCCAGACCGTCAGTCTGCCCTTTCCCACCCCGGATGGCGGCACCTATGAGGCGACACTGGGTTTGGACCGATACCGCTATTTAAAAGGCGATGTTCAACAGCTGACGCTGCGACTCAGTAGCAGTACCGGACTGCTGATCTCCCAGGTTAAAGCTTTGGTTACCACCCTGAACGGCGATGTTCTCTACGAGCTTCCGCTCCAACTGGGTTCGGGTTCGACACTGAAGCACAGTCAAACCGTGGATCTGGCCCAAGCTTGGAACCACTGGCCGATCGAACTGCAATGGAAGGTGACAGCCCAGGTGGGCGAGCAGCGGTTGGCAGTGGCCGCGCCGTTTCGTTACGAGGCGCCAGTGGCTGTTCTGGAACAGCCGCACGAGACGCGGGTGGAGGGAGAATTCCTGACCATTCCATTGCGGATAGAGACCGAACACCCAGGCTACTTTTTTGTTCAGGCCAACCTATACAGCCTTGCCGGCCACCCCTTGGCACATCTTCAAACCGAAGGCCCGATCACACCCGAACACCCGCCGCTGCATTTGAAGGTCTCCGGGGCACTGCTCACCCATCTTGAACAGCCCGGCCCCTACCTGTTGCAGGACATTCAGTTGGAACGCTTGGGGGATGAACACCTGCAGGACCGCTATGGAAAGTCACGGGAAACCGCCTATCGAATCAAGGGCTACCCCCTGACCGACTATGCAGAAAGCACCTGGACCGATTCCCTGGCCCAGCAGCGGTTGGAGTTTCTACAAGGCCTCGGCCAATGAATTGCACAACCCGCAGAAGCGGTTTGGCAATCCCCACTTGAGTGGGGTGATCACGCAAGGAAAGCCCCTTTCATAACAACAAAACCAAGGGCATGTATAACCATGACACAAAAAATGACCTTCCTGAAATTAACTCTACTGGCTTGGACCTGTCTGTTCTGCCTTTCGGCACAAGCCACCCTGAACGGAAAACCAGTGATTCTGGTTCACGGTTTTCAGCATGAACATCTGGGCACCTATCCGGACTATGCCACCCTGCAACAAAACGCGGTGGACTATTGGCGGGAATACTGGCTGCAGCGATCCGAAGTGGTACTGAGCTGGTCGAGCGGTGAACGCATTCGCGAAGGAGTAAGTGAACGGATAAAAAGCCAGATGAAAACGGTGGCCGACCAGGGCACCTGCGTCAGCGGCTGTGTGATTGTAACTCACTCCACGGGCGGCCTCATCACCCGCTATATGTTAAGAAACCTCAACGGATGGCTGTGGCAATGGGGCTACGGCCCTGATCGCATTAAGGTGTTAACCGTGATTGATATTGCCGGTGCTGGCGGTGGAACCGAGCTCGCGGATCTCGGCGTCGCCATTGTTGAAAGCGATAATATCTTCTCAAACGCCGCCACCGCCGTAGTGAACTGGTTTTTGGGCACCAACGTCAGCCCCAGCGAGCTGGGTGTGGTACGCGACCTTCAACCAGTCGTCGCGCGCAGCATCGCCACGGATAACAGTGCCGTACCCCGGCTTAGAATGGTGGGCGGCGGTGTGGAATATCTCGGCGCCAGCAAACCTTTTATTCTGGGCAAGGACGACAGCGTAATCCCACTGCACAGCGCCTGCGGGTCCGTTCTACAGGAGTCATTGGATTCCTGCTCGTATGCGATTGAGATGAGTGGTGAAATAGACCCCGTCGCGAAATCGCCCACCGCGCTGATGTACAACCACTTTCCCATCATCATGGGGGCGGACACCAATCATTCCGACGTCATGTCCAACGAGACTTCAGGCACCATGGTCCCCGTCGTCAACGGCCAGGATTTTAATGGCCTGACCGTCGACTTCACGGAAGACACCTACTGGAGCTGGTGGTACTGGGACAACATGAAGGTGATACGCGGTGGTAACGACAAAAGCATGTCGGCGAACGTGTTCGATACCTTGAACTGGTAGTCTCCCTCCGCCATGGGGCGGGTCTTCCCGGGAACAGCCATTGATCACCGGAAATCCGCCCCCACACTTATCGGCCCATGCCAACAGAAGGAGCCCGCCATGAGTGACCAACCCTCGGATCTTCAACGGCTGACCCGATATGACGGCACGACACAGGATTATACACTGGCCATTATCACCGACGAAGATCATGCCTCGCAGGTGGAGCTTGAAGATGGACAAGTGGCTTGGCAATCCACACTGCGTTACGACAAGCTTCATCGCCATCAAGACCCAGCCACCGGAAAAGTATCGTTCAGTTTCGAGGATATCCCCGCAGACCAGGGCGGCGAGCATCAACTGATCAGTCTGATCGCGGAAAGCGGCCGGGGTGCCGAATTCTCGGAACTGGTGCTATGGCAAAAATGGCTGCTGGCATTCGACGACCGAACCGGGCTTGTATGCGAAGTGAGGGACGAGCATCAGTTGATACCCCGTCAGATACTGATGACCGGCAGCGGCGATGAAGCTTTCAAAGGCTTTAAAAGTGAATGGGCAACCCTGAAAGGCAACCAATTGATCGTCGGCAGCCACGGTAAAAAGCCTGCAGAGGAATGGATAAAGGCGATAAACCCGAACTACACCATCGAAAGCATCAACTGGCAGGAAAATTATCGACGCATCAGGGAAGCCCTCAACATACCTGACCAAGGTTACGTCATTCACGAAGCGGCCGAATGGCACCCTACTCGCCGAGAATGGCTGTTCTTCCCTAGGAAAATCTCGACTGAGCCGTTCGACGAATATGTGGATGAACGGGAGCGGGCGGGCAATACCCTGATCATCGCCAACGAGGATTTTAGCGACATCCGTACTTTGGAAATCGGCGAACGAATACCCGACCGGGGGGTGTCATCGTTCAAGGTTCTCCCGGGCCACGATAACGAATGTGTTGCCTTGAAAAGCATTGAAATAGACGGCCGCACAGAGACCTACCTATTCTGCTTCGATCTGGACGGCCATGTGCTCCAGGAGGATACCTTTGTTGGTCGCTATAAATGCGAAGGTGTGGAGATCCTGTAACCGGTCAGGTTCCGGACATTAACTGCGCCAGCTTACGACCTTCCGACTCGGTAAACCGGACATGGCCAATGGGGACATGAGTGTCCAATGTGGCAATCAGTTCCTCGGCCTGTTCCACACTAAAGCCACCACACAACTCGATAAGCTGAACACCTTCGTTAATTAACGAAGTGGCGGCGTCAATTGCCTGGGGAAGCGAAGAGACGCCCCGAATTTCGGTTTTAAACAAGGGATTTTCAAGCCGAGCGTTTTGTTGCGATGGTTCGTAATCCGGCGCCATTACCAGAAAACCATAGTGCGTTAATCTCATCATGCACTCCCTTCTAAAATAACTTGCCAATAACCGACATCGATCCAGCGCCCGAACTTGAAACCCACATCTTTGTAGAGCGCAGCGCGGGTCATACCCATTTTCTCGTGCAAAGCGATACTGGCCGGGTTGGGTAAAGCTATACCGCCCATGGCTGCATGAATACCCCGCTGCCGAAGCTGATCAAACAACGCCGTGTAAAGTGCCGTGCCCATTCCGCGACCGGATGCTTCTGGATGCAGGTAGACGGACACCTCCACAGAAAAGCGATAGGCCGAGCGTTCCTTCCAGGGCGAGGCATAAGCGTAACCGATCACGCCACCCTCGCTGTCCTCCGCCACCAGCCAGGGTAAATCACCCGCCAATATCCGCTCGATCCGGGTTGCCATCTGCTCAGCTGAAATAGCCGCTTCCTCGAAGCTGATGGTGGTATTCAATACATAATGGTTATAAATATCGACCAGTGACGCGGCATCACTTTCCAGGGCAGGGCGTATCAATGATTACCCTCACTTCGCAATGCAAACTCAACCGCTTTTTGGGCATGAATTTCCGTGGTATCGAATAATTTGATGGGGGTATCGATCTGTTTAATTAACAAACCGATCTCGGTGCATCCTAGAATAACAGCCTCAGCCCCCTTCTCAGCCAAGCCATCCACTACTCTCAAGTACTCCGCTTTCGCAGCATCATTCACCCGGCCCAGGCACAATTCTTCATAAATAACGCGATGGATAATGGCCCTGTCTTCAGCCTCAGGCACCAGCACCTCAAGACCAAATTTATCCTGCAACCGGCCTTTGTAGAAGTCCTGTTCCATCGTAAAACCCGTACCCAACAGTCCGACCGTTTTTATATTCTCGGCGAGCAATGCTTCGGCAGTGGCATCGGCAATATGGAGCAGGGGAATATTGATGTGGCGCTCGATCTCGGGAGCGACTTTGTGCATTGTATTGGTGCAAATCATCAGAAAATCCGCACCGGCATTCTCGATGGACTGAGCAGCTTTAGCCAGGAGTTCAGCGGTACCCTCCCAATCGCCCCGATGCTGCATCTTTTCGATAGGGTCGAAATCCACGCTGACCATCGCGATTTTCGCTGAATGAAGGCCGCCCAGCCTCGCCTTGACGCCTTCGTTGACTGCCCGGTAGTAGCCCAGGGTGCTTTCCCAGCTCATACCACCCAGCATTCCAATCGTTTTCATGCAGCCCCTCCGTTCCGACTATAAACCGGCTCAGAGTACCACAGAATGTCTAATCGTTAATCTCCCCCCAACTCCTGCCGGCGACGGGCTTCCCAAGCCTGCTTCTCCAGGGCGGGTTCAAGCAGTTGGCTGGCGTGGCCGGGTTTCAAGACAAAGAGGCCATCTTCGTCTCCCACAACAAGGTCGCCGTTTTCAACGGTTTTATTCGCGATGCACAGGCTTTCGAAAAGACTGCCTCCAGCGTTAAGCGGCCGAGTGGTGATGGCGCTAATACCCGACGCAAACACCGGAAAACTCAATTGATTCAAAGCGCCAATATCGGTAACACACCCATTGGTGACAACGCCACCCAAGCCTTTCTTCAAGGCAGCCAGAGTGCGAAGCTCGCCCCAGCAGGCACGGTCGGTATCGTTTCCCATATCGATCACTAACACATCACCCGGGTGCGCGGCGATAAGTGCCTTCCGAATAATGCTGCCATCAATGGGTGGCAGTGAAACCGTTAAGGCACGCCCCAACAGACGTTTCGAGGGTGTTTGGGCGGTAATGCCCTTCAGGTAACCTTCATCGGTGAGGTGGCCCAGGGTTGAGGTGGCAATTTCGTTGTAACGTTGAACTAAGTCATCTGAATGCATAATGCTTTGAAGGGCCATTAATCAGTTTCAGAGTTCGCCCACAGTAACAGCCCCGGATGCCCGGTAGGCGTCTCAAGGGGGGTCCGCAGCAGGGATGCTGCGGTCCAGGCCCCAGGGAGGGGTTCATGCCGACCCTTGAGACGCCTACCGGGCAGCCGGGGCGGATTCCTGGCGTTAGTCAAACAGCGAACTCTGGAACGGGAGTTTCGAGTAAGCCGAGGCTATAAGCTCTGAATGCCGAAGTGTGTGTAGAGTTGGTCCATCATATTGTTGGCACCGATGATTCCGCCCGACATCAGCCAGGCCACCAGATCGACGTCGTACACCTGGTTACTCTTGGCTGCATCCAGGTTTTTCCACAAGGGGTGGCTCGACCACGCCTGATAATTCTCCTGCACGGAACCATCCTGCGACTGGAAAATAATAAACATCACATCCGCATTCATGCTCGGAATGCTTTCCTTGCTGTTAAGCTTCACACCCCAGGTGCGCTGAGCCGCCATCGGCGGGAACTCAAACCCAAGATCGTGCAGAACAGTACCGGCAAAACTCTCCTCAAGATAAACCCGCAAATGGTCATTCCGGATGTTGGTCACAGCCACCTGCAAAGGCCACTGATCACCCATCTTGTTTTTCAGCTCCGTTTGCAGCACAGCCACCCGCTCATCCCAATCCGCCAGCAATTGATCGGCGGCTTCCTGCTTGTTGAGCGCTTCACCCATTAACTGAACCGTCCCTTTAAAATCGAACACCGTATCTTCCGCCACCGTCGGAGCGATTTGCGACAGTTGGGCGTACACCTTCTCGTGGCGAGCCTTATTGGCGATGATAAGGTCCGGTTTCAGTTTGGCGATTTCCTCCAGGTTGGGCTGGGTTTCCAAACCAACGTGAGGTACATCCGCCAATGCGTCCCGCAAATAGTGATACATGGGTTTCTCCACCCAGGAGTCGACCACACCGACCGGAGTCACACCCAGGGCGACCGCTGTATCGTTGGCACCCTGGTAGAGAGTGACAATTCGCGTAGGTGTACCTTGGATCTCGGTCACGCCCAGGGCATGCTCCACCTGCCGGGTGGCTTCTTCGGCCTGGGTCGAGGTGACGAGAGCCAACCACCCGGCCAGGAACGCAACGACCGATCGCTTAAGAACACTGTGCATGGTTCTTTTTCCTTTTTGGTTACGAACAATTTCGCTAACAATAATGATTTTTATTTATACTTTCAAACTATTAAGCGGGCTCTTCTCGCCCTACCGGTTCAGCGGAAGCCTCTTTTTGAGGCCCTTTCAGATCCCCCAGACGCTTTAACGGATTCACCGTCCAGCCTTTTCCAAAGGGCATGCTACCGGGGCCTCCCGCTCGTTCCAGCATCGGGCGAATCAGCAGTTTGAGTGGCCATTGTTCATCCTCGAAACACACCCGCAGCAACAATCGGCGTGCTTCATCGGAAAAGTCCACGGCATCGATCTGACGAATCAGGCTGAGTCGCAATACTTTCCAAAGCGCCTGTTCGTTCAATTGATATCGTTCGGCCAGGGTATCGATGATCGCCCGCAGGTTTACCTGAATGCCGAGTGTGAGCAGATAGAACAGCAGGTCTTCGGCTCTATCGTGGTACAGCGTATTCGACACGCCCTTTTTCAACCGAAATACCGGGTCTTCAAGCCCCACCTTATTCAACCAGGGAACATAGAGCCGCAACGAATCGTGGTCGCGCAACAGCAGGCCGTCGACTTTCCCCCGGCGCTTCACCAGCACAGCGTTCTGTCCGTGTATCTCAGGAATGATACCCAACCGGAACAGACGCAAATTCAACTCAAGAAAGACGTCGCACACTTCCTGGAACAACTGCAGCACAGACGTTTCGGTGGTGGGCATGCGCCTTTCCTCGAGCCAGTGGTCGAAACAATGATGCGGACCATCTGGAAGCAGAGTGCCAAGTGCAGACATAGGAATGAGTCGGCATTCAGGATCCTCCAGTAAAGACTTCGGGTAACGTCGCACCATGGCGGAAAGGTGCCGTGGGTAGTCGTCAAACAGGCTGGCGGCTGGCGGCATGAACGCCCACCAATGAGCTTCATCGCAATAGTGCACCTGTTGCTCCAATACCGGATCCAGCTTCAGGGCTTTGTCGAGCAACTCCTGGGCTATGACGCCGTTCATCATTTTCACAGCCGGTAAATAACGCGAAGAGCCGAGCGAATACACACTCATTGGCAATTTGAGATAATCCGGGCTGTCATCCAGCGGCGCCATGGATCGAACCGAGGAGGTGGACTTCATGACCAGGCCGTCGAAGGCCAAAGGCACCCAGTGTTGTCTTTCCCCTTCCTTGCGCAAGGCCTCAGGTAAACCCTGCTCAAGTTGCCAGGGCAAAATCGGAATGGGCAAATAGTCCTTCAAACCACGCTCGCGCAATTCCGCGTCCAGCGCCTTTTGCCCCTCGGCATCCAACAGGTAACTTGCCGGGCCCGGTTCTTCGACCGTAATCGCCGAACCCACGACTAGATGGTCGCGTCGTATGGCGACCCATTTAAGCCGAATCCCTTCATCGAACTCAGCCACGTAATGGTGGTAGTCAGTCTTGTTCAAACCCAGCTTCGCTTTCGCGACCGGATGATAAGGCCTGTCACGCAAGGCGCCCCACTGTTCCATGGTTTGGAAATACCGACCGGGAGAACACTCTGAAAGCCCTTCGGTCGGGATTCGGTGTCGATAGGACCACTCCGTTTGCCGCAGAGTGGTTTCCAGCGCCTGAATAAATAACTCAGCCCCTTTCGGACTTCCCGGCATCCGCTCTCCCAATCCTTCCACCACCAAGTTCATCAGACTGAGGGCGTCCAGTACTTCTACGGTATTCCGCCGGGTCAGGGCGTACACCGGAGCCCGATCTACGCTCAACAACGCCTGTGCAATGCCTGTGCGCACCGGCACTAACACTTTTTCTATACTTGCGTGCTTTTTAGGGTGCCACACCCATAGAAGTGAGCATTGATATTCACCCGCCTCAGAAGAGGATGTTTGACGAAGCAGACTGTGCCATTGATCCGGGTTTTCCAACCCCGTGGTTTCCCCTTCAAAAAAACCTTCCGACCATAAACACTCCAACAGGTCTTGCATGACTTGCTGTTGAGCCAAGTCCCGATTATTAAACGCTGACTTATTCATCACAGAGTCTCCTTTCGAAAAGCCGCCAAGGGGTTCGATACCCGTTTGATTCGTGCTTCGCCATCGCCCAACAGCCGACGTTTAGCTAGCTCCTCGATCTCGAAGCTGTCGGTAAACACATCGAAACGCTCAAATCGTGCCTGATGTTCGGGGTGCGCCGACTGGTAGCGATGAATCACATCGGCGGTCATCCGCCAAAAACTGTTTTCCGCCAAACCATAGGCATCGTTCAGGAACAGGCATAAATCCGACAGGGCGATAAAAAAGAAGGCATCCAATGAATAATCACGCACTTCCTCCAGGTTATCGGTCAGGATGTAGGAGTTGGGGTTGATGCGGGCGTGGGTCGGCGGCACCGGATACAATTCGGGGCTCTGCTCCGGGTGGGTCAGATGACCCACCGAATAACGCACGCCATCGTGGAAATCCTTCAACGCGATGCGGGTCGGCCAACCGTTTTCATGAATCAGCACAATATTCTGCCCATGGGACTCCATACCGATGCCATGCCCGAACAGCATGTGGATAATAGGTCCTACCGACACCTCCAAAATGCGCCGGGTCCAGGCTTCCAAACCATATTGTTGAACCCAGTCATCGATCAACGGCTGGTCGTTATTCTGCCTGTGTGTAAGACCATTGAACGGAACAGCACCCTCTGTTTCTCGCAAATAGGTATGCAGACTTTCCCGCCACACCACGCCCAAGTGGCCATAAGCACTCATACGACGCGCCGAAGGCAAGCTCTCGTAATCACAGGTAATCCCCAACACCTCACGCAGAATCACAAAATCCAAATCCCGGGCAACAGGATCCTGTTTGATCAGGTTCGCCAACCAGTCAGTAATCACCGGGCCATTCAAGCAGGTATGGGCCGCCATGATCCGGCTGGTAGACGTATTCGTAATGCCGAGGGACAGCTTCGCATAAGGCTTCTCAGGATGATCGGCATTTGCCAGCGTCCTTATAGACTGCTGAGCCCGATAACAATCCGCCCCTTCCCCCAGCCAGATCAGTTCACCCTCGGCCAACTCCGGATGAAAGGTAGGCAACACCCGTTCGTCCCACTGCCAGGGGTGGACCGGCAACAGGTGATAATCCGCCTCGTTTCGGCCCAACGCTTTCAGTTCATCCTTAAAACGCTGAACATCCTCTTCACCCAAAATATCGCGAAGGAAAGAGCCTGCTTCAACATCAACCGACGCATTCAACAGAGCTTTGTCTTTATGCAGCGCAACCCAATGCAGCCGCAATGGCGTTTGAAATTCCGGCCCATACCGCGCGTTATCCGCCATCGAAAAACCCAGCCGGGATTTGTAGCAGGGGTGATAGGAATGAGCATCCATCAAATGCCCTTCCAACGCATCGTACTGACGTTGCGCCTCGTTCAATTTACCCGGCTCGGCAGTGACCTGAGCCTGAACATCTTTAACCAACGTATGGTTCAGCTCGTTCAGGAAAGATTCAAGGCGGGAGGTGTCCGGTAATTCTGCCAAGATATCGGCGGAGAATTCAGCCAGAGTGGCTTCCTTGGGTTCTCCACCATCCACCACTCGCATAACCGGCTTTCGGTTCAGTCGCAACAACCCATAGCTTTCTTTGAATTCTCCTTCCGCCAGATAGCGAACTTTTCGCCCCCCTTCTTCCATCCCTGTTATCACTATCAAACCGGAATCGGCTTGCCGGTTTTGGCTATCGCAGTGAATGACCTCTTCGAAAACCAGTGCCTGTATCAACTGGCGTAATACTCTTTGTTCCACGGCAAATAATTGATCGGATTGCAACGCCGCGATCAATTCAGTGGTTAGGGAGTTGGTAGTATTTAAAACAGTCATGACAATACCTTTTGTTGAGTCAATGATTTATCCCCGCAATCCTTTGCACGGAGTATCGGTACTTGGACGTGTTTAAGTTTCGAAGTTCGCCCACCGTGCTAAGCCCCGGCTGACAGGTAGGCTCCTCAAGGGGGGTCCGCAGCAAGGATGCTGCGGTCCAGGCCCCATGGATGGGTTCATGCCGACCCTTGAGGAGCCTACCTGGCAGCCGGGGCGGTTTCCTGGCAAAAACCCAAACAGCGAGCTTCGAAACTAGAGTTATGTGGCTTCAGTCGCCTCGGCGTTGGGCCGAGGATTGGGCAACCAAAATGCCAAAGGCAGAACACCCAGCAGCAGTAACCCTATCAACGTAAACAGTTCATTGATGGCCGTGAGGCCACTGACCTCTGGCGGCAGACCCTGTGCCGACAAAGCCGCAGAACGCCATTCATAAAAGAGAGAAATCACAACGATCGCCGTAGCCGCACTGATGCGCCGAAGAATGTTATTCATAGCCGCCCCCTGAGCCACCATCCGTTCCGGTATGGCATTCAGTCCCGCCGTGGTCACCGGCATGTAGGAGAGCCCCATGCCAGCACCCCGCACCAGCGTCAACAAAAGAATCACCCACAGCATGACGCCCGCTTCGAGCTGCCCGAGCGCCAGGGTGGCCACAGCCGTCACAACCAACCCCAAACTCACCACCCCCCGAGGCCCATACGCATCCAATCTTTTGCCGCCGATATTAACGAACAGACTGGACATCACAGCCGTGCCCACAAGCGCCAAAGCAGTGTGCAATACACTGAAACCCAATACCTCCTGCATCAACAAGGGCAGCAGTAGCAAACTTCCGAATATCCCGATCGATTGCACCACCACTATGATCACGCTCAAGCGGTAGGCCGGTTCGGCGAAGAGATGAAGATTCAACAGAGGTTGTTCGCATCGCAACTCATGGCGGATAAACACCGCCATGCACACCACCGCAACCATGCCCAGAGCAACAGCAAACAAGGGAAAGGCCATACCGGTCAGCAAACTCAAAGCGACCAATAACGATCCGATGCCCACGGAAGCCAATACAAACCCCTTACCATCGAAACGGACTGTGTCCCTCTCGGGTGGAGAAACCAATGCCCGGTAGCCAATCACCCAGCCCAGCACCCCCACCGGTATGTTGATCAAAAACAATACCGGCCAGGGGAACACTTCGAGCAGTAGCCCACCCACGGCCGGACCGACCGCCGGAGCAAGCATCACCACCGTGCCCCAAAGGCCCGTCACCCGGCCGCGTTCCTCTTTGGGATAGACCTCAAATATCAACGCCAACGACAAGGGAATCATCAGGCCTCCGGCCACTCCCTGAATGCAGCGGGCGACGATCACCCAAGCCATATTGACCGCCAGAGCACCCATCAGAGAGCCCGCGACAAAACCCGCCAAACCCAATAAATACAACCGCCGCTTGCCGATTTTCGCGCCCAGAAAACCCGTCACCGGCATGGTGATCCCCATGCTCAACATAAACCCCGTGAGCAGCCAACCAGCCCACAACGGGCCGATGTCGAAAGCCTCCATAAACACCGGTATGGCCGGATTCAAAGCGCTGTTGTTCAGGCTGACGGTGACGGTGCCGAGCATCACGGTAAACAGCACCCAGGCCGGGTTGACGGGCCTGGAAGTCATAACATCTCCATTTCGGTTTCCAGGTGCGGCCGCTCTACGCGGGTGCGAACGAAATACTGTTGCGGCCGCGGGTGACACAAAAAATCCGCATGGGAAATGTTGTATCCGTAGGCACCCGCCAAAGGCAGTATCAACAGATCCCCCGGAGCCGGGTCCACCATCAAAACCCCTCGCGCCATGACATCCTTAGGCGTGCAGAGCTGGCCAACCACCGTTACCGGGCGCGCCTCGCCTTCTTGCTCCCGCCGTGACAGGTGCACCACGGGATGATCATGGCTTTGAGCAGCGGGTAATCGAAAATGATGGGTGCCACCACGGCAGACGGCGAACGTTTCACCATGGTTGTGTTTTAAATCGATTATCTGCATGAGGTAGTAGCCGCAATAGGCGGTGATAAAGCGCCCCGGTTCAAAGCGAATGCGAGGCGGTTCCGGCAACCAGGCCAGGCGTCGTTCCAAATGTCGGCACAAGGCGGGCCAATCGAATTGATCTTCACCCTGATAGTTCACACCCATACCTCCGCCGACATTCAATAGCGTCACTTGGCCGGGGTTTTCCGCCAGAGCCCGCCAGATCGGCCATTTGTCCAACAGTCCGTCGAGAAGAGCCTGGTGCCGATATACATCGGTCTGATGTGACATGGCGTGGACATGAAAACCGCAGAGTTCCAGATAGTCACAACTATCCACTTCCAAAACGGCATCGGCCAATTGGCGCTCCTCGATACCGAACGGCGTGGGTTGACCGGCCATGGAAAGCTTTGTCGACAACGGTCCGGGTAATGTGGGGTTCACCCGAATCAATACCCGCTGGGTACAGCCCGCCTTCGAAGCCAGATTGTTCAGTCGCCGTATCTCCCCCAGACTCTCCACATGCACATATTCCACACCGGCTTGCAACGCCAACTGGAAATCGCTGTCCAGCTTACCGGGGCCGGAAAATATGAAAGGCCGGGTCAGGTCGTTATCGAGGATTTTGCGAATCTCACCGCCCGAAGACAGATCAAAACCGTCCACCCAAGGTGCCACTGTCTTCAGAATGGCGGGCTCACTGTTGGCTTTAATGGCGTAATAAAGTTCCACGCCATCGGGCAAGTGGGAACGCAACCAACGCAGGCGCTCTTCCAGTGCATCCAAGTCGTAAACAAATGCCGCAACGGGATCGGCCTCCCGCTCCACCAGACGCCAGGCAAAAGACTGTACAGATTCGGGAACCGTCAGTGGAGATGTCACAATGTTCGTCATGTCTATACCGCCTCATCCAGTTCCAGTGTCGCGTGACGCACTCGTTCGGCATGAGCACGGCTGATGGGGTTGGCGGTCATGACATAACCGGCCTGACGATCGGCTTGCTTGCGAAACCGTACCAACAAATTGGCCTTGTTGGGCAGGTAGGCGGAAGTCAGCAGCGACTGTATTCGTTCGCGCCCCACAGGTAAACGGCTGCTCAATTCGTCCAGATATTCCGCGACGGAGCGCCATAAACTCCGCTCCAGTAATTCATCACCACCGCCTATGTAAAACACGGCCTGGGCGAGCGTATTAAGAAACAGGCAGTAACAAACACGCCGCCAGCCTTTCTCATTATCGTAATACAGGCTCTGCCGGGCTTGATCGGAAAGAGACTGCAAACGTTGCACGGGCCAATGGTCCGGCAATAACTTGGTGCCTTCCAAATCCCGATAATAATAATGCACGGGCAGATGCCGTTTTAAACCGATCAAGCCGTTTTGCAGATGCGGTTCAAGTACGACTCCCTGCTCGAAATAGAGCCGCAGAGTGGGCTCAACCATGACTTCCAACAGAGCATTGAACCACAGCAGCGCCGTATTGAAATAGCTGGTTTTGAGGGCTTTGCAGGCGGCGGATAACTCTTCCACCACCAGCGGTCGGCCACTGGGCTGGGGCGAAAACAAGGCTCCGGCCATCACCGGCCGATGCCCCAGACTTTCATCCCGAATCGGGTTTTCCCGAGCGATGAACGAAAACCCTTCCACCATGGCCCGGCTTGCTCCACTATCCGGGTGCAGACTTTGGTAAGCCGGTTCACTCATTAAGGTGAAGCCCTGTGATTTCAACGGATCGGACACATCCGACAGCAGCTCACTCAACGCTACCGCCGTATCCAATTCGTATATAGCGTTTTTGCGAACGCAATTGGTTAACCGAAGATTCAACGACCCCTTTACGAAGAAATCCAACTCGGGGTGATAACAGGTGCGCACCGAGGAAGTGGCCACCAGAGGGAGACCATTGCGACCATGGTCGGACAGCAGCCCGCGAGCCACCCAGTCCTGTACCTGAGGGTCTTGTTTCATATAACCCGCTTGCCAGGGGTGGACGGGTATCAATGCTCTATCGGCGGCGACATCCAGATCGGGCATCCATTGAGTGCGAATGAACGCCTGCAAATCCGGCTCGCCACGGCTCAAATAAAAGCACTCGCGTGGAACCGAAAAACAATGCCACTGAAAACGTCCGCCGTGCTCAGGAGAGTAGGAACGCAGTTCGGCTTCCGTCATCCCCTGCCGCGCTTTCGGCGTCGGGTGGAAACGATGCCCCACCGCCAGTGCCTGTTCGCTTTCCACAAAGGCGTTCACCACGCCTTTGGACAACGGCAGCGCACTGTGGTCGCGCAGAATATCCGCCATGACGGTACGGCTGCACAGCACCTGTTGCTGCAATTCCAAACATTCCGCCTGGTTTTCAAGATGGCACAATTCCACCAGCAACAGATTCGCCACTTCCGACAACCCCAACCGCGGGCCGGTCGGTGTGTGCGCGGGTAGACGCAGATAATGATAGTTGCCGGTAATGGATACCGAGTGCACGAAGAAAAACAGGGAGCGCTGCTGGGCCGTCAATGACAACTCCGCCAAATACCCGTCTTTCGGGGTATGCCGGAATGATAACCATTGGTTGGGCAGTGCCACTTCCCTGAGGTAACAATTAAGTAAGGCTTCGATGGACAGTATGTCCGCCTGAGTGTGATGACTCACCATCGGAAAGATCCCCTTGTCCGAGAAAGGTTCACACCCTACATTTAATGATAATCATTATCAATAGAGAAAATTGAAAAGTTTGTCTGTGTTCACAAAAGAGACTTGGATCACAACTCTAACGTCGCGCGGCGAAGGTTATTTCTCCGGGTTGCTCTACACTGGACATGCAGGAGCCTCTGAGCACTTCCCACGAGGCTTCCAGCTGTAAGCCGATGTTCGGCTAAGAGGTAACAAGCAATGGATGGCCCAGAAAAAAATAACAACCCGGCCGCTTTGCTGGTAAAGGCCGCCCCCTACATTTTGGCGGACGCCGCCCTTTTGCTCGCGGCTTTCTGGCTCTACTCTTCCCACGCCCCCTGGGCTTATGCCCTGGCTGGCGCCACCCTCGCGCCAATCAGCCTCTGTATTGTCAAGCTGGGTGCCCGGGACAAAAACCAGACTCACACTTTTCCAGCCCGAAGCACATTCAATCAAGCCCTGTTGGACACCCTCGCGGAAGGCTATGCCCTTCACGAGGCCGTATTCGATGCCGAGGGCAAACCAGTGGATTTCATTTATCGGGATATCAACCCCGCCTTCGAGCAATTACTGGGGCTTAGGCGTCACGAGGTGATCGACCGAAAGGTATTGGAGATTCTGCCAAGTACAGAGCCCCATTGGCTGGAGGTATTTGGTCGGGTCGCCATGGGTGGCTCCCCGGAAATGCTTGAAAACTATGGTCGGTCTTTCCATCGCTACTTTCAGGCTCGCCTTTCCTGCCCAAAGTATGGATTTGTCGCCGTATTTTTTACCGATGTCACGGAACGCAAGGAATCTGAGGATTTTGCACGTCTGGCGGCAACGGTTTTTCACAATACCCAGGAAGCCATTTTAGTGATAGACACGGAACGCAAGGTGGTGTCCGTCAATCCGGCCTTCACTAAAATCACCGGCTACCACCTAAGCGAAATCAAAGGTGGGCTGCCCCGCTTTCACCGTTCGGGCCAATACGACGAACGTTTTTTCCAACACATCTGGGTATCGATCAACGAGCAGGGGCATTGGCAGGGAGAGATATGGAACCGGCGAAAAAACGGTGAATTGTTCCCCGCCTGGGAGAACATTTCCGCCATACAGGATGAAAGCGGTCAGGTGACTCATTATGTATCGGTCATGTCCGATATCAGCGCCGTCAAGCAAGCCGAGGCGCACCTGAACCACCTCGCTCACCATGACATTCTGACCGGGCTCGCCAACCGTCTGGCATTCAATTCCAACCTTGAAAATGCACTGGAACGGGCGAGGCGCAACGATCGGAAAGTAGCGCTCCTGTATCTTGACCTGGACAGATTCAAAACCATCAACGACACCCTCGGTCATGCCGCTGGCGATCTGTTGCTGAAAACGACAGCCGACAGGATTAAAGGCTGTGTACGCAAGGAAGACATGGTCGCTAGGTTGGGCGGTGACGAATTCACCGTCCTGCTGGAAGACCTGCAACACACCGAAACAGCCGGAACACTGGCCGGAAAAATCACCCGATCCATCAGCGCACCCTTGAAACTGTTTGAACAGGAGGTCGTAGTTTCCACCAGCATCGGCATCGGGCTGTTCCCGAACGATGCCGAAGACGCCGACGCACTGACCAGAGCCGCCGATGCCGCCATGTATCGGGCCAAAGCCCGAGGCCGCAACACCTTTGAATTTTACACTCAGGATATGGCGACCGGCTCCAATTTACGGCTGGCCATTGAAAACGCGTTACGGTCGGCGTTGGACCGAAACGAGCTGTTACTCTACTACCAGCCCCAATTCAATTTGGCACACCATCAGGTGGTGGGTATGGAAGCTCTGATACGATGGCATCACCCCGGGTGGGGGATGCTGCTGCCTTCCCAATTCCTGGAGATCGCCGAAGAAAGCGGCTTGATCGACGACCTCGGTGACTGGGTGATCGACACCGCTCTGGGCCAGCTTGCCGAATGGCAGCAACTCATGGACCTGCCGCTAAGAGTATGGGTTAACCTGTCCGGTCGACAGTTGATATACAACCACCTGGTGGAAACGTTGGAATACTGTATTCAAAGGCATTCGCTGGCGCCGGAAAAGCTTCAATTCAGTTTGGAAATCACCGAAAACACCTTGCAAACGAGTATCGATGCGGTCGATACACTGAATGAAATTCGTGCCCTTGGTATAAAAGTGGCCATAGACAACTTCGGCACAGGGTATTCCTCTCTAACCCGTCTTAAAAATCTACCCGTGGACACATTAAAAATTGACCATGAGTTTTTAAAGGATCTGCCCTTCGATACTAACCATTACTCGATTGCCGCCGCCATTATTTCCATTGGCCAAAGCCTGGGAATGAGTATCATCGCCGAAGGAGTTGAATTTAAAGATCAACTGGACTTCCTAAAGCTCCATGGATGCGACGAGGCTCAGGGATTTTTAATCGGAAAACCCCTGAGCACCGAAGATGCGACAGCCTTTTTAATGAATGCAGGCAGCCGAATGAATTTTCGCACGCATTAAAGAGCCTCAAGTCATTACAAAACTCAACAATACGACAATTCATGAACGCCGATTCTTTTAATTCACGTCAATAACCCAACAAGCGGACACATTCGACACCCGCTCCGTGCAGCCTTGGCTGCGACAAACTATAGTTGTATGAAATCCAACTGCGAGACCTAAGCCGTTATGTCGCTGGTGTCACGTTTGTCCATGGTTATCCTGCTGCCATTTTTAGCCTTATATACGGCTTATATTCTGACTGAGCTTTATCGGTCGCGCGAGGCAGCTTACCAGGAGTTTCAACAATACGCGGACAGCCTTGCGGACATCACCGCCCAATCCACCGCCACCATGATATGGAACCTGGATTACCCCACGCTCCTGGGGGCTACCACTTCCCTCACCGAGGATTCACGCATTACCGGCGTTCTGTTCACCCTCTACGCCACCATGGCCAATGTTCCCGATGATTCGTTTCTGATCGTCGGCTCGCTGCCTGGCCAGAAGGATATCATTCGGGAAGGCAGCGTTCTCGATCAGGTCGCTCCGGCACCGAACGAGTATGGCTTGTTGCTGGAGCGCGACATCGTCATGCATGACCGTCCCTTGGGAAAAGCCTACTTCTATTTCCAGACCAGTCAGATTCAACAGAGCCTCACGCAGGAAGCCAAAGGCCTTATATTATTGGCCGGGCTTTTTATTCTGTCCTACCTGGTCACTGTTTTTTGGATGATGAACCGGTATTTCACCCGCCCCTTCCAAAAAGTGCACAGCCTGGCACTGGATGTTTCGGAGTCCTTCAGCGCGATTCAAACACGCTTCGAACAGGGAAAGGAATTGGAAGCCAATATGCTGCCCGATACCGAACTGCTATTGAGGCGAAAAGGTGTCGATCTGGCACGAAAAGATGAAGTCGGCGACTTTACCCGTTCCTTTGTCACCATGGTCAACAGTTTTTCCATACTGCTCACAGAGCTGTCCGAGCATGCCCGCGTCATTCGCGACATGAACGAATCCCTTGAGGAGCGCATCAATGAAAGAACGCGCGAACTGCAATCGTCCAATCAGGCGCTGTCTTCCTCCCTGAAAGTGCTCAAGCAAACCCAGGCCACACTGGTGCAGCAGGAAAAGCTGGCGTCTATCGGACAACTGGCGGCCGGGGTGGCACACGAAATCAATAACCCCATTGGTTACATCGGCAGTAACCTGAATCGTCTGCAGGAATATTTCTCGGACATCCAGGCCGTTCTTAATGCGATAGACACTTCCATTATTCAGACACTGCCCGAGGAACAGCGCAAAGAAGCCGTAGCAAGCCTGAATGCGATAAAACAGGAATTCGATTACGATTTTCTGATGCAGGATTTACCCGAACTCCTGGATGATTGCCACGAAGGCAGTGGGCGGGTGCGGGAGATTGTTCAGAACCTGAAAGACTATTCCCGTACCGATAATGGCGACACCAAAACCGATGCGGACTTGAACGACCTGATCAACCGAGCACTAAAGCTGGTGTGGAACGAATTGAAGTACGATTGCGAGGTGCATTTCTCGGCCGGTGATGTACCGAAAATACCGGTCAATATCGGCCAGATCGGACAAGTGGTCTCCAACCTCTTGATCAATGCCAGCCAGGCCATTCGCTCCACCGGCAACAAAGGGGACATTCGCATCGAAACCTGGGCCGACAAAACCGATGCCTGGATTCGGGTATCGGACAACGGCTGTGGTATCGAACCCGACAACATCGGAAAAATATTCGACCCCTTCTTTACCACCAAACCGGTCGGAGAGGGAACCGGGCTGGGAATGAACATATCCTGGGACATCATAGTCAACAAACATCAGGGGCACATCGGCGTGGAAAGCGACGTTGGCAAGGGGGCGGTGTTCACCATCCGCCTGCCGTTACAACTCGCCAACCAGTTGGAAGCCAGCGCCTGACAGAGGAATCTTCCGCATGACATCCACATTGTTGCTGGTTGATGACGAAGACAACATTCTGAATTCCCTCAAGCGGCTGTTTCGTCGCGAGCCCTTCCGGGTGATTACTGCGCGCTCCGGCGCGGAGGCCCTGGAACTGCTGCGACACGAAGATGTCTCCGTGATTTTATCGGATCAACGCATGCCCGGGATGACAGGCTCGGAACTGCTCAGCCAAGTCAAGAATACCCACCCGCACACCATTCGCCTGATTATGAGCGGTTACACCGAGCTGGAAAGCGTCACTTCAGCGATCAACGATGGCGCCGTATTCAAATTTCTGGTCAAACCCTGGGACGACGACAAACTGCTTGACCACATCCGGGAGGCCTTCGGCATTCATGAATACATGATTCACAAGGAACGCCAGCGGCTGGTGTTGAAAGCCCAAAACCGGACACTGGATTTCGACCTGCGCCACCAACGGCAGGAGACCAGCCTTTACCAACAGGGGATGAAACTGGCGCAATCCATTCTGGAACATGTCCCGGTAATGATCCTCGGGCTCGATGATACCGGGACCCTGGTTTCCGCCAACGAGGCGGCACGCCAACAACTGCCGCATGAAGCCGTGATCGGTCTGCCCATGGAGATGGCCCTGCCAACGGAGCTGGTGGAGCAACTGGCGCCGCTCCTGAAACCCTCCACCGAGGGCTACCATGAAGGCGCTTTCGACATGCATTACCGGGATTCGCCGTTCAGGTTCTGGTACTCGCATTTCAAAGGCCCCGGTGAAGCCCAGGGGCTTATTCTGGTTGGTTGCCCGGTGGTGGAAACATGATCTGGTGTTTTAACACATTGATACTAAAAATTACGCTGACCGCACAGGACGATGCCTTCACCCTTACCTTAATCTCGGGGAGGATCCCTGCATGAACGCAAAAAGTCAGAGCCTGAAAACCCGAATTCAACAGCTGCCGCCCCTGCCGCCGGCCACCTCGCGTCTGCTTGAAATGCTCGAAAACGACGAGGTCGCCAATGATTTGAAACAGGTGGAAAAACAAATTCTAGCCGACCCGGTGCTGACCGGCCGCATTCTGCAGGTGGCCAACAGTTCCTTTTACGGGCTGCGGCAGGAAGTCGTATCCATCAGCCAAGCCTGCTCCATTCTTGGCATTCATACTTTGAAAAACCTGGTTTACACCATGGCCCTGATGCAGCGCCTGAACCAGCCCCATGCGGAGAGCGTGCTGGACTACTCGCGCGTCTGGCGTCACAGCCTGCTCACCGCCTGCCTGGCGGGTGAAATCACCTCGGCCTCCCGCCTGAACAGCATCGCCGCCTTTACCACGGGACTCTTCCACAACATTGGTTTGCTGATCATGGATTTGCTGTACCCGCGACTGCTCAGTCAACAAATCGAACAGGCTCGTAAGCATCAGTATCCGTTGGATGTCGCCACCCGTGAAATGGGTTCGCCTTCCCATTTGTCCGTGGCCGCCACCACGCTCGAAGTATGGAATATTCCGGAGTCGATCATCGCACCTTTCCGTCAGGGGCCGGTCAACGATGACCGGCATCGTCGATGTTCCAGTGCCTTGAACTGGGTGCGCCTGTGCGCACTGCTGGCGCACGGAATGGGGGAAACCTGTCTGGAAGGCGTCCCGCTGCCAACCCCGGAAGAGGTAACGGAAGGCTATCTGGACAAAGACCTTTCGGAGTTGTTACCTGCGATTCAAAAAGGCCGGGGCATGTATCAGGAGCTGAAAGCCAATCTGCTGTAATTAATACCCACCCAGAAAGACCATTTCCGGGTGGAATCCAATGACTATCCGCCCTTGGCTTTCAACCGGATACCCAGCGCTTCGAGTTGAGGGCTGCTGTCGCCGTTCATCAGCCTGAGCAGTTCCCGCCGGGCTATGTCGCGCCCCAGACCTTTACCTTCCAGGGTATCGAGCAGCCGCCCAAACACCGCCCGCCTTTTCAGCCCTCTTTCCGAGGTATCGCGCCGGTCGAGAAAGAAGTCCATCAACGTGGAGCCACATTCACAATTACGGTACAGCTCGACGATATCCTGATCGCTGTCGTCCCAACTCCCCTTCAGTCCACTGCCGTTCGAAGGCGCTTTGGAGTGACGAAAAAAATCCTCCGGCGAATTGTACACTCGGCCGCAGGTAGCGCAGCGCTTGGGGAAAGCGCTGTCGGACAACGCTTTAAGGTCGGCAAAGAGTTGCCATTCTTGTTCGGTAGAGTGATCGCTCACAACCTATGCACTCGAAACAATTGCTGGGACGGTCCACCACAGTATAGACGTATATTGTCCGTGCGGTTGCGAGTGTGGAATCTAAAGACCCACTTGACAATCGCACGGCCAACCGTAGCATCAAAGCCATGACTATCTGGCTGACCGCACATCGATTTACTGACCTCCGAGTCCTGCGACAGGGCGCGGCGGTCTGACTTTTCCTTTCTGAAAAGCACCCACCGGGCCCCGGGCTCGGAGGTGGATTCCCCTAAAACACCTTGGAATCACTGATCGGAACCATCCGATCCGGCTTTTCGGAGAACTATTGATGAACACCCTCAGCCTGACTCAACTGGTGGATGCCCTTTCCCTGCGCGACCTCAGCGACCCCACCCAGGGACACCACGCCATGCAAATCCTGCTGGACGAAATACAGACCGCCGTTGGCGACCTCTACCAGTGCCCGCTGCAATTGCTGCGCGGCTCGCCTCTGGTGCCGGTGCATGATAACTACGACGCTTTGGGCTATCCGGATGACGGCCCTTCACGCGAATCCCGTTACAGCCGCTATATCGCGCCTTCGTGGATGCTCCGTACCCAAACCTCCACTCTGGTGCCCGGCTGGCTGCGCAGCTGGGTCGACAAAACGCCCCGCCGCCTTGGTCTGTTAACGGCCGGTCTGGTCTATCGCCGCGACAGCATCGACCGGCTGCACACCGGCGAACCCCACCAGTTGGATATCTGGGTCCTGGTGCCCCGAGACGAAGTCAACAATCCGAATACACTGTTACGCCAGGCCATTACCAACATCATGGCCGCCGCGCTGCCTGAGCACGCCATCAGCCTGACAGACTCACCACACCCTTATACGCAAAACGGCCTGCAACTGGATGCCCTCTCGAACCGCAACGAATTGGTCGAAGTCGGCGAGTGCGGCCTCATCGACCCGGGCCTGCTGGCGCGAAACGGCTGGAATCCGGAAGCTGTCACCGGCATCGCCATGGGACTGGGGCTGGATCGTCTGCTCATGCTCCGCAAGCATCTGCCGGACATCCGGCTGCTGCGCAGTGAAGACCCGAGAATAGCCGAACAGATGCAGGATCTGTCGCCTTGGCGATCCGTCTCCTATCAACCCCCGATCGAACGCGACCTGTCGATCGCCACCGAAGCGGAACTGGATGACGAAGTGCTCGGTGACCGCATACGCAACGCTCTGCCGGAGCGTGCCGGCTGGCTCGAAGCCGTGAAGGTGCTGGGGGAAACGCCGTACGATGCCTTGCCGGAGATCGCCGTCAAGCGGTTGGGTATGAAGCCCGGCCAGAAGAATTTGCTGGTCCGGCTGACCATTCGTCACCCGACCCGAAGCATCAGCCGGGAAGAGGCGAACGATCTGCGCAACCGGGTGTACACTGCGGTTCACCAGGGGGAGGTGATGATGCTGGCGGAATAGGCGGAGGCCGCTTGAAGCCTAACGCCATAACGCTACAATACCGCTCCTTTTTCCCGATCCTTTTTAAAAACAGCACCTTTGAGGCTCCCGTCATGTCGACGAACATCTTCACTCCCAGCGAAAGCCAACCTACCGGCGCTCACGGCCGCATTGGCTTTGTCAGCCTGGGTTGCCCCAAGAACACCGTCGACTCGGAGCGCATTCTCACCCAATTGCGGGCCGAGGGGTACGACATCGTCCCCTCCTATCACGACGCCGACGTAGTCATCGTCAATACCTGCGGTTTTATCGACTCCGCCGTGCAGGAATCGCTCGATACCATTGGCGAGGCATTGCGGGAAAACGGCAAGGTGCTGGTCACCGGCTGTCTGGGCGCCAAAGAAGACGACATTCGCGAAGTCCACCCCAACGTGCTGTCTGTCACAGGCCCTCATGCCTACGAGGCCGTGGTCAACCAGGTGCATGAAGTGGTTCCGCCCCGGCACGACCCCTTTATCTCGCTGGTGCCGGATACCGGCATCAAGCTGACGCCCAAGCATTATGCTTATCTTAAGATTTCAGAAGGCTGCAATCACCGCTGCAGTTTTTGCATCATTCCTTCTTTCCGGGGCGATCTGGTCAGTCGACCGGTTGGGCAGGTGCTGAGTGAAGCCGAACGCTTGGTGAAGAACGGCACCAAGGAATTGCTGGTCATATCCCAGGATACCAGTGCCTATGGCGTCGACCTGAAATACCGGACGGATTTCTGGAACGGTAAGCCGGTCAAAACCCGAATGAAGGAGCTCTGTCAGGAACTCGGCCAGTTGGATGCCTGGGTGCGGTTGCACTATGTGTACCCCTACCCGCACGTGGATGACATCATTCCACTGTTGGCCGACAACGGCATCCTGCCCTATCTCGACATTCCCTTCCAACACGCCAGCCCCACCGTGTTGAAAGCGATGAAACGCCCGGCCCACGCCGAAAAAGTGCTGGAACGCATTCATCGCTGGCGCGAAATCTGCCCGGACATCACCCTGCGATCGACTTTTATCGTCGGCTTCCCTGGCGAAACCGAGGCCGACTTCCAAATGCTGCTCGACTTCCTGGAGGAAGCCCAGCTCGACCGTGTCGGCGCCTTCCAGTATTCCAACGTAGACGGGGCCCAGTCCGCTCAATTGCCAAACCATGTAGATGAAGCCGTCAAGCAGGAACGCTTTGATCGCTTTATGGAAGTCCAGCAACGCATCAGCGCAGCCAAGCTGCAGGCTAAGGTGGGCACCCGTATCGAAGTGATCGTGGACGAAGTGGTGGAAGAAGGTGCCGTGGCCCGTTCCAAGGCCGACGCCCCGGATATCGACGGCCAGGTCTTCCTCGACAACCAAACCCAGCTCAAACCCGGCGACCGCCTGTGGGTGGAGGTCGAGGAAGCCGACGAATACGACCTCTGGGCTCACCCTATTTCATAGCTGCTCAGACACCTTATTCGCCGGATAACCAATTGCGCCGGGAGCAAACCTCCCTCCCCATCCATCTTTACCGCTACTGGTGCATCGGTAAAGATGGGCCTACTCGCATGACGCGCCAACATTCCCGTTTGTCATGCATTTTTTGTGATCAGTCACCCAGTTTTACAAATCCCCAAACTCTACACTCTCGACGTTTTCATTATTCCCCGTTTCCGTAGTTGAAGTGGACCGTTCGGCCCACTTCAGGGAGCCTTTATTGTCCAAGGAGAAATGGACCGGTGAGTTTCCCGCGCGATGTATCCCAACTGCCCCAGCACCTGAAAAACCACCTGCAACGTCACGGCATCACCCTGAACCGTTGGGTATGGCACGGCCAGTTTCAGGTGCCGGAGGAACTGGCCCGCTTCAAGCCCGAACGCAGCCCTCGATGCCTGACCCTGCTGCTCTCCGCCGGCGGCGTCTCCTTTTACGAAAAGCCCGATAAACACCAAAAAGGCACCGTCTTCCTGCTACGCATCACCGAAGGCGTGGGCAGCCCGAGGCCGGTGGAGCCACCGGTCGAACTGAACCGGGGCAGCATCACCCCGCCCATGCCGGACAAATGGCTACAGCAGGGCACCCCAGGCTACGATGCCCCATCCCGCGTCTGGTACGAATTGGACCTGCGCTACACCTATGACAAACCCGCCGAGTCCACGCCTTACCGCATCCAGACCGCCCATCGGGAAGTCACCGGCTACCTGAGCGGTGGAACCGGACAACGCACACTGCATGAACGGGACCGGGGCACCCTTCATTACCAGATTGGCACCCCCGTGCCGGAGGCGGAATGGCAGGCCGTGCTCGAAGCCTATCAAGCGGCGTGCTCAACCCTGATTGAACAGCATCGCTCGACCGCATCCGAGCCGGAACCTCCCTGGGCCTCCACCGGCAGCCATTTGGCCGCCACCCGCACCCTGCGCCTTCGTAATCCCGCCGGACTGCCCGACATCCTGTACGAACCGGGCTACCCGCTGGAGGCGCTGTACAACACCGCCCGGTCCCTATGGAACCCGCCCGAGGAACGCTTTCACCCGACACGGTTCGAAGATGACTACCGAATGTCCCGACCAATCCCCCTGGCCGACTTCCAAGCCCATCTCGCCTGGGCCATCGGCATCGCCCCCACGCTTCGCCACCCGGCGTCCGTCGCTGAGCCCTTGCTCGACCTGATCTATTGCGTACATGACGAAACCCTGATGGCCCCGCTGGTGGATGCCGCCCATCAACTGGGCAGCGATTACCCAACCCCCTGGGCCATGGAGGCCGCCCTCACCGCCCTGCTGCACGCCAAGAGTCGTCCCGCCCCGCCGGAGCAGAAGGGCAACCACGGCCCCCAGGCCGACACCCTCGCCGAGATCGGCCGTCACCTCGGCCAACTGGCCCGATGGCGACGCCAACAGAACCGCGTGTTCGAAGGCTCCATTGAAACCAACCGACGGGTTGTACACACCGTACCGGTTCCCGGCCCTTTACCCGTTTGGCAATCGACCGGCCCCGACAACTGGCTCACGCTGGACTACGACGACCGTACCCAACCCTTCCCGCCGGACACCCGGCTGCGCTACGAGATTTACGATGAAAACGGCGAACGCTTGATAGAAGGCGACAACCTCAGACCCGGCCACCCCATCCGGCTAAGCCTGCCTTACGGCGTCAACGAAGTGGAATACCGCTTCAGCCTGCCCCTGGGCAGCGCGGTGGCCCCCGGCTTCGACACGGTGTTCCAGACCCTCGGCCAACCGGTGGTGCACCTGTTCGACGTGGAACCCATCACTCAGACCCCAACAGGCCGGGTATTTCCGATAGCCACCAACACCGGCCAACGTGCGACCCTGAACCCCATGCAGGTCGGCCTGCTGAAAAGCGCCCTCGCCGCGCTCGACCTGCCCACCGAGGAAGACGGCTCGCTCGTACCCAACACCTACGTGCTGCTGGCGGACAGCACCGTGGGCACCGAGCAGATCCGCCAGGAGATTGAAAAACAACTGGGCACCGGCCTGGACGATGACGACTGGACCGTCGTCAACGACCAACTCGCCAATGTGGAGGCCGACGAACCCATACTGCTTGACCTGACCTGGCTATACGCCGACCTTCTGTTCCGAGCCACCGCCGAACGCTACGAAGACCCGGACGTAAAACAGACACTGGACAGGCAAACACAGTTGCTGGCACAGCTCGACGAACTGCCGGACGACCCCTGGTACGCCACCGTCTCCCGCTGGTTCTTTCACCGCCCCGGCCCCAAAGGGATGGTCCGTAACCATCTGTGGCATCTTCAACAAAGCCTCAAGGACAGGTTGGAAGAGCTTTACGAAGAGCAAAAGGAAAGAGGGCTCATCCCCTACCGCCATGTGAACCGAGAACTGCACACCTGGGCCAACGACATCGCCTTCACCGTCGCCACCTTCTTTCTACCCTTTGAACAATGGGCCATGACAGGCGCTCAGGCGATTTTGGCGGTACTGCGCTCAAAATACTTCGTCACTGGTGCCGCCTTCGGAATGGGTTTTTATTCCGGCGACACCGAAGCGGGCAAATTCAAGCCGCCCGAAGTCAAAGCCGCCCAGGGCACGATACGCGCCACCGCCGCCAAGACATTGAGGGAAGAGGCGGGCGCGTGGAAAATCGAACATCGGGCCGTGAACCCGCCGGAATATCACAACCTCGACGGCGGCACCGGTACCACCCGGCAGGTGCTCAAAGGAAAAACACCGGGCGTTCCCATACCTCCCGCCCCCGCAGGCCACCATTGGTTCCGAATGAAAGACGGCACCTACAACACCAAACGCCGACCGGGTTACCGAGGCGAACGGCTGGAGTACGACCACGAGCGCGGGGAGTTCTTTGTCAGCACCAAACGCAGTGGCACGCCCGGCACCAACCGATTGAAGTCGGAATTTGCCGAGCGGGAAGCTTATGACATGATGTTGCGGGAGGGGTATAGGCCGGTGGAAGGGTTCATACGCCCCCGGTACGGACATCCGGGTATTGATGCCTTGTTCCATAACATCGACCCGCCACCACCCTATATGGTAGCCGAGGTGAAGTATGGGACGAGTAAGTATGGGAAGCTTAAGGATGAGACGTTGCAGATGAGTCATACATGGATCGCACAGAACTTGAAAAAACAGGTTTCGCCAAAAGTGCTGCATGACATTGAGATGAATGGATATGAAAAAATTGGACTTCGATATAAGCCGGATTTGGGGCGAGTAGTTAAGGAGGCGATAACATGGTAATGCGTCAATCCCAGTATAAAGATGCACACTTCTTGAAAGACAAAATAGAATGGGATGAACAATGTCGTCCAGACTTACTAAGCAAAGCAGAAGAAAACCTGACCAAGGAGCACATGAACTTCTTAATGTTCAGCATACTCGATCACGGAAAAGATATACTTTTTCGCGCGTATACATTAGGAGCACCTATCGATGAAGTTTCGGAATATGCTCATCGCTTTATCATCGATGCAATATCATACGTCAAGAAAACTGGGAGCAGTTTGTCACCTGATAAAATGCTGCAACAGTACCTAGACTGCCTTCACCTTTTATCATTCTGCTACTATTTCGATGCCCCTAAAGAGCATGTGCAGATAATTGCCGACAACAACCCCTTTACCGGAAGCGATTGCCTCATTGACTACCTGATAAAAGCATCCCTGCCGGAACACCCTATCACGCCGCAAAAACTCGCTTTCCCTGATATTTACCAACCGTTATTGGACGCTATCGGGTTGCTTCATGAGCCTGACGCCTATAAAGACAAAATGACGCAGTTTCTGGAAGGCTATTATCCCGGTTTGGGGAGGCACCATGTAACGTGGCATGACAGTCACAAGGAGAAAAATCCGGACTACTGCATATACACCGGCTACTGGATTTTTGAGCTGCCTGCCTTGTTACTTTCCACCAACATTCTTGATGATAGCACCTTTCGCGATCATCCTTTTTATCCCAAGGATTTGGCAGAGTGGAAGAAAGACCAAATCAGGAAAAGTTGGGCGCAAAAGTAACAAGACGTTTTAATGGCCCTGCAGCAACTGGGCTTTGGAAACTGGCCTAGTATTCTATATTGGGATTTAAACAGTGGTTAGGGTAAATGAGGTGTTGCCAGCCTGGTAACGGTGTATTTGAGTAAACCCTTGTCACCCAAAGCTCTCGATTTTTTCCTGACATAGCTGTTTGGCAAGGGCTTCCAACTGGCTGACCCGTTCGGCCAGCCATTCCAGCTGCTCGCGGGTGATGCGATAGTCCGGGTTGTATCGAGCATCCACATAGGCATGGCGCAACAGTTTGAAGCGGGTTCGTTCTTCGGCGGTGCCTTGGGGAAAGACCGGCAAAAAGGCCGGTTGAACGCTGGCAGTCAGCGCTCGCAGCTTTTTTAGATCGTGGGTTTTGGGCTTGTAGCGGGTGAAAACAAGCAGGATGGTGGAGTAGATGCGCTCGGTAATCTGGTGTAGTTCAAAAGCGGCTTTATTGTAGTGATAGGAGTCTTGATGGGCTTTTTCCATGTGGAACTGATAAGTGTCGAAGAAAGAGCCCAACTGGCCGAGCCAATTTCTGAAATCCTCTTTAGCCATGGCTTTACGTTCGGCTAATGTCAATTCCTTGGGTTCGGCCAATTCAAACTTCCCGGTATTGTGCAACAAAACACCTTCCCGAACGATATCCGCGAAAAAATACTGACCTTTGCTGAGCCGGGCGTTCACAAAATGTTGGTCTTCCGCGATTAAACTGACAGGGGTGGCCACTTCCCGCAGCAGATGGCTATCCAACGAGTCCTTCAGCTCTATCTTTCTGGCCTGGGCTTGGTGTTTAACAATGGCCAGCAAGTCAAAATCACTCTGGTAGCGAAAATGAATGCCATCTGGTTCTTTCTCCTCCACCCAGTCGCCCCGGGCGTAGCTGCCGAACAATATCAGCATATCCGGCTTGACGGCGCGCACGATGATATCCACCGCGAGGCGCAGTTGCTCTTGTTTTTCGGTCGGCAGGTGGTCGAGGCTCGTTTTCATCGCGCTATCCTATCAGCATCCCCGTCGTGGCTAAAGCCCGACATTGGCTGAGGACCGGGCGCTGCGTATTGGCCATGTTGCCCGTGGGTAGAGGGTTGCCCGGAAGCGCTATCATGGCCTTTGGCGTGTGCAGGGCGCTTTGACCCTTTTTTTGAGGCGACATGAGAGGCCTTTAAAATCAATGACTTAGCGAGGGGGCTGAAAAAAGGGTCATAGCGCCGAAAATCGCACTTGTTCTTTAGAAATCAAGTGCTTAACTTATAAATGCTCTAGTTCACTGCCGGGTAGGCAGCTTAGAAAGCATTGCAGGACCAGGTTGACGCCGGGTTTGGGTTCACTGCCGGGTAGGCAGCTTAGAAATCTGGGTCAGCGCCGTCCTTCGGCTTGAACGTGTTCACTGCCGGGTAGGCAGCTTAGAAATAACCGCACAGATGCCCACTTCTGGCGCTCCAGTTCACTGCCGGGTAGGCAGCTTAGAAATTTTTGATGTCTGGAGTACTTAGCTTAGTGATGTTCACTGCCGGGTAGGCAGCTTAGAAAAATTAAACCGATGGGACAGCGCCATGGATCTCGGTTCACTGCCGGGTAGGCAGCTTAGAAATGCTCGACGGCTTGCAGCATGTCGGTGAGATCGTTCACTGCCGGGTAGGCAGCTTAGAAAAACTGTGTAGGTGACGCCGCGCCCTTTCGCCCGTTCACTGCCGGGTAGGCAGCTTAGAAAATCACTCACTCCCCCGCTTCGTCTATGAGGCGGTTCACTGCCGGGTAGGCAGCTTAGAAATCTGATGATGACGGACTTTCGCACGCTTCCAGGTTCACTGCCGGGTAGGCAGCTTAGAAAAGGAGGGCGCGGACCATGAGTGATATTAGCGGGTTCACTGCCGGGTAGGCAGCTTAGAAATTCGCAACCACACGCCGCGAATGCAGCTCAGCGTTCACTGCCGGGTAGGCAGCTTAGAAACAGTGAATGGACTCCCCGCCGTTCAGCTTGAGGTTCACTGCCGGGTAGGCAGCTTAGAAACGCAAATGACGGAGGGCCACAAGCCTGGAAACGTTCACTGCCGGGTAGGCAGCTTAGAAATTCACGGAAGTTCAGTGTGTCTGTTTGATTGAGTTCACTGCCGGGTAGGCAGCTTAGAAAGTCATATAATCCAGCGCCGCCCCACTCAACTCGTTCACTGCCGGGTAGGCAGCTTAGAAATCATTCAAAACCGACGGCGGAAGTATTTTTTCGTTCACTGCCGGGTAGGCAGCTTAGAAAATCGCACAGAGTCCGAAACTGGGCGGTAAACGGTTCACTGCCGGGTAGGCAGCTTAGAAAAGATCGCACGGCTTCTCCGCTTCGTCTATGAGGTTCACTGCCGGGTAGGCAGCTTAGAAAAAACGGCGTGCGGCTATGTGCGTGAAAATGTGAGTTCACTGCCGGGTAGGCAGCTTAGAAAAACCGAAGAATGCCTAGTGAATTCCTGGGGATGTTCACTGCCGGGTAGGCAGCTTAGAAAAACCCCCAGCACATCGGAGCCCTCTTGAACTTGTTCACTGCCGGGTAGGCAGCTTAGAAATTGATGACCCGGCTATTCGTCACGCGTTGGAAGTTCACTGCCGGGTAGGCAGCTTAGAAAAAACGGAGTAGCGGGGACCAAGGCAACCCTGAGTTCACTGCCGGGTAGGCAGCTTAGAAAAACACAAGTTGCGCGTATGTTTCTACCGGTAAGTTCACTGCCGGGTAGGCAGCTTAGAAACAAAAGAAAAACTTCGCTCCGATGACGACCTTGTTCACTGCCGGGTAGGCAGCTTAGAAAAAGCCGATGAAGAACAAGGACATATTCAAAAAGTTCACTGCCGGGTAGGCAGCTTAGAAAGTAAACGACATCGTCGAGCGGCTGGATGCGCAGTTCACTGCCGGGTAGGCAGCTTAGAAAGCAGTGATTAAAGCATTGGAAATGTTTAGAATGTTCACTGCCGGGTAGGCAGCTTAGAAAAACTCGATCCTGTCCGACGGTGACGCGTCAACGTTCACTGCCGGGTAGGCAGCTTAGAAATCAAGCAACGCCGCTATAACCGCCAAGGTGGTGTTCACTGCCGGGTAGGCAGCTTAGAAATACATGATGCGCCGCTATGCGATAAGGTACGGGTTCACTGCCGGGTAGGCAGCTTAGAAATGGTACTGCTGCTGAGTGACATTGTCGAGATCGTTCACTGCCGAGTAGGCAGCTTAGAAAAAATCGGTAGGCTCATCGGCATCACCCAGAACGTTCATTGCCGAGTAGGCAGCTTAGAAATCAATCACACCGTGCCGGATGCTCGAAAAGTTATTCACTGCCGATCAGACAGCCAAACCATTCGACCCAAGGGGTTTAATCCAAAGGCTGAGGGATTAAGGCAGGGATGCCTGCCTCGTTTTTAACACCGAATCCGGCTGTTATGAAGAGATGTTCTGTGTTTCACGCGAAGGGTTGAATACATCAAACTGCTCCAGTTCCTCCCGAGTACATGTGATGATCAATTGAGCGTTGCCTTCGCTTTCATAGATGGCGTGGATATTCTCGATGAATTCCGGGGCGTTGGTGTAGGCTATTCTAAATCCATTTTCCTTTGGGTCTTTCAAAGGAACCATGCCGATACGGCCCAGCACCTCGGCCCGTGTGAAATCCCGGCGGCGAATTTTCGCGGGTAGTTCAATCTCACCTTCCCCCTTTTCCGTACGCAATAGGATGGTGATTTCGTCCTTGATGCCCTGCAGTTCGTCTTTTACGGATTTTAGTTTGTTTTCGATCAGTAAGAAGATCAAGCCAGCAGTTAGTAATCCTGTGGACACAGCCATTACTAAGTTTTCCAAGTCAGAATATAGACCGGATTCATTGAAAATAATTACAAGAATTAAGGCGATTATGGGGACTACAAACAGAACGGTGATCATTTTAGTGGCAAAGTGTTTGAACATGGTGGTATCCAGTGGTCAATCGTTAATGGCGTTGAAAAACTGATAGGCCTTGTAGCGACTTTTCGAGGTTTTTTTCGTTTCATCTTTCCAGCCCTCTATCAATACCGAATGAACCCGCTTCACCGTTCTGGCGTACTGGTTGAAGTCGATGCCCTGTTGTTCTATTTCCGACTGTGTTTTTTTCAAGTCTCTACTGAACATCACTCGAACCTCTTGTTCGTTCAGATGCGCCACGTCGTCCGCTAGTTTCTGTTCTTCCGTCATCTGGTGTTCCCGTTTCCAGTCGTCGTCCACCCGCATATAGCCATAACCCGCCGCTGTTTTAGCGCCGATGCCGTGTTCGCTCAAAGCTCGGGTCAGCAGGGTGAGGCTGGGTTTCAGGTCTGCCGGTCGGCCTTCCAACACGAACAGAAAACTGCCCCGTACGCTGACCAGGGCATTGGGGATGGGGCTGTCGGTATCGGCGGCGGGCTCTTTGCCGCCGTTGTAATACTCCTGATGATGGGTGGTCACAATGTCCTTTTCCAGGGGTTTTTCTCCATCGTGTGATGTTGTTTTCTCCGGTATCCACCAGGCATCGTGAAAGGTGACGAGGCCGGATACGGCTCCGGGCGAGCCTGAATCGTAAGTGCCCAGCAGTTGTTCCAGGGCGTCATCGTGGCCGTTCAGGTGTTGTTGTGCCCAGGCACGCACCGCGCCCTTGATGCTGGAGCCGGGAATGTAGGGTGCGCCGTAGCCATGGCTGAGCGCGCAGCCGGTTTCCAATGCACCGGCGGCGGCCAGGCCGATCAGCAGCCTGTCATCCAACTTCATGGCGCATTGGATGAAACGATTCTCGTCTTGCGTTAGCCGTTGCCACCGGTAGTAGGCGCGGCGGTATTGTTCGGTGATTGAACACTTACAAATACGCAGGATATGGTCTGTTTTAAGTGACGACTTGGCCGCGTCTTCCGAATCGCGTTGGCCGTCACTCTGTTTTGTTTCAATTTCTGTTAACCCCTTGTGGAGCAGCAAGCCGGGGTTGGCGCTGTTACTTTTCTTGTAAGCGGTTATCAGGTCGTTGCGGCATAGCGAAGTCATAATGTTGGCTCGACCTCTTCGTTGCGGTGTTCATCCTGCTTTTCACCGGTGGCGTTCACGTTTAATACACCCTGCACATAACGGCGCAGCCAGCCGGCGATTTCCAGTGCCTGGCGGGTGTGAACCATATGCTGCTGTAAATCGCTTTTCAGAATGCTCTCGTGGAACTGATCACGAGTCAGTTCGGTATTTGGCGAGGCGGATAGGTGTTGAAAAGCGGATTTTAAATCGTCCAGTACCTTGCAATGCTCGTTTTCCCCCTTTGCCAACAGGAAGCCCGTTGTCTGCGCGAGGCCGCATTGCAGGATCATGGCGGGTAATTTGTGCACCAGAGCGCCGTATTTTTTCATTGTTTCGTCTTTTGAGTCGGGCGAATAACGAGCTTTTACCAATTCATAGGCTTTGGTGGCGATTCGGTGGCTACGCGGCGTCATGCTGGCCTCCCATTCGATGAAATTGGACGAGGCCATGGCCGGTTCCCGCGCTGCCGCCCATTTGCAGCAGTGTGGTGCCGGGCAGTTGTTGATGAAGCTCGTTGGCCGATGCGGTGGCTTCGGGTTGGCGCGAGTCCGCCAGGGTGTAGAGGCCCCAGAGCAGTGTTTCGGCGGGTAGGTTTTCTTCGGTCCAGAGTGCACCGTCGCTCACGACGCCGGTTTCAGGGTTAATGCGGATTCGCGTGCGAATCTCGGTGGCGGTTTCAGCCAAAAAAGAAAAAGCGTTGTCCGGCAGCACGAGAAAACGCTGTATCAGGTCGTTTCGGCTTTCCGTGTCTTCATCGTAAACCACCTTGGCTATTTGTTCGGCCCAGGCTTGGGTGTCCGGGCATTCTTTTGGTCTGAAATCGAGATCTTCGAGTACCACCTGGTTGTTACTGTGATTGGCGTTGTTTGTAGCATGCAGCGCTCGGTTTTCCCCCGGCTCGGGCATCTTCAGCGATAGGTTCATGTCACGCCGATAACGCTTCAAAATAAAGGGGCAGGTAGCGTAGGCGATCACGCCGTACACAGAGCGCACCGGCAGCACCAGAAGGTGGGCGTCGGTGATCGACAATGCCCCGGCAAAACTTTCTTTCACGTCCTTGCCCTTGGGACCGAACAGGTGCTCGGCGCCGTTGGATGGGTCGGTTTCCAGGTGGGCTCGCAGCACGCCTTTCATGGTCGAGCCGGGCACCAGGGGCAGGTTGGTGGCTCGGTCGCGCGCGATGGGTTGGTCGACGATACCGACGGATTGGCCGGTGCCGCAATGCAAAATAGTGTGGCTGAACAGATGGTAGACGTGCGGTTGCATGGCAAAACTCCTGGAGAGTGTTAACACCCTGGTGGTTAAAGTTCCCTGGATAAGGCGGATGGTAATACGAGGCCAAAGCCGTTGCGATTATCTTGCAGGGCGTCGCATAGGGAGCTCAGCCAGAGTGCGGCCAATTCCTCGGCCGAGGGGCTGGGCTCAAGCAGCTCGAACCAGTAGGTGGTACCGGCGGGCACGGCTTTACGCCCGGCCCGGGGCCTTCTTTTATCCAGGTTCCAGCCGGAATGAGGTTGCCAACGGCCCACGGCAGCGGCTTGCAATTTCAGGTGAACGTTCGGGTGACCGGGTGGGTGGCCTTCCAAAGTGTCGGGGTCTATCCAACCGGGCCGCCAACCTCCGTCAAACAGGGCCGGGGTGAGCAGGGTGAGTACTAACCCGCCGGACTCGAGGATAGTTGCCGCCAGGGTTTCCGGTGGGTTCACGGCCGGAGTGCAGGGTTTTACCGTGGCCAGCCGCCGCTCACCACCCAGGTTGACCCAGCCGGTGGCCACATCTTCGCAGATGCCGCCCAGAATGCCGATGGGTGTGGTCGGAAACGGGCTGTCGTCGCCCGGCTGCTGCCAGAGGGTGAGGCCGGTGGTTTGGAATATCTGTCCGGTTTCCGGCGCGCGCGTGGCATTTTTTAAAGCGATGTGCGTTCGAATATCCGCCGGGGTCGGCACCCAGCCATTTTGTTGGAGGGTGTCGAAGGTTAGCTCTTCGGCGCTCTCCCGCCAGGCCAATAAATCACTAAGGGACCACCAATGGGGCCCGGGTGCGGGTTTGCCCTTTATTGCCTGGGCGATCTGCACGGGTTTTAAACCCTTTGGAAGGTCGCAACCCTCGTCGTCCGCCAGGGCCTGCGGGCGGGCGCGGACCAATTCCGGGCGACCAACATTGTCAAAATAGTAGTGAGCATCCGCTGGCTTGGGCACCATGATATCCGCTGTGGTCAAAGCCTCGGACTCGGTGACTTTGACGGGTAATGGGCCAAAGATGGGGATGTCTTCCAATGTTGAATTCAGTGGTTTGCCGGTGCTTCGGGCATGGGCATTGCGTAGGGCACCGGCGAGCGTGGAAGGCGGCGGGAAACGCGCGGCTTCAGTATCGGATATTTCCTCGAAGGGTCGACCGGACCGTATGACCAGAGGGTCTTTCGGTTCAATGAGATAGTACTGCATGGCCGGGCTCATACCGGTTCTCCTATGTCGTTGGCGGTTTTCGCGGCCAGCCAACGGGCCATTGTCAGTTGGTTTGCCAGGTCGTCCAGCGTCATCGCATTGGCTTGTGCGAGTAGCATTTGTTTGAGCGAGTCCGGTAGCTTTTGGTCGCCGCCGGGCTGGTTGGCGCGTTCGAACAGACGGGCCAGTTCAGAGGTGCGAATACCGGCCAGTGCCTGCTCACCCTTCGGGTGGTCGTAAGTCCATTTCAGGCGGTGCGCCATTTCCCGTAGGTCCTGACTGATACGCGAAGGTAACTCTTTGTTTTGGCAAGCCACGATAAAACATTCCATGGCATCCAGCGTTTTTTGATCATCCCAATTGCATCGCCAACGCAGCTCATGGCCGGAGCGGATGCCCAGGCAAATGGCCAGGGCGTTACGCGGGGTTTGTTGATCGCTACCCTTGGCCAGCTGTTCGGCGCTTATGGCGCGGTGGCGCAGTTGCCGCATGGGTTGCACAAAATGGCCTATGGCCAGGCCGACGGATAAGGTGGGGAGTGAATCAGGCGGCTGCTTGAGTTGGGTTGCGGCGCTTGCCATGTGAGTGTGAAATGCCATTGCCAGTTTTTGAGCACACTTGAAGGCTCCAGCCAGCGGCAGGAAGACCAATACATCGTCGCCACCGGCGTAGACGGCGTGCCCCCGGTGTTGTTGCACAATGCGGCGAACCTGGCAGGCGAATTGGTGCAGTGCTTTCGATAGCATTCTGGATTCGTTTGCATCCCGCGCTTCACCAAGCAGTTCGCCCATCCGGTCGCCATCGGCTTTAAGCAGCACACCGTAGGGTAAAGGCGAACTGTTGATGGCCGCTAAGGCGGCTTTTAACGGTTGCTTAACCTCGCCAGTGGCGTCGAGCCGTTCCAGTCGGCTTGAAAACAGGTATTCACCATCGAAGGGGAAAAGTTGATAAGTTTGGTCGTTGCCCTTAACGCCCGTGGCTAGTTCTTGGTTGACGAGGGTTTTGTAACCCTGCTTGAGTGCTGCCAAATTGGCGTCGCCCGGTGTGTCTTTCCACTGTTGCAGCCAACTGTCGGCTACGATTCTGCTGAAGGCGGTGAATTGTTCCGAAGGCCCGGCCAGCCGTTTGATGACACCCAGTACGTCCAAATGTTCGTTGGTGTCGAGACCGAGCTGTTTCTTGGCCTCGCTTTTGTTGTCTGGACCGTTGCCTGGGCGATGTAGGTGGCTGATGACGGAGTTATTGGCGCCATCCAGATCAGACTTGAAAATTCCCTCCCGTGAGTCCTGCATGGGCGCGAAATCGCGCGTGTTTTTTCGCGCGGCCAGTAGCGCGCTGAGCCGCTTGGAGGCCTGTGGGTAGGTATCTTGGGTGAAGACCACCCAGGCAGCGAAAATTTCCAGCATGTCTTCTAGCTGTTGTTGCCAAATGTGCTCATCCGTTTGATCGTCTTTCAATTTGGCGCGAGCGGCTTTGACGATATCAGCCAGGCGGTTTTGGGCAGCTTCCTTGGCCCGTTGTACTATTCGTGTCAGTTCCGCTTTATCGGCGGTATGAATTTCGGCACGAATCACATTGGCAATGTTGGCGCTAGGTGAGTTTTCATTAAGGGAGCCTTGCGGCAGCAATTCGGTATCGGGATTTTCCGGGCAGGGAAATATGAGACAGCCCGTTTGTGCCTGATGCAGGGCGTAGGCCACCGCACGGGAGACTTCCGACAGCAGCCAGGAGCCACACCATAAATCGCGCGTACGTCGCCCGGCTTCGATCAGGCTTTGCACCGGCCCTATGCTGAGGGTCAACAGATAGTCCGTCATCTTTGGTTTCCTTCAAAAAATGCCATGAAAGCTGTGAGCGGGTTGTCTCCCGGTTGATTTTTCATTGGCGGAATCTGTTGTTTGGCTGTTTCCCGAGCGGTGGGGTCCTTAGGCCAGCCGTTGACTTTATTGTATGTGTTTTCTTTGAATGTTAGCGGTAAGTCGAGTGCTCTTTCCCACTTCGGCAGCAGCAATGCCGCTGCCTGCCAGTGCTCGCCATTCCAATAGGGTTTTAGAATGAGTGGGCTGGCCATACGGTCGTGCATTGTTGGCTTGAGGGTATGATCAATGGGGTCTTTAATGGGATTGGTTCTTTCGTCCTTTTTGGGAGCATCCTTGAAGTGAAAGACTATGGGCAGGCCAAAGGCGGCGCGGGGGAATAAGTTGGTTTGGTCATTGTCGGGTTTGTGATCGGGAGTGCTGCACTGGCTCAGATTGCGAATGGAATCCGCTTCGGGCCACCGGCTTCGGCCGGGTCTATTACGGCTTTGTTGACCATGATTGCGTCCGACGCCCACCCCTTGTCGGAAAGACATTAGCTTGCCAATTGCCTCTTCCCAGCATCCAATGGCGTCTACACTGTCTTTTTCCCTGAACTTTAGAAGACCACCTTTTTCTTCAACTTCATCTATCGTTACCGGTGGTAAACCTTTAATTGTTATGGAACCCAACCCCCTTCGGGTCCTTGCGCCGACTCCGCCGAATGAAGCCCACCAACGCAATGTCCGTTTCACTTCCTCTTTTTGTGCATCATTCAGTGATGGCTTGAGGGCGTCATTAAACCGGATATGCAGTTTGAAGCGTAATCCTGGTGTGATGATCTTTCCGGGGTCGCTATCGACAAATACATAGTTATGTGGGGCTGGTTTGCCCTTCATTTCTTTTGGGCAATTCCAATCAGGCTTATACTCGGAAGCGTCGATATCCAATGCCTTCCCGCATACTTCGACTTTTATAATGACCCGCGAAGCCAGTGGTTCTTCGCCACCAATACCACCCCAGATAGCCGATTCCCGCTTAAACAAGTGTTTGTGACCTTCACTCGCTTCGCAGCAGGCAATGCGCCACCAGAACCGCAACTGGCCACGAATACTGCTCACACGGATGGGGTGGTTTGGGTCTACCGTGCTGGCGGTCGCACTGCCGCCATAGAGTGGGGTTACGAGTTCGCAGTCGTAGGTCCAAACATTATTATCGGGTATTGCGTTAGAGAGCTCTTCATTCAGTTCTTTGAAGTCTATTTCCGTTCTACTTCGGCGCATGGCATTGCTCCCTGTGACGAAACTGTGTGCCGTTAACAATTATGGTGTAAAAGGCAAAGGTATTTTTGCCTGAATTGACTGACAAGAGTTAGGTGTGGACTCTGGAGAGGATTCGAGAAGTAAAACGAGTTGAGAACGTTAAGTTGTGTTGTAACTGCAGAAAATGCCATGCCAACCCCTTGGTGTTTTCCTTTGCCATTAAATTTGGCCCTGTATAAGGTAGGGGAATCTGATGGATTTGCCAAGGGTATATTTCAAAGAAAAAGCGGACAGAATTGCACCCCAAGGTTGTCTGAAGACACTGGAAAGTAGTGAAGGTTTGTTTTAGCCTAAGATGCGATTTGGCAAAGTGTGCCACACCGTTTTAGGCGATGCTTTATTGGTAGCATGTAAGGGAGGCTGTTACTTGCTCACTCATTATCAGGAATACCAATTACAGTTAGACCCGGATTTTCCACCCCCTTTTTTAATGAACATCCTGCTCGGCAAGTTGCACGGGGCTTTGGTTGCCCTGCGTTCCCAAACCATTGGCGTGAGCTTTCCGGGTTATGGGTTGCAACCCAAACGCTTGGGCAGCAAGCTACGCCTGCACGGTCCGGAAAGCGATTTGATTCGCCTGGGGGAACAGCCCTGGCTCGGAGGTATGGCAGGTCACTTGATTGTCGGCCCCATAAACCCGACCCCTCACCTGTGTGAGCACATTGCTGTGCGGCGCGAGCAGGTGAAATCGAATGTGGATCGATTGCGGCGTCGGCGCATGAAGCGCCATGGCGAAACCTACGAACAGGCGGTGCTGGCGATACCCGATAGCGCCGGGCAGGACAGCCCCCGGCCCTTTGCCCGGCTGCGCAGCCATAGCACGGGCCAAATGTTCAAATTGTTCATTAACCAGAGCCAACCCCTAAGCCAGCCCATGCCGGGGTGTTTCAACGCCTATGGCTTGAGCGGGCAGGCGACCGTTCCTTGGTTTTGACCCTTTTTTTGGGGCGTTTTAAAAGGCCTTATAAATCAATGGGTTATAAATGGGCCTGAAAAAAGGGTCATAGAGGCGAAAAAGCCGCTTGTTCTTTTAAAATCAAGTGCTTAACTTAGGGAAGCTCTAGTTCACTGCCGTGTAGGCAGCTTAGAAAGCCTGGCGCCTTAGAGACAAGCCCATGCCGTCGTTCACTGCCGTGTAGGCAGCTTAGAAAAGCAGAAGCCAAGCCCAGAACAGGCTTTGATCGTTCACTGCCGTGTAGGCAGCTTAGAAATAGATCACCATTACCGGCACTGCCTCGACCCTGTTCACTGCCGTGTAGGCAGCTTAGAAAAGTATGGAAAGCGTCACACCCCTTGTTCTTGAGTTCACTGCCGTGTAGGCAGCTTAGAAATGACCAATTCAGCGGGCGCAGTACCAAGCGGTGTTCACTGCCGTGTAGGCAGCTTAGAAACATGAACATACCCACCATTGCCCAACGCGCTTGTTCACTGCCGTGTAGGCAGCTTAGAAATGCACATCAATTTACGGGCTATGCGAATAAAAGTTCACTGCCGTGTAGGCAGCTTAGAAAGTAACGCTTAAATCAGAAACACCGCCCTCTTCGTTCACTGCCGTGTAGGCAGCTTAGAAATTGTCAGTCGTTCAGCGTTGCCGGTATGCGGAGTTCACTGCCGTGTAGGCAGCTTAGAAATGACTATGAAAGGCTCCACGAAAGAACAGCAGGTTCACTGCCGTGTAGGCAGCTTAGAAAACTGTCGGGCGTCGGACAGGGCTCGCTTTATCGTTCACTGCCGTGTAGGCAGCTTAGAAATTTTCAGATTCAGTGACAATGTGTCCGGATGTGTTCACTGCCGTGTAGGCAGCTTAGAAAACCGACTTGGCGCATGGGCCCGTAGCGGTCTGGTTCACTGCCGTGTAGGCAGCTTAGAAATGGTACGAATCGACCCCCGTGCTCCTGTACCAGTTCACTGCCGTGTAGGCAGCTTAGAAAGCTTCGCCCGCTTCATCGATAAAAGCGGCGCAGTTCACTGCCGTGTAGGCAGCTTAGAAATGCTCTTTTTCCCCGGACGCGGTAGACGCAACGTTCACTGCCGTGTAGGCAGCTTAGAAATGCACGGAGCTTGAGGCAGTAAAGCCCGAACCGTTCACTGCCGTGTAGGCAGCTTAGAAAATATTACACCCCAGTCATGACGCGCAGTAATGGTTCACTGCCGTGTAGGCAGCTTAGAAAAAGCGGGGATAAGACCGGGGTTTTTGTACAATGTTCACTGCCGTGTAGGCAGCTTAGAAATCAATCAATTTAGACCGAGTATCGTTTATGGCGTTCACTGCCGTGTAGGCAGCTTAGAAAGTTTGTGTGTCGGATTGAGCGGCAGGCAAATTGTTCACTGCCGTGTAGGCAGCTTAGAAAATGACGGCGTGGGTTTGGTCGTCGGTGTCGGGGTTCACTGCCGTGTAGGCAGCTTAGAAAGATGTAGTTGCTTTGTAGTTGAGTCCAGTGGTGTTCACTGCCGTGTAGGCAGCTTAGAAAAGGACGGCAGGGCCAGAGAGGGGATTAGCTTATGTTCACTGCCGTGTAGGCAGCTTAGAAATACACCGCTAGCACCGACACCTATATTGAACTGTTCACTGCCGTGTAGGCAGCTTAGAAATTAAAGCGAGTCATTGTTTCGTCTTGTGCCCAGTTCACTGCCGTGTAGGCAGCTTAGAAAGAGAAGTCGACGGCGTCCTCTTGCGTGAGGTCGTTCACTGCCGTGTAGGCAGCTTAGAAATGATCGTCATTGGTGACGGCACTGGAGACACTGTTCACTGCCGCGTAGGCAGCTTAGAAATGCTCGATAGCGTGCGCCTGGAGATCGGGGGTGCTCACTGTCGTGTAGTCGGCATAGAAAACCCCACTGTGCTTTCCTGTAACGCAATCAATGGCGTTGTTGAAGTGGACCGCTTGGCCCACTTCAGGGAGCTTTATTGTCCAAGGAGCACTGGACCTGTGAGTTCCCCCCCACCATCAATGCCTCACCTTGCTGCATTCCACGCGGTGGCGTGGATGGCTTCAAGCGAAGTCGGGGCTTTGCCTTTTATTGAAGAATAAGCCCAGCTCGTAATTAGGGGCCACAAAAGTGGCCCCTAGGGTGAGAGAACACCACCATCGTTGGGCGTGTGTTGAGGCGGCTGCGCCGGGCTAAAACAGCCACCTGCTCATACGTTGAGCAGGTGGCCGAGCTTATCAAACATCCAGGCTAGACATACTGGCCCGCACACCAGCCGCTGGCCCAGGCCCATTGGAAGTTGTAGCCACCCAGCCAACCGGTGACATCCAATACCTCTCCGATGCAATAAAGCCCCGGCACTTTCTTGGCCTCGAAGGTTTTCGACGACACCTCCTCCGTACTGATCCCGCCCATAGTCACTTCGGCTGTTCGATAACCCTCTGTACCGGCGGGTACAAAGGTCCAGTGATGAAACGCTTGCTCCAACTCGATGATGTCTTTATTGCTCAGCTCGGCTGTTGGCTTGCCCTGGATGGCGGCCAAGGTGTCCGTTGTTTCGAGCCAGGCGTGAACGAAACGTTTGGGCAGCCATTGGGCCAATAGGGTTTTCAGTTCGGCCTTCCTGCCCTCCGCCCGCCATTGGGTAAGATGCTCGCCTAGAGACTGTCCTGGCAGAAAATCGATCTCCACCCGTTCGCCCGGTCGCCAGTAATTGGTGATCTGGAGGATGGCGGGCCCACTCAGGCCCCGGTGGGTGAACAACAAAGCCTCGGCAAACCCACCCTGCTCTGTGGTTACCCGAACCGGTAGGGATACGCCCGCGAGGGATTGCACCAATTCCAAGCGCCGCCCGCTGAGAGTGAACGGCACCAGGGAGGCACGCCGCTCGGTGACGGCCAGACCAAATTGGTCCGCTAATTGATACCCAAAACCTGTGGCGCCCATGGTGGGGATAGACAACCCGCCGGTGGCGATCACCAACGAATCGCAGGTGAAGGTGCCCTGACTGGTGGCCAACTTGAAGCGGGGCGACTCGTCTCCCGGCAGCCTGTCAACGGCTTCGATGCTGCAGCGCGTTCGAATCTCTACTCCGCCCTGCTCGCACTCGGCCAGTAGCAGGTTGAGAATGTCTTTGGAGGAATGGTCACAAAAAAGCTGGCCCCGCGTTTTTTCGTGATAGGCGAGATCGTATTTCTGAACCAGCTCGAGAAAATCGTAGGGGGTGTAACGGCTGAGGGCCGATACACAAAAATAAGGGTTGTCTGACAGGTAATGCTCGGGTCCGACATCCAGGTTGGTGAAGTTGCAACGCCCGCCGCCGGACATCAAAATCTTTTTGCCGACCTTATTGGCATGGTCCAGCACGGCCACCCGTCGTCCGCGCTGACCCGCTACGGCCGCACACATAAGACCGGCCGCGCCACCGCCCAACACCAGGCAATCGTACTGCTGCATAGCTCCCCACCCGCGCTCAAAGAGGCGGGATCAAAGCATAGCCACCCGCTAAGTTCAAGTGACTACCCCCATGGTGCAGTCCTTAGGGTCGGCCAGGCAGGTCCACGGTTTGGGTTTCACCTCCCCAACCGTTTAGCTGGTCGCGCCCCTGTATGACCACCCGGTCAATTCCCAACGGAATGATGATGCCATAGAGCCCCCGCGTGAAGGGTTGTTCGTTGGCGTGGTGATGCAACAACTGACGCACCCCCAACACATCTCCGTTTTCGTCCATCACCCGGAAGGCATCGGCATATCGCTCGGGCGCATCATAGGGAGATAAAATTGTCACGCTGAAATCGAACCGGTTGGCACCACTTTCTTTTATGTCAACACTCACCACCGCCGGGTGGGTTTGCTCGGCGGAGGAGTTGGCGTGGCTTACGGGTAAGCTGGAGAACAATGCACTTAACAGTACAAACGGCAGTCCCAGTCGCTTCATAGACAATTCCCTCTGGTTGTAAAAATCCCCTATAGCGTAGCAAATTTTTCCGATGGAAGGAGAGAGGTGCCTCAAATTTCAACCATTGGGTGGCAAAAATCAGTGAAAATCCTTGGGCGACTTGCCTTCCCTGGTCAGGATTTGATCGGCATCCAAGGTCCCGATTGGCACATCCATTCGGTTGGGAATGTCGCCACTCAGCTGCAAAGCCAGGTATCGCATTGCGCAAACACGCAGAAACGAGGTGAAGTTGCCAAGATCATGGCCGGCATCGATGGACTCATGATACAAACGCGTGATCATTTGCGGCACGTTCATTCCGTCCCTGTGGGCGATCTCTTCGAGAATTCTCCAGAAACAATTTTCCAGCCGAACACTGGTGACCATGCCATCGACGCGTAAGGAGTGGGTACAACTGACCCAAAGGTCAGGATCGGCCTCTATAAACAGTTTGCACATCGGGACCTCCCAAAACAAAGGTATGGCTCCGCCAAACAAAGGCGGAGCTCAGGCTCAATCGTCCAGCAAAACCATGAACTGAGCCAACCAGGCCGGATGCGCAGGCCAGGCTGGGGCCGTTACCAGTTTGCCGTCGGTCACGGCGTCGTCCACCGAGATGTCGGCATAGTCCGCTCCGGCCAATTCCACTTCGGGACGACAGGCGGGATAAGCCGAGCAATGCCGACCGCGAAGGACACCGGCGGCGGCGAGCAACTGCGCCCCATGGCAAATGGCGGCGACTGGCTTATCCTCGTCGAAGAAATGGCGGACCATCGCGACCACCTGCTCGTTAAGACGCAAATACTCGGGTGCCCGTCCGCCGGGGACGACCAATGCATCGTAATCGGCAGGATTAATCTGATCGAACTCGGCATTCAGGGCAAAGCGGTGCCCGGGTTTTTCAGTGTAGGTCTGGTCGCCTTCAAAGTCGTGAATCGCGGTTGCCACAGTGTCGCCGCTTTTCTTGCCCGGGCATACCGCATGCACTTCATGCCCCACGGCCTGAAGCGTTTGGAACGGGACCATGGTTTCGTAGTCTTCGGTGAAATCACCCGTGATCATCAGTATTTTGGACATCTCTATTCTCCTTGTAGTTATTGAGAGAGCCGACAAAGCCTAGCAATAATTTTCCCTGTCAGGGTATTAACAGGCTACTACACCTGGTTCACCCTGTTCGGTTTGGTTCCGGCATGGTCGATCACACTGCGAACAAAATCATCGGCGCCCACCGGTCGGCCGAACAAATAACCCTGATAGGCGTGACACCCGGCAGCGGCGAGCCAGTGTTTTTGCGCTTCGGTTTCAACACCCTCGGCGATGACATTCAGATCGAGGCTCTTACCCAGCCCGATGATGGTTCGAGCAATCGAGCCTGCCACTGGGTTGTTCAGCACATCGGCAACAAACGACTGGTCGATTTTCAGTTGATTCAGAGGCAACCGTTTCAGATAGGCCAAAGAAGAATAGCCGGTACCAAAGTCGTCCAGCGAGACCTGCACGCCGATAGCGTTCAACGCGGTGATTTTGTCGATGGCGTCCTCCAGGTCTTCGATCAGAATGGTTTCCGTCATCTCCAGCTTGAGCCGTTCCGCCGGGGCTTGTGTTTCCGTCAATATCGCTTTGAGAGCGTCGGTGAAATCGTCCGACCGGAATTGTCGAGGGCTGATATTCACCGATAACGTCAGAGCGGCCATCTCAGGTTCTTGCTGCCATCTCGCCAACTGTTCACAAGCGGTACACAGCACCCAACGCCCGATGGAGGCTATCAGGCCCGTGCTTTCAGCCAGTGGAATAAACTCGCCCGGAGATACCGTGCCACGGCTCGGGTGGTCCCACCGCAGCAATGCTTCCGCTCCGATAGCGTTGGCATTTTCGTCCACCTGAACCTGATATAGCAAAAAGAACTGTTGTTGCAACAAGCTTTCGCCCAGATCTGTCTCCAGTTGCAAACGATCACGTAGCAGCGCCTGCATGGCGGGGGTAAAAAGACATACCTGGTTGCGACCGGCCTGCTTGGCTTGATGCATCGCCAATTCGGCGTGTTTCAAGAGTACATCCAAACTCTCTTCCGACTGGTCGGTCAGGAACGCATAACCAATACTGACGGAGCAGTGATAAGTAAATTCCCGCCACACATACCGCTGTCGAAGCTGCACTAGAATTTCATGACACAGTTCACGCAAGGTAGCTGCGGCTGTATCGAGGGCAAGTTCCGGAAGGAAGACGATAAATTCGTCGGCCCCGAGATGAATCAAGTGGCTGTTGGATGGCAGTAATATCTGCAAACGCCCTGCGACTTCCGCCAACAACTCGTTGCCGTAGTCGTGACCGTGAATATCATTGATGTTCTTGAAATGATCCAGATCCAGCACGATCAAGGCCGCTTCTGTTCCAGCCGGGCGTTCACTGACGAGGTGGGTCAGGTAATCGATCATATAGGCGCGATTCGGCAACCCGGTTTGGGCATCGTGATAGGCCAGGTAATGGATCTTCTGCTCACGCTGCTTTTGTTCGGTGATATCGGTGGAGATTCCGCAAAGTGCATAGATATTTCCCCGGCTGTCACGCAGGGGAATTTTAGCCGAGACATAGGTGCCCTGAAGGTTGCCATAGTACAGTTGCTCTTCCGCCGTCACGGATCGCCCCTCGAGTAGCACTTTGTGGTCGTTCCGGACGATTTCCCGGGCGGTTTCGATACCCAGCAACTCGGCATCCACCTTTCCAATCACTTCCGCTTCGCTCAGCCCCAGCCCTTTGAGCAGCTTTTGGTTGGCGTAGGTATAGCGCAGGTCCCGGTCCTTGATGTAAATAAAGGCGCCCACGCTATCCAGTATGGCCGCCAGCTTGGTTTCACTGGTGCGTAAATCACGCGTTTTTAGCGCCACCTGGCGTCGCAACGCCACCAATACGCCCAACGAAACAAGCAGCACCAGCACAACAACCGTCAGCGCGCCTAACAGAGATGGAGAAACCAGAGGTTTGGGTGGCAAGGACTGCCAGCGCCCCAGCACCTGAAAGTAGGTGGAATCGACATCCTGGCGCCAGTCATTCAACTGGGCATCGATCGCAGCCAGAAGCTCGGCGTTGCGACCGCGTCCCGTGGCATAAAACAGTGCTGAGGGTTGAAAGACGATGGGCGTTTCCACCAGCCCGAATCGGGACGCATAAAGTGCGCCATACAAGTGATTGGTTACGGCGGCGTCGGCTTCGCCATCCCGAACCTGTTGAAACGCCATGGCATAACTGGGGGCGGTGACGAGTTCCGGTTTCAGACCGAAACCGGTCATCATTTTTCGAAACGCGTTCTGTTGGATAGAGCCATCCAACACCACCACTCTCCGCCCTTCCAATTGAAAAAAGGACACCAACGAGGTGCCGTTTCGGCTATAAAGCTGGGACCAACTGTTCAACGCGGGTTGTTGGTGAAAATCGAAAACAAGCGCGCGGGCCTCGCTATAGGCGACGTCCGGCATCAGATCGAGGCTGCCGTCATTCAGTGCTTGCAGGCAATCGACCCAGTTGCAGGGTACAAACTCCAATTGCCAATCCTGACGCGCGGCGATTTCCCGTAACAGATCGATGAAAAGACCACTCGCCCGGCCCTGCGCATCGGTATATATCTTGGGTTCATTTTCGTAGACCCCAACGGTCACGGTGCGGGCGTACGACCAGGGACACAGGAGGATGAGCGTCAGTAATTGCCAAAAAAGACCACGATAAGCACGCATGTCTCACCCCCGTGCGTGTATTCAGAGTCAGTATTCCTTAGCCGGCATCGACAAGGCACTTCGACTGCGCCACGGGGGCCTTTGTCGGGGTTGTTGAGAATAACCATAGAGCAACAAACCAATAGAGCAACTGGCAATGCCCAGCCACTGCAACTGAGTGGGCCATTCATTCAGCAGGGGAATCGCCAATACGGCCGTAACGGTCGGCACGAACGCCATGAACAGTGCGCTACTCATGGAGCCCAGTTCCCGAATGGTGAACCCCAACAGGTAAAGCGCCACTACGCTGACGACCACGCCTTGATAAAGTGCCTGCAGACCGATATCCGCCAGATCGGCCACCATCAGGTTGTGCGGCAACCACCACCACAACGGCACGGTGAGCACGGCATTGATCAATGGCACCCACGCCAGTATTTCGCGCAGGCTGATCTGCCAGTATTTAACGGCCGTCATATAAACCGACATCACCCAGGCCGCGCCGAACAACAGCAAGACGGCCGTCCAGGCCACCCCCTGAACCAGCAGCATGGGAACCACCATCAACGCATTGGCGGCCACCACCAGGCCAATGGCGAACCAGGCCCACCAATGCATGCGTTGGTGTAACAGGAACACAGCGAGCAGACCGCTGATCACCGGCAAAGTGCCGTTCACCAGTACGCCGACGTTGGCCGCCGGGCTCAGCATCATGCCGTAAAAACTGAACAGGGTATAAGGAAAACCGCAGCCCAATGCGACGATCAATGCACGCCCCCAATGCACCTGACGCCAGTTGTAACGAAGCGACCAAGGCAACGTACAGAGTGCCGCCGTGCCAAAGCGCAGCAGCGTGATATCGGCCGGGGTCAATTGGGTCTGAACCCCCAGCCGGGAAAGTACAATCCAACCGGACCAGATCATCACCACCACGAGACCACTGAGAATCGCCAACTGCTTCAGGGCTCGAGGTGACATCCTGTCCTTCACTTCAGAGCTCGACATTCAGGCATTTCCTAAACCCATGCTGTGGGCAGAACTTAACATAAAAATGCCTGTACCTTCGCCTTCAATTGCCCGATGCGTCCACTGAGGTGTTCACTGGCTTCGCGCGCCTGCTCCGCAAGCGTACTCGCCAGCCCGCCCTGCTCGGAAAAGTGCTGCAACCCCTGATGCACGGCTTTAATGGAATCCTGTTGCACGGCGGTGTCCCGTGCGATGGCGCGGTTCATTTCGAGCACTTCCAGAAAACGTTGACGCAGGGCTTCCAACTCTTCCCGCGTGCGATCCAGACTTTCCATACCGGCCTGACTGCTTTCGGCACTGAGTTGCAGTTGGTCGGCCACCTGGGTACTGGCGGCTCTCAGGTTATCGATAATGCCCTGGATCTCGTTGGTGGAATCCTGGGTACGTTGCGCCAATTTGCGAACCTCGTCAGCCACCACGGCAAAACCCCGGCCGTGCTCTCCGGCCCGGGCCGCTTCAATGGCGGCATTCAACGCCAGTAAATTGGTTTGTTCGGAAATACTCTTGATCACATCGGACACGTGCAGAATTTCATCGCTGTGCTGCAACAACGCATCCATGCGTTCACGGGCGGTCAGCATGTCCTGCTCCAAACGACCAATAGCGGCATGGCTGCTTTCCAACTGATGGCTGGCCGCCTGCAATGCTTCGCTACCGCCTTCGGAGCGCTGGCCCGCTTCCAATGCGTTCGACGCCACTTCCGATACCTTGCCCGCGATACCATCCATGGTGGAGGCCACTTCTACCAACTCCCGTCGATGTTGCTGAAATGCATCGGTGGTTTCGCGTGCGCCGGAACTGAGTTGCGAAGCAATGGTTTCCGCGTGGTCGCTGACTTCCCGAACTTCGCCGAGCGTATCGCCGAGACGCGCCAGCAGTTGGTTCAGCTGCGCGCTCAACTCGCCGATTTCAGCCTGATCCCGGGTGGAAAAGCGGTGACGCAGATCCAACGATTCGGTGACGGCCATCACCTGGTTTCGCAAAGCAGCTAGAGGCGATACCAAAGTGCGCGCCATCGGGTACAGCAGCGCCAGACCAAAAAGCAGCAACACCGCCGCGACACCCAGCGTCACTTTTTGGTTATGGGCTATATCCGCATGGATTTGCGTGGTGGGCACTTCAGCGACAAGATAACGCTGCAATGCCGGTAACCAAACGGAACCGACAAACGCCTCCCGGTTTTGCCATTGTGTTTCCACAACGCGAGCCTGCCCTGACGTATTGTTCAACAGAGTATCGGCCTGCTCTCTCTCAGTGAGGTTCAGGCTTCCAGCCTGGCTGGCATCGGGGTGCACATCGACCAGACCGGAAGGCTGCACCAGCATCACCTGACCGGTGCCACCAATGCGGTAATCCCGAATCATTTCCGCCAATTGTTCCATGTCCATGGCGCCACCGGCCACGTTCAGCGGACGCCCCTGGCTGTCCGCCGCGCGGCTGCGGTAGTTCACGAACATCAATAATTTATCGCCGCTGAAGGCATTGGTATCGAGGTTCAATTCGTAGGGTTGCCCACTGCGGACATAATCGAAATACCAGGCATCGTCCGGATTGGTCGACGACATGACCCGTACGTTGAAACGCCCCTGCTCATAAAACAGAATGCGCAGTTCATCCCCCACCCGAATCGACATAAAGACGGCTGAGGCATCCAGTGCGCTTTGAGTTTCGGCCATGGCTTTGCCCATGGCATCCAGCCGGTCTTCCGGGGCACCGTTTCTGATCCAGTCCAGCACGAAGGTGTTGTTGGCCAGAGCATCGGAACCGGCAAGCGCCAGGTTCAGGCGGCCCTGAATGGCTGCGGCCATGCCGTTGAGTGCCGTAGGCAGTTCTTCCTCCTGGAGACGGATCAGCCGGTCCTTCGCCGACAGGTTGGATTGCAATACGACGACCAACACCAGCACAGTCGCCAGGATCAAAGCGGTGGCCGAAAATAGACGGGTTCGTAGCGGTAAGCGATTCCAGAAAGTCATCTAACAGGTCCTTTCACAAGCCAATAAACGACTACAGCGGGGCGCTGTTGTCTTTTGTTTCCCGAAAACCGGAGTAACCGGTTCCAGTTACTGTTTAGACACTATCGGCCTGGGGGCGGGGAACCTGAGCGTTTCCGCTGATGGGGCAATGCAAGACAAGACAGTCGGTCGAGGCGGGGATGGTCAAGGATTGGGTGGCTCACAATGATTCTCCATTACTGCTGGATGGGAGTTCCTTGTGGCGACGGCAGATCCCCTGCGTCAACCACATCCCCTGAAAGTAGTTCCAAAACCAGGTTTCCGCAAAATCATTCAGCCGGTTCGGCGGGTTGCGACTCGGCCAGGGCCGACCTCACCACCGCCATGAAGCTGTCGTATGCCCCGGTGGCACCGCTCAGGGCATCGACGGAATCCGGTTGGCCGGTCTCGATCAACTGACGCGCATAAGCCGGGAAAGCCGTGAGCTGACTGATGCCGCTGACTGCGCGCCAGCGTTGGGCGTAGTTCAAATCCTGCGATTTCCGGTAAGTGACCTCCCCGGCCTCATTGCGCTGGATTTCATCGTAATAAACGGCGATCACCCGCCCCTGATGCACACTGATTTCCACGATGGAAATCAGCCCCCGGCTGCTGGGTTCCGATTCGGCATAGTAGGTGCCGTCTGCGTATTGACCATTTAGGGTGGACCTTGCTTGAGGCTCGGCCGCCCGCTCCTGTTCACTGGGCAGACTGAGTGCCTTGGAAATATCCGTCCCTTCCAGCAGCCCGATATAGTAGTCCGCCAGCATGACTTCGGCTCGGGCACTGTGAGGGCGACCGTTACCCTTGTCGTACCAGGCTTCGGTGGCGTCGCGACCACACCATTGCGTCATGACTTCCGGGTCTGTGGGGTGGCGGGCGATAAAGTCGGTAACGTCGTATACCCGGCCGTCAATCGCCTTCCAGCAGGCATCGGCCGAATTTTGGGAAGCCAGTTCCTCCATCGAAATGGTCCGCAGGGCATGTTCCGTTTGTGCCTCACCGGGTGACAGAGTCGCCATGACGGCCAGCGTCAAAAGACTGCTGATAAAAGCGATGAGTGCGCTGTAGGCAATCTGGTTCATAGAAAATCGAAAACCTCGCTGTGAATGGCGGAACGGGGAACCCCGGCGGCATGAAGGATGGGTAGCAGATGGTTCACCATGCCCGGCGGGCCGCACAAATACACTTCGCGCCGCTGAATATCGGGACACTGCTGTTTTAAATAGGCAAGTGTCACCGGCCCTTCGACGCGAAACAGATGCGCGGCTACGGAAAAACCCGGACAACGACCGGCAATAGACCTCAATTCCTCAAGGTAATAGCTCCGGCTTTCATCCTGGGCGAGATAGATCAACTGAACATCGACGGAAGACTCTTCCGTCAGCGCACGGGCGCCACTGACAAAGGGCGTAATGCCGATGCCACCCCCCAACCAAAGCTGGCCCGCTTCTGGATGATTGCGTTGGTAAAAAACGCCATAAGGCCCCTCGACCTGAACCGCACTGCCAACCGGAATCGTCTGCAGGGCATGGCTGGCGTCGCCAAGGTCTTTTATGCCTAGTTTCAATTGGCGGCTGGATGACGCGGATGAAAGGGTAAAGGGGTGTTCTTCGCCCCGCCCTGCCGTCAATGAGGGCGCCAAAGGTGTGAGATACACAAACTGACCCGGCTCATAACTCAGGGGTTGATCGACCGGATCGAGTACCAGTTCGACCACGCCCGGCACCAGGCTGTCCACCCGGGCGACTGTCCAATTACTTCGCCCCATCCTGGGGGACAGACCCTTGCGCCATACTATAGCCGCAACCGCCAATCCCCCCAGCACCCACCAAAAAACCGGATACCGCGCCAAGGGCAGGGTGTGCGCCAGAGCCGCCAGCAGAGCGGGAGCCGACAGTATGTGCAGCCGCTTCCAGCGTTGATAATTCAACCGACCGAAAAATTGAAAGGTCGGAGCAAGAAAGCCGAGGGTGAACAGCAGGGCCAGCCATCCCAACCAGATCGGCCAATCAGATAAGGGAGGAACCAGCGTATGCAGGGCGGCATCAAGCGACTGAGGCACGAAGGCGAACACCATGCTCCAGACATGCAGCAGGACCAGAATAAAACCGAGAAAACCCATCCAGCGGTGCAACCGCCACAATCGGGGCAGGCCACCCCACCAGCGATCCAGCCCGGGTATACGAACACTGCTGATCCCTGCCAACAGCATCAGCGATAAGCCCAGGACACCGGCCAGACGACCCAAGGCATCGAGCGCGATAACGGCCTCGCCGGAAACCAACGCAGCCCACCAGCGCCAATGCCAGAGCAACAGAGCAATGGGGATCGAAACAAGCAGGAAATCCCCCGCTTTCAAGGGGAGTTTGGTCATCCCAGCCTCCTTGGCGGATTTGATCTCCAGCAGAGTGCCATGCGAAATAACGTCCTACAAGAGGCAGACGATAGGGCCGTAATGACTCTTGACCTGTATCAACCCGCCAATCGCACCTGGCCTTCGTCACGTCGGAGATGTTGTCTTTGGTTGACGTCAAACCGACCGGCTAAATATCCCCCATCCCGGTTATTTCCCCGCAAATTCGCTAACATGGGCCAGGTTCCAATCCAATCGGTCAGGTAAGGTTTGTTACCTGACTCCTGGGGACGCCTCTTCACCCCATCGAATACCCGGATGTTCATGAAAAACACATTGCAGTTCTCCATTCTGATGGCCGCCACCATGGCGCTTGGCCCCTTGGCGATCGACGCCTATTTGCCAGCCTTCCCGGCCATCGCGGCACACCTTGACGTTAACCAAAACCAAGTGTCGCTGACCTTAAGTCTGTATGTATTCGGCCTGGCCGCCGGCTTGCTCATCGGCGGCCCATTGTCGGACCGGTTCGGCCGCACGCCGATCCTATTAACCGGACTGGTGGTCTATCTCATCAGCGCGCTGGCCATCGCCACCAGCGACAGCCTGAGCTGGATGATCACCTGGCGCCTGATTCAGGCTTTCGGCGGCGGCTGGATAGGCGTGAGCATCCCGGCGCTGGTCCGCGACCACGCCCATGGTCGCGAAGCGGCACGGCTGTTTTCGCTGATCGCCTTGATCATGTTCATCGCCCCGGCCATTGCCCCATCGCTGGGTTCCATTCTGTTATGGCTCAGCGACTGGCCTTTGATCTTCATGTTCCTGGCGGTGTACAGCGCCCTGCTCGCGGTCCTGTTATGGGTCGCCCTACTGCGCCATCTGCCCCGTCGCGAGCCCAACCGGGAACCCGTGGCCCGATTGCTGACGAACTACATGACGGTACTGCGTCACCCCATGGCCTGGCGGCATATCGCCATTCAGTCGCTGGGGTTCAGCGTCATCATGTTGTACGTCACCCACGCGTCTTTCATGTATCAGGGCTGGTTTGGATTAAGCAATCCGCAGTTTTCGGCAGCATTTGCCTCCGGCGTTTTATTGATGGGGGTTATGGGCGCACTTAACCGGCGGCTCCTGTTGCGCCACACCCCGGTGCACCTATTGAAGCTGGCTCTGGCGCTGCAACTCGCCGCCTTGATACTGATGAACGTATTCATGGCCGTCGACAACCGTCATCTGATCGCATTCCTACCGATGATGATACTGGTGGGCGGAAGCATCGGCGCCATCGCACCCAATAACCAGGCCGCCTATCTGGAACATTTCGGAAAGCTCAGCGGCACCGCCAGTGCCCTGATCGGCGCGATGCAGTTTATCGTGTCCGGAAGTATCGCCACCCTATCCACCCTGGTGGTCGATGGCTCAATCCAACGCATCACACTGGCCATGCTGGGCGTTTGCGTGCTCGCCTTCAGCGCCGCAATGGGCCTGCCACGCCAGACACAGGAGCAAGAGGAAGCCGTACTGAAAACCGAAGGATAACCCCGCACCGTTGAAGGAAACGCCGGCCTTGGCCACACTGGAAGCACACTTCCAAAGGCGAGGCCGGACAAGGTGCACCTGCCCATCACCCAACTCACACCACCCGCTGACCGTATTGAACTCGGCATCGGCCAACCGGACCCCGCCTTATTGCCGGGCAACCTGTTTCAGCAATGCAATGTCGATCCGCTCAACCTGGCCTACGGCGCCGAAGCGGGCGACGGCCGATTTCGAGAGGCATTGGCAACCTGGTTAAGCCACCACTATTCCACGGCCGTCCCGACTCAGAGCCTGATGGTCACCAACGGCTCCTCCAACGCACTCGACATGCTCTGCACCCTGCTGGGCCAACACAACAAAACCGTCCTGGTCGAAGACCCCACCTACTTTATCGCACGCCGTATACTCACCGATCACGGTTTCACCATCACCGCCGTACCGATGGACAAAGAAGGCGTCAACCTCGAAGCACTCGAACGCACCATTCAAAAACACCGTCCCGCCTTCTTCTACACCGTCCCCACCTTTCACAACCCGACCGGTATTACCCAAACACCGGAACGCCGTCGGGCTCTGGTTGAATTATCCAAACGCTATAACTGCCCGGTTGTCGCCGACGAGGTCTATCAACTGTTACATTTCGGACCGGCACCGCCCCCGCCCCTCGCCAGTTACGACACCCACGCTCCGATCTATTCCATCGGCTCCTTCTCAAAAATTCTCGCACCCGGTTTACGCCTCGGCTGGATTCAAGCCGCCGCCGAACCCCTGCAACGCCTGCTGGACAGTGCACTACTCGCAAGCGGCGGCGGCCTGGCACCGGTCACCTCGGCTCTGGTGAGGCCATTGCTCGAAAACGGCCAACTGGACACCCTACTCGGGAATCTGCGACACACCTACCAAGCCCGGCACAATACCCTAGTCTCCGAACTCCAAGAGCAATTGGGCGACCGCCTTGAATTCACTCAACCCGATGGTGGATTTTTCATTTGGGCTGGAATATCAGGTGTAAAAGACACAGCGGACCGTCTTACCACAGCCCACAAAAAAGGCGTCGGCTACCTGCCGGGCAATCTCTTTTCAGATTCACCCGAACAGGCGGCTTACCTCCGATTGTGTTTTGCTTTTTATGACGAAAAGGATTTACAGGAAGCCGCCAAACGATTGAGAGAGGCATTGATATAAAAATCTGAAGTTCAGGAGATATGCCTTCCCGCGACACACCTTTCGGAAGTCGCTGCTGGGAAGGCTAGTACCGGCTGCTGGGTGAGCTTATCCAGGGTGGTCCGCAGCAGGACGCTGCGGTCCAGGCCCCATGGATGGGTTAATGCCGACCCTGGATAAGCTCACCCAGCAGCCGGTACGGGTTTCAGGCACTAAAGCAACCGCGACTTCCGAAAGGTGTGTCAAAGCCACCGCCCCCACAATGCCGAGGTATCAACCGAGGTCAAAGCCGACTGAGCACCTTCTTTTGAAGCCAAATCCGCAACAGCATCCGCGACACGATCCACCTCGGCCAGAGTCATCATCGGATGAAAGCTTAACCGAACCCAGCCGGGTTTCGCCGCCAGCAAACCCTGGTCAAGTTGCTGAGTAATGCGACGACTGGTCGCTTGATCAATGCCCAACAGATAATGACCGTACGTACCCGCACAGGCACAGCCGCCACGAGCCTCAATACCATAATCGCGACTCAGCGAACGCACCGCCTCAACATAATGAACGCGATCAAACACCACAGAGAACACACTGAGCCGCTCGCGCTGATGGTTCGCCAGAACCCGAACACCAGCCACCTCATCCAAGCGCTTGAAGAAATGTCGGTTCAACACCTGCTCCTGGTCCGCCATCGCCCCAGTACCGATCTCCTCCTTGAGTTGAATCGCCATTGCCGCCTTCAAACCCTGCAGAATACCCGGCGTCCCCCCACTCTCCCGTTGCGCGATATCGTCCAGAAAACGATGCTCGCCCCAAGGGTTAGTCCAAAGCACGGTACCGCCCCCCGGCTGATCCGGAACCCGGTTTCGATACAGAGCGCGATTGAACACCAAAACACCCGCCGCCCCCGGACCGCCCAAAAACTTATGAGGCGAAAAGAAAATCGCATCCAAAGGCTCGTCGCCCCCAGGATGCATATCGATATCCACATAGGGTGCAGCGCAGGCAAAATCGACAAAACAGTAACCGCCCACCTCATGCACCAGCCGGGCGATCCGACGATAGGGAGCACTCACCCCGGTCACATTGCTCGCAGCCGTCACCGACGCCATCAGCGGGCGTCCCTCCGGCTGCTTACGCAGTGAATCGGCCAACCAATCCAGATCCACCTCCCCGCTCTCGGTCGGCGGGATCACCTTGACCTCCGCCAAGGTTTCCAACCACAGGGTATGGTTGCTGTGGTGCTCCATGTGAGTCACGTATACCAAAGGCCGCTCATTCGGCGACAACAAGATCTGACCGCGATGGCGTTCATGCACCCATAACCCCAGCATTCGAATCAACTTGGCGAGCGCACCGGTCATACCCGTACCCGTCATCAACACCACATCCTGATCGCTGGCGTTCACATGGGCGCGGATGATGTCTTCCGCCTGATGCAGCGCCTGGGTCATGTATTGGCCGGTCAGGCTGTCTTCGGTGTGAGTATTGGCCATCATCGGGCCGGCGATGTCAGTCAGGCGGTGCTCTATCGGTCGGTAAAGGCGGCCACTGGCCGTCCAATCGGCATACAACCGGGTATCGTTCTGGCCGATGGTGGCGGCGCGAACCCGTTGCCAATCCGGCTGGGAAGGTAAATGGGGTTGAGCGGTCATGCGATCTTCTCCTTGAACAATCGGCTCAGTGTGCCCCTCTCGGAATCAAAAATAGTTCCAATTTTTACCTCTCAATGCTAAAAATAAGGCAATTATTTCTAACAAACCAAAAAGTAAAGGTAAAAATTTGCTGGATGCGACCGACCGGGCGATTCTGCGCCTGCTGCAACAGGATGCCACCCTCTCAGTACAGGCCGTGGCGGAAAAGGTAAACCTGACCACCAGCCCCTGCTGGCGTCGCATTCAGACGCTGGAAGACCAAGGCTACATTCGGCGGCGGGTGGCTTTGCTCAATCGGCAACCGTTGGAGTTGGGGGTGGACGTGTTCGTGTTCATTAAAACCAACCAGCACAACGATCATTGGTTGCGTGACTTCACCGAAGCGGTGTTGGCGATGCCGGAGGTGATGGAAGCCTACCGGATGAGTGGCGATGTAGATTACCTGTTGCGGGTTGTGGTGGGCGACATCGCCACCTACGACCGTTTCTACAAACAACTGGTCAGTCGGGTGAAGCTGGCGGATGTCAGCAGCAGCTTCGCGATGGAGCAACTCAAATACACCACTGAGTTGCCCCTCTGACGGTGCATTCCCTGTTTACCTTCATGGCAGTGTGGTGGTGAAGCAACAAAGCCGGTGACGAGCATACCAGTCACGCCTGGGCGCCCTCGATGGTTTGATCCGCCACCCGCCGTTCTATAGCGGCCAGCCAATAGGGTTTTTGGTCCGCCTCGGCCGCCCGATAGAAATCAAGACAGCTGTAAACGAGCTTGATGTCATGATCGTCCTGTCGGGTTACCGCCCAGGCTGTCGCCTCTGCGGGGTCAATGTCTGGCCGTGCCTTCGTTTCCGGGCCCGGCACCGGCAGGCGGGTGGATATGAACGCCACCAGATACGCCAGCCAGTAATATCGAAGCGCCTGCTCTTCCTGTTCAATCCAGGGTTTGATAATCCACATCGCGTGGGCGCTGGTCAGTCCGTGCAGGACGGTGAAATTGCCATTATCCCGATAGGCGCGACGGGCCAGTTGAATGATGGACGGCCAATCGATTTGCGCCGGTTGCTGCAGGCCGAGGATAAACTCCGGATGCCGACTGATCTCCCGCATGCGGTCGACGATGATGCCACCGCCAAAACGGTGCCGGGCAAAAGGCGCGGCGCGTTCAACCAAAAGTTCCTCCATGCTGCAATCACTTGGGGTCTGGATCGGGCCCAGGTCCTGCCAATCCGCCGCCCAATAGGCCAGGGCATGGGCCACTTCGTCATCGTCATCCTGGCGAATGCCATAGGCGAGACGGATCAAGGCATGAAAAGCGGAAGCGCAGACACCCGGCATCAGCTTGGGCAGGGCGGCATGCAACACTTCATCGCGCCCCTCCTCAGCCAGCGCCACCTTGAAATGGGCCAGAAAACGGGGAAAGGCTTCGGATTGCCCGATGGACAATGCCCAACCCGGCCATCGTTCCGGCGTTACCGCCGCCAAAGGTGCCAGGCGCTTGCGATAGTGATCGAAAAAGGCCTGCAATTGTTCGTCCTTTGCGCCCAACCGAGCCAGAGCAATCAATACCATGGGCAAATGGTTCGCCAAGCCGCCACGAAACGTCGGTGCATAATCCCTACTCTGCTCCAGCAAACTTTGCAGTTGTGTCATGAAGCCACCTCGCGGTGAAGGATGAGTACCGGCCAGTGTAGCAGCCCGCGTTGGTTGGCTTTTTTGCCAGACCCGCCCCGTATCGGGTGGGTGGGGCCATGGGGGTTGATGTCCTGTTCGATCCAGGCGGACACCGGCAGACGCTGATAGCGATGGCGGCGCTGCTCGCGCAGCCAACGGTTCAACTCACGGCGCTCACGTAAACGACGGATGATAGTGACGGTGGCATTCATAAAATTTCCCTCTCTTTACGTCTCTTTAACGACTCAGTATTCGTTACGGGCCTGCAAATCGTCGGTCAGGTATTCGATGAACTCCCATTCCATTCCGGCATTGTCGAAGAAGTAGCGGCGCTTGCGGGCTGGGTGATCCTCGGACAGCGGGTTCTGCCTATAGCCCGCCTCCAGCAGCCTTTTTTCCACCGCTAAAACATCCTCCACCACCATGCCCAGGTGGTGGACTCCGTCGTGCACGTAACGGGTACGGGGGTCGGGTTGATGGTCGTTTTCCTGCTGCAGGGCCAGGTAAGTCACGTCATTGCCAACGTGCTGCCAACGCCCTGTGTCGCGTGGGCCCCCGCCGCGAATACGGAATTCAGGGATGGCCGTTAACAGAAAGCGGGTGGCGGCATCGATGTCGGGTACGGTGATATTGGCGTGTTCGAGGTACATGGGGTGCTCCTTTTTATTTGTCAGGCTGCCTCTGCAGCGATGACTTAAGGATACCCGTCAATTTTATTAAATAAATACTATTGTTTATTTAATAAATCTATGTGGGTGTTGCTGAAAAGCTATAGAGCAACCAACAAGCGGGTTGGGACAGGAAGAACCCTGACCATGGGCACTGTTTTAATCTGAGGTTCAGCCTCAAGATGGCACACTGAGTCGGTTATCTGGAACGAGGATAAGCTGGTGTTGCGGAAGGTTTTGATGGCGGCGATGTTGCTGGGCAGCCAGCCCTTGCTGGCTAACGACGATTTTATCTGGGGCAGCTACGGCGGCGGCATGGGGTATTTCAATGCGCCTTACTTCGGGTTGGGCTTCATGGCCGATACCTGGGGTGCTGAACTGGGCCTGGTGGCACGATCGGAAGAGCCACCCAACCTCTATCATTACGAAGCGCCGCATTCGGAAACAACCCCGGTGTCGGACGATACTCTGGTCGGCGTCCCGGTCTACCTCTCCGTCCTCAAGGGGTACGCGCCCAATGACCGCATCGCCTTCTATACCTCACTTGGCATGCTGCTCTCCAGCCGTTGTGACATAGTGGAAGGCAATGTGACCGGTCGCAAGTACTGCAACAACGGAGACACCGAGCTTGAGCTGATCCCTGGCGTGGGGGCCTTGTTCAGCCTTGGGGAACTGACCCTGGGAATGGGCTATCAACATGGCATCGGTCCGCTCCTGTCAATCGGAACGGACTTCTAGCCCCCGCTTTTTCAGGTCCAATCCAGGATAACTTTACCGGATTGCCCACTGCGCATGATCTCAAAGCCATCCAGGTAGGAGTCTACCGGGAGATGGTGAGTGATCATCGGGGTGAGATCCAAACCGGATTGAATGAGGCTTGCCATCTTGTACCAGGTCTCGAACATTTCCCGGCCGTAAATGCCCTTCAGCTCGAGCCCCTTGAAGATCACCTGGCTCCAGTCGATGGTCATTTCCTCAGGCGGTATACCCAACAGGGCCACCTTGCCACCGTTGTTCATTGCTGCGAGCAGCGAGCGGAAAGCGCTGGGTACGCCGGACATTTCAAGGCCCACATCGAAGCCCTCCGTCATACCGAGTTCCCGCGTTACATCTTCCAGTGACTCGCGCGCGACATTGACCGTGCGCGTGGCGCCCATCTGCTGGGCCAGCTCCAACCGGTAATCGTTGATGTCGGTCATCACCACGTGGCGGGCTCCGGCATGGCGGGCAACCGCACCGGCCATGATGCCGATGGGGCCGGCGCCTGTGATCATCACATCCTCGCCCGCCAGGCGGAAACTGAGGGCGGTGTGTACAGCGTTGCCAAACGGGTCGAAAATCGCCGCGATGTTGTCCGTCACTTCTTCCGGTAGTTTAAAAGCGTTGAAGGCGGGAATGACCAGATACTCCGCGAAAGCCCCGGCTCGATTAACACCCACGCCGATGGTATTACGGCACAGGTGACGGCGCCCCGCACGGCAGTTGCGGCAATAGCCACAGGTGATGTGACCTTCTCCGCTGACCCGGTCACCTACGGCGAATCCGCTGATTTCATCACCCATGCCGACCACTTCGCCGACATATTCGTGGCCGGTGACCAGCCCCAATGGCACAGTTTGCTGAGACCAGTGGTCCCAGTTATAGATGTGCACGTCGGTCCCACAGATGGCGGTTTTGCGTATTTTGATCAGGAGGTCGTTTGGGCCGACCTCGGGTTCCGGCACATCGGTCATCCAGATGCCCGGTTCGGGCTTGAGTTTGGCCAGTGCTTTCATGAAATGATCTCCAGTTCGCGGCCGACCTCGACAAATGCCTGAATGGCAACGTCAAGCTGCTCACGGGAGAGCGCGGCGCTCATCTGGGTACGGATGCGCGCCTGCTCTTTGGGGACCACCGGAAAACTGAAACCGATGACGTAAATCCCTCGAGCGAGCAGCTTGTCCGCCATTTGTTTTGCCAGGGCGGCGTCTCCAACCATCACCGGGATGATGGGGTGGTCCTTTCCGGCCAGCCTGAAGCCGGCCGCCTCTAACTTCCCGCGGAAGTATTCGGTATTCTCCCACAGTTTGGCGCGTAATTGATCACTGTTATCCAAACGGTCCAACACAGCAAGGCTGGCGGCGGCAATGCTCGGTGACAGCGAATTGGAAAACAAATAGGGGCGTGACCGTTGACGCAGCCAATCGACAATGGGTTTGGCGGCCGAAGTGTAGCCGCCGCTGGCGCCCCCCAGGGCTTTCCCCAGAGTGCCGGTGATGATGTGCACCCGGTCGCTGACGCCGTGAAATTCCGGCGTGCCGCGCCCATGCTCTCCCATGAACCCGACCGCGTGGCTGTCGTCTACCATCACCAGGGCGTCGTATTGTTCGGCCAGATCGCAAATGCCGGGCAGGTCGGCTACGACACCGTCCATCGAGAACACACCATCGGTCACCACCAGCCGATAACGGGCATCCTGGCTGTCCTTCAGGCACTGCTCCAGCTCAGCAAGGTTGTTGTTGGCATAGCGATAGCGCCGGGCCTTGCACAACCGAACCCCATCGATGATGGAGGCATGGTTCAACGCATCGGAGATAATGGCGTCTTCGGCTCCGAGCAATGTTTCAAACAAGCCGGTGTTGGCGTCGAAGCAGCTTGAGTAAAGAATGGTGTCTTCCATACCCAGAAAGCGGCTGATGCGCTCTTCCAGGGCCTTGTGAACGGATTGGGTGCCACAGATAAAACGCACCGAGGCCACACCAAAACCAAAATCGTCCAGACCTTTCTTGGCGGCCTCGATCAGTGCAGGGTCGTTTGCCAGGCCCAGATAGTTATTGGCACAGAGGTTGATGACTTCGCCATCCTCGGTGCGGACCATGGCCGACTGGGGGGATTGAATGACACGTTCATCCTTGTACAAACCTTCTTCTTTCAGGGTATTCAATTGCTCGGGCAGTGCTTCCAGTAACTTGCGGGACATTCGGTCAGTCTCTCCAGGCGACAGGTCGCCCTAAAGACGACCCGGTAAAAAATACTAAAGCCTTGGTTCAAGAGCGTCTAAAAGCAAGGTTCGCCTTTGTCTCGGTGCAATCGATGTTGTAAGGAAGGCTGGACAAACCGGGATGGCCCGTGATGGCATTGACGTGCCGCTGTAGGCCTTTTTGTGACGTCGATGGTCGCAATCGGGAAGAAAATTAACGCCAGGTGGAAATGCCCTTGCAATTTAGGGGCTTAAGACCCATTCACACAAACCGAGGCGTTTTTTGTTGCAAACCTCCTTCGGCGGAAGCATTTTCATCCTCTGGTCCCATTGAACAGCCATTGTGAACTGCTTTTCATTAGAGAAATGTAAAATAAAGGTGCTCAACCAGCGTTCGGTTTGACCTAAAGGTTTGAATTTAATCACAAAAATCTAAACAATAGTCGCCCTTGGCAAGTATTTTGCGATGTGGATCATCTTGCGTGCTATCGTCCAGTGGTCGGGATCTGTTACAACTGGGTTGTTACAAACAGCTACCCGTGACCAAACTGATGGAAAGACGATGTTCTCAACCGTTGTCCTGAGGTCTTTCATCCCCGGTCAGGGTATCTCGCACACCGACTCGCACGCAGCGAATGCTTGTACAAGGACAGATGATTGTTGAATTTTCTGCCTGCACTTTGGTGTGATGGTGCTCCAAATTCACGCTGGAGCACATACAACGCAAAACGGCAAAACCATTCCCGGAGCCAGACCGTAGAGTCAGGCCCGGCAGGCCGATAGCAATAATGGTTGCAGTGAACTAACCTTTGGTCGAGAGGTACGTCGCAACCGGGATATCCGTGGTCATCCGAGACCTGTCGGGACCGCCGTGTGACAATGAGGGAAACTATGGACGAAAAGTTACAAAAGCTTGAACAAGCGATTGTTGAAGCTGAAGAAGCCAAGCGCCAGTTCGTTAAAGACAATCCCAACGGTACTGGCGACAAGAAAGAGCGCATGCGCCTTTACAACGAGGTCGAACGGGCCCGTAAAGCGTTGCGTGAATACAAACGAATGAATCCTCACCTGATGTAAAAACCGCGCTTCGCCTGCTCCCGGCAGGCGCGCCGGCCTCTCATCGCTTCTGTTTGGAATCCGCGCCCCGCAAGGGCTCGGACCCTTCCCTCTCCACATTACCCATTGTCATGCTCCGCCGCCTCCTTGTGGCTTGCATTCCGACTGGCTTGCGATCCGGATCAGGTTTTGAAGCGGCTCAGTTGTTCATGTTGGCGGGTGGAAATGTCGTTTAGACGGTGGGTTTGGTCCTGCAGGCCTTTGCTCTGCTCCAGCAGTTGGGAGCTGTCTTCCTGCAAACCGTTGATGTCGCCCATGACCCGATCGGTCGAATGCGCCTGTTCGGTCGCGGCCGAGGCAATGGTTTCGGTCATCTCGGTTACCCGAAGCAGCTTTTCAGTGAAGCTGTCGATGGCCGTTACGGCCTGGCGGGTACGCTCCACGCAACTTACCGCTTTGGTCTGGTTGCGCTCGACCAGCCGGTTCACGGCCTCCGCACGTTGCTGTACCGATGAAATCATCTCGTTGATTTCGTCGGTGCTTTGTTGGGTGCGGGTGGCCAGGCTTCGCACTTCGTCCGCGACCACGGCAAAGCCTCGGCCCTGCTCGCCTGCCCGAGCCGCTTCGATGGCGGCGTTGAGCGCCAGCAAATTGGTTTGTTCGGCGATATTCTGAATGGTGGCAACAATGGTGCCGATATTGTCCGACGCCTCGGCCAGCTCCTGGATCGAATGCGTGGCCTCGTCCAGCTCCCGGTTCAGATCCTCGATCATGTCGCTGCTGGTGCGCACGCTGTCCGCACTCTCCCGGCTGACTGTGTTCAGGTCGTCAACCTGAGCCCGGGTTTCCTCGGCCGAAATCGCCACTGATTCCACCGCTTGCTGAAACTCGTTCATGGCGGTCGCCATTTCGTTGACCCGGCGCGCCTGGCGCTCGGCAAAATCGCGCATCAGGTTACCGGCATCGTCCGAATCCCGGCTCAAGCCGCGTAATTCGTCCGCATTCTGCTGAATGGAGGCGAGAATATTGCGCATGGTGGTGGTTAATTGGTTCACTCCGGCGCCGATGCGACCCAATTCGGTTTTGTCTTCACACAAGGGGTCGACCGTCAGATCGCCGTCTGAAAGGTGCTCCAGGCCGTTCAATACCGGTGACATGGAACGGCGAATGGAACTGTAGGTTCTCCAGCCCAATAACACCGCCAGTATCAGGGCAACGCCAGCGAGGGTTAGCGTGATTTGCAAATTGCGGGCGATGAACCGTTCTGACTGAACCACCGCAGACTCGGAAGCGGACACCAGGGAATCATTCAAAGCTTCCAGGGTGACAATAGCGTCGTCCACTCGCTGAGTCAGTTGTGCCACGGCAGCCTGTCGCTGGCGGTTCAATTGCAGCAGATTCAAGTGCGTCTGATAAAGCCCTTCCGGGCCGGTTATGGCAATGACGTAAGGTTCAACCACCGGCTCGACGGCCTCTACAGCGTCAGACCGTTCGTCAGCATACTCCGCCAGTTGACTCTGCATGACAGCCAGATCCGCGCGTAACTGTTCACCCATGGGCTGAAGCTGCTGTTCAATATTGTTGGTGCCGGGGATCTGCTTGAGCATAAGGTCGGCTGACTCGCCATGCTCCTGAACCAGATTCAGGGCTTCATTGAATGAGACGTCGTTCTGGGAAAAGCCAAGTCGTCGTTTTACCTGGAACAGGGTGTCTCTCAGGGCTTCAAACCGGGGTTGCCAGGCTTCGAAGCGTTGGTTTTCATGGGACAGGGTCACCAACCAGGCTTGGTGGTGGCTCGTTAAGGCTTCAGCGGCGGCGATACTGTCTTCTGCGGCCAGACGGGCGGTTTCCAACTGCTCGCGGCTGGCGGCATCACCCGCCATCAGCTGGTTGAGCTCTTCGATATGAGCCCGAAACTCGACGATTTCGTTTTCAATGTCCGCTGTAAGCGTCCGCAGCCGTTCCGGCTCACGGGAATTGATGAATTCGCCACTGAACCGATTGATGTTCTGAATACCGTTCATGGTCAAACCGGAGAGCGCCAGCAGTTGGCCGTAATAGCCGCCGACCTGGGCCATTTGTTCACCAACCGAACGTTGTCCTCGAATCGAGGCACCGGAAATAACGAAAACAAGAAGGATTAACAGGGCGAACCCCAGGCCCACCCGTTGGACAAGACTCAGCTTCATAACCAGGACCTCTTTGCCGGCACGGGTGCTTATTGTTATTCGTACACCGCGCAATAATCCCCACCGAACAAGGCCCGACGCCCCCATCCAGCCCGGGTTTCAGGCTGGACAAAAAACGGTCGCCCCGTTTGGCTTGGAGTCTCAGCTCCGAAGCCGGTCGGGCGCGAACAAACGCACCCGACCGGGTTCCCTGTTATGACTGTATCGACCGGGATCCCGATTTTTGAAGCCCGATGTCAAAGGTCATACTAGAAGGATAGCGAAACATCCTCATGATGCGACAAACATCTTGCAACAGCGAGTGCCTGGCCTTTCGGCAGACGCGCCTGCTGACGCAAACCAATGTTGTATTGGATGGTCTCGTGGTACTCGGTCAAAGCGGGCAACAACTGGGCTACAGCTTCGCGACGCCAGGTCAACTCGCTGGCATAGGCGGCTCTGGCTTCCTCATATTCCTGCCGCGCCTTGACTCGATCCGGCTCACCACCCCGCAGGGCACGACGGGCCCGGGCCAGGTTGGAACGGATATCTCCGGCACCTTCGATTTCACCCATCCGGTCCTCGACCGATTCGATACGTGCCATAGCCGCTTCGTTGTCGCTGTCAGCCAGAGCACTCTCGAGCGCCATCAATGCCTCTTCTTCGGCCGCCAGGGCCTCAGTGGCATTGAGCACGTCCAACAGCTCACGTACCGGTTCATAGGCACTGTCGACATTGTTGCGGTACTGGAAGCGGGTGGTCATGGCTTCGCGGCTCACCGTCTGGAACGCCGAGCGCTGATCGCGCCAACCCTCCGGCATGTCGTTGCGCAGTTCGTCCATTTCCGCCCGAATGTGTTCGATATCCTCTTCCAGGTTGGCCATGCGTTTTTCGCGTGGGTTTTCGGAATAACGTTCGTTCAGAATGGCCTCGTTCTTCTCTTCAACCTCGGCCGTCAAGCGCGCCAACTCCCGCTCGATATCGCGAACGGCGGTATGGGTGGGACGATATTCCTTGGCCAGCTCATCGATGCGGGCTTCAGCCTGACGTACGGTCTCAACCATTGCGAAGGTATTGAGCATCTGGTCGAGCCCTTCCTCCAGGCCTTCCCGATACTCCTGGGGTAGCAGCGCCAGGTTCTGGGAACGCAAGTCCGAGGCGGCGCGGCGCAGCTCTTCTTCGTTCTCTTCATAGAACTCGAACAGGTCTTCTTCCATGCAGTACTGCAGTTTCGGGTTCATGGGCGGTGGCGCATTTTCGGACAACAGGAAGTTGCGGTTGGGCAGATAGTTCACCAACGGCGGCATCAGGCCGACGATGATCAGCGCCAGTATTTGCAGGCCAATGAAGGGCACCACGCCTTTGTAGATCGACAACGTCTTCACGATCTTCGGCGCCACGCCACGCAGGTAGAACAACGCAAATCCGAAAGGTGGTGTCAGGAAGGAGGTCTGCAGGTTCATGCCCACCATAACACCCAGCCAGACCGCCGTGACGTTGGCGTCGGGCGCAGCCAGCAGGATCGGCGCCACCAGAGGCACGATCACCACCGCGATTTCGATAAAGTCGAGGAAGAAGCCCAGAATGAAGATAACCAGCATCACGACGATGAACTGCGTCCAGAACCCGCCCGGCAGGCCGGTCAGGAAGTGACGCACCAGCTCTTCACCGCCGAAAGCGCGGAACGCGGCGGTCAACATAGCGGCACCGATCAGAATGATGAACACCATGCTGGAGGTTTTGACCGTTTCACGCATAACACCGAGCAAGGTCTGGTCAATACGGTGCACCCGAACCAGACTCCACAGAATGCCGATCATCAACACCGCAACACCCAGGGCGGCGATAACGATACCCGCCATTTCACCCGGGCCGCTGATGCTCTTGATGTTCAGATCCCAAATGCTCAAACACAGGGTTACCGCCAGCAGGCCGATACCGGTCAATAGAATCGGCAGGTAACGGTTGCGCCCTTCATAAAGCCGGTAACCACCCATCAGTATTGCGCCGATGGCACCCACCGAGCCCGCTTGGTTTACCGTGGCGACCCCCAGGAGAATGGAACCCAGCACAAGAATGATCAACGCCAACGGCGGGAACAGCGCCTTGAACACCATGAGGAAGAAGGTACGGTTATAGGAGCCTTCATAAGGGACCGGTGGTGCTTTTTTCGGGTTGATCAAAGCGGTGATCAGGATATACAGAATGTACAGACCCACCAGCAGCAAGCCCGGAATGATGGCACCCATGAACATGTCGCCGGCACTGGTTGAGGTGACATCCAGGGTGGATGGCATCGAAAACTCACCGGTGGCGGCGCGATAATCGGCCGCACGCAGGTTGCTCGCCTGATCCGCCGCACTGGCAAGTTGATCCGCCAGGATGATCAATACGATGGAGGGCGGAATAATCTGCCCCAGGGTACCCGATGCACAGATGGTGCCGGTGGACAGCGAATGGGAGTAGTTGTTACGCAACATCGCAGGCAGGGAAATCATGCCCATGGCGATGACGGTGGCACCCACGATACCCGTGGTCGCCGCCAACAGCGCACCGACCAGTACTACCGAGATTCCCAGACCGCCCGGTACGGGACCGAACATCTGAGCCATGGCCACCAGCAGATCCTCGGCGATCTTCGACCGCTGCAGCATGATGCCCATGAAAATAAACAGAGGAATCGCAATCAGGGTGTCACGCTCGACGTTCCAATAGACACTCCTGAAATTGGTGATACCGGCGTTTATCCACTGCACCGGCCCCCCTTCGATAAAATAGGCATCGGCACTGCCCGCGAAAAAGTAACCGCAAAAAGCGGCCAGGGCGATGGTGATGATGGCTGACCCCGGCAGGGCAAACGCCACCGGGAACCCCGACGTCAGGGCTACAACCATCGTTAATACCAGAATGGCGAGAAAAAGAAGCTCCATCGTTTACACCTTATCTTCAATCATCGACTGCAGCGGGTCATGCTCGTGGTGATCCTCGGGTTGATGTTCACCACTGAGTACCGCCAGGTTCTGGAGCAGATAACTGCAAAACTGAATCATCATCGACACGGCAAAGACTACTAAAAAGCCCGCCATCAGATATTTCACGAAAAGCCCGTAACCACTCTGGGAGATCTCGAAACTGACCAATGGACTGTTCAGGCTGCTGGTGCGGTCCCACATTCCGAGTGACAGAATGATCCAGCATAACGGCAGGCCCAACAGAAGAATGCCAAGGATGTTCAACCGCGCCTGAATGGTGTGGCTGAGATGGGAATACAATACATCCACCCGCACATGCCCTTCCTCACGCAACGTATAAGCACTGGCAAACAGGAAAAGACCGGCATACCAGAAGCGCACCAGGTCCCCCATGAAAGTCTGTTCATAAGAGAAAACAAAGCGGGCGATCACGATCAGAAACTCGGCGAACACCACCAGCAAAGCCAGCCAGCTGACGCTGATGGTGCGAATAATGGCGGCAATCACGAAAGAGACGACCAACAGTGGGTAATGCACATAGGTGCCACGGAAGGTGGCTCGAGCCAGGTTTCCAGCGAGGTCGGTACCGACCAGCGCGCTGAGCATTTCCTCGACTCGGAGGAAAGAGATCAGGCTGTCGACCACCCCCACGAGCAGTACAGTCCAAAAGGCCACACGAACGATATAGGCGGAAACGGCACCCCAAAGGCGGGAGTCTGTCATCAAGCTGCGACCGGAGGCACGCACCGTTATCACGATGGCCAACAGGACAACTAGAGGATAGGACAAGCCCTGCAGCCAACCTTGCCAGGAAGCCGCATCGGCACCCAACCAGTCGGCATAAAGCGACACCGCTCCCGGCCAGCCCTGCCATAAATTCAAATAGTTGTTCAGTAAATAGAGTGCAGTTAAAAACACGATGGCCATGCAGAAACTTCTGGCGACCACGGCGACAGGGCCGAACCCGTCAACTGCGAAAGAGTGACTCGGTGAATTCACAGGACACCACCTGAAAAAGAATGAAAACTGCATTGGTTCTGAACGAGGCCAGGACCGATGAAACAAGCCTGACCCAAGCACAGAACCGGCCGTTCGAACAACATGCCCGAACGGCCGATTAGGTTACTTCAGTGTCGGACCAGCCGAGATGGAATCAGCCACCCAGAACGCGGTTGCGCTGGTTGATGTATTCCACATCGGAAATTGCCGTCCAGGCACCGATTTCGCGGCGGGCTTTCTCGAAGCTGTCCACCACGCGGCTTGCCAGGGCACTGTGATCGCGGGTTTCTTCGAACACTTCCTCGGCGGCTTCGCCGAAGGCATCGTAGATGTCGTTGCTGAATTTACGCAGCTTAACACCCTGTTGTGTGATCAGGCGCTGCAGAGCGGCGCCGTTCTTGGCGTTGTATTCAGCCAGCATCACATCGTTTTCCATGGATGCCGCCGCTTCGATGATCAACTGATCGGATTTGGACAGGCCGTCGAACCACTTCTTGTTCATGCCGATGCTCAGCATTGAACCCGGCTCGTGGTAGCCCGGATAGTAGTAGTATTTGGCGGCTTCATAGAGCTTGAGAATTTCGTCGTTCCAGGGGCCAACCCACTCGGTGGCATCGATGGCGCCGGAAATCAGGTTTTCATAGATCTGGCCGCCCGGCAGGGAAACCGGTGACGCACCCAACTTGGACAGAACGCTGCCACCCAGGCCCGGCATACGCATTTTCAGACCTTTCAGGTCGTCAACGGAGTTGATTTCCTCACGGAACCAACCACCCATCTGCACACCGGTGTTACCGCACATCAGGCCTTTCAGACCGAACTCGGCTGCCAGCTCATCCCACAGTTCCTGGCCGCCGCCGAAGCGAATCCAGCCGTTCATTTCGGAAGCTGTCAGACCGACGGGAACCGCGGTAAAGAAGCCATAGGCAGGGTGCTTACCGGTCCAGTAGTATTCGGCACCGTGGTAAATCTGGGCGTTGCCGGAAGCCACTTCGTCGAACGCATCAAACGCACCTACCCGCTCACCGGCGGCATAGTAGTTTACTTTGATGCGGCCATTGGTCATGTTGCTGACCCGCTGGGCAAAACGCTGTGCGCCGGTTCCCAGACCCGGAAAATCCCGTGGCCAGGTGGAAACCATAGTGATTTCAACGCGGTCTTCGGCAATGGCCGGAGCAGCAATGGTCGTGGCAGCGGCAACACCACCGGCGCCGATCAAACCTTTCTTGATGACGTCACGTCTTTTCATTCTGACTCTCCTGTTTGGGTTCATTCAACGAGAGATTTTCGGGTACGACCAAAATTGACCGGCCGGTCAAAAACCGTCTCAGTTAGAATCCAATTTATTGTTGTTGCTATAACAGGGGTCTTTTTGCACTTGGAAGGAGCAGAGGGATAGGCAGGCTTCCATAGTGGAGGTACCCGTCTCCCACACAGCCTTGCTCTGCGTATGAGTGCGGCCGGTTATCAGTGAGGCTGCCTTCCGGATCAATGCTAAAAGTCCCATTCCCGAGCGAGTCGGAGCCGACTCTGTTCGTACTTTCTTTATGTCTTCGTTTTGTTTTTTTGGCTCCGGGATGTCCACTGAACATCGTGAATTCAGAATACCCCGCAGGTTTTCATTTCTCAAACCTTAAGGCCGCTAAAACCGGGCATTTCGCCTCCTCCTTTAGTTCGAGTGATAGCTGGACTCTCTGTTCTGAAACCGTCATAGCCCGCCCGGATCGTGCTCTTAGGCGATTTCAATCCTACCTTTGGTTGATCTGAACCAAGGAGCAGGTCAAGATGGTCCGGTTTTGACACAGCGCTCTTTCTTGGGGAAGAACCACTGACTGAGATTAAAAGCCCGAACCGATAATGACAAATAACCAGAGGCGGTCTTCACCAAAAAAATAATTCGACTACCCCATTAACAAGTAACGGGAGTAACCATGCCACTCACGATCGCAGTGCCCAGGGACAGACTACCGGGGGAAACCCGGGTCCCGGTTACGCCGGATACGGCGCGAAAACTGATAGACCTTGGCTTTAATGTCATAGTGGAAGCCGGTGCGGGTGACGCCGCCCAGTACGCGGACGATCTGTACCGCGATGCCGGTGCCAACATTGAAACCGATGTCAAAACGCTTTATTCCCAGGCCGATGTCTTACTCAAAATCAATGGTCCCATGGCCGAGCACGAGCATCTGCCCGGCTCGGAAATGGATGCCCTGGGTGAGGGCAAAACCTGGATTTCCTTCCTGGCACCCGGCCAAAACGCCGATACGCTGGAGAAATTCACTCAGAAAAATGACACGGCCGTTTCGCTGGATGCCATTCCCCGTATCTCCCGCGCCCAGAAAATGGACGTGCTCAGTTCCATGGCGAACATCGCCGGTTATCGCTCCGTTATCGAAGCAGCCAACCAGTTTGGTCGTTTTTTCACCGGGCAGATCACGGCGGCCGGTAAGATCCCGCCCGCGAAAGTTATGGTCATTGGTGCCGGTGTGGCCGGTCTCGCCGCCATCGGTGCGGCCAAAAGCCTGGGGGCCGTAGTACGCGCTTTCGATACCCGCCTCGAAGTGAAAGAACAGGTGGAATCCATGGGTGGGGAATTCCTCACCGTGGAGATCGAAGAAGAAGGCTCCGGCACCGGCGGTTATGCCAAAGAGATGTCCAAAGAATTCATCGAAGCCGAAATGGCTTTGTTCATGGCTCAGGCCAAAGAGGTGGACATCATTATCACCACCGCTCTGATTCCGGGCAGACCGGCGCCGAAACTGATAACCGAAGAGATGGTGAAAGCCATGCAACCCGGCAGCGTGGTGGTCGACCTGGCTTCACCCAATGGCGGCAACTGCGAATGCACGGTGAAGGACGAGATTGTCGAGCGCCATGGCGTGAAGATCATCGGCTTTACCAATCTCGCTGCCCGGGCCGCCACTCAGGCGAGCCAACTGCTATCCAACAACCTGTTGCGGCTGATCGAGCATCTGTGCCCGGAAAAAAATGGTGAGCTGGTCTTCGATTTGGAAGACGAAATCACCCGGGGTTGTACCGTTGTGCATCAGGGCGATGTGCTCTGGCCACCACCACCCCCGAAACTCTCGGCTGCGCCCAAGCCCAAAGCGGAACCCAAGGTCGAGCAGCCCGAAGCTCAGAGCACGGCACCGAAGCGTGCCCAGCCGATCGCACTCTACTGGTTGGTTGCCGGGGCCGCCCTGCTCGGCCTGGGTTCGGTGGCACCGCCGGACTTTGTCAGCCATTTCACGGTTTTTGTATTGGCGGTTTTCGTGGGTTGGCAGGTCATCTGGAATGTCAGCCACTCGCTACATACACCCTTGATGAGTGTGACCAACGCCATTTCCAGCATCATTATCATTGGTTCCCTGCTGCAGGTCAGCGGCAGCGGTTCGGGCCTGGTAACGGTCTTGGCGGCTGTGGGGATTCTGGTGACCAGCATTAACATATTCGGGGGCTTCTACGTGACCCGCCGCATGCTGAACATGTTCCGCAAGGAGGGGCAATAATGAATACGACGTTATCGATGGCCTATTTATTGGCCGGGGTCTTTTTCATTTTGTCACTCGGCGGCTTGAGCTCTCAGGAAAAAGCGCGCCGTGGGAACATGTACGGCATGGTCGGCATGGCCATCGCGGTGATCGCCACGGTGGCATCGGCCGCTGTCGAAGCCTATACCCTGCTGATCATCGCCATGATCGTTGGGGCGGTGATTGGTTTGTGGTTGGCCCATCGGGTGGAAATGACCGCTATGCCTCAGCTGGTGGCCATGCTGCACAGCTTTGTCGGCCTGGCGGCGGTGATGATTGGCTGGGGCGGCTATCTCGACCCGCGCAACCACCTGGGCGGTGCCGAACAGATCATTCACAACACCGAGTTGTATCTGGGCATCTTTATCGGGGCGGTCACATTGACCGGTTCCTGGGTGGCCTATGGCAAGTTGCAGGGCATTATTTCCAGCAAGCCGCTGACGTTGCCCTTCCGCCATGGTTTGAATGCGGCGGCCATCATTGTATCTGTGGTGTTGCTGGTGCTGTTCGCACCGGACGGGCATGGCCCGGGCGATATGACGATGCTGGTGGTGATGACGCTGATCGCGCTGTTGCTGGGCGGCCATCTGGTGGCGGCCATTGGTGGTGCGGACATGCCGGTGGTAATTTCGATGCTGAACAGCTATTCGGGATGGGCTGCGGCGGCGACCGGTTTTATGCTGGGCAACGATCTGCTGATCATCACCGGTGCGCTGGTGGGGTCTTCGGGTGCGATTCTGAGCTACATCATGTGTCGTGCGATGAACCGGTCGTTCATCAGTGTGATTCTGGGTGGCTTTGGCACTGAGACGGCCAGTGACGATGATGAGGAGTACGGTGAGGCTCAGAGTGCGAGTCACGATGAGGTGGCGCAGTGGTTGAAGGATGCGGACAGTGTGGTGATTGCGCCGGGCTTTGGTATGGCGGTGGCGCATGCGCAGCAGGCGGTGGCGGATATGACCGATAAGCTGCGTAAGGCGGGCAAGAATGTGCGCTTTGCGATTCATCCGGTGGCGGGTCGTTTGCCGGGGCACATGAATGTGCTGTTGGCGGAGGCGAATGTGCCGTATGACATTGTGCTGGAGATGGATGAGATCAACGATGACTTTCCGCAGACGGATGTGGTGTTGGTGATCGGTGCGAACGATATTGTGAATCCGGATGCGAAGGAGAAGCCTGGGTCGCCTATTGCCGGTATGCCGGTGTTGGAGGTGTGGAAGGCGAAGCAGGTGGTGATTCTGAAGCGTTCGATGGCGACGGGTTATGCCGGTGTGGCGAATCCGCTGTTTTACCGGGACAACAGTGCGATGTTGTTCGGTGATGCCAAGGAGAGCGTGCAACAATTGGTGGCTAAAGTTTAGCCACTGGATTATTAGGGAAAAAGGCCGCTTTCGCGGCCCTTTTTTTTTCGGTAGTGCCAGTGGTCCGTGCCCGTTGGAGGGGGTGGGCTCTGCCGGGGTCGCTGTGGACCCATCCATGGGAGCTTGACGGCAGCATCCATGCTGCCGACATCCCCGGCTGAGCCCACCCCCTCCAACGGGCACTCAGCTTTCTGCCATACTTTCCTATACGTTCTCTAAGCTGATGTTGATTTCCTGCCGGTATTCCTCCAATAGCTTTTTGTCACCCAGTCTTCTTATTCGGCTGTGATAAACTTCCTTAAAATTTCTCACGTGTTGATGTTATGGACTTTCTACTGATTGGCTTCGCCTTCCTCTGTGGCTTGGCCATTAAAGTGGTGGGCTTCCCACCTTTGCTGGGTTATTTGCTGGCCGGTTTCGTGCTGCACTTTTTGGGTGTGGTTCCGGATGGCAGTTTGACGACGCTGGCTGATTTGGGCATTACGCTGATGCTCTTTACTGTTGGTCTTAAATTGAACATCGGCGATCTGGCGAAGAAGGAGGTTTGGGCCGGTACGCTCACGCACATGGGAATATGGACGCCGCTGTTGCTGGTGTCGCTGTTGGCATTCGCTGTGCCGTTGGCTTTGGGGTTGGATCTGGCGTCGGCGGCGTTGCTTGCTTTTGCGCTGAGTTTTAGCAGTACGGTATGCATTGTGAAGCTGCTGGAGGAAAGCGGGGAGATGCGTACGCGCCATGGCAAGTTGGCGATTGGTGTCTTGGTGATGCAGGACATCGTGGCGGTGCTGTTTTTGGCGTTTGCGACGGGTAAGGTGCCCAGTCTTTGGGCGATAGGTTTGGTGGCTTTGCCTTTGTTGCGGCCTTTGATGGATGTTTTATTGGCGAAGGCGGGTCATGGGGAGTTGCTTCCGCTGGCGGGTTTCTTTATTGCGCTGGGTGGTTATGAATTGTTCGATCTGGTGCATATCAAGGGGGATTTGGGTGCTCTGATTGTGGGTATTCTGCTGAGCCAAAGCCCGAAGGCGACGGAGCTTTCGAAGTCGCTGCTGAGTTTCAAGGATATTTTTCTGATCGGCTTTTTTCTGTCGATTGGGTTTACGGCGTTGCCGACGTTGGAGATGTTGGGTATCGCTTTGCTGCTGACGCTGTTGTTGCCGGTTAAGTTTGTGCTTTTTTATGGGCTGTTGCTGTCGATGAAGCTGCGGGGCCGCACGGCCTATCTGTCGGCGTTGGCGTTGAGCAATTACAGTGAGTTCGGTTTGATTGTTGCGGCGTTGAGTGTGAGCGCGGGTTGGTTGACGAAAGATTGGCTGGTGATTCTGGCGTTGACGGTGTCTTTTTCGTTTATTGTGACCAGTGTGCTGTATCACCATGCGCATTCTTTCTATAGCCATTTTAAAACTCAGTTGGCTCGCTTTGAGCGACCGGATCGTTTGCCGGAGGACCGTTTGGAGCAGCCGGAGAATACGGAAATTCTGGTGGTGGGGCTTGGTCGGGTAGGCATGGGTGCCTACCAGGCTTTGCACAATTTGGTGGGTAGCCGGGTGTGGGGGATGGATGCGGACCCTCTGCGTATTCAGCGTATGACGGATCAGGGTTTCAATGCGTTCACCGGGGACGGTGAGGATGCGGATTTGTGGGAAAACCTGGATGTATCGTCGATCAAGTTGATGTTGTTGGCTCTGCCTTCAGTGGAAGATATCAGCCATATCTCCAAACAACTGAAAAAAGCCAATTATGGCGGGCAGGTCGCGGCGATTGCGCGGTATGAAGATGAGCGCGAGGCTCTGGTGAACCAGGGCATCGACAAGGTGTTCAACTTTTTCACCGAGGCCGGCACTGGCTTTGCCGAGGAGAGCCTGCGCCTGATCGATGAAGGCGGTGGAGCTGTGGTCAATCCGACCTGAGCCCTCAGGCCTCTTTCGAGACGCCCATCTTGCGGGTAAGCATGCGGGAGATCTGCATTCGGCCTTCGGCATGCACCATCAATGCCTTGGGGGTGAGGCCGTTCAGCTCGGAATGGGGCGTGGCCAACCAGGCTTGAGCGGCGTCGACGCTGCCCAGGGCGTTGCAGGCGTGAATCACCAGTTTGGTGATGTCGTCCACCATACCCTGTGCGGGGGGATCTTCCGAGAGTTCCATCGCGACCAGCTGCGATTTTGGAAAAGCCTGCTGAACCTGAGCTTTGGCGTATTCCAGCACGTCGGTTACGTTCGCGCCTTCGCGACTGAAATGAAGGGTGAATTCTCCGGCTGGGTTGAAGCCGAGTTGCTCTACGGTGACTTCGGCGCCCGGGATTTCGTTCGCGACGGATTGGGCATCGAGCTTGGTGGCTTCAGGCAGGCTGAAGGTGAGCGTGAAGTGGTGCAGCATAGGGACCGTGATCGCTTTATTTTTCCCAAGAATAGCGGACTTACTTTACAAAGAACAAACCTAAAACAGTGATTTACGTAACTTGCGGCGAACAGCCGCCATTTCCCCTCATTTCCCCAAAAACCAAAATCGCTGATACACTCTGGACCACCTAATAACGACAGGATCAGCTCGATGCCCAACCTGACCCCCACCGCCGAGGTTGTCATCAGTGGTGCCGGCCTGTGGACGCCGGAGCACACGCTTACCAACGAAGAACTGGTGCAGGTACTCAATGCCTACGCCGATAAATACAATACTGAACACCAAGCCGAGATCGATGCCGGTACGTGCCAACCGGTGGCGAAATCGGATGCTGAATTCATCACCAAAGCCAGTGGTATCCGTCAGCGTTATGTCTATGTGAAAGATGGCATTCTGGAAGTGGACCGCATGAGACCACGCATTCCGGAAAGGGCCGACGAGGAGATCAGCCATCAGGCGGAGATGGCGCTTAATGCCGCCCGCAAGGCGATGGCGGCTGCGAACAAGACCGGTGAGGATATCGACGCGGTTATCGTCAGTTGCGCCTACACCCAACGTTCCTATCCGGCGATTGCCATCGAAGTACAGGCCCAACTGGGCATTGATGGGTTCGGGTTCGATATGCTGGTGGCCTGCTCCGCCGCTACCTTTGCCTTGCACCGGGCAAATGAAATGGTGCGTTCCGGGACGGCCCGGGCGGTACTGGTCATCAACCCGGAGTTGACCTCACCCCAGGTCAATTACAGGGATCGGGACAGTCATTTTATTTTTGGTGATGTCGCCACCGCCATGGTGGTGGAACGCGGTGACCAGGCGAAGGCCGACCATGTTTACGACATTCTCGGCACTCAGGCCAAAACCGTCTATTCGAATAATATCCGGTCGAACTTCGGCTATGTATCGCGCGCTTTCGAATCGGACCCGTTCGGACCGGATAAACTCTTCCATCAGGAAGGGCGCAAAGTTTTCAAGGAAGTCTGCCCCATGGCGGCTCAACATTTAGCCGAGCAGGTGGCGGCGGTCGATGTGGATGTGAAAGACGTTCGCCGCTGGTGGTTGCACCAGGCCAATATCAACATGAACCAGTTGATTACCAAACGCCTGCTGGGTCATGAAGCCAGCCAGGATGAAGCCCCGATCGTGCTGGACCAATACGCCAATACCGCCTCGGCCGGGTCCATGATTGCGTTCAACCTGTACCACGAAGATTTAAAAAGCGGGGATGTGGGCGTGATTTGTTCATTCGGCGCCGGATATTCCATCGGCAGCCTGGCGCTTAGAAAACGATAAAGAATTGGGCGCTCATTTTTTGAGCGCCCAATAAATGTTCAACTCGCAGTGCTCTGACATCAGGTGCGCTGACCCAGTAACCGGATACTCATACCGGCCCGCCACTGGCTGATCATCAGCCCAAGCAAAATCAGCACACAGGCCAGCATTTTGGTACCGCTGATTACCTCACCATAAAAAATGAAACTCCCCAGCAAACCAAACACAGGTACCAATAAAGTGAGCGGCGCCACGCTGGACAAGGGGTACTTAACGATCAATCGGTTCCATAACCAATACCCCAACAAGGTGGTCGGATAGGCCTGAAACAAGATCGAAAACCAGACCTCAGGGTTCAACTGTCCGGGCAGAGCCAGAAAAACCTCCCCACCATGACTGAGCCAGGCCATGGCCACCAGCGGAATCGGTGCGAACAGCATGCCCCAAACACTGAAGGCGAAGACTTCTGTGGTGCCCGCTTTTTTCACGATGATGCCGGTCAGACTCCAACTGCAGGCCGCGATCAGCGCCAGCATCAACCCGGCCCAACTGACCGACCCGTCCTGCAAGGTCATGCTGACCATCAATCCCATCACAGCCAGGGCCGCACCCAGGAGTTTCGGTGTGGTCAGACGTTCTTTTAACCAGGCCCACCCCAACAAGAGGCTGAAGACGACACTCAACTGCATCAGCAGCCCGGCCATACCGGCTGAGACTCCGGCGGAAATGGACCAGGTCATCATGCCCCATACACCCGTGCCGAACACCAGCCCATAGGCAAAAAAGTATCGCACCGGCACCGACGGTCTGGTCACAAAAAACACGGCGGGGATCGCCGCCAGGGTAAAGCGGAATGCGACCAGTAGAATCGGATCTATCTGGTCCACCCCCAGCTTGATAACGGAAAAATTGAACCCCCATAGACACATTACGGAGATCCCCAACAGTAAGTCGCTCAAACGCATTGTCGCTACCTCGGTCTCAGCGGAGTCAGATGACCATGGTAGCGACCGGTAAAAACAGTAAACAGATTCAGTTTTAGATAAATAAAAGAGTACAATTCCATCACCCACCCGATCCGCGAGCCCCTGGGTATGCGCTACAAAACCATCGCAGAACAGATTATCAATGACATACGCCAGGGTGTGCGTGCGCCGGGAGTCCGCATGCCTTCGTTGCGATCGATGACCAAACTCTATGGCGTGAGTATGACCACGGCGCTGAATTGTTATCGCCTGTTGGAAGAGCTCGGCTGGATCGTCGCCAAACCCCAGTCCGGTTTTTACGTGACCTTGCCGCTCTCCGAGCAGAAAACACCTCAGCCACCGCAGTTTCAGAGCCGATTGACGGTTCCCAGCCTGCGTCTCGATCCCGCCAGTACGACCATCAACCCAGGGCCTGGCCCCCTTGGTATTTCTCAAATCTGCCCTGCCCTGTTACCAACCGAGGCGCTGCAGCGGAGCCTGAGGCGCGGCGTTCAGAGACTCAGCCAACGGCTGCACCAGTATCCGGATCGTCAGGGAGAGGCAACGCTAAGAGAAGCCCTTGCCAGCCACTTTCTGGGCTACGGCTTTCCGTTTGCCGCCCAGGACCTGGTAATCACCCATGGCTGCATGGATGCCGTGCATCTGGCGCTGGAAGCCACCACCGAAAGAGGAGACGCCGTGGCCATCAGTTCTCCCTGCTTCAGCGGTTTGCTGGAACTGTTGGCGGGGTTGGGACGAAAGGTGGTGGAAATCCCCTACACGCTGGAGGGGATCGATATGGCCCAACTGGAGCGGCACCTGCAAAACGGAACCGTCAAAGCCGGGTTGTTCAGTACTTCGCACATGAACCCTCAGGGGACCAGTCTATCGCCCGGGCAAAAGCAGATGCTGGCCGCTCTCGCGGAGAAATACCGTACGCCTATCATCGAAGACGATGTCTACATGGAACTGGGCTATGACAAGATTACCCCTTTACCGGCAAAGCACTGGGATAACGCCGGTTATATACTCTGGTGCGGTTCGGTATCCAAAACACTGACCGCGGGGTATCGCGTGGGCTGGTGCTTACCGGGGCGATATTTGCCGCAGGCCTTGCGCCTGAACGAAATCAGCCATTATGGCGTGAACTCCCCCATTCAGATGGGGCTGGCGGATTTTATTTTGACCGGTCAGTATTACAGCCACCTTCAAAAAACCCGAATTCGACTGAGCCAACAAATGCGCCAATACCGCAATCGGGTTGCCGAACTGTTTCCGGCCAATATCGCGCTCAGCAACCCCACTGGTGGAATGGTGCTATGGGTACAGGTGCCGGGGTTGGACTCAGACAAGTTGCTGACTGCTGCACGCCAACATAACCTCAGCATTCGCATCGGCTCCCATTTCAGTACTCTGCCGCTGTACCGTGATTATTTCAGAATCAATGCCGGTTGGCCTATTGAAGGTAACACCGAGGAAAGTCGGCTCGCCAAAACTCAACTCGAAACTCTGGGAAGGCTGGTCAAGGAACAGGTCGCGTGAGCAAACCAAAGCCCATAGTGCAAGTCAGGGATTCATACCGACTTTTTTATATAAACTTTCTGCACTTTGGTTTCCTGAAACCCTAAAGAGGGATAGAACCGATGCGCCTCTTCCCTCAGGGCATTTGACCGGACTCTGATCGTATCAACGAGTCCAAAAGCCCACGCCTCCACTTGGTTAATCAGTGCTCGCCCAATGCCTTTTCCCCTATGCTTGGAAGCCACTACCAATGCGATTATTTCAACATATTCCCCTTCCACCAGGCCGACATTGTGACGGGCGGCTATTAAGCCAACGGCCTCCCTCTCCTGCTTTGCAAGGTAGATTACCGTCGGTTGATTTCTCAGCAGCGAGATATTAGCCATGAACCGATCCAGGCTGATGTCGTATCCCAAATCGGTCATCAGTGCATGGGCTGAATTTTCCTCACCGGGTTGTAGCGTCTCTATCATTATTCCCACGTCTCACTCCCGAGCGTAAAGGGAGCTCGCACCTGATAAAGCCTCACTGAGCTTTTCATGAGCATATTCAGGCAAACTTCCACCATTACGATTCAATACCCACTGCTCAAACTCGGCAAGGTTTCTGATATGAAAAACTTCCGCCAAATCCTTGGGAAAATCCAGGCCGAGCGCGTCATAACACATTCTATCCAGCTCGGCTTCCAGCGCCTGTATTTTAGGGTCCATTCGATTGCATTTCATCAACTGTATTTTCTGCCAAAACCGTTTTACATAAGGCAAACCAAGGCTTCCGGTGTCGTCCATATCAGCGGGATTGTCGTAGTCGAACTCACGAGCGACTTTATAGTTGAACGAAAACTCCGGTGTCTCGGTTAACCGGTAAGTGGCTTCCAATAAGCTGCCAGGCTCCAATGGGGAATTGTGATGAATACAGGGTAGGTTAAGAGAGCATGCTTTTCGACCCAGAAAATGATCACCGTACACCACTATGTCAGTGGAAAACTCAAGATCCACCAACTCCTCCGGATAGTCCGGAACGATCAGGCGGGCTGAAAGACAGGCCGTGTCACCACGAGACAGTGCCGCCGAACTGTCACGGTTGAGAGTGAATATCCGGCCTATGTTCGCACGTGCATCCTGGTTCGGGGCCATCATCCATGCATCGATACGGATCTCCTGAGGAATCATCACTCCCTCTGGTTTCAGGCAAGGTTCCAGATGCGCGAATATCGACACTTGAGGCTCACTCCTCAGCGTCGCCGTCATGGTTTCGGACACCAGAACATCGTAATAGCCATCCGAAGGGGCCTGCCAAAGCAGAATGTCGGTACACTCACTGGCTTGAACCCGATCTTCCACACCCAGCCAGTCGACCAACCGCCCCACACAATCGAGAGACTTTTGATGGATGTCCAACAGAGTGACTTGAATCTCATCGGCTGAAAACAGCGGCAGCAATGGAATAACCAATAACCCAAACGGGCCGGTTCCGGCATAGAGTAACTGGACGGGACGGCGACTCTTAGCGCCCGATTGTTGCTTTTGGTCCTGAAGCGCCGCATATACGCCTCTGATGAATACCTGAGTGCGCATTAACTCCTTGGCACACCGCCCCGCCGTTACCAAGGAGACAGCCTTACCGCGCGCCGTAGGGGTATGGTCTTCCAGAATGCCTTCGGGATTCAAATCGACACCGGTAACCTCGCACAAAATGGCGCACATTTCGTCAATCAGAGGTTGGTTCTGGTAGAGTGTGGCCTCGGGGGATAGCAAAAAGGCTTGGATAATATCGATCAGGCGTTGCTGATTCATTGCTTGTTACTCCTTCAGGATTCACGCACCCAGCGGCAACGCTTTTATCCCTAGTCGCGAAAACAATCTTTATCGAAGGAGTATAGTGGAATTATCGAGTTTCACCTGTGACGAATGGTCAACCCAATTTCAGTCAATTGCGGCTGCAAGCACTGCCCTATGGCCCTGTCGAAAAAACGATATTTCGACAGGGCCAATACAGATTCATTATGTTTGGAGCTATGCCAATCAATACAACAAAGTAAACAGCTGCCGCTGATACTTGGCCGCTACCGGGTCCCCCTTACCCAGGCTGTTGATGATATCCAGGAAGGTTTTCCTGGCCGCGCCATCATTGAAGTTCTTGTCCCGACGTAACACACCGATCAAGGTCTCCAACGCCTCTTCGTATCGGTTGACCTGACTGTATTGAACCGCCAGTTCGTAGGCGGTTTCGAGGTTGTCCGGCTCCTGCTGCAGTTTGGCTTGCAGCTCTTGAATTTCTGGGGTTTCGGCGGCCTGGCTTACCAGTTTCAGGCGGCTGCGCAGCTCGTTGTAGCGCGGTTCGGTCTGCTGGGTCATGGTCATGGTGTCGAGTAGGGCGCAGGCTTCGGGTCCTCGGTGGAGTGTGATGTAGAGGTCCGCCAGGGCAAAGGCTATTTGGGTGTCTTCACCGCTCAGGGTATAGGCTTCCCGCATTAACGGCAGGGCACCTTCGATATCGCCCTGCTCTTTCAGAGCCAGGGCTTCTTCCACCAGCGCGTCCCAGGGGTTGGGCAGGAACTTCTCCAATCGTTCGCGAATAGCCGACTCCGGCTCGGCGCCCATAAAGGCATCCACCGGCTGACCGTTCTGAATAAAGGCGACCGTGGGCAGGCTGCGCACACCGAACTGAGCGACGATGTTCTGCTGTTCATCGGCATTGACCTTGGCCAGCAGAATCTGCCCCTGGTACTCGGCGGCGAGCTTTTCCAACACCGGCATCAGGGCCTTGCAGGGGGCGCACCAATCGGCCCAGAAGTCCATTACGACCAGGCGCCTCTGGCTTTCCTCCACCATCACCTGATGAAAGTTCTGCTCCGTCACCGTAATTACGTTGGCTTGTTCGCTCATAGTCACCTCATTGTTCGAGCCTTGGGGACAGCTCTGGCTTACCCCAAACAATCATTTGCCTCCATTATTGGGACATTGGCGCAGATCGCAACGCCTGACAGCGCCGCTCCACCCCGCTACAATCGGCGATTCAATTTATCAGCCAGGAATCCGAAATGAAGCGTGGCGTCCTTGTGGCCCTGACCATCGGCATTGTGGCGGCCTTGGCCGGAAGCGGCCTGTGGCTGTATCAACCGGCCGAGGCGGACGAAAACCCGTCCAATATCGTTGTCAGCGATTTCGAAACCCGGGAGTTCCAGACCTATCAGCTCGACAACGGGCTCAAGGTACTGGTGGTCTCCGATCCGGGCAGCGAGAAAGCCGCAGCGGCGCTGAATGTGTCCGTGGGCTCCTGGAGCAACCCTGAGGATATCCCGGGCCTGGCTCATTTCCTGGAACACATGCTTTTTCTGGGCACCGAGAAATACCCCGAAGTAGACGAATACCACCAGTTTATCGAGCAGAACGGCGGCAGCGATAACGCCTATACCGCCGACGAAAACACCCTCTACTACTTCGATATCGATGCTGAACAACTGGAACCCGCCCTGGACCGGTTTGCCCAGTTCTTCATCGCACCACTGTTCAACCCGGACTATGTCGAACGGGAAATCAACGCGGTTCACTCCGAATACACCGCCAGCCTTCAGAATGACGGTCGGCGCTTGGAGGATGCGGTTCGAGAAATCGTCAATCCCGATCACCCGGCTTCCCAGCTGGCCATCGGCAACCGCGATACCCTGACCCAGCCCAACCTGCGAGACCGTCTGATCGAGTTCTACCGACAGCACTATGTGGCCGACCGGATCAGCCTCGCGGTTTATGGCCCTCAGGATATCGCCACGCTCAAGGAGTGGGTGAACAGCCGTTTTGAAGGGGTTCGCTCGGTGCAAACCAAAGACCCAGTCTACGATCAACCTCTGTTCGAGGCCACCAAGCTGCCGATGCTGCTTGAAGTGCTGCCCAGACGGGAAACCCGCCGCCTTGAATTCCGCTTCCCGGTACCGGGCACGCTGGACCAGCGACAATCCAAGCCCTATGCCTATGTGGCGCACCTGCTCGGGCATCAATCCAGCGGCAGCCTGATCTCCATTTTAAAAGAACGCGGCTGGGCCGACGCCCTCCATGCCCATAGCGGGGGCCTCACCCCCAGTACGCACAGTTTCGATGTGAGCATTCAACTGACGCCGCTGGGGCTTTCCCATTGGCAGGACGTTGCCACGCTGATGTTTGAATACATTGATCAGATCGGCAAGCAGGGGCTGGAGCCCTGGCGCTATGAGGAACTGCGGACCATCAACACCATCAATTTCCAGTTCGCGGAGCAGGTGGCACCGGTCACAACGGTGCAACGCCTCGCCGAGAGAATGGCGGTTTATGCGCCGGAAAATGTGCTGCGAGGCCCTTTCCTGCTGGAAAACTTCGACCCCGAAGTCATGCACCAATGGCTCAACTATTTAAGACCGGATAACGCCCTGATCACCCTGATGCACCCGGAAGCCCAGACGGAAACGGAAAGTCAGTGGTACCAGACGCCCTACAGCCTGACGCCCCTGTCCGGCAACCAGGTGGCCGAATGGCGGTCACCTTCGGGCAACGAGCAATTGAAACTGCCCGCCCGCAACCCCTTTATACCGACGAACCTGTCGGTATTGCCGCTGGCCGCGCCGCAGAGCACGCTTTACAACAACCTGCCCCAGATCATCCAGACTGAGCCCGGCTTCGAGTTGTGGTATGAGCAGGACGACAGTTTCCGCACTCCCAAGTTGGACGTGACCTTACTGATTGAAACACCGGTGGTCCTGGCGAGCGCCAAGGCCGAGGTGCAAACCCGGCTGTACCTCGACCTGGTCGACGACGCCCTGAGCGAGATCCGCTACGAGGCAGGGCTTGCCGGGTCCGGCTACGGTCTGTCGCAGACTGATCGTGGCCTGCAGGTTCGGTTGTACGGCTACAGCGAAAAGCTCCCGGTTCTGTTGGATTCATTACTGGTGGAACTGACCGAGCACGAGATAGACGCGGACCGGTTCAAACAGCTGAAATCCGATCTGGAACGCCGCCTGCGCAACACCAACGAAGACCCGGTGCTGAACCAGATGTTCCGTCGCCTGGGCGAGTTCCTGCAGAAAAACAGCCATACACCGGATGAGCTGCTCAACGCTCTCGAAGGGGTAACCGCGCAAAACCTGCTCGACCTGCGCAGTGAATGGCTGAAACAATTGCGGCTGACCATGCTGGTGCATGGCAACCAGACCGAAGCCGATGCCCGCGAGTTGGGCAGCCGGGCACGAGTCATGCTGCCGCCCAACCCTGAAGCACCCGAGGTTCGCAAGCAGGTCGCGGAACTGCCGGAGCAGCGCTATCGCCACGAAATGCAGATCGACCATACGGATTCCGCCCTGCTCGGTTATTACCAGGGCAACAACAGCAGCCTGCGGGAACGGGCGCTGTACCGTTTGCTGGCGCAAATGCTTAATGCCTCCTACTTCGCCGAGCTCCGTACCGAGCTGCAGCTTGGCTACATCGTGTTCGCTCAGAGTTATGAAATAAATGACCTGCCGGGTCTGGTGGTTTATGTGCAATCGCCTTCCACCGACCCAGCGCTGCTACAGCTCTACAGTGACCGCTTCATGGAGCAGTACCTGCAGCGCCTACAGAGCATGAGTCAGCAGGAATTCCTGCAATTCAAGCAGGGGCTGATCAACGAATTGACTCTGCCGGAGGAAAACCTCTATCGGCTCAGCCAGCGTTACTGGCAGGCGATCATGGATGGCAATCCACATTTCAATACCGACATCCGTCTGGCGCAGGAAGTGAAAACCATCAGTCTGGACGGGCTGGTGCGAATGTTTGAAACCCAGATCATGGATACCGAAGCCAGACGGCTGATGCTGCATCAGGTGGGGCGGGATATGGCCGAGGAATACGACGACCACGGCAGCAGCCTGATCGGCTTCTACCCGGCGGACACACCGGAAGCCGTGCACGAAGAATCCAAATGGACCACACCTACTTTTAACAACCTGTAGTTTAAGATTATTAGATCGCTGGCGTACAAAGCCCCGGATACCTGGTAGGTCCGTCAAGGGTGGTTCGCAGCATGGATGCTGCGGTCCAGGCCCCATGGATGGGTTTACGCCGACCCTTGACGGGCCTACCAGGTAGCCGGGGCGCACTCCTGGCAACATTAGCATTGCGAACTCGGAAGCTGGAGCTATCAGTCAACGAAGGAAGCCGAAGACCAATCCTCCTCACCCTGGCCACCAATTCGGCGCGGCAACACTATCACCACTTCCGTTCCATCACCGGTGTCATTCACTTCCAGCGTCCCCTGAAGCATCTGCGCCAACCGCCGGGCCACGACAAAGGTCAACCCAGGGCCGACATCCTTGCCACCGGCAGGGATACTGGTGTAATCCGTCAGCACTGTCGCCAACTGTTCCGGCCCGAAACGCCTACCTTCCGCTGAAATCTTAACCTGCAACGCCTCGCCACGCTGGGCGTCGATGTAGCCGATTAAATGCACCACCACTTTGGTGTTCTCATTCATACGGATCAACGCCTGCACCACATGGGTGAAGAGGTTATGCAGCCAGTTGACATCGGATACCAACGGTAACTGATCCTCCTGATGTTCCAGCTTCACTTTCACCTTACGCGACCGGCCGTAACGATTCCATTCATCGACAAAGCCCTCGATCACGGAAAGAAAATCAAAATTATCGTGACGGGGCAGTTGGGATTTCAGCTCCAACTTGGCCAGTGCTTTCAGATCATCCGCGTAGCGCTGCATCAACTCGGCTTTCTCCCGCACCCGGTTCATTACATCCGCCTGATCGGACTTCGACAGCGAAATCACCTCCGCCATCGCCGTATTCAGAGCCGTTGCCATCTTTTCCAATGCCAGGTCTTTCTCCTGAGCCGAGGTCAGCACCAGACGGCGCAGCTCGGTTCCCTGCTTACCCTCGTACTCGAAGCGCTCGATTTTCAAATGGCTTTCCTGCAACGACCGTTTTACCCGGCTCATTTCCCTAAACGCCTCGTTGGCGCGTTGCTGCCCCCGGTTGAGCGCGAATACAGACACCACACCAGCCAGGCCCACCAAAGCGAGCAATATCGCCAACTCACGAACTTCCAACACCTCCCGGCCAAGCAGAACGATGCCCACCAGACTGGCCAGCCACAGCGCCAGCGATAGAATCAACAAAGTGGCCAGATGAGAACTTTTGATCACTCGGATCTCCTACTATTCATCGAGGTCGAACACCAACCGACAGTTTGCAACAAACGCAGGGAAGTTTATACGCTCCCGCTAAAGGCTAGTGCTGGCGACCGGGCAAGCTTCTCCAGGGTGGTCCGCAGCAGGGACGCTGCGGTCCAGGCCCCATGGATGGGTTCATGCCGACCCTGGAGAAGCTTGCCCGGTCGCCAGCACGGGTTCTTGGCCACTTGAACAATCCCAGCCCGGAACCCCATCGTTGTATTTGACAGGTGAACGACATACACTTGCCAAAAACTGACCATTCGGACAACAAAACCATGAATGCGTTACACACCTCGGCTCGACAGGCCCTCAGCCTGATGGACCTCACCAGCTTGAATGACAGCGACACAGACGACGTTATCACCGCCCTGTGCCAACAAGCCAATACCCCCGAAGGCCACCCCGCCGCTGTGTGTGTCTATCCCGCCTTCATAGCCACCGCCCGTAAAGCCCTGGCGGCGGCCGGTCTGGCCGATGTCCGGGTTGCCACCGTCACCAACTTCCCCGATGGCAGCACCGACATCAACCGCGCCGTCAGCGAAACCCGCGACGCCGTAGCCGCCGGAGCCCACGAAGTGGACGTTGTCTTCCCCTATCGGGCATTGATGGCAGGCGATACCAACATAGGCCAACGCCTCGTTACCGAATGCAAAACCGTCTGTGGCAGCGCTGTGCAGTTGAAGGTCATCATCGAAAGTGGCGAACTCGGCACTCCTGAATTGATTCGCAAAGCCAGTGACATCAGCATAGCCGCCGGGGCGGATTTCATAAAAACCAGCACCGGCAAAGTCCCGGTCAACGCCACTTTGGACGCGGCGGAAATCATGCTCACCGCCATTCGCGACAGCGGACGGGACGTTGGCTTTAAAGCCGCCGGTGGCATTCGTACCGCCGCCGATGCCCAAGCTTACCTTGAACTCACAGCCAAGCTGATGGGAGCGGACTGGATCAGCCCCGCTCATTTTCGGTTCGGTGCCAGCAGCCTGCTGAACGATCTGCTGGTCACGCTGGGCCATACTGCCAAAGCCAACGGTCATGGAGGCTATTGAGATGTATCTGCCGCAGGAAATCATACGTCGCAAACGTAACGGCGAGACTCTGACAGCTGAAGAGATCCGCTGGTTTGTTCAGGGCATCAAAGACGAAAGCATCAGCGAAGGTCAGGTGGGAGCTTTTGCCATGGCCACCTATTTCCAGGGCATGTCTCTGGATGAGCGTGTCGCCCTGACCACCGCCATGCGCGACTCCGGCGATGTGATGCGATGGCCCGACATGCCCGGTCCGGTGCTCGACAAGCACAGCACGGGAGGCGTGGGGGATGTCGTCAGCCTGATGCTGGGGCCCATGGTCGCGGCCTGTGGCGGTTTCGTGCCGATGATTTCCGGCCGGGGGCTCGGCCATACCGGCGGTACGCTCGATAAGTTCGAGAGCATTCCAGGCTATAACACCTATCCGGACAATGCCCTGTTCGACACTATCGTCCGCCGGACCGGTGTCGCCATTATCGGCCAAACCGGCAACCTGGCACCGGCCGACAAGCGCTTTTATGGCATCCGGGACGTCACCGCCACCGTAGAAAGCATTGACCTGATCACCGCCTCCATTTTGTCGAAAAAACTGGCCGAGGGGCTGGATGCTCTGGTCATGGATGTGAAAGTCGGCAGCGGCGCCTTTATGCCGACGCCGGAAAAGAGCCTGGCCCTGGCTGAAAGCATCGTCAAAGTCGCCAATGGCGCCGGTGTGACGACCACGGCCCTACTGACCGATATGAACCAGGTGCTCGCCTGCTCCGCTGGCAATGCCGTGGAAATGGCCGAGGCCGTTGCCTATCTGCGTGGCGATTATCGCGATCCGGTGTTGCACGAAGTCACGCTGGCGCTGTGTGCGGAAATGCTGGTATCCGGTGGTTTGGCGGCCAGTATCGGCGAAGCGAGAGACAAGCTCCAGGCGTCGCTCGATTCCGGCGAGGCCCTGGAACGTTTCAGCCAAATGGTCGCCGCCCTGGGTGGTCCGGCCGATTTCGCCGACCGTCCGGGTGAATATCTGGCACCCGCCCCCATGATAGAGCCCATCAAAGCAGAAAGTGATGGCATTGTTCAGGCCATGCAGGTGCGGGACATCGGTCTGGCTGTAGTCGCTCTTGGTGGCGGTCGCACTCGAGCGGATCAAAAAATCGATCACGCCGTGGGTCTGACCGAGCTGGTGAAACCCGGCACGCCGGTAAAAGCCGGGGATACCCTGGCCATGGCCCATGTGCGCAACGACGACCAACTCGCCGACGTAAGAGCAAGACTGACCCAAGCCATCCCCATAGCGGATGGCCCGGCACCGGCGCTGAAACCGGTCTACCAACGCATTACTGAGTAATACCCCTAGTGGGGAGCTGGAGGATTTATGGGACGTGCCATCGTTTTGGTACTGGATTCATTCGGCATCGGCGCCAGTGCCGATGCCGACCGTTTTGGCGACGCGGGTGCCAACACCCTGGGTCACATTGCCCAATGGTGCGCCGAAGGCAAGGCGGATAAAAACCGCCACGGCCCTTTATTGCTGCCAAACCTGACCCGTCTGGGCCTGGTAAACGCCGCCACCGAAAGTGCTGGTGGGCAGGTACCTGCGGGGATGGAGCAGCACCCCGCACCGGAAGGCAGTTACGGCTACGCACGCGAACTGTCGAGCGGTAAGGATACGCCCAGTGGCCATTGGGAAATCGCCGGAGTGCCAGTGTTGTATGACTGGGGTTATTTTCACGACCTGGAAAATTCATTTCCCCAGCCTCTTCTGGATGCCTTGATCGAACGCTGTGATCTGCCCGGCGTTCTGGGGAACTGCCACGCTTCCGGCACCGAGATAATCGCCCGGCTGGGCGAGGAGCATAAGGCGACCGGCAAACCCATTGTTTACACCTCGGCCGACAGCGTCTTTCAGATCGCCTGCCACGAAGAAAGTTTCGGATTGGAGCGCCTGTACGACCTATGCGCAGTAGCCCGCGAACTGGTGAACGAATACAACATTGGCCGTGTCATCGCCCGGCCTTTTGTCGGTGACAACGCCAGTGATTTCAAACGCACCGGTAACCGGCGTGATCTGGCGGTCCCACCACCGAGCGCAACGGTCCTGGAAAAACTGGCGGAAGACGGTGGCGAAGTGATATCGATCGGCAAGATCGCGGATATTTATGCTCATGTCGGTATTACCCAAAAATTCAAGGCCACCGGTTTCGATGCCCTGTTCGACACGACCTTGCAACAAGTGGACAAAGCACCGGATCGAAGCCTGATATTCACCAACTTTGTCGATTTCGACTCCTCTTACGGACATCGTCGTGACGTTGCTGGCTATGCCGCTGCATTGGAAGCGTTCGATCTTCGGCTGCCCGAACTGCTGTCGAAAATGCAGGACGATGACATTCTCGTGATGACCGCCGATCACGGTTGCGACCCTACCTGGACCGGTACGGACCACACCCGCGAGCACATTCCGGTGCTGGTTTTCGGGAAGCGATTGAAGGCGGTGAACCTGGGCGAGCGGGAAACCTTCGCCGACATAGGTCAGACGCTGGCCGATTACTTCAAGCTTTCAGATATGGATTACGGCACCAGCTTCCTTTCCGAATTACGCTCATAACCCTGACCTGTCATTGCTTCCCTGCGCCGGGCTCCGCCCGGCTTTTTTTGTTTCGGGTTGCGCAATGCACGCAACCCGAAACACCCTCTTAAGCCAAGCGGCGCTCTTCCTGAACCCATGCCTGATCCAGATACTGATTGACAGCGTTGGCCGTCGCCACCTTATCTTCGATATGGAAGAAATGGTCGCATCCCGCCAATAGCTGAACAGTAACATTCCCGTAATGTTTCGCTTGCTGTCGCATCCAACCGGGATCGGTAAAGGTGTCGCTGTCACCATCCAACAGCAGGGTTGGGTGATCGGTGAACGCTGGGATCTCTCTCATCAGGAACAACCGATGGGTGTTTTCCCGGAACCGATCGTAGACATCCTCCGGTTGCCCCACCAGGGAATGCAGGAAGCGTTTACGCAACAGCTCACGCTTGGTCGGATTGGGCAGGGAAATGGCCAACTGCGCGAACAGTTCGGCGAAAGGTTGGTGATAGCCGTGCTCAAGCAGGTTCAGGCAGAGATGCAGACCGCGCTCCGTTGCCTGAGGAAAGGGACTGGTACCCGCCAGAATAATCCGACGAACCTGATCCTTCCTTCGATGCGCGACCTCCAAGGCGAAGATGCCCCCATAACTGCAGCCGATAAGATCAAACCGGCCAATATCCAGATGATCCATAACCAGGCCTACGCTGTCGGCAATGGTGCTACAGCCCACTTCACGGTTTACCACGGGGGTATCACCAAAGCCCGGCATTTCTATGATGATGATTTGACGCTGGGCGTAAATCTGCCGCAACGTTCTTTCCACATTCAAACAGGTCTGAAAAGCCCCTCCGAGATATACCAGCGGTAAGGCACCCGCCTGCCGATCACCTAAAATCAAATAGCGGGCCGCCAGGCCCGAGCCAGTTACTATAGTGCGTACATTATCGATCATGGAACTCACCTTCCCGATATGGGTTAGGCATTGCCGTTTCCCTGAGTCCCTTGGAGGGCACCGTTTTATCCCCCCGATGGCAATGTCATTTTTTTATGGTGTTTTCCTCATTACTTGCCGTTGATCGATGATGTCTTCCCGTCCAAAGGAGCCATCGGCTCGCTCTTAGCCGAACTCGGTGGCACCTTCAATTGTGTCGTCTTCTGATTTGATGAGCGATCTTTTTGTTTGCCAAGGTAAATAAATGAACAGATTTATTGCCCCTGGTCAACAGAGGCAAGGCAATCTGTTCGCGAGAGAAACCTAGCTGGCTTTGTCTGTGAAGGGGTTTTCCTGGCTGGCAAAAGCCAGGGTTACGCTGCCAGGCCCCAGATTAACGCCGCCAGCCAACGACATGGCGGATCGAATGAACTTCTTGTCATGGCGTCGCGCCAGCTCCGCCAGCCGTTCTACCTGTTCGAATTCACTCAGCGCACTGACATTACCAGCAGCAATGGATGCACAAATAAAGGGCGACGACAGTTTATTCTGCACCATCAACTCCTCCAGGCGGTCCACCACTCTCTGCAGGGAACGGTTAATGCCTTTTGAGGTGCCCAAGATCCACTGCCGGTCCTGATGGCTTTCCACGATGGGAGTCATCCCCAACAACTTACCAAGGTTGGCCTTGAACCAGGGAATTTGCTCCACCCCTTTTTTAGCCGCACGTTCGCGTAAATACACCAGATCCGCTGGGATGGCATAGCTGTAAACCTGGCGGGTGAGCTGCTCGATGGCGCGAATCAGTTTACTCATAGGCGGCTCTTTCTTTAGCAAACCAGCCGTATGTAAAGCCAGAACCGCCTGACCGGTGAGCGTTGTCTTGGTATCGATCAGTCGACATTTCGCCGACGTCACACCACTTGAGCTTTGGTTCACCGTTTCGAAAAATGGACTGGTGGTTCGGCTGATGGTTTGCACCAACAGGGAATCATAGCCCTCGCCCAATTCATTCAGCCATTGCTGTATGTCACGTACCGAGGGGGTATCTGTATGGCACTCGTTTTTCAGGCTGAGCGCATTCGCATTATATACGGCCTGAGTCACATCGGGGTCACGCCTGTCTTGCTGTATTTCTCCATTGATCGACACAATACCGGGAAGCAGGCCGATCCCGTACCGATCCAGCGTTGCCTTGGGGATATCGCAACCGGAATCCACCACCAGTCGAATGCGTTCTGTCATCTTGGTCTCGCTCTTGTTGGTCGTTAACACGAAGCCTTAAAAACAGACTTCATGTAGTACTGATGATCAGCCAGGCACCTCCCGTTATGACTGAGCGTCATGTTATGGGCCAAAAAACGATCAGAAGATACATCGTGTTCCGGTATGCACGCCGAAATTCAGGTAGGGCGTGGCCGACCATCGACTCCCATCGGCCAAAAGGTCCGAATTATTCAGAGATACCTTAAGTCCAGCACAAGAAAAAATTTTCGCTTGTGAACCAGTTAACGGTTTAGACATGAAGTAGGGGTATAAAGCGGACCGATTTGATTATCCAAGTTGCTCATCAAATCGGCTTCGAGCGTCCCGAATTGCATTGTGATGGGTGTCGGCCCACTGAATCAGCGGATGCAGCTGTTCCAGAAGGGACTCCCCCAAGGTCGTGAGGCGGTACTCGACGCTGGGCGGACGTGTTGGCAGCACCGTTCGGCTGATCAGCCCATCGCGCTGTAGGTCTTTCAAAGTCTGGGTCAGCATTCGTTGCGAAATGTCCGGTATGGCCCGTCTTAGCTCGCCAAAACGGTGTGGTGCATCGCCCAGTATGCCAAGAATCAACGTGCTCCACTTATCGCCGATTTGATCCAGCACGTCCCGCACGGGGCAGTTCTCTGGATTGAAGTCGTTCATGGTCGCTCCCCTTTCCCGCCAGCCGGGCCTTCGGATTCATTGAGTGAGAGTCGGGTGGTTACCTGGAGGTAACCATAGGCCGTGAAACTGCCTTCTTTTTCCCCCTCTGATTAGCCCTTAATATATCACCAGTCTCTTTTTTAGACCACGTATCTAAAAGAGCCAAACATCCAACTTAACCTATATTAGGAGCTCGTCATGTCTCAGACACTGCTGGTAACCGGCGCCTCAGGTCAACTTGGCCGTAGTGTGGTGGAGCATCTGCTAACCACTTTCCAAGTCGCACCCGAGCGTATCATCGCCACAACACGCCACCCCGAGAAGCTGGAAGAGTTATCCCAACGGGGCGTTCAGGTCCGTCAGGCGGATTTTGATGATCCGGCCTCCCTGCCGGTCGCCTTTAAAGGTGCTGACCGCCTGCTTATTGTTTCCACCGATTCCCTGGACCGCCCCGGTCACCGTAGCGTTCAGCATGCGGCAGCGGTTCAGGCGGCGAAGTCCGCCGGGGTTGCTCACCTGTACTACACCTCCATGCCGCAACCGGACGATTCGGCCATCACCTTTGCCCATGAGCATTTGGATTCCGAAAAGGCCCTGAAAGACAGCGGCCTTGAATGGACGATTCTGCGCAATGGCTGGTATCAGGAGAACCTGTTTATGTCCCTGCCTCACGCCATTGCATCCGGCCAATGGTTCACCTCGGCGGGGGACGGTGAACTGGCCCACGTATCGCGTGAAGATTGCGCCCGCGCAGCTGCGGCGGCATTGGTCAGCGACGACACAGCAGGCAAGACCTACACCCTCACCGGCCCCACATTGCTGAGTACTGCTGATATTGCCGCCTTGGCACGGGAAGTCTTCGACCAGCCAATTCAGGTTGTCCAGCTTAACGACGAACAGCTTCAAGGTGGCATGGTGCAGGCGGGGGTACCGGAAGCTCTTGCGCCGGTATTCGTATCCTTCGACACCAACACTCGCGAAGGCAAAATTGAAATCAGAACGGATGATGTGGAAAAACTGACAGGTCAGGCGCCAAAAAGCATGAAGGCATTCCTGACCGACAACAAAGAGGCCTTTCTGAACGCCGCCAAAGGCTGAGGCTCCTTAAATCAATCCACGAAACCCGGCCGTCTGTTCCGGGTTTCGTGCTTCAGGGCAAACGCTGGCGCACAGCCTCGAACAGACAAACACCCGCCGCAACGGAAACATTCAGACTGCTGACCTCACCCGCCATTGGAATATTGAACAAGTCATCGCAGGTTTCCCGGGTCAAGCGCCGCAATCCCTTACCTTCCGCCCCCATGACGAGAGCCGTCGGCACTTTAAAATCGCTTTGGTAAATACTGGACTTCGCCTCACCGGCGGCACCCAGCACCCAGATGCCCTGTTGTTTCAGCTGATCCAGAGTTCTCGCCAGGTTGGTGACCATAACGAAGGGCACATTGTCCGCCGCGCCACTGGCTATTTTCACTGCAGTCGGTGTAAGGCTGCCGGATTTGTCTTTTGGCACGATCACCGCATCCGCTCCGGCGGCATCGGCACTGCGTAGGCAGGCACCGATATTGTGCGGGTCGGTAACGCCGTCCAGCACCAACAACAAGGCGGGGTGATCCAGATTTTTGATCAGGTCGTCCAGATCATGCTCGGCCAAGACGGGGGCAGCCAGAGTCTGCACCAGCACACCCTGATGGCGCGCGTCGCTCATCTCGTTCCGGTTCAGCAAGCGCTCGAATTCTTCCCGGGTCTGCCAACGGAATTTCAGACCCGCCGCTTTAGTCAGTTCCATCAGACGCTGTATGCGCTGGTCCTGACGACCTTTCAGAAAAATCACTTCACGAACGCGATCCGGATGATGCTCCAGGGCGCTTTGGCAGGCGTGAATGCCATATACCCATTGGGAAGCTGAATTCATAACCCGCTTTGGTCTCCAAACATCAGCAATTGAGGGCGAAAATCCTTGAGCCCAACTCCATCGAGCGGCTCAAGGACTGTTCAATTCAAACATCAAGATCAGGACTTGGTGGTTTTGGAACGTGCTTTGGTTTTACGGCCCTTTTTGGCGCCGCTCTTTTTCTTGGCGCCACTTTTCTTACCGTTCTTGCCGGGTTTTCCATTCTTTGAGTCGTCAGTCTTGACGCCGGTTTTCTGCGGGGCTCGCGCACGCGCCTTCGAACCACGAACATTGCCGGGACGCGCAGGCTTAAGCACCCATTCGCCACTCAATTCGAAATCGATCTTGCGATCATCGAGGTTGACCCGCACCACCCGAACCTGCAGCCGGTCACCCAGACCATAGCTCACACGAGTACGTTCACCCTTCAATTGATAGGAGGCTTCATCGAATTGATAGTAATCGCTCTGCAGTGACGACACATGCACGAGCCCGTCGACATAGACATCATCCAACTGCACGAACAGACCGAAATTGGTGACCGAAGAAACGGTTCCCCAATATTCTTCACCCACATGGTCACTCATGTATTCGCACTTGAGCCAGGCGACTACATCCCAGGTAGCTTCATCGGCGCGACGTTCGGTTAATGAGCAGTGTTCTCCCAATTCCAGCATGGCGGCGAAATCGTAGGGATAGATATGCTTCTGTTTGATGCCCGGCGCACCTTTGACCCGTCGGACCAGTGAGGTGCGTTTCGAACCACGAATAACGCTTCGAATCGCACGATGAACCAGAAGATCGGGATATCGGCGGATGGGTGATGTGAAATGAGTGTAAGCTTCAAACGCCAGACCAAAATGGCCGATGTTCTCGGGCTGATAGACCGCCTGGTTCATCGAACGCAGCATCATGGTCTGGATAAGCTGAAAATCCTCGCGGTGCTGAATGCCACTGAGCAGCGCCTGGTAATCACTGGCGTGGGGTTTCATGCCACCGCTCAATTCCAACCCGAGCTGCCCCAGATACTGACGCAGATTTTCAAGCCGCTCGAAAGAAGGAACATCGTGCACCCGGTACAGGCAGGGAATTTCCAACGCCTGCAAAAAATCAGCGGCGCACACATTGGCCGCGAGCATGCACTCTTCGATCAGGCGATGAGCGTCGTTGCGCTGGCTGGGTACAATGCGATCGATCTTGCGGTTTTCGTCGAACAGAATACGTGTTTCAACGGTCTCGAAATCAATCGCGCCACGCTTGCGGCGCTGATAGAGAAAGAGTTTGAACAGTTCGCGCAGGGTGGTGAGGTTCTTCAGCACCTTACCGCCATACCGCTCTGTAAAACGGCCTCTTGCCGCCTCGGCGGTTTCCGGCTCAAGCAGTTCGGCAACCTGGGTATAGGTGAGACGGGCGTGAGAGTGGATCAGCCCTTCCATGAAACGATACTTCTCGATATCGCCCCGAGCATTGACCGTCATTTCGCACACCAGCGTCAGCCGGTCCACTTCCGGGTTCAACGAACACAAACCGTTGGACAGAATCTCCGGCAGCATGGGGACCACTCGCTCGGGAAAATAAACGGAGGTGCCACGGCCCCGGGCTTCGTGATCGAGCGGTGAGCCTACTTCGACATAGTGCGACACGTCGGCAATCGCGACATACAGCCGGTAACCCCCGCCCCGTACCGGCTCGGCCAGCACGGCATCGTCGAAGTCACGCGCGTCTTCGCCATCGATGGTGACAAAAGGTTTCGAGCGTAAATCCACCCGGTGGGACTTGTCTTCCTCCCGGACCTCATCGGTCATGCCGGTGATCTGTTCCTGCACTTCGAATGGCCATTCGTGTGGAATGTCGTAAGTTCTCAGTGCGATGTCGATCTCCATGCCCGGCGCCATGTGCTCGCCCAGCACTTCGCTGACGCGCCCGACAGGCTGGCGACGAAAACGGGGCTGTTCGACAATGCTGACAACGACGATATCGCCTTCACTGGCACCGGCTTCGTCGCCGGGCGGAATGAGAATGTCCTGACTGATGCGGCGATTCTCGGGGGACACACACCCAATACCGCCTTCAATCTGGAAGCGTCCGACCAGCTCATGCGTATTGCGCTCAAGAATTTCGGTGATGATGGCTTCGGTACGACCGCGATGGTCTCGCCCGCCCTTGCGCGCCAGCACGACATCGCCATCGAAACAGCAGCTCATCTGGCGGCTGTTGAGTACATAATCCTTACCACCGGATTCCGGAATCAGAAAACCGAAACCGTCCGGGTGACCCTGAACACGGCCTTTGATCAGGTCCATCTTGTTGATCAGGCCGAACGCACCTTTACGCGAACACAGCAGCTGGCCGTCGCGCACCATGGCTATCAATCGGCGGCGGAGGGCTTCGATATCCCGTTCGTCGGTAAGGCCCATTTCCTGGCAAAGCTCGGGGTGCGTGGCTGGCCCCTGGCGTTTTTCCAAATGGGCGGAAATGTATTCCCGACTGGGAATCGGATTTTCGTATTTTTGAGCTTCCCGATCGCGATTCGGGTCAGCAGGTGTCCGAGGGGTAATAAGCGCCGTTCCTTAACAGGGGAAAATTTGACCGCAGTATAACCTATATGAACCAACCTGGATAACGACCGGCGTTTATTCCGCCTTGGCAGCCTCTGAATATCGCGATCGGTTCACGTAATGGGAAGCTGGCGGGTGATGAACACCCGCCGTAAGGGAAGAGATTGAACCTTATTTGATATCGAAAGAGTGCCGCAGAACGATGGTCTCCACACGATCAGGCCCGGTGGAGACGATATCGATCGGCGCACCGATCGCCTTTTCCAGATAGGCGATGTAATCACGCGCTTCTTTCGGCAGATCATCAATGGACTGCGCACCGAAAGTGCTTTGACTCCAACCGGGTAACTCTTCGTAGACCGGCGTCACACGGCCAAAGGCTTCCGAAGACTCCGGCCACTCGACATCATTGCCATTCTCGTCCTGATAGCCGACACAGACCTTCACTGTCTCCAGTCCGTCCAGCACATCCAGCTTGGTCAGGCAGATGGCATTGATGGAATTGATGCGAATGCTGTGCTTCACCAATACCGCATCGAACCAGCCACAACGACGGGCGCGGCCGGTCGTGGTGCCGAATTCGTTGCCTTTCTTCGCCAAATGGGCGCCGTTATCATCAAACAGCTCGGTCGGGAACGGACCGGCACCAACACGGGTGGTGTAAGCCTTGGTAATGCCCATGATCTGGTCCAGATACAAAGGCCCGACACCGGAACCGGTCGCCACGCCACCAGCAGTGGTGTTGGAAGAGGTCACAAACGGATAGGTGCCGTGGTCGATGTCCAGCAGCGACCCCTGAGCGCCTTCGAACATGATGTCGCCGCCCTGCTCGCGGATACTGTGAATCAAGCCTACGGAATTGACCATCAACTCGCGAATGGATTCCGCCTGAGCCACGGTTTCATCGATGGTTTTCTGTACATCGACCGGGTCGACCTTGTAGTACTGGGTCAACACGAAGTTATGGTAGTCCAGAATCTCAGTCATCTTCTCAGCGAAGCCGGGCTGGAATACATCGCCCAGACGCACGCCACGACGGCTGACTTTGTCTTCATAGGCCGGACCGATACCACGGCCGGTGGTGCCGATCTTGCCTTCACCCCGGCGCAGTTCACGCGCCTGATCAAGCGCAACATGCACCGGTAGAATCAACGGGCAGCCCTGGCTGATGCGCAGCCGCTCACGCACGGGAACACCACGTTCTTCCAGCATACTCATTTCTTTCAGCAGGGCTTCGATGGACAACACCACGCCGTTACCGATGATGCAGTTCACACCTTTCCGCAAAATACCGGAAGGAATCAGGTGCAACGCTGTTTTGACGCCATCGATCACCAGTGTGTGGCCCGCGTTGTGACCGCCTTGAAAGCGCACCACGGCGGAGGCCTTCTCGGTCAGCAGATCGACAATCTTACCTTTGCCTTCGTCACCCCATTGGGTGCCCAGTACGACAACATTTTTACCCATCGTCACTATGTCCGTTATTTGGTTAAAGGTTTAACAGTCCACTGGTTGCCTTCGAGCACCAGCTCACGGTCACAACCCAATTCATCGAGATGGGTCTGGCCGGTAAATACCTGAATCACGCGTTCGCCTTCGGCGCGCAGCTTACCAATCGCGCTTTCCAGCCGGTCATCCGCTACGGCGGGCGCTCTGATTCCAGCCGCTTCCTGCCAACGGCCGTTGGTCTGGGACGCCAGTATTTTCAGATCGCTGGAAAAACCCGTTGCCGGGCGCGAGCGGCCGAACACTTTGCCGGTGGCATCGTAGCGTCCGCCCCGGGCGACAGCCTGACCAAAGCCCGGCACGAACGCTGAAAACACCAAGCCGGTGTGATAGTTGAAATCACGCAGCTCAGCCAGATCGAGGTGCAGTTTAAGGCCGGGGAAACGGCTGCTGAGCGCTTGGGCAATGGTCTCCAGTGTATCCAGGGCGACGAAGACGGTATCGGGAGCCCCCTGGAAATGCTGACGCCAGCCATTCAACTGATCGAGCGAACCGTGGCATTGCGGCAACAGTGAAAACCAGTGTTTGTAGGTATCCGTCAGCGGCGCCTGCTCCAGCCATGCCGCCAGCTCGGGCAACGCCCGTTGGCGCAGCAGCCGGAAAAGTTCGGACTGGGCCGATTCAACAAGACCGGATGCCTCGATTAACGCCTGATAGATCCCGATGTGCCCGAGATCCAGCGAGATGTTCTGCAAGTCCGCTTTGGCCAGGGAAGTCAGCATCAAGGAAACGATTTCGATATCGCTCTCGGGACCGGAATAACCATAAAGCTCGGCGCCCACCTGAATGGGGCTGCGAGTGGACAGCAGGTGAGTGGCCTTGGCATGAAGCACATTGCTCGAGTAGCAATAGCGTGCGACGCCCTCGCGCGGCAGGGAGTGCGCGTCCATTCGGGCGACCTGCTGGGTGTTGTCCGCGGAAAGCCCCATCAACCGGCCGCTGGTCTGATCGGTGATCTTGTAGGTGAGCAGGTCCAGGTCGTGACCGACACCGGTGAGCAGGGATTCCAGGTATTCGGCACTGGGAGGAATGACAAGGTCGTATCCCCAGGCGCGATATTCATCGAGTAACAGGCGTCGTAACGCCTCGATCCGGGCGGCTTCCGGCGGCAGGATTTCCTCGATACCGTCAGGCAGCAGCCAGCGTTCTGCTATGGTCATGCCAGATGACTTTCCCATGGTAAAAACAAATGGGTTTCGCTCCAAAAGCCCGTCGTAGAGCGGTCCACGAAGGCTCATCACCGGCAAAGGCGCCGATTTTGGGCATAAAAAAACCGGGCGTCAGGCCCGGTTAACCAATTCTACACTGGAGGGGCCTTGCCCCCAACAGTTTTTTTCACTTTCTCTTACTGGGCACTCGGTTGCGAGACTCCGTCCTGGGAACGCAGGTACTTGAAGAAGTCGCTGCCCGGCTCCAACAGCAGGATGTCACTGCCGTCGTTGAAGCTGTCCTCATAAGCAATGAGGCTGCGGTAGAAGGAGTAGAACTCTTCATCCTGGGAGTATGCCTCCGAGTAGATGCGAGTGGCTTCCGCATCCCCCTCACCGCGCAGCTCTTCGGCTTCACGGAAGGCTTCGGCCAGGATAACGGTGCGCTGGCGGTCGGCCGATGCACGGATTTCCTCAGCCAGTTTCTCACCGTTGGAACGGAAGCGGCGGGCTTCCTGCTCACGCTCGGAGCGCATCCGGCTGAATACTTCCTGGGACACTTCACGAGGCAGGTCAATTGCTTTGACGCGGATGTCGACCACTTCAATCCCCAGTCCCGCCTGGGCGAACTGGTTAATTTTGCTGGTCACTTCGCGCATCAGGCGGTCACGCTCACCTTCGTCTTCGATGCGGCCGCCCGTGGATAACGGCTCGTCCTTGGATCGGCCGGAGACCACTTCCCGCAGCGTCCGCAGACCGAAGGCATCACGCAGACCCGAGTTGACGCGGCTTTCCAAAATGGAGTTTGCCCGGAACATGTCGCCACCGCTGGTCGCCGTGTAGAAATCACGGGTATCCGCAATGCGCCATTGAATGTAGGCATCCACTTCAAGGCCTTTTTGCTCGCTGGTGATGAAGCGTTCGGAATCACTGTCCAACGTGATGATACGGCCATCGAACTTGCGCACTTCCTCGATGAACGGCACTTTGAAGTTGAGCCCCACCGGCACGTTGTCCACCACGACTTCACCAAACCGAAGTTTGATCGCACGCTCTTTCTCGGTCACAACATAAACACTTTGCAAACCCAGAAAGACGATGAGGGCCAGGACGACCAGAATCACAATATTTCGATTACTCATGGTTCATCTCCCTCAGTTAGTGCCGTTGCGACGGTTGAATTCGCGCAATATCTGATCGGTCAGATTGCGGACTTCGCTGTCGCTCAGGTTATTAATGTCGACACCGCCGCTGCCGCCGCCACTGGCACGGCCGCCGGAGGTTGCATTGCGACGCAATTGATCCAGAGGCAGATACATCATGTTGTTGCCGTTTTCGACATCCACCAGAACCTTGTTGTTTCCGCTGTAGATCTTGGAAACCGTCTCCAGGTACATGCGCTGACGCGTGACTTCAGGGGCTTCGTTGTAGGCAGACAGAATATTGCTGAAGCGACTGGCTTCACCGGTAGACCGGGCGATCACTTCTTCCTTGTAGGCCTGGGCCTCTTCCAACTGACGCCGCGCCTGGCCTTCCGCCACCGGCAGAATCTGGTTCGCATAGGCCTGGGCTTCGTTGATCAGACGTTGCTCGTCTTCGCGGGCCTTGATCACGTCGTCGAAAGCATCCTGCACTTCATTTGGCGGTGACGTATCGTTGATGTTCAGCTGAGCCAGTTCGATACCTACGTTGTAGGAGTTCAAATACTGCTGCAGGCGCTCTTTAACTGCCGCCTGGATCTGATCACGACCCACCGTCAGAGCTTGCTCCAGGGTGGCACTGCCAATCACATGGCGCAATGCCGATTCAGCCGCATTGGCCATGGACGTCTCGGGCTGCTGAACATTCAGAGCAAAGGCTCTGGCGTCGACGGCGCGATATTCCACCGACATGGAAATCGAGACGATGTTTTCATCGCCGGTCAGCATGCTGGACTGGTGACGATAATTGCGCACTTCGGTGACGTTTACTTTCTGCTCGATTGCATCGATAAAGGGTATTTTGAAGTGTAGACCCGGCGCTTCCAGGGCGTGGAATTTACCCAACCGCAGCACGACCGCCCGTTCCGATTCATCGACGGTGTAGATAGAGTCGTACACGGCATAGACCACCAACAGCACCACCAGGATGCCGAAAATGGCTCCCAGACCGCCGCTGGAACCACCGGAACCAGAGCCGCCACTGCCTTTTTTGCCACCACCAAGCCATTTGTTCAGCTTGTCGTTGAACTGTTTGAAGATTTCATCCAGGTCCGGAGGCCCATCATTCTTGCCGCCTCGGCGACCGCGATTACCCCAAGGGTCCTGATCGTTATTATTGCCATTTGGTGGTTCGTTCCACGCCATGGTCATCTCCATTTCTCAAAAGGATGATGCATCGTGCCTTGATTCCCGTCAGGGTATCAATGCTCGAAAAACTCTTTTTTATCGGCCACCCCGAATCGCTCAAGGGAAAGGCCGTTCTTTTTGATCAGTTGTTTCAGGTCTTTCTTCTGGATTCGGACGTCCAGCAATAGATTCCCCGACTGATCGTAATCTTCGCCCAGCACCGCATTGTACTGGTAGAGCGCTGCACGCAAAGCCGACTCGGATGGCTTTAACGACAATTGCCGGGCCACGACATCATCGCCCAACAACTCGGCGATGGCCTGTTGAATCAGTGCCAAGCCGGCACCCGAACGCGCGGAAACCCATACACGCTCTGGCCGTCCCTGATCATCGCGTTCGATGGTCGGTTCGAAATTGTCCAGCAAATCGATCTTGTTGAACACTTCCAGGCGGGGAATATCCAGCGAGCCGATCTCTTCCAGCACACTTTCAACCTGTTCTTTGTTTTCTATACGGTTTTCATCGGCTGAATCGATCACATGCAGCAGTAAATCCGCTTCGGCGGTCTCCTGCAAGGTTGCCTTGAACGCCTGGACCAGTTTATGGGGCAAATGACGGATAAATCCAACCGTATCGGCCAGAACAATGTCGCCCATATCGGGAATGCTGAGCCGCCGCAGGGTAGGATCCAGCGTCGCGAACAGCTGGTCGGCCGCATAGACCTCGGATTGGGTCAGAGCGTTAAACAGTGTGGACTTCCCGGCATTGGTATAGCCCACCAGAGATACCGTCGGCGTATCGGACCGGCTGCGGGCCCGGCGTCCCTGGTTTCGCTGGCGTTCCACCTTTTCAAGACGGCGATGAATGCTGGTGATGCGAGCCTGCAACAGGCGACGGTCGGTTTCGAGCTGGGTTTCACCCGGCCCCCGCAGACCGATACCGCCTTTTTGCCGCTCTAGGTGAGTCCAGCCCCGTACCAAACGGGTGCTCTGATACTGAAGCTGTGCCAGCTCGACCTGCAACTTACCTTCGTGAGTCCGGGCACGCTGCGCGAAAATGTCGAGGATAAGACCGGTGCGGTCCAAAACCCGGCACTCGACATACCGCTCGATATTCCGCTCTTGCGAGGGGGACAGGGTGTGGTTAAACAACACGATCTCGGCATCGACGGATTTCACCGCCGCCTTGATTTCATCAAGCTTGCCAGGACCAACAAAATACTTGGGATGGGGAGTGGAACGGGAACCACCAATGAAAACGGCCGGATCGCCTCCGGCCGATACCACCAGTTCCTCGAACTCCTGAGGGTCTTCCCGATTATCAGACTCGGGAAACTCGACGTGGACCAATACCGCACGGTCCCCGCCTTCTACGCGTTCAAAAAACAATCAATTTCTCCGATGCCGGTCTATGACGATCCGCCCGGCGCAGGACCCGGAACCACCACCTTATTCAGTGGTGGCCTCTTCGCCTTCGTGCGGAATCTTAACGTTTCGCGCCGGAACCACCGTCGAGATGGCATGTTTATACACCATCTGGCTGACGGTGTTTTTCAGCAAGATGACGAACTGATCAAAACTCTCAATCTGTCCCTGCAACTTGATACCGTTGACCAGGAAGATAGACACAGGGATGCGCTCTTTGCGCAGTGCGTTCAGGAAAGGGTCTTGTAACGAGTGCCCTTTTGACATATCGGACTCCTTTAATGAAGGATTATAGTAATCGTTTGAGCGATACCATCGACCCGGCTCTGTAAATGCTCCCCTCGCCCGGTAATGGCCGAACCCGGCTCTCTCAAGTACAAGAAGAGGGGCCATACAGTTCGACACGGGATGGTATCCGCCGTGATTTGCGCCAGCGTCGCCATTCGCGCCTTTGGGCGTGTTTGAGCAACAAAAAGTCTGGCAGACCTTGCAACCACGAAAATCGGTGGAGGTCACTGACCCCCGTTTTGTGAATTGTAGGCGAAAATCGATGGGTTGTGGATGCCTGTTCTTTATTAAAAACCCGCTTTACGCAACTTTTTCCACGCCAAAGTGAGGATATCGTCACGGTCCGGTGCCAGTTGTTCAAGTTGTGGCCAACCGCGCAGCCAGGTGAGCTGCCGTTTAGCGAGTTGCCGGGTGGCGATAATCCCAGTCTCCACCATACGGTCGTAGTCAACCTCGCCTTCCAGATAGTGCCACATCTGTCGGTAACCGACCGCGCGGATGGATGGCAGGTCCACGTGCAGGTCGCCACGCTGATATAGGGCCTGTACTTCTTTTTCAAAGCCCTGGTCCAACATCCAATGGAACCGCCTGGCGATTCGGTCATGCAAAACAGCACGATCATCAGGTATGACCGCGAGCTGGACCAGGCGCCACGGAAACGTCTCAATGGCCGATTCAGCCAGTCGCCCCCGCCCATCGTTGACGGATTCCGCCCAATAGGCCGAAATAGGTCGACCGGAGACTCGAAACACCTCCAGCGCCCTCAGCACCCGCTGCGGATTGTCTCGGTCGATTTTATTCCAAGCCGCCGGGTCCACCGCCTTCAACTCGTCCAACAGCGACTGAAGCCCGCCGTCATCCAACTCCCGCTGCAGCGCTTCCCGCACGGATACATCCGCAGGCGGCATGTCGGCCAGTGGCTCCACCAGCGCTTTGAAATACAGCATGGTGCCACCGGTCAGCAACGGCACTTTGCCGTCGGCCGTAATGCGCTCCATAACCGCCAGGGCGTCATTGCGAAAATCGGCCGCTGAATAGGATTCGGCCGGGTCGCGGATATCGATCAGATGGTGAGGAGCCCGGGCCAGTGTCTCCGCATCCGGTTTGGCGGTGCCGATATCCATGCCCCGATAAACCTGGGCGGAATCGACACTGACTATTTCACAGCCGCCCCGCTCCACCAATTCCAAAGCCAGGTCCGTTTTGCCTGCGGCCGTCGGCCCCATCAAAAACAGGGCCAGGGGTTTGTCAGCGCTCACTCAACGGCCCCGCAAAAAGAGTTTATCAAGTTCATCCAGGCTGAGCTGTGTCCAGGTGGGGCGGCCATGGTTGCACTGACCACTGCGCTCAGTTCGCTCCATATCGCGCAGCAGGGCATTCATTTCGGGAATGGTCAGCTTACGGTTGGCCCTCACCGAACCATGGCAGGCCATGGTGGAGAGAATTTCATCCCGACGGGCTATGATGGCATCGGAAGTTTCGTGCTCCAGGAAATCGGCCAGCACCGAACGCACCAACGGCTCGATCTCCGCCTGCTGCAAAAACACCGGCGTCTGACGGACAATCAACGATTCAGGCCCAATGCGCTCGACCACCAGCCCAAAGCGGTCCAACAAGGCGCTGAACTCCTCTGCAGCATCCGCCTCACGCTCGCTGACAGAAAGCTTTTGCGGCACCAAGACAGGTTGCGCCTGAATGCCCTGCTGATCGTACTGAACTTTCATGCGCTCATAGGTGATGCGCTCGTGAGCGGCGTGCATATCGACAATGATCATCCCAGCCTGACTTTCCGAGAGAATATAGATGCCCTTCAACTGGGCAACAGCAAACCCCAAAGGCGGCACATCGTCGTCGGTTTCCGGCAGCGCCTGCCGAGAGGGCTGCGACTGCAGGGCGGAGACCGGTGCCGCACCCGGCTCGGCGGGGCGCTGCAAAGCCTGATAGAACGCCATCTGATCGGCCACCGAGGCATCACCTGAAGAACGGGTCTGACCCGCAGGCGGATAAGCCGACGAAGCCCGAGACGAGCCGGGCGACATATCCATTCGCTGCTGCCCACCAAACTCACCGGCCTCCAGGCCCGACACCTGCGGCCGCTGGGGCGCCAGAGCAACAGGATCGGGCTGACTGTCCGGACGAACATCGGCCAGGGCACGGTGCAGTTGGCGGAACAGGAAATCATGCACCAATCGCTGATCCCGAAAACGCACTTCGTGCTTGGTAGGGTGAACGTTCACATCCACGCCACTCGGTTCCAGGCTCAAGTACAACACAAAGCAGGGATGACGACCGTGGTACAACACATCACGATAGGCTTGCTTCACCGCATGACCAATGACCTTATCCTTCACCACTCGTCCGTTGACGAAAAAGTACTGCATATCCGGCATCGAGCGGGAGAAAGTAGGCAGGCCCACCCAACCGGTCAGGCGCAGCCCGGCTGCTTCGGCGTTGATGACCAAGGCATTCTGCATGAAATCCGGGCTCAGTAGCTGAGCCACACGGCGCTCCTGCTCGGCCTGACTGGTCGCCGCCCGCAGCGAGTGGATGGTGCGGTTGTTGTGACGCAGACTAAAAGAGACATCGAACCGACCCAGCGCCTGACGCTTGATCACCTCTTCCAGGTGGTTGAATTCGGTTTTTTCGGTACGCAAAAACTTGCGCCGTGCCGGTGTATTGAAAAACAGATCCCGCACTTCGACACTGGTGCCATCTGTATGAGCGGCGGGCAATAGCTCGGTACTCATATCTTTGCCATGCGTATTCACCTGCCAGGCTTCGGATTGCTCGGCCGGTTTGGAGGTCAGCACCAAACGGGATACTGACGCAATACTAGCCAGCGCTTCACCGCGAAAACCAAGCGAGGCGACAGCTTCCAGTTCATCCAAATTATGAATCTTGGAAGTCGCATGGCGGCTCAGAGCCATCGCCAGATCATCCTTGATAATGCCGGACCCATTGTCTCGCACCCGCATCAACTTCACGCCACCCTGCTCGATCTCCACATCGATACGATTGGCACCGGAGTCGAGGCTGTTTTCCACCAACTCCTTGATCACGGAAGCGGGACGCTCCACCACTTCACCGGCGGCGATCTGGTTGGCCAGGCGGGGAGAGAGTATTTCTATTCGACGCATAGTAAACCTGTGGTGGTGGCTTAAGTTTCGAAGTTCGCCCACTGCTGTAAGCACCGGATACCAGGTAGGCTCATCAAGGGTGGTCCGCAGCAAGGATGCTGCGGTCCAGGCCCCATGGATGGGTTAATGCCGACCCTTGAGGAGCCTACCTGGTAGCGGGTGCGGACCACCGGCAACAACCTTACCGCGAACTTCGGAACGGGGGGCTGGCAAGAATGTGCATGGATTCAGGCACCCGGAATCAACAGCACCTGACCAATACGAATCGAACTGTCCGGCAACTGGTTCACCTCACGCAGCCGGGATACCGAAGTGCCGTTACGCGAAGCGATGGCCGAGAGTGTATCACCCTGCACCACCACATAGCGGCGCAGCTCACCGGCATTGCGCTGCTGCCAAGCCACCCAGGTGCCCGGCGGCGGATTCCGATCAAACCAGCTTGTCACACCCTGACGAATCGCCGTAGCAAGCTTCTGCCGGTACGCCCGGGAGCCCAGGTTGGCTTCTTCGGTGGGGTTCGAGATAAAGCCAGTTTCCACCAGGATGGATGGCACATCCGGCGACTTCAACACCGCGAAGCCAGCCTGCTCCACGGTATTCTTGTGCATTCTGGCAACCTGCTTCATTTCACCGAGGATAAGGGAGCCCACATCCAGACTGGAACGCAGGGTGGCGGTCATTGATAGGTCGACCAACACCGACTTCAGCACCTCGTCCTTATCTTCCAGGCTAACGCCGTTGATCCCGCCAATAACGTCGGCTTCGTTTTCCTGATCCGCCAGGTAACGGGCCATGGCCGAGGTAGCGCCGCGTGAAGACAGCGCGAATACAGAAGCCCCCGAGGCTCTCGGGCTGGTGAAGGCATCGGCGTGAATCGAGATGAACAGGTCCGCGTGTTTCTCACGTGCGATCTGGCGGCGGCGTTGCAGCGAAACGTAGTAATCACCGGTGCGTACCAGGAAGGGCTCATAACCTTTGACCTCCCGCAGTTGATCGTACAGCTCACGGGCAATAGCCAAAACAACATGCTTTTCAAGAGTTCCCCGACCGCCAATAGCCCCCGGGTCTTCCCCGCCGTGTCCGGCATCAATCGCGACAATGATGTTACGCTGTTGATTGGACATGTCGTTGACGGTCTTGTTGACCTGGCGCTCCTGGGGCTCCATGGCAAGGCCCGGTGGGCGTTCCAGGTCCAGAACCAGGCGGTGGCCGTATTGTTCGTTCGGCCGCAGAGTGAAACTGCGTGGTGTCAGACGGGCGGAAAGATCGAGCACGATGCGGACATCGTTACCATTGCGTACGCCACTGCGAATGCGGGATACGCCGCTATCGGTCAGGTCCAGACCGCTTAACTCGGCGTTGAGCCGGGCGCCGTCGATATCGACCACCACCCGGCTCGGGTTCGATAGGGTGAATACCCGGTGCTTGACCGGGCCGCTCAGGTCGAGCACCAGACGGGTGTTGTCCGGTGCGGGCCAGAGGCGCGCGCTTTCGATGTTGGCCGCCATCGCCAAAGGCGCCACACAGAGGGCCAGGATGAGCCAAAACTGCCTAATGATCATGATGCTCCCATTCTTGCCGTAACCGGTCGCACAACTGCCGACCGCGCGGGGTGCGGGGCTCTATATCCAGCTGTCTCGCAGGCCCGGCTTCGTGGAAATGTATCACGACATCCGCGTCGGGCAAGACTCCGGCACCCCGCTCGGGCCACTCGACCAACCAAACGGTACGAGGCTCCACGTAATCGCGAATGCCGATGAATTCGAGTTCTTCTGGATCAGACAGACGATACAAATCGAAATGCACCACCTGCAAGGCCCCACAGTCATAAGGTTCGACCAGCGTATAGGTCGGACTCTTAACGCGACCTGACCAACCGCACCCTTGAACCACGGCCTGACTTAGCGTGGTTTTACCCATGCCCAGCGTGCCATCCAAATAGAGTACGGCACCCTCGGTTTCCGCCAGGGCCTCGGCCAGGGTCCGCCCGAAGGGTGGCATTTGTTCTTCTGTCACGGTCAGGCGATACACTCGAACCAGGCTCCCATTACGACTAATAAATGCGCGCAGTGTACCATTGCTATACCTCCTTGGGAGCCTCCAATGCCATTTCGAAAGCCAATACTTGCGAACCAGCGAGTGAGCGCTCACACTTCGCGCGCACAACGACCCGACCTGTTTTCAATTCCATGACGTTATCATCCGACCGCATTGCCGCTCTCGACCTGACCGACCTCGCGACCCGAATCAAAGCCGAGGCCCATGCCCTGGGTTTCCAGGCGGTTCATATTGGCGAGGCGAACACGGAAGCCCACCGCGCGGATTATGAAGCCTGGCTGGAAGCCGGCTACAACGGCACCATGGAGTGGATGACGCGCAATATGGACAAGCGGTTTGACGGTGCCGCCCTGCACCCGGGCACGCAACGCGCTATTTCCGTACGGATGGATTACCGACCCGCCGGGGATATGGACCCGGTGTTGAACGACGCCAATCTCGGCTATGTTTCCCGGTATGCCCTGGGGCGGGATTATCACAAGCTGATGCGCAAGCGCCTGACTCAGTTGGGCAAAACCATAGAAAGCTGGATTGGCGAGGTCAGTTACCGTGCCTTTGTCGACAGCGCACCTGTCATGGAGCGCCAGTTGGCGGAACAGGCGGGAATGGGCTGGCGGGGCAAGCACAGCCTGCTGCTGAACAACAAAGCTGGCAGTTGGTTCTTTCTGGGTGAGCTCTTCATCGACCTGCCCCTCCCGGTGGACCCACCCTTCCCGACAGACCACTGTGGCAGTTGCCAGCAGTGCCAGACTGTCTGCCCCACCGATGCCATAGTAGCGGACGGCGTGGTCGACGCCCGCCGGTGCATCAGTTATCTGACCATTGAACACAAAGGCAGCATTCCCAAAGAATTTCGTGCCGCCATGGGCAACCGTATCTACGGCTGCGACGACTGCCAGCTGTACTGCCCGTTCAACCGCTTCAGCTCCCCTACCCGGGAACCGGATTTCGAACCGCGACACGGCCTGGACGGCACCCCGCTGACCACTCTGTTCAACTGGACCGAAGATGAGTTTCTGTCGAAAACCGAAGGGTCGGCCATTCGCCGCATCGGTTACGAACAGTGGCAACGCAACCTCGCCGTGGCACTGGGGAATGCACCGACCACCCCAACTGTGATTCAAGCACTGCGCGACAAATACACCGACGCCACCCCCCTGGTACAAGAGCATATTGGCTGGGCCCTCGGCCAACATGGCTACCAAGTTTAATATTGAGATAGAATAAGTTTAACGATACGATACCTGTTACCGTTTACATCTTGAGATTTGGCCGTGTCCGCTTCTTATTCACTTGGTCCAGACCACCAGAACCCGTTGTCGTGCTGATCCTTCAACTGGTTCGTATTCTGCTGATTTTTCTCTGCCTGCTACTCGGGTTGCTGCTGGCCGGTGTCCATCAGGTACTTTGTTGGCTTAAACTGGCCAGGCAGGGCAGCGTGCATCATGTGGCCCGCTGGTGGTTTGCCTGTGTCTTGAAGGCGCTTAACGTGAGGGTTCGGTTGAATGCGGGTAAATTGGAGCATCGCGGGTTGATCGCCGCCAACCACATCAGCTGGTTGGACATTCCGGTACTCGGCAGCGTTCTGCCTACTTACTTTCTATCCAAAGCCGAAGTGAAGGACATGCCCGTCATTGGCTGGCTTACCGCTAAGGGAGGCACCCTCTTCATCCACCGGGGTAGCCATGAACTGGAGGAAGTCAGGGACCGGATGCAGCAACGGCTGGGGGATGGTCATTTCCTGACCTTTTTCCCCGAAGGTACCACAGGCCCCGGCAACCAACTGCGTCTGTTTCACCCACGGTTGTTCGCGGCTGCCATCGAAACCGGAGTTCCGGTGCTGCCTGTTGCAATCCATTACCGCAGCGACGATCCGAACCGTCCCAGAATCCCCTTCGAGGAAGAGTCTTTTATCAGTAATATTTGGCGGGTGCTGGGAATCTGGCGAACCGAGGTCGAGGTGACTGTACTGCCCGCCCTGGAAAGTGCCGGTATGACACGTCGTGCGCTGGCCGATCAGACCCGGCAAGCGATCATTCGCTCGCTTAATCTACCGAGTGAACCTTTAAATCAGGATCGCCGGGCGCCAACGCCTGAAAGTCTGCCTTAAAATCATTCAATTTCCGTTCGGGGACGGCAACCGTCAACGTGACCTCTTCCCCGTACTGAATGTCGGCCAGCTCCAACTGATGCTGTCCCAACAACCGGCGCACATCGCTTTCACGGGCAAATGGAACGCTCAGTCGACAGGAGTGCAATGCTTCTACCGGCATCATCTCCGCGCCTTCCAAAGCCTGAGAAACCGCCCCACCATAGGCGCGAACCAACCCACCGGCCCCCAGTTTCACGCCACCGAAATAACGCACCACAACAGCCAGCACATTTACCAATGCCTTGTGGTTCAGAACGTTGAAGATAGGCTTGCCTGCCGTACCGGAGGGTTCGCCATCGTCGCTCATGCCGCTGTCACCACCGGCATAAAATGCGAAGCAGATGTGACGGGCATCCGGATAAGCCTGGCGGTAGCTCTCAAGTCGGACCTGGGCCTGCTCCCGACTCTCGACCGGTTCCACCCAAGCCAGAAAACGGCTCTTTTTCACTTCCAACTCGTAATGGACTGGCTCTTTCAGGGTCACACTCATCCAAACCACCAACTGCGGTCGTTGCTGATCAGGTCGAAGATTTTGGCATGCCCCCGCCCTGAGGGATGTACGCGATCCCCCTGAACAAGATCTCTTCGGTACTGAACGTCGTCCATTAATGGTGAATAGATATCGATATATGGCACCCGCGCCTTAAGACAGAACTCTTTAAACACCAAGTTGATGCGCTTGACCCGTGCGTTCATGGCCGGGTCGTAAACCGGCGGGGGGCCCACCATCAACAGTTTGTAATGGCTGTGCACCTTGGCAAGGATCTCCCGCAAATGGGTCAGCGATTCCTTGGCGGACAACGGCTCTGCGGTGGCGGTACCCAGGGCATCGATCAGCCCGAAACTGAGAATGAGGCGGTTGTCGTCCCCAAGAGGTAACCGGGGGACCAATTCCCCCAGGCGTTGAAAAACATCAGCGCTCGATTGGCCGGGAACGCCCAGATTGTAGTAATTGACAGGGCCATGACCCTTCATCACTTCCTCAGCCAACAGCCCGGCCCAACCCCGGCCCGTGGGATCACCCACGCCCTTGACCAGGCCGTCGCCCATTACGCATATATTCAGGTCGGTCATAGTGCACTCTGGTTAAATCGATCAGCCGAGTATATCGACATTCTCATGGATGATCCGCATGACATGGAGAAACGGATGGCCTTCCGTTTCCAACCGGCGTCGCAGTGGGTAAACTGCGGCCATAACCGTGTTCAAGGATTAACCATGAAAATCTCTGTCATTTTTGCTTTGACCCTAGCAGCCACAGCGGTCAGTGTTCAGGCTGAAAACCTGAAGCCCGCGGGCTGGGTTTTGCTACCGGCTATCGGCTCCAGCCCCGAAACCGGCTTTCAATATGGCGCCTATGTGATGCGTCAGTTTGCTCAAACCAACCTTAGCGAACCCCAGGACCGTTTGGAGTTGTTGTTACAAGGCACCACCAAGGGACAGTTCCAGGCGTTCGTATGGCCCAACTATTTTGTCGCCGGCGGTGACTGGAACCTGACCGGTAAAGTCGGCGGGAAATATTGGCCGACCCCTTATTTTGGCCAAAGCAATGACATCGATTTCGATGACACGGAAGAAAACTACGAGTTAAGCACCTTCGAAAGCGAGTTCGGTGCCGCCTATCGGGTTACTCCCTCGGTGCGGTTGGGTGGCTTGGTGTTTCTGGAACATGAAACCGTCGATGGTGACGATAACGACCCATTGTTGAACGACAGCATTCTCGGCACCGATGGCGGTCTGTACAGTGGGCTTGGTGTTACCGCCCTCTGGGACACCCGGGATGATCGCGACTGGCCGACTCAGGGTACCGAGCTCAGCCTGGAATATCGTCAATATAGCGAAGCTCTCGGCAGCGACTACAGCTTCGGGCATCTGTTCAGTACCCTCGGTCACTATATCAATATTGGTGACGATGTATTGGCATTGGGCCTCAATTATCAATGGGGCAGTGAAGATACACCGGTCACACGCTTACCTCGGCCCGCAGGCGCCTCGACCCTGCGCGGTGCGGACGGTAATCGCTGGATAGACCATCACCTGCTCGGCACCCAGGCGGAATACCGGCTTACCATCAATGATCGTTGGGCGGTAACCGGCTTTATGGATACGGCTCAAGTGGCAGACACCTTCGGGGATATGGGTTTCGACCGTTTCCACACCAGTTTGGGCGGCGGAGTGCGCTGGTCGACCATGTCGGCATCCCGTTTCAATGTTCGATTCGACATCGGCTGGGTCGATATGGAATCCATCGGGTTTGCCATCAGTGTGGGTGAAGCGTTTTAAATGAGTGAACAACACCGGACCGATCGTTTCCATATAGTCCCGGCCGTTGATGAAAGACCACCGCTGTCGCCTTGGCGCCTGAAATTGAACGACATCATTTTCGGTGCCGAGTCGCCTGAGGGCAAAACCTTCGACGTCCTTCTGATCATCGCGATTTTGCTCAGCGTAGGAGCGGTGATGCTTGAAAGCGTCGCCTACATAAAGAGCCATTATGACAACTGGCTGTTCGGAGTCGAATGGTTTTTCACCATAGTATTCACGCTTGAATACGGACTGCGATTGTTCAGTGTTCGTCACCCGATAAAATACGCCACCAGTTTTTACGGTATTGTCGACCTGCTTTCCATCATCCCGACTTACCTCAGTGTACTGATTCCCGGCATCAATTCGCTGCTGGTTATTCGTATTCTGCGCATCCTGCGGGTATTCCGGATTCTGAAACTGTTCCGCTATATGAATGAAGCGGAAATGCTGATGCAGGCAATGCGCGCCGGGCGGCGAAAGATACTGGTTTTCCTCTACACCGTGATCACCATGGTGGTTGTCTTTGGCTCCATCATGTATTTGATCGAAGGCCCCGGGAACGGCTTCAGCTCGATCCCGCGCAGCATTTACTGGGCTATTGTGACCCTCACCACCGTCGGTTACGGGGATATTTCCCCCAACACGCCTCTGGGTCAATTCATCGCCTCGGCCGTCATGATTACCGGCTATGCCATTATCGCCGTGCCGACTGGAATTTATACCGCTGAACTGGCCAATCAGATACGGGTGAAACGGGACGCGCGGGCTTGCACCGGTTGTGGAAAAACCGGCCATGAACAGGATGCGGATTATTGTCGATTCTGCGGCGAGGAGATGCCTGGATAGTATTGAAGCTGGCCAACGATAGACTTCCTTTTATGAGGCCTTCCCTGGCCAAAACACGGAGGAATGTTAGATAGATACTCCCTATCGGCTGTCCCTGAACCTCCAGAATACCGTTGTGTATCAATACAGAAGTATTCTCACGGTCGGCGCCCTTTGAACGCGTTGGCCAACAGCGAAATAACCAGCAATACAAGGAAAACAAAGAATAGAATTTTTGCGATGCCGGTCGCGGCACCCGCGATACCACCAAACCCGAGAATACCCGCGATGATGGCGATAATGAAAAAAACCAGAGCCCAAAACAGCATAACATTTCCTCCTTGGAGTCCGTCGCGATTTACCGACCGCTCCTATTGAGTGAATGTCTGCATTACACTTCAATGCCTCCACGTTCGACTACGAAAGTAACTATGGTTTCAAAATAGCCGCCCTAAACCCCTAACGCGAATCCTATCAAGAACTTTACATTTCTTAACCGGTAAATTGACGCCCGTTCAAACATTCTGGCCAAGGTGTTGCCTACACTCAGGACCTACCCTACTCACAGAACGGAGGCACGCCATGAAAACCATCGCCCTATTGCCGCTGATGCTGGTTTCACTATGGGTCTCCGGCTGCATGACCACGGCATCGTCTTCCAGTGACACCCTGCCCGACGGTTTTGACTATTACACAGCCGAAAACGGTGTCGGCACTTACCTCGTCCCCAATGGCTGGTATGTCAAAGAGGAAACACAAAAAGGCACCGACGCCTTGTTCATTACCCGGGAAGACATAGACACTCAAGGTCATTTTGAAGTCGGCATCACCGTGAATCGCGTTCCCGATTTCTCGGAACACACGGCGACTGCGGCGACAACCTATGCTAAAAATTTCGCGGAACAGCTCGTGGTGGAACATGACGCCCTCTATTCCGATACCATCACCCAGGAGGGTGAAACCCTTAACGTGGTGCGGGTAAGACTCAACGACGAGCCTTCAACCATCGTTCACTACATCACACTGGGCCGGGCGGACCGAGACGAGTTCTATCTGATCTTCTTCGAGGCACCCCAGGATGAATGGGAACAGGCTTTCAAGACCGGAAAAATCCTGCTGGACGGTATCTCTTTACCGCCCTGACATCGGCATAAACCGCCAAAAGTCATATTGAAAGGCACTGAAGGGGTTGTGCTATGATGCCGCTTTACCCATTTTTCAGTGTCACGCGCTTCACCTCCCGGTTTGCCCGCCCACAGTGGCCGGTTCCAGCCGTCAGGGACTGGGCAGCAGGATGACCTAAGCCACGAGAACCGGAACAATGCGGAAGTACGGGATCCCAGCCTTCGCTCTTGTCTGTCTGATCGTCATATCCACCCCTTCCCGGGCTGAATGGCGCCGGGCGGAGCCGCGTGATTTCAGCATTCAATTCACATTGGGTCTTGGCGCCGCACTCGGCCGCTCACTGGTGGAAGGGCTGGACAACGACGGCAACCCCACCCCCGAGTTATTCCTCGTCGGCGGTATCGACTATCGTCGTTGGTTTCTTGAATCCAGCAAGCGCAATGCTTATACCAACTGGAGCGATTCGATCATCGGTTACCGCCTGTGGGAGGATGATCAAAGCGGTGTATCCATTATCACCACCAGCTACAACAACAGCTTCGGCCCTGAAGAAGACATTTTCATTGCCACTCAAACCCCTGAATTGGAAGGTCTGAACAACCGCGAAGGCGACCAGGCACTGGGTATACGCTACCAGCAACACTGGGACGACAACTTCATCAGCCTGGAGTTCGCCCAGGATCTGATCACTCATCACGGCATCATAGCCCAGGTGTACTACAGCCATACCGATCAACGGCGAAACTGGGATATCAACTGGAACACGGGCGTTGCCTTTCTTACCCGCCGGGTAATGGACTATTACTACGGGGTCGATGAAGACGAAACCTCGGGAGGGCTCAGTACTTATGCCCCGACTTCCGGCCAGAGGCTGCATCTGTCCGTCAATGCCCAGCGGCCACTGAGCGAGAGCTGGTATCTCGATGCGGGGCTCGGTATCAACCTGCACAGCACCAGCTTCACCAACAGCCCTATTACCCGTGACAACCCGGAATACGTAGCCAGGATTACCTTCAACTATGTATTCTAAACGTCTTCTCACACTCCTGTTGCTCACTGTCTTGATGACTCGCGCCCTCTGGGCCGAGCAAAGAGCAGCCGTCCCGGAGGTGGAGCTTGAGGTGTCGCCCACCAAATGCGTCACCATGGAAGAGGGGCGTCAATGTTACGCGGACATCCGCATCGCCTGGACCAGCCCGACACCGCTCGATGCCTGTCTGATGCTGAATCAACAGCGTTTGCAGTGCTGGACGCAACAGTATTCCGCCCGACTCGAATTCGGTTTTACCAGCTCTGAAAGTGCCACCCTCATGCTGCAGCAAGGCCAGAACGTACTTGCCCATCAGGACATCCAGGTCAGTTGGGTTCATTCGGAAAGCCGCCGCCGTGGCTACTGGCGCTTGTTTTAAAGGAAATCACCATGACCCATTACGCAACCCTGCTGTTGGTGGAAGACGACGTCTCCCTGGCCGGATGGATTCAGGAATTCCTCGAACAGAAAGGCTATAAAACGATTCATGTCAGCCGTGGCGACGCGGTGATGGACAGCCTGAAGAACAACCCTGTGGATCTGGTCCTGCTGGACGTCATGCTGCCGGGCATGAACGGCATGGATGTCTGCAAGGCCATCCGCCGCGATTACACCATGCCTATTCTGATGCTCACCGCCCAAGGCGAGGAAATGGATGAGATTCTCGGCCTGGAAGCCGGTGCGAACGACTACATCATCAAGCCGGTTCGTCCGCGTGTGTTACTGGCGCGGGTGCAGGCGGCTCTACGAAACAGCCAATCGGAAAACCCGCAAAGCGACCAACAACTTCAGTTTGGCCAACTTGTGATTTATCGTGACTCATACCGTGTCACTCTGGCCGACGATACCGTGCCATTGTCGACCGCCGAATTCGATCTCCTCTGGTATCTCGCTGGCCGGGCCGGGCAAATCTGCAGCCGGGACGATGTATTCATCGCACTGAAAGGCCGTCCGCACGATGGTATGGACCGCCGTTTCGATGTCATGGTGTCTACTCTCAGGAAAAAACTGAACGACGATTCCGCCAATCCCAGCCGCATCAAGACCGTCTGGGGCAAAGGTTACCTATTCGTGGCTGACGCCTGGAATCAAGTATAATTCCCGGGGAAACGGCGCCGCATCCTATGACCAAACTCTACACCAGCCTTGTATTCACCGCCGTGGCCTCCTTATTGGTGACCCATTGGCTGATCGATCATTTCTTCGCTGGTTACGGTGCTCAGCCCTATACCGAAGAGCACCAACTGGCGTTGAAAATGCTGGACCATCTGGCCGATCAGGCATCCCTACTACCTGCGGAAGAGCTGCCTGCTTTCATCGCCCGGCAACGGGAGTTCTGGCAGCAACCCCTGACCCTCGAATCCCACAATGATCTGGTGCTACCCACTGAACTGCTACAGCAAATGGCAAGCGAGGGTCATGTTCAACTCGCTTCCGAAGAAGAGCTGTACATTCTCAAAACCATACCCGGCCAGGGAGACTGGTTTTTACGGTTGGATGTGCCAGCCGCCCGCTCTTATTCAACCGATTTGATGCTCACGCTACTGCTGTACCTTGGCATCATTGGGCTGATGATGGTTTGGTTGTTACCCCTGACCCGCCGCCTTTCCCTGCTCAGTCAAGCGGCGGATAAAGTGGGCAAGGGACAACTGAATATTCGTATTCCCAAGGCGCCCTGGTCGTACACACCCGGCATCGAAGCCAGTTTCAATCGGATGGCCGCACAAATCGAACAGCTGCTGGCGGACAATCAACTGTTGGTTAACAGCCTGTCACACGATCTGCGAACCCCCATCGCCTGTTTCCGTTTTGGCCTGGACGCCGCCCATGAGGAAACCGACCCCGAGCAAAGAGGCCGTTACCTCGAGCGCATGGAGAAAGACGTGGAACGCATGGAAGGCTTGGTCAACGCCTCGCTGGAATACGCCGGTCTGTCGCGCCTGGCCACTCAGCTGGAGTTCGCACGGGAAGACTTGGCCGACAGTGTTCGACAAGCCATGGCGGGATGCCAGGCGCTGGCCGAAGCCCGCCAATTGGAGCTGCACTACAGCGGGCCCGGCCACTACACCCACCCGCGCATCAATGACAATTGGCTGCAACGCGCCCTGGTGAACCTGATCAGCAATGCCTGCCGATACGCACGTTCGCAAGTGTGGATCCAACTGAGCCAAACATCCACGGGAACAAAAATCTCCATCGCCGACGACGGGCCCGGTATCGATCAGGACCAGGCCGAACAGGTTTTCCTGCCCTTCGTTCGCATTCAATCGGATACCGAACGCCTGGCTCCAACCGAACAGCAATTCGGGTTGGGCCTTGCCATTGCCAAGCAGGTAACCCAGTGGCACAACGGCCAATTGGTACTTACCCGTCACCCAACTCTGGGCGGCGCCGAGTTCACATTACACCTGCCTTAAAAGGCATCTCTTACACTTTCTTACACCTTTCCCGAGGCTTCTGACAGTTTGTCTACAGCTTGATTACAGCGGAAATTCGCGTTCCGGCGCACACTGCCCTCCTCTAAATTGATTAAGTTTTTTGGAAGGCGCCCTAATGAGACGGATCTTTTCGACTCTCCTCAGTACCACCCCTCTAATATTTACACCGCTGGTGTTCGCGGACGACATTCGCTTCACCATATTGGAACGAGGCACCGGTAACCCCATCGCCGAAGCCACAGTAGCCCTCGGTAACGGTGAATTCGGCGAAACCAACAGTGAAGGTCAGTTGGAACTGGCAACGGACGATTTGCCCCAGGGCGTCAGAATATTCGCTCAGGGTTACGAAACGTTGCAGAGTGAACTGACTCCCGCAGGCAGCCCGGTGTATTACCTCACACCGCGCCCTCACGAAATGGCCGCACTGGAAGTGGTGGAAGACCGCATTCCTGAGAAAGCCTCGAAAATCACGCTGACTGCCGATGAACTGAAACGCACACCCGGAACGGGCGGAGACCCGATCAATGCCGTTCAAAGCCTGCCAGGAGTGGTTTCAGCCGGTGAAGGCTCCGGCCAGATGTACATGCGTGGCAGTGACACCCACGAGAACGGTGCTTTGGTGAACGGCATACCCATCGGCTATCTCTACCATTTTGGTGGGTTACGCTCGACCATCAACCCGGCGCTGGTGGAAGATTTCAATGTTTTTCTGGGTGGCTTTCCGGTGGAGTACGGTGACCGCCTGGGCGGCGTCATCGACGTGCAGTTGCGTGAACCGAAAACGGATCGCTTGCACCACAGCTGGCACATCGGCACCTACGAATCCTCTTTTCTGATCGAAGGCCCACTGGGGCACTCTGGCCGGGACAGTTTCTTTGTCGGTGGTCGCCGCAGTTACATCGACGTGCTGCTCTCGGCTGACGCTATGACCGAATTGATGGGTGATGACAGTGAAGACGCCATCATTCAGGTGCCACGATACTATGACACTCAAGCCGGTTGGCACCGCGAGCTGGATAACGGGACCTTTGACCTGCTGTGGTCCTCCGCCGACGACGAAATGAAATTCTTCGTCGACTCCGTCGCCGACACCGAACCGGAACTCGCCGGTAATTTCGAGATGGACACCGGTTACAAAACCCTCGGAGCGAACTGGCAATCGTCATTGAACTCCAAATGGCAACAGCAAACCGTTATTTCCGCCAGCCGCTACCATGAAGATGTTTTGATTGGCACCGACGACGAAGGTAACCCTTATTATTCCGATAGCAAAATAGACAGCCTTCGCATACAACCCGAACTGTATTTCACACCCAACGCCCATAACCGGCTCACTCTGGGCACGGAAATCGACTATCAATATTTTCCACTCAAACTTTATGTTCCGGAGCCCCAGGCACCCGGAGAAGTCGACTACGACTTCACCACCGCGCCCAAGCACAAGGTGCACCGTGACCTAGACGCCATCAACGCCGCGCCTTTCGCGAAATACAGCCATACCTTCGACGATTTGACCCTATCCATCGGCGGCCGTTACTCGATCATGCGTGCCTCCGATGACATTGCCATGGAAGCTTTCTCACCACGGCTGGGCATCGAGTATCAACTGACCGATGCCGTACTCCTTACAGCGAACTGGGGGCACTATGTTCAATCGCCCGAGCCGATCTATCTGTTGAAAGATTTTGGCAATCCGCGTTTGGGGTATACCAAAGCGGAACACCGGGTGATTGGTGCGCAAGTCGAACTGAACCCGCACTGGAGCCTGCAATTGGAAGGCTACCACAAGCCCATGAGCCAGCTGGTGGTCGGTAGCGGGGAGGAAGCACCCGATAACTACGTAAACGAAGGGACGGGCGAAGCCTATGGCGCCGACCTGTTGATCAAGCACGAAGGCGCTAACGGCGCTATGGGGTGGCTGAGTTATGCCTATGCCCAATCGACCCGAACCAATGAGCTAACCGGCGAGAAAGACGATTTCGACAGCGACCAACCCCACTCACTGAACCTGGTATGGAGCCAGCCTTTCCCCGGCAACTGGAACCAATGGACCTGGGGAGTGCGGGTGCAGGCTCACTCCGGAACGCCCTATACACCCATTATTGGCCGCGCCGAAGAAACGTTGGAAGATGGGTCCACCCGTTATGTACCGATTTACGGTGAATACAACAGCGAACGCTTGCCAACCTACTTCCGTACCGACCTCCGTCTGGACCGCACCTTCCTGTTCCGCCAGTGGAATATGAACATGTACTTCGATCTTCAAAACCTCAGTTTCAGCAAAAACGTGGTGGATTACGACTACGGCGACAACTACGAGCACTACGACAACCCTCGCGAAATTCGCGGTATGCCCTTCTTCCCTCACTTCGGCGTCGAACTGAATTTTTAAGGAGCTGTGATGAACCTGCTGGATAACTTTCTTGAACTCATGGGCCGCGGCGGACCAGTCATGTGGATCATTTTTCTCACCGCCTGGGTCAGCCTGATATTGCTGATAGAACGCACCTTACGAGTGAACCACTGGTTACGCAAAGCCACGCGCGACCAAACGGCCTTTGACCGTGACAGCCACCATCGACCGACTATTAAAGGCCGCAAAGGCAGCCCGATTGCACTGATACTGAACCGGCTGAACTGGCAGGAAATTCATTCAAGGTCCGACCTCGCCAAGCAGATGAATATTCACCTGGCGGAGTTGATGCCGCGCTTGGAAGGCGGCCTGCCGACCATTGCCATCCTCGGCTCTCTGCTGCCTATGTTAGGGCTGCTGGGTACGGTCACCGGCATGATTGATGTTTTCCAATCCATTGCCTTACACGGTACCGGCAATGCGGATGAAATGGCCAACGGCATTTCCCAGGCACTGTTAACCACGGCCAGTGGGTTGATCATTGCGATTCCGGTTATTTTCCTGCATCACCTGCTGGTACGTCGATTACGCCTCCTGCTGGCAATCACCGAACAAAGCATGTTGATGGTATACAACCATGGCGCCGATATTTTGAAGGAACACTCGTGATGGCTGAGACCCCCATCCAAACGCCCGAACTGGATGCCGGGCAACCTGAAATCAGTATGGCGCCGCTGATTGATGTGGTTTTTTTGTTGCTGATTTTTTTCATGGTGACAACAGTATTTCCAGACAACGAAGGTTTGCTCATCGAAAAACCCGGTTCACAACAGAGTGAAACGCTGCCAAAAGAAAGTTTGAGATTTGCCATCACGCGTGACAACACAGTGGTGTTGGACAGCCGCCCCATTGCACTGGAAGACATCGAAACACTGGTGCGCACGCGGCTAAGTCACCAGCCGGACACTGCCGTCACTCTGGATGTGGACCGTCTGGCCACCACCGAAACGCTCATCCAGGTCATGGACGCCTGCAAGCTCGGCGGCGCAACGAAAGTGGGGATAGCGACCGATGCCACTGACAAGGACGTCTGACTCACTCGGTTGGGGAGCCGCCGTTATCGGCGGAACCTTACTGACGCCCGTATTTTTCCTCGGTTTAACATTGTTCAATGAAACCCCGAAGGAAGAGGCCCCTGTGATCATGCAGGTTGAACTGATGGCACCGCCACCTTCGCCTCAACCACAGATGACAACCGAGCCAGAGCCAGAGCCAGAGCCAGAGCCAGAGCCAGAGCCAGAGCCAGAGCCAGAAATTATCCCGGAACCAGAACCAGAACCAGAACTCAAGGTTGAACCGAAGCCAAAACCGATGCCAGAACCCATGGTCGCTGAACCGCCGAAACCTCTACCAGAGACGAAACCATCAGCACCTGAAGTCGTATCGGAACAGCCTCCAATGGAACAACTGCCGGAACCAACGCCCTTGTTTCAGCTGTCGGACATGCCTCGTTTCACTCACAGAGCGGAACCGGAATACCCCGCCACAATGAGGGCTCAGGGTATTGAAGGCCGGGTCAGACTGGAAGTTTTGATCGATAACAAAGGCAACATACGTAAGGTCACCGTGCTTGAATCAGCAGGTGAACAGTTCGACCAGGCCGCTATTCAAGCGCTGGAAAATTCCCGGTTCACACCCGGCCAAATGGATGGAAAGCCGGTTGCCGCTCTGCTGCGGATTCCGGTGAGTTTCAGTTTGCGATAACGACGAATAACTGAAGAGGAGAAATGCTATGAAGCCCGGCATCAGTGGAAATTTGTTTTATGCCAACATGATGATCGCACTCATCGCAGTGTGCGCCCTGGCCTCGGATCTGAAATCCGAACCCGAACAAGGGCCGGTATTCGCGGAAGTGGTCACCACGCTGCTGCACCGATAGTAACGGCGGCTAAAGCCACCGTCACAGCTATCCGGTGCTTGTGCCAACTTCATTTGGTGGCCGCATTGGTGGTTTGGCCGTAATAAGCATGGCGTCCATGTTTGCGAAGATAGTGTTTATCGAGCAACACCTGGGATATGCCGTCGCACTGGGGGTTCAGCAGTAATGTATGCAGCGCCATCTTGGCGACTTCCTCAATGACCACGGCGTTATGGACGGCGCTTTTCGGATTGGTCCCCCAGGCAAAAGGCGCGTGCTCCCGCACCAGCATACCGGGCACGGAAAGAGGGTCGCCTCCGCCCAGGGTCTCAATAATAACCTCACCGGTATTCAACTCGTATTCGCCATCGATTTCAGCGGGAGTCAATGCCCTTGAGCAGGGAATGGCACCATGGAAATAGTCGGCATGGGTCGTGCCCAAGGCCGGAATGGCACGCCCGGCCTGTGCCCAAGAGGTCGCCATGGAGGAATGCGTATGCACCACACCGCCCAAGGAAGCATAGTGTCGGTACAAAGCCAGATGAGTGGGCGTATCGGACGACGGGCGCAGCCCGCTGTCCAGCACTTCACCATCAAGCCTGACCGCCACCATGTTTTCCGGTGTCAACTCTTCATAAGCGACACCACTGGGTTTGATCACCATAATGCCGGAATCCCGGTCGATTCCACTGACGTTGCCCCAGGTAAAAGTGACCAGGTTGTGCGTCACCAAGGCTTTGTTGGCGGCACACACTTCTTCGCGCAACTGTGTCAGTTCCGTCATATCACGCCTCCTGTTGCAATGTGGTTTCAGTCTGGCGGGCCAGCGTCTGGTATTGACGGTAACGTTGCTCGTACACAGCAGCCACTTCCGGCCTTGGTTCGTACCGGCGTTCAGTCGGGCTGGCCAGAACCTGTTGCGCAGTCGCTATGTCAGGATACACACCATGGGCCACCGCTCCGCAGATGGCCGCTCCCAATGCGCAGCATTGATCGGATGCTTTCACTTCCAAAGGTTTATTGAAGACATCCGCGCAGATCTGCATCACTACACCGGCTTTTTTTGGAATGCCACCGATTGCCAGAACCTGATGGATAGCAACGTCTTGCGTTTCAAAACATTCATTGATCGCCCGCGCACCAAAGGCGGTGGACTCGACGACGGCATGATACAAATCCAACGGATCACTGCCGAGATTAAGCCCATAGAAGTTGGCTTTTAACCGCTGGTTGGCATTCGGCGTGCGGCGACCGTTGATCCAATCCAAAGCAATGGGAGCGTCCAACGTTGGCAGATAGTCCACCAACCGCTCATTGAATCGCGCCAGTAAACGGCCGGGGGATGGCGGTGTTGACCCAGGGGTCAAAGCCTCCACCCAGGTGAAGAGTTTTTCGAACCAGGCGTAATAATCGCCAAAGGCTGACTGCCCGGCTTCCAGGCCTATTTTTCCTGGAATCACCGACCCATCGACCTGCCCACAAATGCCTTCGATACAGCGATCACCCAAGGTGACTGGGTCGACCGTGAGGATGTCGCATGTCGAAGTACCCACCACTTTCACCAACTGGTGGTCTTCCGCACTGGCACCGATGGCACCCATGTGGCAATCGAAGGCACCCACCGCCACCGTCACCTCTGTGGTCAACCCCAATCGGTCCGCCCAGTCCTGACAGAGCCGACCCACGGCCTGATCACTGGTATAGGTGGCATCGCCGATATTGTCTTTCACCTTTGAAAGCTGCGGGTGAATGCTGTGGAAAAACTGGTTTTCCGGCAACCCTCCCCAAGAGGCATTCCATAAGGTTTTATGGCCACTGGCACAGCGTGACCGCTTCAGATACTGCGGAGCCGTGGTGCAGGTTAAAACGGCTGGAATCCAATCACATAACTCGACAAAACTGTGCAGGTTTGCAGCCACTTCGGGGTTGCGCTCAACAATGCGCAACAGTTTGGCCCAGAACCACTCCGATGAATATTGCCCTCCCACGTAGCGGGTAAAATCGGTGGGCCAGGCTTTGGCAGCCCGGGTAATCCGCTCGGCCTCTTCGATCGCTGTATGGTCCTTCCAAAGCACGAACATGGCATCCGGGTCATGGTAAAACTCGCTACGCAACGCCAGGGCCGAACCAAACTGATCGATGGCGATAGGGGTCGAACCAGTGGTATCCACACCGATGGACTGAATGCGCGCGAAGGCCTGAGCGCCCATATCCGCACGCAGGCTTTCCGCCGCGCGAACCATGGCATTCAACAAATCCGCCGGGTGCTGGCGGTACTGGGAAATTGAGGAATCGCAAAACTCCCCGGTCTGCCACCGTTCGTAATGAGCCACGGCCTCGGCCACTTCTTCGCCTGTTTCGGCATTGACCGCCAACCAGCGCACCGAGTCGCTGCCAAAATCAATACCCGCAATATAACGCTCCGACATGGTTATTTTATCGCCTCAGAATTTTTCGGTTTTGTTCTGACTACCATGACCTGCCATGGATAAATCCGTGATAGAGATTTCTGCTGTCTATATGCAAAAACCTGTCTCTTTGTCGCGTTACCAATAACAAACTGGCCGTCTAAAACTTACTTAACCAGCTGATATATAAGGTTTTCAAGGGAAGCTGGCTGTTTCCGAGAGGAAACCATAAGACTTTGGTAGGGTGGAGACATTGTCCATAAATATGGATATATTGACTGCATAAAAATAAGACAGACGATACGAGCACCGCCATGACCGAAGCCATGTCCAAACCGATGAATCTGGACCCGCTCAAGCCGGGCTATCCCTTTAACGCCCATCTTGTGGCCGGGCTTACCCCCATTGTTCAAGGCGGTGAGCTGGATTTCTGGATCGACAGACCCAGTGGCCTGAAGGGTTATATTCTGAATATAACGGTTTCCGGTGCCGGTTTGGTGTTTCCCGGTACCGAGCATGAAACCCAGGTCAACGCGGGCGATATGATGCTGATTCCCGCCGGTGCCTGTCACGACTATGGCCGCCATCCGGATTTTCACAACTGGTATCACCGCTGGGTCTATTTTCGCCCCCGCGCCACCTGGAGCGAGTGGCTGAACTGGGCACAGGTGATTCGCAACGTAGGCTTCATGACCGTCGAGTCCCAAGAGCGGATGCAGTTGATCGATCAGTTGTTTCAGGACATCGACAAAAGCGCCAAGAACGACTGCATGCTATCGGAGGAACTCGGGCTCAATTTGCTGGAGCAAATTCTCATTCGTTGTCGCGAGTTCGACCAGAACCGTCCACAGGCGCCTCTGGACGCACGCATTCACCGTGTCTGCCAATTCATTAACGATAATCTCAGCAAGGAACTCACCATCTGCGAACTGGCGCGCGTCGCCTGCATGTCGAGTTCACGGTTCTCGCATCTGTTCCGCAAGCAAATGGGTGTACCGGTTCGGCAATGGATTGAAGACCAACGCATTAGCCTGGCCCGCCAGTTGTTGGTCACAACAGACCTTGCCGTGAATCAGGTTGCCCAATATTTGGGTTACCAGGACGCACTGTATTTTTCGCGTGTTTTCCGGAAAAACCTCGGCCTCAGCCCCCGCGAATTCCGGCGCAGCCATCAATAAATTGCAAGCGGACATGGATGATCCGATCGTCCATATACCGGCATCGAATCTCTATGTTCACATTGCAGTCGCCCACCCACACTTAAAGCCTCCACACCTGGGACTTGAGTTGACACTCCAGCCCCATCCAAGAAAGCCTGGAGGCCTACACAAATGACACAATCTTCCATCTGGTTCGTGACCGGATCGCAACACCTGTATGGCGAACGGGTGCTGCAACAGGTGGCGAACAACAGCCAAACGCTCGTCGCTGGCCTGAACGATAGCGGCTCAATTTGTACGCTCATTCAAAACAAAGGCACCGTTACCCAGCGTCAGGATATTACCCGCCTATGCCAGGAGGCGAATCTCGACCCGAACTGTCTCGGCGTGATGTTTTGGATGCACACCTTCTCCCCTGCCAAAATGTGGCTCGAAGGGCTCGCCGCCTTGAGCAAGCCCTGGATGCATCTGCACACCCAGTTCAATGCTGAACTGCCCTGGCAAGACATCGACATGGCCTACATGAACCTGCACCAGAGCGCTCACGGCTGTCGGGAATTCGGTTTCGCCGCCACCCGCCTCGGCCTTGAACGCACGGTCGTGGCCGGGCATTGGCAGGATAGAAACGTTCAAGCCCGTATAGATACCTGGGCAAGAGCCGCTCTCGGCGTGAACGAAGCCAGACAGCTCAAGGTAGCCCGCTTCGGCGACAACATGCGTCAGGTCGCCGTTACCGAAGGCAATAAAGTCAGCGCTCAAATCCAGTTTGGTTATGAAGTACACGGTTATGGAATCGCCGAGCTGGCCGAATATTGCCAGGCCGTCAGTGACGAAGACATCTCCCGCCAACTGGATGCCTACGCCACCGAGTACGACATCGCCTTCACACTGCATAAGGACGAACACAAGACCAACATGCTTCTTAACGAAGCACGGTTGGAATTGGGCATGCAACGCTTTCTGGAAGACCACGACTGCAACGCCTTCACCAATACCTTCGAAAACCTGGCAGGCATCTCCAACCTGCCCGGTCTGGCCACTCAGCGGTTAATGGCAAAAGGCTACGGTTACGGCGGTGAAGGCGACTGGAAAACCTCGGCCCTGGTGCGCATGCTGAAGCGCATGTCGCAGGGCAAAAGCGGTGGCACCTCCTTCATGGAAGATTACACCTACCATCTCGGCCAACCGGCGCAGGTGTTGGGTGCTCACATGTTGGAAGTCTGCCCCAGCATCACCCGGGACAAACCTGTGCTGGACGTCCATCCGCACACCATCGGCTGCAAAGCGGACATCGCCCGTTTGAAGTTCTCGGCGACGCCAGGCCCCGCTCTCAACGCCACCCTGGTGGATCTGGGCCATCGTTTCCGGTTAGTGATCAATCAATTGGATACCGTCACACCGCCCGCCTCACTCCCCAACCTACCGGTGGCTCACGCGCTTTGGGAACCTCAGCCCAGTCTGGCGGTCTCAGCAGAGGCATGGATACTGGCCGGTGCCGCTCACCATTCGGCGTACACCCAAGCCGTTGACGTAGACACCCTGACAGCCTGGGCCGATATGGCAGGCATTGAAACCTGCGTGATCGATAACGCAACCCAGCTTCACAGCTTCAAACAGCAACTGCGCAATAATGCTGTTTACTACAGTCAGAACCAAGCGGTTCGTTGATTTCCTTTTAAGGCCACAGGCGTTTTTTAGGCACCTATCCGGTGCCTTTTTTGTCTTCGTAATTGAGGCGGTTCCCCCACAGGCGAGCAGCGGATGCCTGGTTGCCGGTGCGTACTACCGGCAACGCCGTTAACCACGACTTGAGAAAAAAAACCGGCTTTCGCCGGCTAACTCCAGAGGCTCTAGGCCACCGTATATCTCCCCAATTTTGTCAGGCGGCTTTATTCTTGTTGTAAACGTCGAATACAACCGCCGCCAACAACACCAAGCCCTTAATCACCTGCTGCCAGTCAATGCCAACACCCAGGATAGACATGCCATTGTTCATTACGCCCATAATGAAGGCACCGATCACCGCGCCCAGAATTTTACCGACGCCACCCTGCATTGAAGCGCCACCGATAAAGACCGCCGCAATAACATCCAACTCAAACGCCAGGCCCGCTTTGGGCGTCGCCGTATTCAGGCGGGCGGCAAATACCAGCCCCGCCAGGGCCGCCAACATTCCCATGTTCACAAAGGTGGCAAAGGTCAATCGCTTGGTATTGATGCCCGACAGCATTGCCGCTTTTTCGTTGCCACCGATGGCATAAATGCGACGACCGACCGTTGTCCGATTGGTGATAAAGGTGTAGATCGAGATCAGCAATGCCATGACCACCAGTACATTCGGCAACCCCTGATAAGTCGACAGAAGGTACACAAAATATAAAATCGCACCGGCCAACAATAACTGTTTTGTCCAGAAAATGGCGGAAGGCTCGGTAAGAGAACGGTGCTGAGCCTGCTTCCAGCGCTGACGCACATTCAGGTACACCATCAAGCTGGAAACGGCCAAAGCGATCAGGAAAGAGGTGACATGAAAGCCGCCCTCCCCAAATAGATCCGGAATAAAACCGGAACTCAGTTTCTGAAACTGTTCCGGGAAAGGCCCGACCGACTGACCGCCCAACAAAGCCAATGTCAGCCCCTTGAAGACCAACATACCAGCCAGCGTGACAATGAAAGCAGGGATGCGGAAATAGGCGACCCAATAGCCCTGAGCGGCACCAATCAATCCCCCTACCAGCAAACAGACGACCACCGCCGGTATGTAATGCCACTGGTAATTAACCATCAATACAGCGGCCAATGCACCGATGAACCCCACAACCGAACCGACGGAGAGGTCGATGTGACCGGAGACGATCACCATCAACATCCCCAGCGCCATGATCACGATATAGCTGTTCTGCAATACCAGGTTGGTGATGTTCAACGGTTTCAACAAAACGCCTTCGGTCAGCACCTGAAACAACCCCATGATCACCACCAGGGCCATCAGAATGCCGTACTCGCGCAAATTGCCTTTGATAAACCCAAGAGAGGGTCCGGTATCCTTCGGCTTTGCCGCCAGAGGACGGGTACTTTGTGTAGACATGACTTATCTCCCGGATTGAATAATGATGGACATGATGGCTTCCTGACTGGCTTCCGCGCGCGGCAGTTCGCCCACCATGCGCCCCTCGTTCATGACATAGATGCGATCACACAGACCCAGCAGTTCCGGCATTTCAGACGAGATCATCAACACTGCCCGGCCTTCGGCCGCCAATGCATCGATCAGGCTGTAAATCTCGTATTTGGCACCCACATCGATACCGCGCGTGGGTTCATCGAGAATCAACAGTTCCGGGTTGGTGAAGAGCCACTTGGCCAAAACCACCTTCTGCTGATTACCCCCCGACAGATTGACCGTCTTTTGGTAAACCCCGGGGCACTTGATGTTGAGGTCTTTCTGATATTGATGGGCAATATCCAACTCGCGCTGATCGTCGATAACTCCAGTACGCGCCACAGCGGCCAGGTTCGCCAGCGAGATGTTGGTGGTAATGTCTTCAATCAGATTCAGCCCGTAATGTTTACGGTCCTCGGTCACGTAAGCGATCCCGGCTTTCACGGCATCCTCGACAGACTTCAACTGCAATGGCTTGCCGTGCATCCGTATCTGGCCCGAAATATTGCGACCATAGGCACCGCCGAAAAGACTCATGGCAAGCTCGGTACGTCCGGCCCCCATCAACCCGGCAATACCAACGATTTCCCCTTTGCGTACGGTAAGGCTGGCGTTGTCCACCACCAGGCGCTGGGCGTCCTGAGGGTGATAGACCGTCCAATCCGACACTTCGAAAACGGTGTCACCCACCTCAGCGGTTTTGGGAGGAAACAAATCGGACAGCGGACGGCCCACCATGTTCTGAATGATCAGTTGCTCGTCGATGCCTTCACCGATGTTGTCCAACGTGCTTACGGAACTGCCGTCCCGAAGCACGGTGATGCGATCCGCCACCCGGCGGATTTCATTCAATTTGTGGGAGATCAGGATGGAGGCGATCCCCTGAGCTTTCAGCTCAAGCAACAATTCAAGTAAGGCGGCGCTGTCTTTCTCGTTCAGTGCTGCCGTGGGTTCATCCAGAATCAGCAGACGTACATTTTTAGAGAGCGCCTTGGCGATTTCCACCAGTTGTTGCTTGCCCACGCCGATATCGCCAACCAGGGTACCCGGCGATTCCGCAAGCCCGACCTTGGCCAACAATTCTTCGGTTCGAACAAAGGTGGCGTCCCAATCGATGACGCCCCGTCGCCGCACTTCGTTACCAAGAAAAATGTTTTCCGCAATGCTTAATTGCGGTACCAGGGCCAGTTCCTGGTGAATAATGATAATGCCTTTGTCTTCGCTGTCGGATACCGTCGAAAACGACTGAATTTCATCCTCGAAGAGGATATCCCCGGTATAGGATTTGGACGGATATACCCCACTGAGCACCTTCATCAGGGTTGATTTACCGGCACCGTTCTCTCCCACCAAAGCGTGAATTTCGCCCGCGTTCACCTCGATACTGACGCGGTTCAGCGCTTTGACCCCGGGAAAGGTTTTCGTGATCTCCCGCATTTCCAGAATAGCGGTCATATACCTACTCTCCAATGCAGAGATGCCTCGAAACCGAGGCATCGCCGATTCGATAAACGGCCCGAAGACACTCGGGCCGTTACCACTACATGATTTGGTTTTTGGAATAGTAGCCGCTGCCGATCAATACCTCTTCCCAGTTGGATTCATCCACACTGACCGGTTCCAGCAAGTAGGAGGGCACTACTTTCAAGCCATTATCGTAAGTGCTGGTGTCGTTGATTTCCGGTTCGGTGCCCCGCATGATGGCGTTCACCATGCCGACCGTCACACGGGCCAGTTCACGGGTATCCTTGAAGATGGTGGACGTCTGTTCATGCGCCAGAATGGATTTAATGGAAGGAATTTCAGCATCCTGACCGGTAATCACCGGCATGGGCAACGAGTTGGAACCATACCCCACGCCTTTCAGTGACGAAATAATACCAATGCTCAAACCATCGTAAGGTGACAGAACAGCGTCCACCCGGCGGTCGCTGTAATGGGCGCTGAGTAGATTGTCCATACGCGCCTGGGCGACGGCGCCATCCCAGCGCAGGGTAGAGACTTTGTCCATACCCATCTGGCCGCTGGGGACGGTCAACTGGCCTTTGTCGATATAAGGTTGGAGAACGGACATGGCTCCGTTGTAGAAGAAATAGGCGTTGTTGTCATCCGGCGATCCGCCGAACAGTTCGATGTTGAACGGGCCCTTGCCTTCATCAAGCCCAAGCGATTCTTCTATATATTTCGCCTGCAGCACACCGACTTGGAAGTTATCGAAAGTGGCATAATAGTCGACGTGTTCGGAGTCGCGGATCAAACGGTCGTAAGCGACCACTTCGATACCGGCCTGTTCGGCCTTATCCAGGGCGGATGACAGGGTAGTACCGTCGATGGCGGCAATAACCAATACATCGACGCCGCGTACGATCATGTTCTCGACTTGGGACAGCTGGGTGGGAATGTCGTCTTCGGCGTATTGCAGGTAAGTTTTGTAGCCCGCTTCTTCAAACTGGGCCACCATGCTCTCGCCATCCGAGATCCAGCGCGAGGACGACTTGGTGGGCATGGAAATACCGACACGGTCTTTGGCAAGCAGGGTTCCGGGCATCGCCGCAAAAAGGGATACGGTCGCCATAGCGACAAGGCTGTGAAAATGTTTCATCGAATGTCTCCTGGCAGGGGGAGCCGGACTTTGCGCCGGTACGATCCCCTGATTGTTATTGTTGTCACAAGGGTCAGGACAATTTCACTCCGCCGGTTCAACTTCGGTGAGTGACTGCCCTGAGTGTACCCAACCGCCTTGAGAACGATACCGGGCAGAGACCAACCCAGTATTTCCATCCATATTTTCAGCCATTACAACTCAAGTTTCGGGGTTCGCGTATATGATTGTGCCAAGAGTACGCACCGGCTACCTGGTTGCCTTATCAAGGGTCGGCATAAACCCGTCCATGGGGCCTGGATCGCAGCATCCATGCTGCGAACCACCCTTGATAAGGCAACCAGGCATCCGGTGCTTGTCCCTGCCAGCGAACCCCGAAACTTGAGTTACAAGACTCTGCCTCAGAGAATTTAAACAGCGTTAGAGCCCTACTCTTCGAGGGTCTGACCGGACTTGGCCTCTTCCAATGCCTGGTAATAAGCATCGTAGGTGGGAAGATAGGGGCCTGGGGGAATGGCGGTGTAATCGGTGTAAAACACCTCCCGATTCGCCTGACGCGTGAGCGGCAGATAGTTCGGCGCCGCCCGCTCAACCGCAGCCGTTACAGCGGCGGACAACAACTGAGCCATGGCACCGCCGCCGGAGTTGCTGCTTTGCGGTGTATAACTCAACTGCTTTCGAGCCGACCAAAGCGGATTACCCTGCGCATCGGCGATGCGATATTCAAAATCGACCACGGTGGTGGTGGAGATAATGGCGTATTGCGATGTCCATTCATGAATGGTGAGGTACAGCACCGCGTCGGCACCGAACAACCTCGCCAACTCGTCGGTCGGTCGGGCATGAATTTCCGCCGGTTCGTACAACCCTTCATATTCCAACAGGGTTTTAACGGTGTTGACGGGAAAAACGTAATACCCTTTTTCAGCCAGCACCCGTGGCAAAGTGGTCAATACCGATGTCGGCGCCTGCACGTCAACGGACTCGTTGACGACCGGTAACACCAGAATAGAACGGGGTTTTGCTTCGTGATAAGCCGAAAGATTGTAGGAATGGGTGGTCGCGCATCCAGCCAACAACAGAATGCCGCCGAGCATTGCCGAGAATACTATTGCCCGCATCTCAATTCCCCTCCAGGTTTTTAATCAAGATGCTCAGCATTGGCCGACTTTCCGGCCAGACCTCGTATTCCAACCGATAAAACTTCAGCGCCGAGGAGACATCGCCCTCCTGTAAATAGAAAGTACCGGCTTCGGCCAACAGGCCGGGAGCGGGCTTTTCGCCACGCTCTTGTACCTGTAATACGAATTCGGCATGGTCGCGAATAATGTCTTCTTTCAGAGCCGGTTCATGATAATAATTAAACAGGTCTTGTTCGTAATCACCCCAACTGTACATCGTTTTCTGCATGGCACAGCCGGTTAGCAGTGTCAGCAGCATCACACCAAGCAGGGCGTGTTTAGTCATGCTCTACGACCTTTATTACGCGGGTGCTGGATGCTCCCAGAAACACTTCAGTGGTGAACACCACATAGCCGTGGTCAAGCACCTCAATGCGATGAGTGCCTTCCACTATGCGCAGAGCGTTTTCATTCACCAGGTATTGATCGAGCGAGCCATAGGAGATCCCATCGATCACCAGCTCATACTCCATTGGCTCACCAGCCAACTGCTCGTCGAACGCCAAACGGGGCCGGTCATCCACTGTTTGGGTTGTTTGAGTGGGGGTTTGAACACAGGCGGTGAGGCCAAGCGTCATTGCGATGGAAAGTAACCATTTCATTCTTCGATCTCCCTGACTTCAAGCTCGTTCAGATCCAACAGGCTGACGTTGCCTTCGGTAATCAACCCGAACGACCCTTGCTCCAGCTCCGTTTGCCCGAAGGTTCCCAATACCCGTAATTTCGCGACCTCGGTGCCCGGTAATGTAATGATGGAACCGGTGGTGGTGGATTTCACCTCCCGGCCTTTTTTAAAGACCGCGAAATTCATCCCCACTTCTATGCCCTGGCTTTCGCCACCGCTGAAATAGACCAAACCGTTTTCAACCGTCAGCACATCCGCCGACCAGGGCTTGGTGAGCATCAACTGGCTCATTTTTTCGACGGCGGCGTTCACCGCCGCACCAATCGCCTGATCGTTCAGGCTGCCATCATAGGTGGCGACCGAACCGAACCCCATGACGTCGGAGGATTCCGTAGAGGAAGAGCCCGAGCCGGTCACCGAATGGATTACCTGCCCGGTTTGGGTATCGACCAATCGAAGGTCAACGGTGGCTGTCGCTTCCTGCTTCTTGGATGACGACAAAAACCCGGATTCACCCGTGGTGGAGCGGCCGAACTCCGTTAGGGAGCCAATCACCAGGGTATCAACCCCGACGATGTTCACTGGCTTACCCGTGAGCTCGGATTCATTTTTCAACAAGCCGACGTCGGGCCGTTCGAACACCAGATAGTTACCACTGTTGATCAGTGACTGCACGAACATATCGGTCAGTTTGGATGCCATTCTATCGTCGTTCGACTCACTCAACAGGCTTTTACCGTAGGTGGTTTCGTTCGACAGGCGCCCCACGGCGATTTTACGCTTCAGTGCCAGCCGGGTAGGCTCCTGCATGGCCTCTTGCGCGGCTTTCTGATCGTCAGCTGAGACAGATGGCTCAACATCCTGCATTTGGGGTGTTTGGGTGGCACAAGCCGTTAACAACAGTGGCAGCGTCCATTTGGCTAGGGTTTTCATTGGTTTCAGCCTATAATTTGTTACTGAAAAAGGACATTTAAAAAGTGCCCGATCCTCACGTTTTTGCTACTAATACTCCTTACTCCTGTCAAATTATGAGGCATATTTTAGATCTAAAGTAACTACTGTCCGATGACACTAGTGTCCTCGGTTATGAAGAATTGAAAAAGCTGGTATCAAATACTCTAACGAACATAAACCATTATCCTGCAAACCATTCGGGTAGTAATTCGAGCCACAAACTCTATACGGGTAGCCATCCGGTTTAACATCAGGATGATTAATTTGTGAGGGAAGCTCAATCCCCGGAACCAAAGCTCCTTTAAAAATTTTCCTGAACACTCCATCTCTAGTTGCCGGATCCTGAAAAAGGCGAAAACCTTTTCCTTCTTCCGAACTATAGCTTGTATTCTGCCCATTGAGATATACCCAACCATTTCTCCTTAGTTGAGGTGGCGCAACAGCAAGCCATTGATATCCATGATCAAGAGATTTAACGCCTCCCAACATAATATTAAAAGGGTAATCGCTACCATATAGCTCCTGGCCATACAACCCAGAATGACCACCACTATCAGCTACCATTCGATTCAATTCCGCACTACTTAAAAGCGATAACTTGGCCAACACCACACTATTATAAGCAACAGCATATCGTTCTGGGTCAAAACGACCATTTTTAAGATACATCTCACTTTTAACACGAGAGACTATATCTTCTATGATCAACAATTCTCTATTATCCAGAGAGGAAAAACTGGCCGTTAGCAAGCCTGACACATCACCGTTTTTCGCTGCTTTGTATGATTCGATCAATTCTAGCACTTCCACCCCTGCCACTGCTGACAGAAGAGCCTCACCAACATATCGTTGAAAATCGCTCTCGATCTGATTTTTTAAATCATTAAGCTCACTTCCTAACACCCCATACAACACTTCCGAATAGTACTCCAACACAAAGTCGATAGACTTTACAACTTCGGAATAGGTTTTATAGAGTTTACATTCTGCTTCCCAAGTTACTGAAGTTGTGCCAACAAAGAAAGTGTTAAAACCTGTAAGGGTAAGACCATGACAAGCGACCCAGTCCTTTAACTCTTGGGTAGGATTACCATTAGCCTTTAATAATTCCACCGCAACCCTAGAGCTCATACCTTGATACTCTACTGCTGCAACTCGTATTCCTTCGCGCCAGTCGAGCAACGCCTGATAAATAAATTCTATCTCTGGTCTAGCAGACATAATCAGGTATTGATAATCGCGTAGTGGAGCCAATGACTTTCTAAGCTCCCCTATAGTATTGTTTTCCGTGCATACTTTCTCCACAGCGACACAAACCGTATCATATGAAAGACATGGCCCAAAGCCAAATAAGATTATCGACCACTCCTCACAAACCTCATCCTTCTGTGTACACTCGAGCTCACAAACCAGACCATAATTCAACGTTGGATTTGATAATATATCGTCAATTTCTGCTTCAATTTTAATAATCTGAGAAGAAACCTCTCCGATTGCCTGATCAACCGGAGTTCTGAGCGACTCCACTCTAGAAATATAGCTACTAACCTTGTTCTCAATAGCACCAAATTCAGTAAGATAAGCCGTAGACGTTAACTTGGCATATTCCTCTTGTACACTCTTGCTATTAAGGAGGGAATTAAACATTGCATCTAATGGTAACGCCGATCCCACTGCAACGTTCGCATGATACTCCCCCAAATATACATCATTATGATCAAGCAAAGGCGGGGTATACTCTGCAATCAATCTTTCCAGCAAAATGTGGCGCATTTCAGTATGCACTTCACCATCATGAATATCAAAATGTCCGCCCGAATATGCATTAACATACGTATGGGCCCAGAAATCAGCCGCACCATGAGCAACATAACCATATTTAAAGGCAACCTCCTTATCTGCTTCCCCCATGGATAACACATGCGCCAACCAATCATCTGTTTTCCAGCCATTTTCCATACCTGCATGGGTAGTAGCCTGACCAGCTATTAAATCTGGAAATGCATCAGGCCCAATATTTCCCATCAAATACACTTTCCTATTAGCTTCGATTGCCTTTACAATAGTGGAGTCTACTTCATACTCTCCAAAAGGAGGGATAGTCACTTTCCCATACCCGGCACCTTGCTCAAGCAAATCATTTACCACTTGCTGACCAATCCAAACATGGGTTTCTAAGCTAAAAGAATAAGACGATAGAGGAAAGAAAAAGAGAAACAGCACCACAATTATTTTCACTTATGACTCCTTTCATATTAAGAGTAAAATTCTTTCAAACGAAAATTTTATCACCCTCACCTATCGAACTCAATGTCTTTACCGTTATGGCGCTTTCCTCGCTGCCTTGACTTTGCTCGGATACACCCCCCAAGCCAGTACCGTCACCGCCCTGCTTTTCGCATTGACCCTTTTGCTTAACAGCTACGATAGACTTAACTCCCACTACGTATCAACCTCTCGCTTCGCAGCATCAAGCGATTCGGCCCCACCAAAGCCCAATTCAATTCGGAACTCTTTGTCAGCCTTAAGCATACTCACCCAATCCGACCGCAACTATTTAGCAGACTTTTTTGACATTCCCAAGTAACCAAGCGTGTACTTAATGGTGGACGCGCACGCGACCAGTACAGCCCGGCACACATCTTTCTCGTCTATAGAGCGACAATATTTACACCGCCCATCCAAGAGCTCTCTTAATCCCTCAGGAATAGCGAACCTGACGCGCCAGACAGATTTACGACGTTTCTGGATGAGGTAGGGATATTTAGACACAAAAAAAGCCTCAAATTGAATCACCTAAATGACCCACTTTGAGGCTTTCTATGCTAGAAACGCCCTGGGAGCTTGCTACCTTGCTACAGCGCGTTTCTTCTTGTTCTGGTACCAGAGGCCGGACTCGAACCGGCACGGTGTTGCCACCGACGGATTTTGAATCCGTTGCGTCTACCAATTTCGCCACTCTGGCTAAGTGGGACGGCATTTTAACGAAAAATCCTTGCCCGTCAATGGGTTCCGTTCATTAAACGCTGTTAGGCCAATTTCCAGTTCACCGTTTGTCCGGCGTGAAAGGGCACGATGTCTTCACCGTCGGGTAGCTTGATCACGTCTGGCAGCTGCCAGGGCTCCCGTTTGAGGGTGATGGTGCCCTCGTTGCGCGGCAGGCCGTAGAAGTCCGGGCCATGTTCGCTGGCGAAGGCGGGTAATTTGTCGAGCGCGCCAATCTCTTCGAACACCTGAGCATAGAGTTCAATGGCGCTCCAGGCGCTGTAACAGCCGGCGCAGCCGCAGGCGGTTTCTTTCTTGTGACGCTCGTGCGGGGCTGAATCGGTGCCCAGGAAGAATTTGGGCGAGCCGGTGGCAACGGCGGCGCGCAGCGCTTCCTGGTGGTTGCGACGTTTCAGGACGGGCAGGCAGTAGTTGTGCGGTCTTATGCCACCTACGAGCAGATCGTTGCGATTGAGCATCAGATGCTGGGGGGTGATGGTCGCCCCTACCCGCTCAGGCGCTTCTGCTACGAACTGGGCGGCGTCCGAAGTAGTGATGTGTTCGAACACCACTTTCAGGCCGGGGTGACGCTCGACGATGGGCGCCAGGTGCTCATCTATGAACACCTTTTCCCGGTCGAAGATGTCGATCTCAGCCCGGGTTACTTCACCGTGAACCAGCAATAGCAACCCATTCTCGGCCAGAGCTTCGAAAACCGGGTCCAGACGCTCCAGGGCGGAGACCGCCGCAGCGGAATTGGTGGTGGCGCCTGCCGGGTATAATTTCGCGGCGACCACACCAGCCGCCTTCGCGGCTTGAATGTCGGCAGCGGTCGTTTGATCGGTCAGGTAAAGCGTCATCAGCGGTTCAAAGCCACTGCCTTCGGGCCGGGCTTCCAATATGCGCTGACGGTAGGCAACGGCCATCTCGGCCGTAGTGACCGGGGGCGTCAGGTTGGGCATGACGATGGCGCGGGCGAAACAGCGGGCGGTGGCGGGTACGGTTTCGGCTAGCATGGCGCCATCCCGAAAGTGAAGGTGCCAGTCATCCGGTGTGCGGAAGGTCAGTTCGTTCATGCGCGCCCCTATTATTGCGGTCAGGTTTTCGAGGGGCGCAGTTTATCAGGCCGAAGAGGATCTGTAAGCTCAACCGCTGTGGCGGGGAGAATGGCGGTTACCCTAAAGCCGTTGCCTGGGGCGCTACGCACCTGAAAGGTACCGCCCAGGCTTTGTACCCGCTCACGCATGCCCAACAATCCCAGATGACCACTGGACTCGGCCATGGCCGGATCAGCACCCTGCCCGTTGTCTTCGATGCTTAGCTCCACCTCGAATTCGCGGATCTCGTAGTGCACTTTCACCCAGGCCGCTTGGGCATGTCGACCCACATTGGTAAGCGCCTCCTGCAGAAATCGATAGAGGACGGTGGCCAATGTCGGGTTCACCAGATGGTCGTGGTCGAATTCCGGCCCCACCCAATAATGGGGAATATCCAGCCGCCGCTGCGACTGCTCTATGAACCATCGGGCGGCTGAAACAAAGCCCAGGTCATCAAGGGCGCTTGGTCGCAGTTGCTTGGCTATGGAACGGACTTGACGAATAGCTTCGCTGGCGCTTTCGCCAATACTGACCAGGCGGGTGTAATGTTCAGAGTCGTCCTGCGTGAGGCTGCGTTTGAGGGAGGCGGCATCCAGTTTGATGGCTGATAGAATCTGCCCCAGTTCGTCATGCAGATCCCGCGCGATGCGTGCCCGCTCCGCCTCGCGCACGTCGTTCAATAGGGCGTTCAGCCGTTGCAGCGTTTCCTCTCGCCGCTTATGGACGGTGATATCGCGAACCACAGCAATGAAAATCGGCTCATCATCCTCCTGAAACACCAAAGGGGCGACGTCCCATTCACACCACAGAGTGTCACCGTTCGCTTTATAGGTTAACAGCACCTCTCGCCAAGGCTGTCGCTGACGTGTGGCCCGCCGAACCTGGATTAGGGTTTTATGGTCGGTCTGTTCACCAATGAATATTTCAGGGTCGCCTCCAATCAACTCCCCAGGTGCATATCCCATGGTGCGTGAGACGGATTCGTTAACAAACAGAATGCGCGGTGGCTGGGTGTCATCAGATGGGATTTCGACAATCAATATCATATCTTCCACCTGTGCCACACAGGCTCGCAACATACGCCGACGGCGCTCGGCTTCCGTGCGATGGGTGACATCCCGAATGAACACATAACGTTGACGACCTCCCTGGTCGGGCATCAGCGGCCCTTGCTCCACCTCCACGTAGCGTGATTGATGATGGCCGTTCATCAGCTGGAGCACCCTTCCTGGCACTTGTTCGGCGCGGTCTATATCAACCCAGTCTCCAATGGGTTTGTTGCGTAATTCGGCCTCGGACTTATCGAAGAGACGTTGAAAGGACGGGTTGGCAGCGAGGATCCGTCCCTGGGTGTTGGTAATGACAGCCGCATCGACTACGGAATCGAACAGGATCCGGCTTCGGGCTTCACTGACCTTCCATGGACGATAATAAACACACCACAAAAGAAGGCCGCCACCGAATCCGAGCAACAAGGAGACGCCACCCGTCAGCACGACGGGGGCGCCCAACCAATAAAGCAACATAGCCACCAGTAGCGTCGGTGGAAGCATGATCACGCAGAGTTGTTTACCGCAGGGATTCATTGCTTAGACCGTATTCGTTGTTGAATGTCAGACCAAAGCCGCCGCCAGCCCCTGTAGCGGCAGCACTTCCCGGGCGGCGCCCAGGGCAATGGCTTCGCGGGGCATGCCAAATACAACGGAAGTGGCTTCATCCTGAGCCAGGGTTCGCGCTCCCGCTTCCCGCATGGCCAATAGCCCTCGCGCGCCGTCGCTTCCCATTCCGGTCATGATCAAACCAACTGCATTGGCTCCGGCACATTGAGCCACCGAGCGAAACAGCACATCGACTGACGGCTTGTGACGGTTTACCAAGGGACCATCGAAAACCTTGACCCGGTATTGGGCGCCACTGCGATACAACTGCATATGCCTGCCGCCAGGCGCGATCAGCGCCTGACCGGGACGGACCCAGTCACCATCCCCGGCTTCGGCAACGTCGATCCGGCACAGCCCGTTCAGCCGGGTAGCGAAGGCAGCGGTGAACTTTTCCGGCATGTGTTGAACGATCACCAACCCGGGGCAACCGGGCGACAGCGCCTTCAACACCACCTCCAGTGCCTGGGTGCCTCCGGTGGAGGTCCCCATGGCTATCACCTGTTCAGTGGTGCGATACGACACAGCCCGAGCCGGTGGCGGCGCCACAGCTTTCATCGGCGCCTTTATGGCCGGGGCAAGCCGAGCGGCGGCCGCTTCGCGTACCGCGCGTGCCAGATCCTGCCCCAGAGCGGTCAGGTTATCCCGTACACCCGACGCCGCCTTGGTAAACACACTGATCGCACCCGCCGACAGTGCTTCCAGAGTCAGTGCCGCGCCTTTGTCGGTGAGTGTAGAACATACCACCACGGGTGTTGGTCGCTCGCGCATCAGCTGGCGCAGGAATGTCAACCCATATATGGTCCCCTCCCCGTTTGCAAGGCCGCGGTTCTCAAAGTCAGGGA
>CBFGUW010000004.1:0-164647 GCA_965652395.1 uncultured Saccharospirillum sp. | reverse complement strand
GCACGTCCGGATTTGCAGGGGGGCGGCAGTGGTAACACTGCCGTCTACCCAACAGATCCTTAACATGCAGTCGCGCATCACGCATGATGCGCGATCTTCTCCGGTATCAATCCCCTCGGTGCATAACGCAGCACCAGTGAGATGATCAACCCGATCACGAACACCCTGGCTTGCAGCGCGCGGCTGTCCAAATCCGACGGCGCCTGCCAGTCAAACCAGGCTTCCCCCAGGTTCCGTACCACATCCAGTATGTAAAGCGCGACCGGTTCCGACATGGTCCACACCACATAGATGAAGACAGCACCAAACAGAGTCCCCAGGTTGTTACCGGCACCGCCGAGAATCACCATCACCCAAATCAGGAAGGTGTGGTTCAACGGCAGGAAGCCGCTGGGGTCGAAGATGCCGTTGAACGTCACCAGGGCGGCACCGCCGATGCCCATCAAAACCGAGCCGAAAATAAAGACTTCCAAACGACGACCATTCACGTCTTTACCCATGGCGGCGGATGAGAGTTCGTTGTCGCGAATGGCGCGCATAGTGCGGCCCCAGGGGGCGTTGTAAGCGCGATAGAGCAGGAAGAACAGACCGGCGATGATGACAGCCGTGAGGCTGAGATAAGAGGCGCGGGCGGCGACGAATCCTACATCGGCTGGTTCAGGCACCGGCCAAGGCAGGGGAGAGACCGTCAGTGTGCCACGGGTTAACCAGTCGGCGTTTTTGAGGAAGGCTTTGATGATTTCGGCAATGCCGAGTGTGGCAATGGCGAGATAGTCGCTGCGCAAACCAAGGCAGATGTGCCCGATGAAATAGGCAACACCACCGGCCAGACAGCCACCGATAATCCAGCCAAGCCAAATGGGCAAGCCAAAACCGCCGATAAAACCGGCCTGGGATTCAATGGCGGATGCGACCGGATCGAGTGAGGTTTTCACCCACAGATACACCACTAGTGACGCCACAATAGTCAGCGTTACTCGAATCGTTTTACCGATGCCCAAACGGCCCAGTTGAGTGGTTCCATAAATAACGGCGATACCAAACAGGGCTTTTAAACCGACGCCACCAAGTTGGCCGGGAAGGTCCGTAGCCCAGAACTTTTCGTTCACCGGGAAACCGAACAACATGGCCATAAAGCCGCCGAGGGCGACAAAGCCCATGATGCCCGCGTTGAACAATCCGGCGTAACCCCATTGAATGGTGAGACCCAAAGCGAGGATGGCGTAACAACTGGCTTCAGCCAGAACCCGGATACCGAAGGCCGGTCCCATGGTGGTCAGTACCGTCAGAACGAGTACCGCCAGTATGGAAAAGAGGATGATTTCTTTTTTTGCATTCTGCATCAGATAACCTTCCCTTTGAAAATACCGGTCGGGCGCCAGATCAGAATCGCGACCAGGATAAAGAATGGAATGGTGATTTTGTATTCAGTCGGCACGAAGGCGAGGTTATTGGGCAGGTCGAGCCAGGGCAGTGCTTTTTCCAATGGCCGCAGCAGGAAGGCCCAGTTGAACACGGCCAGTGTTTCGGCGAAACCGACGACAAAACCACCGGCCAAGGCACCATAAGGATGGCCGACACCGCCGACGATGGCCGCTGCGAAAATCGGCAGCAGAATCATGAAGCTTAGGTCGGGTTTGAGTGTCACATCCAACGACAGCAAAGTACCGGCGGCACACGCCAGGGCACCGGCGATGATCCAGGTGACACCGACTACGGTGTTGGTGTTGATGCCGGATACCCGGGCTAGATCGGGGTTGTCCGACATGGCGCGCATGGCTTTACCCAGGCGGGAACGGTTCAGGAAAAGGTGCAGCGATACCACGGCGATGGCCAGGAATATGAAGAGCAGAATCTGCGGTTCGGTGATCACGATCGAGCGCGAGGCGGATTCGAACGGAAGATCAATGCGGAAAATACTCTTGCGGTCGTCGATGAATAGGCTTTGTGAGCCGGTACCGGCAAAAAAGCGGATCAGGCCCTGAAGCATCAATGTCACGCCTACGGACGCCATAACCATCACCACCGGCTTGACGTTGTTTTCTCGCAGCGGTTTATAAAATGCTTTGTCGATACCGATGGCGATCACCGCGGTGGCGGCCATACCGACGGGCATCATCACAAAGGCTGTGGGTAAACCGATGGCGGGTCCGACGGCCGGGAAAAGGGCGGTCAGAATCAACACCAGGAAGGTGCCCATGGTCATCATGTCGGCATGGGCAAAGTGGGCAAATCGCAGAATACCAAAAATCAGGGTGACGCCGATGGCGCCGAGCGCGTAGATCGAACCGATAACGGCGCCGGAGATCACCACAATATTGATGAAGAAAATTAATTCGTTCAAAACGGACTCCTTCTAACCGTCAGCCACCCAGGAAGCTTTTTGCCACTTCCGGGTCGTTCAGCAGGTTTTCGCCAGTGTCGGTGTAACGGTTCTGACCGGCGGCCAATACAAAGCCCTTGTGAGCGATGCGCAGTGCCTGTTTGGCGTTTTGCTCCACCATCAGTACACCCACGCCGCTTTCATTAATGGCGATGATGCGGTCAAAAATTTCGTTCATATAAAGAGGCGACAGACCGGCGGTGGGCTCATCGAGCAGGATCAGGCTTGGTTCGATCATGAGCGCACGGCCCATGGCCACCATCTGGCGTTGCCCGCCCGACAGTTCCCCGGCCGGTTGCCTGCGCTTGTCTTTCAGGTCCGGGAAAAAGCTGTAGACGCGTTCCAGCATGTAGCTGAAATCGTCCCGGCGGATGAACGCACCCATTTCGAGGTTTTCCTCGACCGACAGGCTGGTGAAAACGTTGTATTCCTGTGGTACGAAGGCCATGCCCTTGTGCACGAGTTTGTCCGGTGCCAGGTTGGTGATGTCTTCGCCGCGCAGGGTGATACTGCCTTCGCTGATGGTCAGCAGGCCGAAAATCGCTTTCAGAGTCGTGGATTTACCAGCGCCGTTGGGGCCTACGATGACACCGATTTCGTCCTGCTCGATGCTCATGTTGACGCCGTTGAGAATATTCATGCCACCGTAACCGGCATGAATGTTGGTGGTTTCAATCAGTGCCATTAAGCCGCTCCAGTCTCGTTCGGGTCGCTGCCAAAGTAGGCCTCGATGACTTGAGGATTATTCTGAATCTCTTCGATGGTGCCTTCGACCATGACATTGCCCTGGGCCAGGACGATCACGGGGTCACACAGTCGGGCGATCATGTCCATGTCGTGCTCGATGACCAAGAAGGTATAGCCCATCTCTTTATTCAGACGCTCGATATTGCCGACCAGATCCTGCAGCAGGGTGCGGTTGACCCCGGCGGCGATTTCATCCAGCAACACGACCTTGGCGTCGACCATCATGGTACGGCCGAGTTCGAGCAGCTTTTTCTGGCCCCCGGAAAGGTTGCCTGCCAGTTCATTTTTTACATGGGCGAGGCCGATGAATTCGATGACTTCGAGCGCGCGTTGCCGCACGTCGGCTTCGAAAGCATGCACGCGGCTGGGGCGGAACCAGGTGTTGAACAGGTTTTCACCGGGTTGGTCCGGCGGCACCATCATCAGGTTTTCCAGGGCGGTCATATGCGAAAATTCCTGGGCGATCTGGAAGGTGCGCAGCAGGCCTTTGGAGAACAATTCGTTGGACGGAACGTTGGTGATGTCTTCCCCATCGAACAGGATATTGCCGGACGTGACCGGAAAGGTCCCCGCGATCAGGTTGAACAGGGTGGATTTGCCGGCACCGTTGGGGCCGATCAGGCCCGTGATGGAGCCTTCTTCGACAGCGATGGAGCAGTCGTTGATCACTCGCAGGGCGCCAAACGACTTCGACACCCCTTTTACTTCAATGATGGATCCCATTAACCCTCCCACATTTAGTTTTGGCGGCCACTCTGCGTTGGCTTGCCTCGTTTTTCTTGCCGGATACGGCCCTTTTGGGGGTAACCGGCTTTTATTATCTCGATCCGCTTGTTCGCGGGCTGCCCGTTTGCCTGAGGGAAAGGCCAAACCGGGTTTTTCATACAGACAGACAAAGGCAGGCTCGCCTCTTCAATAGGGGAGCTTGGCTGCCTGTCAGCCTGTTTAAGTGATCACGCCCGAGAAATTAAAGCTCGATCATTGTTCGATTTTTTATTTTTGATCGTTACGTCAGTGAGGACGCCTAAGTATGTCACCGGCGGGCCGGTCATACCTTTTCTTTTTGTACACTGTCTGGGATATAAGCCCCTACGGTGCCGTTATAAAAAATCCCGGCGATTCTACCGTGATGCCCTTTAAAATCAAAAACTAATGGCTCTGCGTCAAGCTTTGCGCACAGATAGGGTGGCAGTAGGGGTGTAGGCTCAGAGTTACAGCCGGGGCGAATAGTGACGCCCCGGCACTGGGGCTGGGCGAGGGTAGGGACTATCGCTTCCTGACCAGCACCACAGCGAGCCCGGCCAAGGGTAAGAGTATCCACCAATGGCTTCCCCAGCGTTGATAGGGGGTTTTGCCTTCCCGTAACGCGACCTCCCCTTGAACCACGGCGATTTCGAACTGGGGGCTGCGCTCCAGAATTCGGCCGTTGGCATCGATCAAGGCTGAAATCCCGTTCTGGGTGGCACGCACGATGGCCCGGCTGTTTTCAATGGCTCTCATCCGTGTGATCTGCAAATGCTGATGCGGGGCGACGGAATCCCCGAACCAGGCGTCATTGCTGACCATCACCAACAATTGCGACACAGCACCCAGCTCCCGGACCAGGCCCGGGTAGGCGGCTTCGTAGCAGATGACCGGTGCCAACTGGTAGGTTTCCCCCTGAAATCGCCACGCCATGGGGCTTTGCGCGACCGGGGCGGGGGTGAGGGTGGACATGGGGATGTTGAAAAAGTTGATCAGCCCGCGCAGATAACGCTCGAACGGCAGGTATTCGCCGAAGGGGACCAGATGCTGTTTGCGGTATTCGCCACCGGCGGTGCCGTAACCGAGCAAGGCGTTGTAGTAGCGGTCGTCCTCTTCGGTAATGATGCCGGTGATGATGCCCTGGTCCCGGTCTTTACCCAGTTGGTCGAGGTCATTCAGGTAGGTGGTGATGCGTTCGGGGCGCACCGTGAGGGCGGCTTCGGGCCAGATGACGAGATCGGGCTCGATGAGGGTTTGGGCCTGACGACCATAAAAATCCAGCGTGGGGCGGATATTGCGGGAGGCCCATTTGTCCGCCTGCTTTACGTTGCTTTGCACGGCGGCGGCCTGGACGCTTTGGGTTTCCCGAGTCCAGACGGTGGTGGGCATCAACCAGCCGACGGCCATGAGTCCCAGGGTAATAGCGGCTGTCGCGGCGGGAAGGCGGAACGCCTGCGAACCGGCCATCGCCCATCGTGTCAGTTGGGCCGCACCCAAAGCGATGATCAGTGTGAGGCTGTACACACTGCCGACAGCGGCCAGTTGGCTGAGTGGCGTGTCGGTCAGGGCGTATCCGGCCAGCAGCCAGGGTAAACCGGTAAACAGCCAGCTGCGTAGCCATTCAAACACCAGCCACAGCAGGGGGGCACCCAGTGTCAGGGCCCAGGCCGAGGGCTTGATCCATCGGTGATATAACCAGGCCTGGATGGCGGGGAGAAAGGCGAGGGCGCCACAGAAGAGGCTGGTGAGCAGCAATGACAGGGGGATGGGTGTCGCGACCGTTCTCATGCTGCCATAGACCCAGGATATGCCGAGGCCGAACATCCCGGCGCCGTAGACCCAGCCCAACCAGAAGGCCTGGCGGGAGGAGGGAGCCTGGTGAGTCAGCCAGAAAAAACCGCCGAGGCTGAGCCAGATCAACGGCCAGGCGATGAAGGGTGCCATACTGAGCGGCAACAGCAGGCCGAACACGAGGGCCAGGGCGCTCAGGCTCCAGACGTTGAGGCTTGATCCCGGCCGGGTGACCGGATGAGTGGCATCCATAGCGACAATCGTTCCTGTTGGTGGATGGAAGAGGGCATAATGCCGCCCCGGGAAGACGTTTTGAAGGCTCCGTTCGTCAGGGCATTGTATGGATGCCGAACGGCAGGAGCCTGCTAAAGTTAATAATTCAATAAGAACAGCTCAACGGAACTACATATAGATGAGAACTCTGGCGCTTAGTGAAATACCAGCCGTATCACTGGATGACCTGCTCTCCGGCATCTCCTTCTTCAGGGAGCTGCGCGAAGTCGACCCCCGACAGGCGGAGTTCCTGGCGACTTATGCCCGCATCATGGCGGCGGAGCCGGGAGAAATTGTTATTCATCACGGGGACAACGACCCCAATTTCTACTTTCTGCTGCGGGGCCAGTTGCTGGTGTACCCTGATGATCAGTCCATTCGCGGCGAGCCGATCAATACCATTACGCCGGGTCATATTTTCGGGGCACTGGCGATGATCTGCCGGGTGGATCGCACGGCGAGCATCGTGGCGGATCCGAATGGCGGTAATGTGAAGTTGGTGGTGATTGACGGCAGCGCCTTTGGTGAACTGAAGGATTATTCGCGCATTCGTCTGCACACCAAAATTCTGTTTTATCGCATGGTGGTGGCCAACACCCGCTGGAAACTTGAGGTGTACCGGATGCAGCAGCCGAACCATGTGATCAGCCGGGATATGCGTAAGGTGGAGTTGTATCGCGGTAAGCCGAACACTGAGGAGGAGTTGGACTCTCTGGCGCGTCAGGCGCAGCAGATGACGGTGCTGCTGATGCGTTGGAATACGGTATTCAATGATGAGGGCACAGAAAACGGGGCCAGCCCGATTCACACAGAATAATGCCCTTTTCCCCAGGGAGGGGGATTCACAACCCCGTCATGACAGCTGTCATGATTTTGCGCTCGATCATTAAACCCCTCAAAAACGCCTGCTAAAGTGTCGCCATCAATCAAAGGAGAGGGTACTGATGCGACACTTTCGATCATTGGCTTTGCTGGCGGCCTTCCTGGTGCCGCCGGTCTTCGCCGAAAATGACCCCAAGGCCGTGGAGCTGCTGGAGAGGATGGATAATCTCTACCAGCAGGATTCCGCTCACGCCATCCTCAGCATGAACATTGTGACGCCCGATTACGAGCGAACTCTGAAGCTCGAGTCCTGGTCGCTTGGGCTCGACTATTCGTTGGTCCGGGTGCTTGAACCCATTAAGGAACGCGGCGTCAGTACGCTCAAGCGCGACAATGAAATGTGGAATTACCTGCCGAAGATTCGCAAGGTGGTGAAGGTGCCGCCGTCGATGATGATGGGCAGTTGGATGGGGTCGGATTTCACCAACGACGATCTTATGCGTGAAACCTCCTGGGTGGAGGAATACACCGTCACCATGGAGGAAACCGAGGAGCTGTATCAGCTCACGCTGACACCCAAGGAGCAGACTGTCACCGTGTGGGGTGGTATGGAGGTGGATATCCGCAAGTCTGATCTGCTGCCGGTGGCTCAGCGATATTTCGATGAAGACGGGACTCTGATGAGAGTCATGGAATTCAGCGATGTGACCGATTTCGATGGCGTTACCCTGCCTGCGACTATGTCACTGACTCCCATGAACAAGGAGGGCCACGTCACCCGGGTCACCTATGAAGACCTGGAATTCAATGTCGGGCTGGACGAGTCGTTCTTCACGCTGCAAAACCTGCGCAGAAACTGAGGGCGAATCATGCTGATGCTGAAACTCGCCTTTCGCAATATTCTGCGCAACCGGCGGCGAACGGTTTTGACCATTCTCAGTATGTTTGGCGGCTACCTGTTGATGTCGGTACAGCTTTCGGTGACGGAAGGCAGCTACGACCAGATGCTCGATTTCTATACTCGCGATACGACCGGCCATGTGCAGATCACAGCGTCGGATTTTCTGGATCAGCCCACTCTTTATAAATCCGTCCCGGCCACCGAGGAAGTGTTGCAAAGCCTGTCGCAGCAGCCTGGTGTGGTGGCGGCTACCGCCCGCATTGAAAGCAGTGCCTTGGCGTATGGGGAGACCAAGAGTTTTCCTGTCGAGGTGAAAGGCGTTCATCCGGAACGCGAAGCCCGGCTGTCGCACCTGACCGACAAGATCGAATCCGGGGAATACCTGAGTGGCGAGCGCGACAGTGACGGCTATTTCCAGGCGATGATCGGTGCCCAGGCGGCACGGCAGTTGAAACTGGGCGTGGGCGACGAACTGGTGTTGATATCCCAGGGTGCGGACGGCTCCATGGCCAACGATTTGTTCCGCATTTCCGCCATCATCGGCGTGCCGGAGGACATGGAGGCACGTTGGGTGGTGATGCCTCTGCAAGCGGCCCAGACTTTTTTCGTTCTGCCCGGAGAGGCGCATAGGCTGATCGCCCTTGGTGGCGACTATCGCCGTGCCGATACGCTGGAAAATCAACTGGCCGAATGGGTCGAATCCCGTTGGCCGGGGCAGGATTACCAAGCCGCTTCCTGGCAGGAAGTGGCCAAAGAATTTTATGCCACCATGACCGCCGATAAAGAAGGCGGACAGTTGACGCTTTATATTCTAGTGTTCCTGGTCTGCATTGGTGTGTTGAACACGGTGTTGATGTCGGTGATGGAGCGTACCGGCGAGTTCGGCGTGCTTAAAGCGATTGGAACCTCGCCCTCTCGGTTGTTTTCGTTGATCGTTCTGGAAACTTTCATGTTGGCGGCCATTGCCTGTGCGTTTGGTGCTTTGGTGGCTTGGCCGGTGAACGCCTGGTTCACGGCCGTAGGCATCGCCATGCCGGAACCGATGGAGATTTCTGGCATTGTTTTCTCCCACTACAAGGGGCAATTGTCGTTCTATGTATTTGCCTACCCCTTGGTGGTTATTTTGGCTGCGGCTTTTCTGATCGCGTTGTTGCCCGGCCTTCGCGCGGCACGCATCGTGCCGGTTGATGCAATGAGGACGCTCTGATGGGACTCACCTGGCGATTGGCGCTGCGCAATTTACTGCGCAACAAGCGTCGTACGTTTTTAACGGCCATGATCATCAGCCTCAGCCTGACGGCCCTGATCATGACGGATGCTCTGATCAAAGGCATGTCGGACACCATGGTGCGTTCCGCCACCCGGTTGTATTCCGGCGATGCGCAAATCCACCATCGGGAGTATCTCGCTCAGCGGGAAGAGGCGCTCACTATCGAACCGTCACCCTTTCTGGAGCAACTGGCGCAGGAACCCGATGTCGCCGGTTATGCGCCGAGGGCGCTGGCATTCGGCATGATTTCAAGCTCCGCAAACAATCGGGCGATTCAGGTGGCCGGTATTCAACCCGAACGGGAGGCCACCGTCTCGAAATTACGCGGTGCCATTCAGGAAGGCGAATATCTGGACGTCGATGGACCGGATACCCAAATACTGATTGGACGACGGCTGGCTGAATTGCTGGAAGCCGATCTCGGTGACCGGATCGTGGTGTCGGTGAACAATCTCGACACCCAAAGTGCCGAGCAACAACTGTTTCGGGTGACCGGCATTTTTCATTTCAATGCACGGGCTCTGGATGAAAACACGGCTTATGTCTTGTTGCCGCGCTTGCAGGAAATGATGTCGCTGGGTGATGAAGTCCACGAAGTGGCGTTCAACTTTCAGGAAGCGTCCATGGCAACCGATACGACCCTGCCGATCTGGTCACGGCTGTCGAACGAAGAAGCCATCGCACAGGGTTGGACGGAACTGATGCCGCAGTTGGCCACCATGCTGCGGTTGTCCAACAGCAGCACCATCATTGCGGCGGTTATTTTGTTCATTCTCGCCGGTTTGGGCGTGATCAACGGCATGTTTATGTCGATTTACGAGCGCACTTATGAGTTCGGTGTGTTGCTTGCCATCGGCACCCGGCGGGCGAGTATTTTCAGATTGATTCTGGCCGAGGGGTTAGTGCTGGCCGTTGGAGCCATAGTGATTGGCGCGGTGTTGGGTGTTGCGCTCACCGCCTGGTCCGCCTCGGTGGGAATCGATTACGGCAATATGGAAATTTCGGGCGTCAGCATCGCCGAAGTGATTCGCCCTGAATATCACATCAACCAATACACGGTGCTGCCGGTCTGGGTGCTGATCATGACCTTGATCGCCTGTGTTTATCCGGCGGTTCATGCGGCGCGAATCGTACCCGCCCATGCGCTGCACAAGAGCCTGTAAGGAGATATCGACATGAACCCAGTGATAGAAACGCGCCAGGCCAGTCGGCATTACGGTGAAGGCGATACCTTGGTCAAGGCTCTGGATCAGGTCAGCCTACAGATTCAGCCGGGGGAGTTTACTGCCATTGTCGGGCCGTCCGGTTCGGGTAAATCGACTCTGTTGCAACTGGTGGGTGGTTTGGATGTGCCCTCCGAAGGGCAGATATTGCTCAGCGGCAAGGCGATTTCCAGCATGAGCGGTCGCGAACTGTCCGACTTTCGGCGGAATCACATCGGTTTCATCTTCCAGGCTTATAACCTGATACCGGTGCTGACCGCCGCCGAAAACTGTGAATACATCATGCTGCTTCAAGGCATCGCCGAAGCGGAACGTCGTGAGCGTGTGCATGCCATGTTGGAGCGGGTTGGTCTGGCGGGTAAGGAAAACCGCAGGCCGAATCAGTTGTCGGGCGGACAACAACAACGGGTTGCCGTGGCACGCGCCATGGTCAGCCAGCCGGACATCATTCTGGCCGACGAACCGACGGCGAATCTTGATTCCCAAACCGGTGCGGACCTGCTCGACATGATGCACGAGCTGAACCAAAAAGAAGGCATGACGTTCGTTTTCTCAACACACGACCCGATGATCATGGAACGGGCGACGCGCCTGATTCATCTTCGTGACGGTCGTATCGAAGAGGAGGAAAACCGTGCATAGCGGACAGCTGATCGGCTGTATTCTGGTACTGGTTGCCCTAATGGCGGGGCAATTCTGCCAAGCGGACTCTGATCTCTGGTTTGACGTCTCAGCCGGGGGTAATGCGATTGCCTACCCGCAACCCGAAGGGCTACCGGAAGCGCAAATGCCGCCTGCCTGGGCGTTGGACCAACAGTTTACCGGTCGCATCAATTACCTGTGGATGCCCGGGCCTAACAGTGAATTCGGCCTTCAGTATGGCCTGGAACAAAACTGGTGGTTCGCACAGGACGATGGCAGCACGGAACTGGCAGGCGCTCTTCAAACCGGTGGTGCGGATTATCGTTTGGATGACCTGGATTCGGAACTGATCAGCAGCGACGACGGAGACTTTACGCTCTACCAAAATCTTGATCGGTTTTACGGTTTGTTTTACACCCCGGTGGTTGATGTATCCGTCGGTCGTCAGGCAATCAGCTTTGGCCTGGCCAAGGTGTTTTCGCCGGTGGATGTGGTGTTGCCGACCGGGGTGCAGGCGCAGGAAAGAGACTATCGCCCGGGTGTGGATGCGGCGCGTTGGCTGATTCCGGTGGGGGCTGTGAATGAGGTGGATCTGGGCTGGGTGTTTGGTGAAGATCGGTTGTTGTTTGGTCGGGTCTACACTTTGCTGGGATCGGTGACGGTTGAGTTCACGGCGTTGACGGTGAATGAGGAAAACCATTTGCTGGGTGTGGGTACTCAGGGGGCTCTGGGCGAGTGGGGTGTTTGGCAGGAGTTGGCCTGGCTTGGCAGTGAGGATGAGCTGGGTGTTCGCTGGACGCTGGGTGTGGATCAGCAGGTGTTGGACGATATCTATGTGGTGGCGGAGTATCACTACAATGGTTTGGGGGATAATGGCGGGCCTTATTCGCAGGTGTCGGAGCCAAGTGCGTTTTACCAGCAGGCGATGGTGGTGCCTTGGGGGCAACATTACCTGAGTGTGCAGGCGAGTAACCCTTTGACGCCTTTGATTCAGGGGCAGGTGGGGGCGACGGTGAATCTGTCGGATGGGTCGGCGTTGGCGGTTGCAGCGGTGGATTGGAGTCTGTCTGACAACAGCAGTCTGGAGTTTGGCCTTGAGTGGCCATTGGCGGCGGAACCCAACTTTGACAGCGGCTCGCCCCAGATAAACGAAGAGTTCGGCATCTATCCAACCCGTTTTACGCTAAACTGGTCGACCGTTTTTTAGTTAGTGCCACTGGTCCACGCTGAGTCTGTGGTTAAACCCGTGGCCGGCACCAGGGAGCTCATTCGGGGTCGCCGTTAACCCATCCATGGGGGCTTAGCTTCGGCATCCATGCCTCAGATATCCCCGAATGAGCTCCCTGGCACCGGCCACTAGCCAGCAGAGTCAGTGGCTGGCTTTGTGAAAGGTGTAAACTGTACATGTTCAAAGAATGGGAAAAAGCAGAAAAAGGCACTCAACTTCCTCTCACCGAAGTATTGAGCGCCCTAAAATACAATGCAGACGGTTTGGTCCCCGCCATCGCCCAACAACATGACACGGGTGAAGTGTTGATGATGGCGTGGATGAACCGTGCCTCTATCGAAGAAACCCTCCAGACCGGTCAGGTCTGCTACTGGTCCCGTTCGCGTCAGACGTATTGGCGGAAGGGTGAAAGTTCCGGGCATCAGCAGTTGTTAAAATCGATGAGTATCGATTGCGATGGCGACACTCTGCTGCTGCAGGTTGATCAAAAAGGTCCCGCCTGTCACACGAACCGCCGTGACTGTTTCTTTTTTGAAGCCTCTTCCGAGGGTGTGACGGTCACGTCCGATCCAATTAAGTAAAGCGTTTTTATTCAAGTTCTGTTTCCAGCCAGACGTAGCCGGGAGTTTGGTGTTAACTGGGGTTTCGAAGATCGCTGGCACGATTGGCTAGCTTCGGATTCCAGGTAGGCTCCTCAAGGGTGGTGCGCAACAGGGATGTTGCGGTCCAGGCCCGAAACGTCGGACCGCCATGGATGGGTTAATGCCGACCCTTGAGGAGCCTACCTGGAAGCCGATGCGGGTTCTTGGCGAGGTATGGTCACGGCGGTCTTCGGAACTTGAGTTTTGCTGGGGCTATAACGGGGCGGTGAAGCCTGTGGTTGGATGAGGTGATTTATGTCGGGTATTGATACGCTCCGGTTGGTGTTGTTGTCGACTCTTTGGGGTATGTCGTTTTTGTTTATGAGAGTGGCGTCGCCTGAGTTTGGGGCGGTGCCGCTGGTGATGGTGCGGATGGGGGTGGCGGCGTTGGTGTTGTTGCCGTTGTTTACCGTGGCCCGTTACCGCCAGTTGTTTTGGGAATATAAAGCGCCGTTGGCGGTACTGTCTGTTACCAACCATGTGATTCCGTTCAGTTTGTTGGCTTATGCCACCCTGGGGTTGGAGGCGGGGTTTACTTCCTTGATTAACGCGACTACGCCAATTTTTACGGCCTTGATTGGCATGGTTGCTTTTGCGACACCGATAACTCGCCAGCAGTATTTCGGGTTGGCGATTGCCTTTGTGGGTGTGTATGTGTTGTCGGCCGATCGTTTGGATTTTTCCTCCGGCGGTGACGGCTGGTCGATTCTGGCGACCTTGGGCGCCACTTTTTGTTATGGCATCGCGGGGAATTTCTCGAAGGCTCGCTTGTCGCATTTGCCGATTCGCGTGGTGGCGGGTGGCAGTGTGTTGATATCCGGGTTGATACTGTTGATTCCCGGTGTGTTGTTCTGGCCTGAGACCATGCCGTCGGTTCAGGGGTGGCTGAATGCGTTGGCATTGGCGGTGTTGAGTACGGCTTTTGCGTTTTTCCTGTATTTTCAGTTGTTGTCGAGTGCGGGAGCGACGGCGACTTCGACGGTGACTTTTCTGGTGCCGGTCAGTGCGTTGTTGTGGGGTTATTTGATCCTGGGCGAGGTGCTGAGCCTGCAGGTGATGGTCGGTATGGCGATTACATTGGTGGGTACGGCGATTGCGACGCGGATGTTGCGCTTGCGCCGGGCGGCCGCTGCGGGCCGGGTCGAGTGAATAACCGGGGCTCGTTGGAGCCCCGGTATGTTGTGTCAGCGACCTGAGTACAGCGCTCTTGGTCTGATCAACCTTGGCTCTTTGTTGAATTCGTGGAAGTGGGAGATCCAGCCGAAGACTCGGCTGCAGGCGAAGAGGGAGGTGAAATACCGCTCCGGAATGCCGAGCGCGAGATAGACGGCGCCTTTGTAGAATTCCAGGTTGGCGTGAATTTCTTTGCCTTTTTCACTGAACACGGCCTGGCAGGTGTCTTCCACTGCCATCAAGGTGTCCATGAGCGGTTGCCATTGGGTGCCTTCGCAGAAGTGCTTGGCCATAGGTTTTAGAATGGCCGCGCGCGGGTCGAGCCGTTTGTATTCGCGGTGGCCCATGCCCATGATCTTCACTTTGTTTTCCAACGCATCCCTTACCCAGGCGTCGGCTTTGTCGGCGCTGCCGATTTCCCGCGCCATCATGACAGCGGCTTCGTCCGCACCGCCGTGCAGTGGGCCTGAGAGCGCGCCGAGGCTTCCGGCTATGCTGGCGGCGAGGTTGGCGCCGGTGCTGGCGATGACCCGCCCGGCGAAGGTGCCGGCGTTGAAGCTGTGATCCAACTGCAGGATCTGGGTGGTGTTAATGGCCTTGACCGCTTCGGCGCTGGGGGCTTCCCGGTTGATGCCGTAAAGCAGTTTTTCGAGAAAGCCGAGCCCTTCAGGAAGGTCGAAAGCAGACCCCTGAAGGCTGAGGTTGTGCCAAACGCGCACGGCGGCGTTAATGCGGGCGGCGAGCACGAGGCCGGGCACCCACTGATCGTCGAGCCAGGTGGGTGTGGGGTGGCTGGGTGTCAGGTGGGCGATGGGAGCCAGGGCTTGAAGGACCGCCATGGGATGGGTATCGCGGGGCAGTTGCTCCAGTACCTGACGTTCGATGGCGCTGAGTTCAGACTCATCCGCCAGCCAGTGGTCCAGCTCCCGGCATTCATCGGCGCTCAGCCAGGTTCCGGTCATCAGCCACATGATGACGGCGGGGTAGTCACGCTTGACCAGATCGTCTATGGATTCTCCCCGGTACGTCAGTCGGCCTAGGTCGCCTTCGACATTCGATAGTTCGGTCTGGCCTACAATCACACCTTCCAGACCGGTATTGATCTCTGCAGTCATGGCTCGTCTCCTCAACTGAAATTCGGATGGCGCTATTAAAGGCCCGGTTGGACTGTTAATCTAATTAAACTTTATTAAGCAATGATCAGTGTGGCTTATCATGCGGCTGGAAAGCAGTGAAATGCGTATTTTCCATTCGGTGGCGCGGTCCGGCGGGTTTCGGGCGGCCGCCGAGGAGTTGCATTTGTCGCAGTCGGCGATCAGTCAGGCGGTGAAACAGCTGGAAATCAAGCTGAATCAGCCGCTGTTGATTCGGGACCGGCCAGTGCGGCTGACGCAGGCGGGACGGCGGTTGTACCGCTATGTGGACGATCAGTTGCAGCAGGAGCAAGCGGTGCTGGCCGATCTGTCCCGCCTGGCGCGGGGGCTGGACCAGCAGTTGAGTGTCGCCATCGACAGCACCAATAACCGCTTCGCCGGTGCGGACCTGATACACACCTTTATCGGCCGTTGGCCCGAGGCTCGGCTGAGATTGGTGGAGCAGCCCTCGCGCTCTATCGTTCAAGCGGTCATGAGTGGGGAAGTGGAACTGGGTCTTGGGCCGTTTCAAACCCGGATGGACCGCTTTGCCACGGTGCCACTCTATAACGAACATCGGTTGTTGGTGATTAGCCCGGCGCATTCGCTCTATAAGGCGGAGATGCGCGCCGAGGACCTGCGTCGAATTCCATTGGTGGTGTCGTCTCTGGACGAGCCGGACCAACGGCCCTATCAGGAAAAATTGCGGGACCGCTTCAGGATGATCTGGCAGATCAGCAGTTTGAATGTGCGGCTGACGTTGATCGACCGGGGCTTGGCCGTGGGGTACATCAGCACGGAAGTAACCCGTCAGCTGCCGCAGATTCAGCATTTTCGGCCATTGCACGAGTTTGATTTCGCGCGCATCGAGCGGCAGGTCGGGCTGTTTTACCGCAAGGATAGGGTGTTAAGCCCGGTCGCCCAGGACTTCATGGAAGTCTGCCAGCGCTATTGGCACTAACGCGGTACTACTCCAACTGAAACCCATCGAAGTAGATGGTTTTCGGCTCTCTCAGGGTGGCGGTGAATATTTCCAGCGCACTGATGTTGTCGAGTGCCAGCATCCGATCGGTGGGGGCTTCCTGTATATCCTCCAACGGAACTGTGACCTCGTTCCAGCCGTTTTCCACCGTGAATGACAGATGAAACCGGTCGCTGTAAAGCAGCGGCTGTTCTTTATTCAGTTGATCGGTCACGCGCAGTGTCAGGTTGAGCGGCGTAAGGTAAGGGTTGTAGATGTGAAATCTGAGCTGTTGGTAATCGCTCCAGTCCCGGGGCAGGGTGGTGAGTTGAGCGCTGGAGTGGCTGTCGGTAGTGAAATCCACACGGAGGCTGAATTCGCCGCTTCGGGCCACGGCGCTTGAGCGCGATGTCGGGCCTTGCCACCACTCGATTTCATAGGGCATTTCCAGTCCGGTGAGCAGCGGCATGCGTTCTTTCAGCCGGTAATCCGTAAGCACGGCCTGGGCCGCCAAGGCGATTTGGTGAATGACGAGTCCCGTGGCGATGATCCGGCCCACCCACACCTGAGGACCGCCCTGGTTCAACCAGAAAATGGCCAGCCAGGCGCCGATGAGGTTGAGTTCGATTTCCTCCCAGCCCTGTTCCCGGCCCACGCCGTATTGGAGGTACTCGATAATAATGCTGATCAGAAACACGGCGATGCTGATGGTCAGCCAGTGAGGCCAGTCGCGCATATCCAGGTGGCGGCGCAGTGCGATGATGGCGAACATGAAGTAGAAAATGTGGCCAAGATTCCACAAGGCACGCACCAGATCCTCGCTCTCGCTGCCGGGGTCCTCGACGAAGAAGAAGGGCAGGCAGAGCAGTAGCAGGATGGGCAGTGTCCAGCTTTTAAGGAAGGCCAGTATTCGAGTCATCCGAATCGCGTTCTTGCCAAAAACTCAACTATGCCGGGGAATGCCGGGGATGTACACCGGCAGGTGCGCAGAGGCCCCGGGGTCGGTCTACAAACCCCGGGTCGTGTTTGTTTAGTCGAGGATCATTTCAAGAGTTCATCCAAGCGGTGCACATGGGCATCGCTGTATTGGCTGAGCTCGTCGCTGCCAACGGAGACGGCGAACATCGAACTGCTCTTGATGGCCTGCAAGCCGGCGATGGAATCCTCGAATGCGATGCATTGGGTGGGATGCACTTTGGCACCATAGGCGGCGTAGAGGAAAATATCCGGCGCCGGTTTACTGCGTGCATAGGTGGGGTCGGCGATGTAGTCAAAGCGACCGGCAATCTGCAAACCGTGCAAAATGGTGTTGGCATTGCGGCTGGCGGAGGCGATTGCCAGTTTGATATTGCTTTGTGCCAAGCGGTCGAGCAGTGGCAGCACGCCCGGTAATATATCGTCGGCGGTCAGTTGCTCGATCAGCGTCTGGTAGTATTCGTTCTTGGCGGTCGCCATGCGCTGTTTTTCGTCCTCGGAATACGACCGGTCACCCAGGGCCAACAGTCGATTCAACGATTCCATTCGGTCGACGCCTTTTAACTGTTCATTGTCTTCCTCGGTGAACCGAATGCCCAGTTCATCGGCGAGGACTTTCCAGGCACGGTAGTGGAAGGGGGCGGTATCGGTTATGACTCCGTCCAGGTCGAAAATGGCGGCTTGATAGCGGCTGAAATCAATCATTGAGCCGTCTCCAGGGTTAGAATCTTGCCAGGCGTCAGTTGCATCGCTTTGTCGTTGTGTTCGATAGTCAGTTCATCGCCTTCCAGCAACTGGTATTGGGTGGCCTCGGTCGACAGAGTGACTTGTAGCCGGCGTTGTTGAAAACGCAACTTGAAGCTCAATGAACGCCATTCTTTCGGCAGGGCGGGTTTGAATTTCAACCGGCCCTGACCATAGCGCAGCCCCGCGAACCCTTGCACCGCACCCATCCAGATGCCACCCATGGCCGCGGTATGCACTCCGTAATAGGTGTTGTGGTGGGCGTCGTCCAGATCGAGGCGCAGGGTGGTTTTGTAATAGTCATAAGCCTGCTGGTGATAGCCTATTTCGCTGGCCAACACGCCGTGCATGCAGGTGGAGAGTGTGGAGTCGTGCGTGCATAACGGCTCATAGTAGTCGTAGCAGCGGCGCTTGAGTTCCACGCCCTCGGTTTCACCTTCCATGACCAATGCCAACAACGCATCCGGTTGTTTCAACACCTGATGCCGGTAAATCACCAGGGGGTGAAAATGCAGCAGCAGCGGGTATTTGTCCTTCGGTGTATTGGCGAAATCCCACTTGGGCTTGCGCAGGAAATTGTCGTCGTGGGCGACGATGTTCAACCGCGTGTCGTAAGGCAGGTACATCTGTTCCGCCGCGCGTTGCCAGATGGCCACTTCTTCCTCCGTCAGGCCGATGCTCGCGGCGAGTTTTTCGTAATCCTCCGGCCACTCGGCGGCCATCAGGCGGGCCACTTCAACCGCCCAGTTCAGGTGCATCCGGGCGAAAGTGTTGGTGTAGTAATTGTTGTCCGCGATGGCGGTGTATTCGTCCGGACCGGTGACGGAAAATATCTGGAAACTGCCATCATGGCCGAAAGTGCCGAGGCCTATCCAGATGCGCGCCGTCTCCAGAATCAATTCACCCAAGCCTTCGCGTAGAATCTTCCGGTCGCCGGTCACACGCACATAGCTGCGCGATGCGTAGGCGATGTCGGCATTGATGTGGTACTGCGCCGTTCCGGCCGGGAAGTATGAGGAACACTCTTCACCGCCGATGGTGCGCCAGGCGAACAGGGCACCTTTTTCATGTCCGCATTCCCGAGCGCGTTTTCTGGCGGCGGGTAAAGTCGACAGCCGGTATTGCAGCAGACTTTTCGCCATTTCCGGGTCACTGAACAACCAGAACGGGAAGACGTAGGTTTCCGCGTCCCAAAAATAATGGCCGTCGTAACCGGCTCCGGTCACGCCTTTGGCAGCGATGCTGCTGACACCATCGGCGCCGGTGGATTGCAACAGATGGAAGAGGGCGAAACGGGCGGCATATTGAGCGCCATCGTCGGAATCGATTTCGATATCGGCATTGGCCCAGAAGCGATCCAGGTAGGCTTGGTGTTCCTGCAGTAAAACCTCGAGCCCGGTGTTCAACGCCTCGGAAGCCAGCCATTGAGTATGGGCTGTCAGTTCGTCGGCGGCGGTAATCCGGCTGTCGCCGTATGCGATGACGGCATCGAGGGAATATGTCTCCCCGGCGACGGCCGACAGCTGATATTGGTTGCCCAATTCGTTATCGAACTCCACGGCTTCGGCACCGGGAGCACTGCAGGCCATGGTGGCTGACATCTGCAATTGGCTGTTTTTGGCTTGATAGCGCACGGACGAGGTTGAAGCGGTTTGGTCCTGGTGGACCCGAACCCAATGGTCGGCCGGAATGGTTCCGCCTTTACGCGGGTCTTCAACGTCATTACCCGAGCCTTGGCTTGTTTCAAGCACAGAAGCCAGAGTCAGAGGGCCGCTGTAATCGACCGATTCAACCGTCAAGCGAGCCAGCATCAAAGAGCGATGGCTGAGCGACGCCACCCGGGTGAAGTTGAGCTTGAGGGTATGACCGGCAGGGCTGCGCCAGGTAAGCCTGCGTTGATATTGCCCGGTGCGGAAGTCGAGAAAACGCTCATACGCCAGGACCTCCCCTTCAGCGAGGGAAAACCATTGATCGCCCAGCCGCACTGAAAAGCGGTGACGGGGAACGGAGACGATACGGTGGCAATTGCGGGCGAAACCATAGGCGGATTCGTCGTATTCGATCGGCAATGACTCGTAAAAACCGTTCAGATAAGCCGCCCGGGTCGCGTTTTTGGCCTGGCTTGGGTAACCCTCGTCAAAGTAACCTCGTACTCCCAAGTAACCATTGCCAACGGCGAAGAGACTCTCATTGCAGGCCGCCCTGTCTGGTTGAAAGTCGGTTTCAACGTAGCGCCAGGATGCAGTGTCGATGTTGGACGGTTTGGTCACGATAGGCCTCTGTAAACAGTCGGATTAGGGTTGTCTTAAACGATTAAGATAGCGCAATATTGTACGAACTTTGGATTTCAATAACCAGCCGGAATTACTTTCGTTCTACGGTCTTTCGATAGCCGGAACGTTTCAACAGGGGTGGGCGCTATAGGAATCCAAGGGTAGTCGAGAAATGGGTTTAGGTCTAAAATACTGTATAAATAAACAGTATTTGGTGGCTATATGCGAACCCGTGGCACAGGCTGTAACCCACACAACAGATACCAACCGCTGGTGACAGACCGCAGCGAGGATGATGGCTGGTATCAAGACCCTGAAGACGAACTCAATCCGGACAGCCTCGCAACCCAGGTGGTGTTCGAGCAGTCGAAGACGATTATCAGCACCAACCAGTCTCCGGATATCCCGTTCGACCAATCCATCAACCCCTACCGGGGCTGCGAACACGGCTGCGTGTACTGTTTTGCCAGGCCGACTCACGCCTATTGGGATCTGTCGCCGGGGCTCGATTTTGAAACCCATCTCATCGCCAAGACCAACGCGAACTCCCGGTTGCTCGAAGCGCTGGACAAGCCTAATTATCAGTGCAAACCCATCGCACTCGGCATCAACACCGATGCCTATCAGCCCCTGGAAAAACACCAGCGTATCACCCGCCAGTTGCTGGAAACCCTGCTGGAGTGTCGGCATCCGGTTTCCATCATCACCAAAGGCGGGCTGATTTTGAGAGATCTCGACCTGCTGACCGAATTGGCCAGGCAGGGTCTCTGTACTGTTCGTGTCAGCCTGACCACCCTGGACAACGACCTGAAACGCCGCATGGAACCCAGAACGGCCGCACCCGCCACCCGCTTGAAAGTGATTCGTCAGTTAAGCGAAGCGGGCGTTCCGGTCGGCATCATCATCGGCCCCGTGATTCCCGTCATCAACGATTCCGAACTGGAAGCCATTCTGGAGGCCGCTTTCGAAGCCGGAGCGGAACGTGCCAGTTGGATCATGCTGCGTTTGCCGTTGGAGATCGCGGATCTGTTCGAAGACTGGCTGCACCGGCACTACCCGGACCGGGCCGAGCATGTGATGAACCGAATGAGGGATTTGCGGGGAGGCAAGCTCTACGACGGCACCTTCGGCCGCCGGATGACGGGGCAGGGGCCTTACGCGGAGTTGATTCGTCAGCGGTTTAACCGTCAGTGCCGGAAGCTGGGGCTGAACGTGAAAGAAGAGCCGCCGCTTCGAACCGATTTGTTCAGGAGGCCCTCAGGAGAGCAGATCGCATTGTTTTAACGCGTAGCGGGAGACGCTGGATGGAAGACGCTCTGTGCGTTTCGCGTTTCGCGTTTCGCGTTTCGCGTCTCCCGTCCAGCATCTCCCATCAAGCGTCCTTTCAGGCCCCAACGGCCAGGAAGGCCTTCACTACCTGAGGAATGTCTTTTTCTTTCAGTCCCGCCACGTTCAGACGGCCGCCGCCGACCAGATAGACAGCGTGTTCTTCTTTCAGACGTTCGAGCTGAGCCGGGCTGAGGCCGGTGACCGAGAACATGCCTTTGTGTTCGCCGAAGTAATCGAAACGGTTGCTGTCGCTGGCGTCACGGAAGGCCACCATCAATTGGTCACGCAGACTGTTGATCCGGTGGTTCATAGCGGCCAACTCTTTCAGCCAGTTTGCTTTCAGATCCTCCCGGTTGAGGATCGTGGACACCAGGGCCGCGCCGTGGTCCGGCGGCATGGTGTAGCTGCCACGGGAAAAACGCTGAATGTGACCTTTGGCTTTCAGTGCGTTTTGCGGTGTGTCGCCCACTACGATAGCGGCGCCGGTCCGTTCGCGATAGAGCCCGAAGTTCTTCGAGCAGGAAGTGGCGATTACCAGCTCCGGTACGGCATCGGCGAGTACTCTCAAACCGGCGGCGTCTTCCATCAATCCATCCCCGAAGCCCTGATAGGCGATATCGACGAACGGCAGGAAGCCTTGTTTCAAGGCCATTTGAGCGATCTGCTGCCAGGATTCGATGGAGATGTCACCACCGGTCGGGTTATGGCAGCAGCCGTGCAGGAGCAGTACGTCCTGTTCACCCAATTCAGCGATCTGCGCCAGCATGGCGGCTTCGTCGACCGCCTTGGTTTCGGGGTTGAAATAGGGGTAGTCACGAACCTTGAGCCCGGCGAATTCCATGACCGGCCGGTGGTTAACGTAGCTTGGGTTGCTGATCCACACCGTGGCGCCCGGCCTTGAATAGGCGATCAGGTCCGCCAGCATCCGCAAAGCGCCGCTGGCGCCCGGGGTTTGAATGGCGGCGGCACGGCTGTGGGCGGCGGTACCCTGAAGCAGCAGGTCGATCATGCCCTGGTTGAATGTCTCGTCGCCGGCGAGACCGACATAGCTTTTGGTCACCTGGGTTTCAGCCAGCTCGATAGCGGCCTTGCGCACGGCCTCCATAATGGGCGTGATGCCTTCGCTGTTGCGATAGACGCCGATGCCCAGATCGATTTTTTCAGGGCGGGGGTCTTCGCGAAAGGCAACCGTCAAAGACAGGATGGGGTCCTGCTGGGGAGCATCCAGGTGTTCGAACATTCGTTTTCTCCGTTAACGGGTCTCGGGATGGATCAGGCCGCTGGCGCAGATGACGCCAAGGGTGACAAAGGATAACCCCAAGCCGGTGGCGAATTCGATGCTTTCCGAAAAAAAGCTCCAAGCCAGCAGGGTGGCGCATACTGTCGTCAATGAACCGATGGCCGAAGTGATTTCGGCACCCAGGGTGCGAATCGCGAAACCGTAGAGAAACCCGGCCCCAAGGCCGACGGCCAAACCCTGAACGATCAATTGGGTCACCCATTCGGACACCGGCACGGCGGTCAGCGTCAGAGTGGGTTGGGCGAGCAGGGCGTAAAGTGTCAACAGGGCTGTACTTGGTACGGTGACAACAGCGGCAGCTTCCAGAGGGGCCAGTCCGCTTTGACGGACCGAAAGGGTAAACACCGCCCATAACAGGCTGCATGCCAGGAAAATTCCCTGTCCGTAACCTAAGGCGACCGAAGCCCCGGTCAGACCGCTCCATAGCATGCACAACACACCTACTACGACGGCGGCGAGCCCCAGCCGACGCCACTTGGACAGCGGCTGGCGGAATACGACAACGGCCAGAGCGGTGACGAACAGCGGCGCCGTGCCCGGGATCAGTGTGCTGCCGTGTGCCACTGGTGCCCACCCCATCGCCAGGGCGCTGAGCAGGAAGAAGGGCAAACCGGCGCCCACGGACATACCCAGCAGCCAGACAGGGCTGACGCGGCGTATTCTGCGCCAGCGTTTGATAAACAACGGCAACAGAATCAGCCCGGGTACGCCAAACCGGAACAAGGTCAGATCCAAAGTACCCAAGGGTGACAGGGCGCCCTGGCGCAAAGACAGAAAATAACAGGACCAAATCAGAACCGTCGTCCCGGCCGCCAGATAACCCAGCAAACGTTGAGAGCGGTTCGATAACAACGGCGTGACATCAGTAAACGAGCGGCTGCCAAGGCTTTGCTGTGACATAGGGGCGTCCGGTTTCAGCGGTGAATAAGCGCTGTATTCTGCCTGTCACGCCTGAGTGAATGCTGGTAAATTGAGATAAGAAACCGGACGAAATTGGTAATTTGTGCTAATACTAGGGTGAAATTTGACTGGAGAAACCATTGATGCAGCCCGCCAAGCTGGACCGGATAGACCGCAGGCTGTTGGACGCCCTGCAACAGGATGCCCGCCTGACCACACAACAGCTGGCCGAACGGGTGGGGCTCTCCGCCTCTCCCTGCGCTCGGCGAATTCGCCGCCTGGAACAGGAAGGAGTGATAGAAGGCTACCGAGCCCACCTGAACAGAGACCTGTTGGATTTGGGCATCACCATTTTCGTGCATGTCCGGCTCAATCAGCACCAGGATAAATTGGTCGAATCCTTCGAGGAGACGGTGCGCAATATGGCTGAGGTGATCAACTGCCATACGGTATCCGGTTCTTTCGACTATCTATTGCAGGTGGTAACGCCGGATTTGTCCGGTTACGAGCAATGGGTGCGACGGCTACAGAAGTTGCCCAACATTCATACCATCGACAGCAGCTTTGCCATCCGTGCCGTTAAGGATCAGGGTCCATTACCCATGTAACGCCCGCTGGCTGAGGCGGGGTAATCCTCGTACAATGCCGCAAAATTTAAAGATGCCGAGACTATGAAAGCACTAACGCGCCAAATATTGGAAGACTGGCTGGATGACATGGACACCCGCCACACCCTCTGTCCGGATTGCGACGGTATTCACCTGCTCGACTATGAAGAAAAGCTGGGCGTACTGGAAAGCCGGATTCTGTTGGAGGAAGACCTGGTCATGGTCTTCACCGAGCTTGCCGTGCGTCCTTCTGCGGTATTGCCGTTGCAAGGGTCATTGCACCTGATCAATTTTGAATACCCCTTGCTAAAAGTGGGCATGGCTCTGGACGACGACGATGTACCCCGCCTGACACTGAGCGCGGCGCTGCCAGCCATTGGTTTGAGCCATGAGTATTTCGCCCATTGGCTGCCTCAGGTATTGGCGGCGACTCAACTGGTGCTGGACCAGGCCACGCAGATGGACGTACTGTTTCTGGACGAAAATGCCTTTGACAACCCCGATGGGGATGCTCTGCACTGAACTCAATGTCGGCATAAGGATCTATCATGGCTGAACCGGACGCGACCGCACCCAATCAACCGGCTTTTATTATCGATCAGTGGGACTTTTCCGTAACACCGGCCAAGCCCTTGGTCGGGTTGACCGATCAATTGCAGCACCGATGGATTCATTGCCAGCGGGACGAAGCCGGGCTGGATGAGTGGCTTGAACGGCTGGGTATTCACACCGGTCTGCGGCAGGCTTTGCTGGCGGAGGATACCCGCCCCCGGTTCGAGGCCATCCCCGGTGGTTTTTTACTGATCGTGCGCGGCGTGAACCTGAACCCCGGTGCCGAGCCGGACGACATGCTCAGCCTGCGGTTGCTGTGGTACAAGGATGGGCTGGTCAGCTTGCGCAAACGACCTTTCCGGGCTATTTCGGCTGTGCGGGACGCGTTGAAGGATGAATCCGGCCCCAATTCTCTGGGTGCTTTGCTGGTGGGTATCATCGAGGCGCTGAACCAACGCATCGACGAACTGTTGGAAGCTCAGGAACTGGAACTGGAAGAACTGGAAGGGTTGGACCACATCAACAACCCTCAGCAGCATCTGGCTCGTTTGACCCAGTTGCACCGTCGCTTGTTGCGTTTGGATCGTTTTATCAGGCCTCAGGTTGGCGCATTGGAGCGTATGGCGATCGACGCCGATGCCTGGCTGGCAAACCGCGAACTGCAATTGCTGTCGAACCAGCGCGACACCACCATGCGCATTTTGGAAACCATTGAAATGCTGTTGCAACAAATTCAGCTGGTAAGGGACGAACTGCAACAGGATCTCGCCGAACGCATGAACCGCAATACCTATTGGTTGTCGGTCATAGCCGGAATTTTCCTGCCACTCGGCTTTTTAACCGGTCTGCTCGGGATCAATGTCGGCGGTATGCCGGGCGTGGAAGATCCACGGGCGTTTTGGCTGACCTGCATCGCTCTCAGCGCCGTTGCCGTGGTCGAGTTTGTGCTGTTACGTCGGTTGCGCTTCTTCGGGAAGTAGCCCTCTCCGAAGAGAGGGCAGTATCGGACTGTTATTTTTCAGACTGATACATGTGCACATCGCGTTGCGGGAACGGAATGGTAAGCCCGGCCGCTTCGATTTCGATCTTCAGTTTCTTCTGCATTTCCCACCAGATCGTCCAATAATCGTCCACTGTCGCCCAGGCACGAATCTGCAGGTTCACGGAGCTGTCGCCCAATGACTGCACCATGATTTGCGGCTCCGGATCTTTCAGGAAACGAGGTTCTTCATCGATGATTTTCTGCATTGCTCGGAAACCGGCGTCCAGATCATCGTCGTAAGCGACCCCGACGATCAAATCCATGCGGCGGGTGCCGTTGCGCGTGGAGTTTTGAATGGTCGAACCCCAGATGTTGCTGTTGGGGGCGGAGATGTATTGGCCGTCCGGCGTCTTCAGAATCGTCGTGAATAACGAAATGTCGTCGACGGTGCCGCCAATGCCATTGAAGGTGATGTACTCGCCCACTCTGAAGGGGCGCAGAATCAGCATCATGATACCGGCGGCGATGTTGCTCAGGGTGTCTTTCAGGGCGAGACCAATGGCGAGGCCTGCGGCGCCCAGCAGGGCCACGATGGAGGTGGTGTTGACGCCGAAGATATCCAGAATGATAACAACGGCAATGATATAAACCGAATAACCGGCGATGCCCGCGAACAGGCCGAGCAGGGAGTGGTCCAGTTTATTGAAGCGTTTACCCTGTTTATGAATGGATGACTTCACAGCCTTGGAGACAATCACGGCAACGATGATGACCGCCAGCGCCAAAACCAGGTTGTAAGCCACCGAAAGAATGAGGTCGGCATTGTTTTGCCAGAAGGTGCGTAACCAGTCCTGCATGGGTTTCTCCTTAATGGATTCTGATTTTCAGCTAGGTTATCGGGATGTGGTGAAACTGAAAAGCAGAATACGAAGAGAAACCGGGACCGGATGGGTTCTGTTAGGTTTTTGTCGAACTTTATCCGGTCCCGATGCTATTTCAGGTCAAAAAAGCATCAATGTGAACGTTCTTCGCCTTTGGCGAGGGTATCCAAAATCGCGCATTCCGGCGAATCGTTACCCGGGCATTGGCGGATCAACTGCCCCAGAGTGTATTTAAGTTGATTGAGCTGCTCGATTTTTGCATCCACTTCGACCAAGTGACGTTCAGCGATTTGACGCACCTCGGAGCTGGCCCGGCTTGGGTCCCGATAGAGATCGAGCAAATCCCGACACTCGTCCAGTGAAAAACCCAGGGAGCGCGCCCGATGCAGAAAACGCATTTGCTCCACGTCTTTCTCCGAATAATAACGGTAGCCATTGGCGGCCCGACGAGAGGCGAGCAGGCCCAGGCTTTCGTAATACCGAATGGTTTTGGCCGGAAGTCCGGATGCCTGGGAGGCGGCTTTAATCTGCATACTGTGCTCCTGTCACGTTTGGCTTGGTCTCGGCCGTGGCAACGGGCGAAGCGCCTTTTGGCTTCCATTTTTTCAATAACAGCGAACTGGTGACCACGCTGACCGAGCTGAATGCCATGGCGGCGCCCGCCAGCATGGGGTTAAGCAGGCCCGCCACCGCTAATGGAATGCCGATGACATTATAGATAAAGGCCCAGAACAGGTTTTGTTTGATCTTGCGATCCGTTGCCTTCGATAGGTCGATAGCGGCGAGGATCAGGGAAAGATCGGATCTCATCAGTGTGATGCCGGCGCTTTCCATGGCGACATCGGTGCCGGTGCCCATGGCGATGCTGACATCGGCTCGGGCCAGAGCCGGGGCGTCGTTTATACCATCGCCGACCATGATCACCGGTGCCAGTTTGGAGTGCAGTCGTTCCACCAGCAAGCGTTTCTGGTCCGGTAGCAGCTCAGCGTGGGCCTCGGTCAGGTTCAGTTGGCTGGCGAGGTGATCCACAGCCTGGCGCCGATCGCCGGACAGCAAATATCGGTCTATGCCCAGTTCCGCCAGTTGGTTCAATATATCCGTCGCATTGTCGCGGATCGGGTCGGTCAGGCGCAGGTGGCCGAGCAGGGTTTCCTCGTGGGCCACCCATACGATGGATTCCCCAGGCTGACCGGCCGATTCGGTTGGATGCAAGTCAAAACGTGACATTAAGGCATCGTTGCCCAGCAGCCATCTGGCTCCCGCCACCCGGGCCTCCACGCCTTCGCCAATCCATGCCTGACTGGTTTCGATATCGACCGGAGGTGTATCCGGCAGATAGGCGACCATCGCCTTGGCGAGCGGGTGGTCGCTCAACGCTTGGATGGAGCGAATGGTTCTCAGGGTTTCGGCATCCTCCAGCAGCCCTTCGCTCACGCCTACTACAGTTGCTTTGCCTTCGGTCAGAGTGCCGGTTTTATCGAACAGAATGGCCTTGGCCTGTTTCAACTGCTCCAGTTGGGCCAGGTCCCGCACCAGCAAACCATGCCGGGCGGCCGCTCCAGTGGCGGTGACGATGGCTGTGGGTGTGGCCAGCCCCAAGGCGCAGGGGCAGGCAATCACCAACACCGCCACCGCCGCGACCAATGCCGCTTCGAAGCCTGCAAACCACCACCATCCGGCAAAGGTCAAAGCGGCGACAGCCAGAACCGCCGGAACAAAAACCGCAGCGATTTTGTCGACGAAGGCCTGAACCGGAGGTTTGCCCATCTGGGCCTGCTCCACCAGTTCGATAATGCGATTGATGCGAAAATCCTCGGCACGGGAACGGGATTCGACTTCTATAACGCCGGTCAGGTTGACCGTGCCTGCGGTGACCGAGTCTCCAGTGCGGATGGCCAGAGGTTCGCTCTCGCCCGTCAGCATCTGGCTGTCCACTTCGGTAAAGCCGGACAATACCGTTCCATCGACGCTGACCTGTTCACCGGGTTTGATCTGGACCCGGTCCCCTTGATTGATATCGCTGATATCCAGCGACATCCAGTTCTCATCCCGCCAGACCCGAACCTGGGTCGGGCGAAGTGTCATCAGCGCGCGCACGGCCGATCCGGTTGCTTCCCGTGCCCGATGTTCCAGCCACTTGCCGAGCAGCACCAGCGTGATCACGACGGCCGCCGCTTCAAAATACAGGTGCCCGCTTTGCAGCCAAACCCCCGCGATCAGGCTGTAAAAATAGGCCGCCGAGGTGCCCAGTGAAACCAGAACGTCCATGTTGGCGGAATGGTGCCTCAGGCTGCTCCAGGCGCCACGATAAAAACGCGCCCCCAGATAGAACTGAACGGGCGTTGCCAGTAACCATTGCACCCAACCGGGCAGCATGACCGCAAAACCCGCTAGTTCCGCCGCCATGACCAATACCATGGGCAGGCTCAGGGCCACGCCAAGAAGCACTTGCCAGCCGCGCACATTCGAGGAAGCCGAGCGCTCTTCCGCTTCGGTTTCGACAATGGGCTTGTTGATGCGTTTCAGCACCCGACGCAAGGTGCCGATATCGGTCATTCCCGGTACCCAGCTCAATTGCAGCTGACTGTTCGCCAGATTGACCTGGGCATTGATGACCCCCGGCTCGGCCAACAGGTTCTTTTCAACGGAGCGCACACAACCGGCGCAATTGATGTTATCCAACCGGTATCGACCGGTTTCGGTGACCAGATCGTAGCCGGCATCCACCACCCATTGCTTCAGGGTGGGAGCGTCCGGTGCGTCACCGTTCAAGGTCAGATCCAGTGTTTCGGTGGCCAAGTTGACCTTGGCTTCGGCGACATTGGGGCGTTCGTTCAGGGCACTCTGCAGTTTTCGGACACAGCCTGCGCAGCTCAAGCCGGTTACCGGTGCGATCAAATGGTTTGGGGCATGGGTACTCACAACAGCTCCTCCGGGGAAGCGGATTCTCAATGGCTGAGGATTCTGAACCTTACAGCAAGTGGAAGGTCAAGCGTGATCTGTAAATCACTCCAGAAACCGATCTGCTATAGTTAACAGGAATTCACATTGACCGGAGCCACCCATGCCCAAGGACCAGTTAAGATCATTGCTCGAGCGTTTACGTGAGACCATGGATGAAACAGAAGTCAGTGAGCAGCAAAAGGAGCTGATGGCCAAGGTTGAATACCACATTCACAACGAGGGCGAGCCCGATCCGGAAGAGCCCACGCTGCGGGAAACGGTAGAGATGTTGATCGAGGATTTAAGCGTTGATCATCCCCGCAGCGCCTCGGTGGCGCGTAATATTCTTGAAGCACTGGCGAGCATGGGGATTTAACGCCGAACCTGGCTTATCCCCATAAGCAGTACAAAAGCCGCCGTGGCGGTAACCACTATGGCCGGGCCGCTGGGCGCGTTGGCGAACCAGGAAGCTGACAACCCCAGCCAGACCGACAGTATTCCCAGGACCGACGCGCCGATGGCCATTTGTTCCGGTGTTCGCGACAACCAGCGAACGCCGGCCGCCGGAATGATCATCAACGCCGTTATCAACAAAATGCCGACGATTTTCATGGCCACCGCGATGACCAGTGCGATCAACACCAGATAAAGCACCCGGATGCGCTCGGTGGCAATGCCTTCCGCCCGTGCCAGATCCTCATGCACGGTAATGGCCAGCAAGGGACGCCAGATCAACAGCATCAACGGCAGCGCCAGAGCCACCACCAGGGCGACCCAAAGCACATCCATCCGGTTCACGGCGAGCAGGTCGCCAAACAGCAATCCGCCCAGATCCATCCGCACCGAATCGGAAAAAGCGAGCACCAGCATCCCCACAGCAAGGGCCGAGTGGGAAAGAATGCCCAGCAGGGTGTCCGGTGGTACCCGGCGCTGTTTCTGCAGCGCGAACAGCAACAGCGCCAAAGTGGTGGTTACCAGGGCAATGCCCAAGGTCAAATCCAGGTTCAACACCACCCCCAGGGTAACGCCAAGCAGACCCGAATGAGCCATGGTGTCGCCGAAATAAGCCATACGCCGCCACACCATGAAACTGCCCAAAGGCCCGGCGATCAGTGCGATGCCGGTACCGGCGAGCAGGGCGGGCCACAACAGGTCAATCATGACTGTGGCCTCCGAGTTCCGCCAGGCTGTGTTCGTGATCGTGCTCATGGCTGTAAAAGGCGAGGGCATCGGCATGCTGGTGGCCGAAAAGTTGGGTGAATTCCGGTTTGCGGGTAATGGCTTCCGGTGTGCCTGTGCAACAGACATGGTGGTTCAGACAAACCACTTCGTCCGTCGCGGCCATCACCAGGTGCAGGTCGTGCGACACCATCAGAATAGCGCAGCCGCGTTCGTCCCGAATTCGTTGGATCAACCGATACAGGTCGATTTCACCGTTGAAATCCACACCCTGCACCGGTTCATCCAACACCAGCAAGTCCGGCTTTTTCAGTAGGGCACGGGCCAGCATCACACGCTGGAATTCACCACCGCTCAATTGCTGTACCGGCCGGTCGATCAGGTGGGGTACGTCGGTCAGTGCCAGCGCCTCGGTGATTTCCTGTCGGCGCGCCCGGTTGGTCAGCGTCATCAAACGATCAACCGTCAGGGGCAGACTGTCGTCGATATGCAGCTTCTGCGGCATGTAACCGATCTTCAGCCCGGGTTTACGCCAAAGCTCGCCGTCGCTGATTTTATAAATACCGAGCAGGGCTTTGATAAGCGTGGATTTCCCCGCGCCGTTGGGACCAATCAAGGTAACGATCTGACCAGGAAGAATGCTGAGATCAACATGACTGATGATGGTGTCGCCGCCCCTGCGCACGCCCAAATGATGAGCGCGGATCAGAGCGTCGGGTATGGATAATTCCGACAAGGTAAGAAGGTCTCCCGGGTCATGCGATGCTTGACGATACAGTGTATCATATGCGGTAAATCCATATCATCGCATTGAGTGAGTTGTACTGCATGTCTTCTTTTACCCGCCGCCTCGTTTTCTTCCTGTCGCTTTCAGTCTTGTCACTGGCTGGGTGGAGTGCCCCCAAGGTGGCAGTCTCCATCGCTCCCCTGCATGGGTTGGTGACCGATCTGATGTCCGGCGTCGCCGAGCCGGTATTGCTGTATGAAGGCAGTCAGTCACCTCACTCTGCAGCCTTGACTCCTCTACAGCTGAAAAACCTGATGGAGGCCGATTTGCTCATTTGGGTCGGGCCGGAGCTGGAAATCAGTCTGGCACGGTTGATCGAAAGACGGCCCGCCGACGCCCAAAACCTTCAATGGCATGATTACGATGCGGGAATGACGCTGCATGAGAACCGTGAGTCCCTGTTCAACGCCACGGCATCGAGCCATGAGCACGAACACGACCATGGTGAGCTGGATCCACACTTCTGGCTGTCCGTCGTCAACGCCCAGCGTTTTGTGGAGACCCTGGCCACTGAATTGGCCGAACTCGACCCTGACCATGCCGCCCACTATGCCGAAAACGCCGATAGCTTGATCAGTGAGCTGGAGCAACTGGATGAACAACTGCGCCAACGATTGCAGACGGTGGCCGACAAGCCCTTCGTCGTTTTCCACGACGGCTTTCAATACTTCGAACGGGAATACGAACTGAACGCTCTGGGAGCCCTCGTGCTAAGACCGGATGTACCGCCCGGGCCGCGCACAGTTGCCCGACTGGTGGAAGTCGCCAAACCCCACAATGGCATTTGTCTGTTCCATGAACCCCAATTCAGCGACCGCTGGATGCAGACATTGGCGCGTTCGGTCCACCAGGGGCATATCGCGGAAATAGACCCGTTGGGCTTTGAACAAACACCCGGAGCCGGGCACTATCCCCGAATGATGATGAAGTTGGCGAACGACTTGAGCCGCTGTTTGGAGCAATTGCCATGACACCAGCATCAAACCGCCGGTTCCACGCGGTTCTGTGGGATATGGACGGAGTATTGATTGATTCGGAGCGCCTGGTCCGGGACGTATTCATTGATGTAATGACCTCAGGCGGGCCGGTACCTGAACCGGCCCAGCGCTACCTTGAAACCATTGGCTTGAACCGCCCCGGTCTGATTCAGTGGTTTTTGCAGTTCGTATCCGACGAGCCCACCGCGGAATTCTGGATCGACCAGACCCGGGACGGCTTTAACGAAAGAGCCAAGACCGAGCTTGTTCTCAAACCCGGTGTGATCGAAGCCTTGGATCATATTGCCGAGGCAGGCATTCCCCAGATGGTGGTTACCAGCACTCGCACGGCCATGGCGGAAGGCAAACTGTCGCAAATGGGGTTGCTACACTACTTCACCGAGGTACTGGGCGGCGATCAGGTATCCCAGGGTAAACCTCACCCGGAACCCTATCTAACCGGCTGTGAACGCTTGGGCGTAAATCGCCGTCACGCCCTGGCCATCGAAGACAGCCCCAACGGCGTTCGCTCGGCGCTGGCCGCCGGTTGCGCCGTCATCCATGTACCGGACCTGGTGGAGACCGACCCGGAATGGCACCCCGAACTGATCGCTGCGCTGGAAAGTCTTGAAGACCTCCCCGCTTGGCTAACCCGCCAAGAAGCCGCCGATTGGTTGTGAGAGGTTTAAGTTTGGAATTCGCCCACAGAAGCGAGCGCTGGCTGTCAGGTAGGCCCCTCAAGGGTGGTCCGCATCATGGATGATGCGGTCCAGGCCCCATGGATGGGTTGAGTGGGCGGCATCCCGCCCGACCCTTGAGGGGCCTACCTGACAGCCTGTGCGTATTCAGGCAATACTTCCTCCAGCGAATTCCAAACTTAAACTAGGTAGTAACCCTAGTTAGGATTCTCCCCAGTGTCGGCTCTTCATGGTGATTGGTAAGTTAATCGCCATCACAAAGAGGAGGCGGGGGCCGCGTCATGTTGGATGCACCATCGGGCGTTAGTCATAGTCAATCTTCAAACCAGACAGTCAATCACCAACCGGCCAGTAACGATTCTTCATCTCAGGTACAGTCCACCGCGCCGGAATCCCACGTGTCTCCCGGTCGGGAGCGGGAGATCGACAACTGGGTCCAGAACAATGCCAATGCTGAATACGAAGTGCTCGGTGTTGGCGTCGACGATGACGGTGGCGAGCGCGTTTCCAAAGCCTTGAATGGAGACTCCTCACTCGGAGTGCTCACCCCTTCGGAGCAGCGTTACCTCATCGATGCCGCCTCCACTGAATGGCGCCAGACCGGTAACACAGAAAACATTCGCGAAGCGGCTGAAAATCTCAACGACGCCTCCACCCGCCAAATCGTCGCGGAAGCCTACGCTGCTCCTTCGGCTGAGAATGAACGGCATTTCGCCGAAGGCGGCACCATCCTCACCAGCCCCGAGGCGCAGAGCGCCCGTTATGAAATGCTGAAATCCGCCATCGGGCTGGACCCGGCCGCCGTGGTCCGCACTTATGAGGGTGTTGAAGGCGCTCTGGGACGAACAGCGGCCAATATGGATGGTCAGCTTCGCCATCAATTGCTCGAAACCGTTGCTTCTGGAAGTGTGGACCCGACCAGTGACGGCGTCAGCAAAATGGTCACCGCTGTGTTTTTGAAATCCGAGAGTCTGGATTTCCTCAACCCTCAGTATCGCGAGACCATGTCCGGTGCTCTGGCTCAGATTATGGTCGACCGTGAAGGCGGTACAAATGTTCAGCAGTCTGTCGATACTCTGGCGGATCGATATGACGACATTCTTGCCAGCCCGGGCGGTCGTTCATTGTTGACGAACGACAAGGTTGTGCCTGAATTGCGCGGCTGGGCGATGGCCGAAATCGCCAGCAATCCTTCTTGGGATGCCCAGGCGTTGAGGGGAGGGTGGGACAGCGAGGTGGTGTCATCCACTTACGCGAATTCCGTTGTGGATCGCTACCAGGCACGGGGCGTGGAGCCGCAGACCCTGGGCGGTGAAGCTTTACGAAACACCATCGGCCAGGCGCTAGGCATCGCTCCGGACCGGCTGCCCGGAGCCAATGAAACCGCTGAACAGGCTCAAAGCCGGCTCGAAGCCGGTATGGATCACAAATACTACAACGCCAATCCGCGCATTGATGTCATTGCCGAGAAAATAGAACAACTGGGCGGCGAGCAGGCCCGGGTCAGCCTGATGCCGGTGACGGTTACCAGCGATGAGTTCGGCGCCGCCACTTTCAACGTCTTCAAGGTGGAAGGCACGGACGGCAAAACCTATTTCGTTGAGGATGTGGACCCGACCCGTCATTACGAAGGCTTCGACGATTGGAAATCCAACAGTCGCCTGCCGCCGGGGCAGATGACTTATGTCGATGGCATGGAATGGGGCGGTGCCAATAGCTGCCCGGTGTTGAAAACCGAAGCCACACCCCAGGTAACCGATACCTTTGGCGAGTGGGCTCGTGAGATTGGTGACAAGGTTGCCCTGGGCGCGGGTATTGTGGCTGGCGCAGCGCTGGTGATCGGCACCGGTGGGACCGGGGCGATCATAGTGGCCGGTGCGGCGGGTGCTTACACCACGGCTCGCGCGGGTGAAAACCTCTACGATGCCCATACGCATGGTGTGGACATCACTGACCTGTCGAACGCGGAAGTGCGGGCCAACTGGCTTGATGTTGCGGCCGGTAGTCTCTCCTTTGGCGCCATGGGCGCTGCCAAGTTTGCCACCCTTGCTCGTGAAACCCAGGCGGCAACCGGCCTGAGCCGGGGCGTTGCCGGGTTGCAATTGGCCGCTAACACGGCCGATGCCGCTGCAGCTACCAATCAGGCTCATGACTTAGCCACAAATTGGGATCAGATGAGCAACAGTGAACGGGCCATGGGCCTGCTCAATATTGCTTTCTGGGGTGGGATGACAGCGGCTGGGACCCGAGCCAGTGGCGCTGAAATGGCGGACGCTTACAGCTTCAACCGGTTGAGTAACCACATGGAGTTCGGGGCGCCATACCCGGTTCATCAAAACGCGAACCTCAGTGATGGACAGATGCGGGTCGCCTATGATGTGGGTGCCGATGGCCGAGCCTCGAATATCCGTATAGAACACGGTGGTGCCACGGCGGATGCCAACATGTTGGCGCTGCACAGCCGAGCTGCCCGACAAATGGAAGCTTCCGGCGGGCTGCTGGACAGGATTCAAGGGCATCTAAACGGGCGGGAGACTGCTGAAGTCGGCTCGGTGGCATGGGAAGCCCGGCACGAACTGAACAAGATTGGCGCGGAAGCCCGTTCCATCAGTCAGGAATTGGCTAATCCAGACTTAACCCCAGCAGAAAGGGGGCGGTTGGAGTTACGTCTCGAAGAGTTGGAAACCGCGACAGCCAATGAGGCCAACCGGCTGACTCAGGTCGAAGCCATGGGCGATGGCTGGGTGGCGTCACCCAAGAGCGGAACCCAACAGGCTGATGCTTTGGGATGGCCTAAAGCACCGGAGGGATACGTTTGGGTAGCGGACAGCCCGCATCCACACCTGCGGCGGGAGAGTGCCAGTGATTCTCCAAAACTGTACTATGACGTGACTACCGGTAACTTTACCAAGGACGCCAGCGCCCCGCAGATGCAGCGGGTAGGGCATGGCGAGAATAAAGTTAACTGGGAAACCAACGAACATGGCCAGACAGTGGAAGTCACCGCTACATTACGGGAATTCCATACCAATGCTCAACGTTCCCAGTCGGAGCTGACCGCTCAGGAGCAGGTTCGCGGCCAAGGTGTGGAAGGTGATCATGCGGGGCACATTATCGGGCATCGTTTTGTGCTGGATCAGGGCTTGCAGAATATGTTTCCGCAGGATGCCAACTTCAATACCGGCGCTTATAAGACCCTGGAGAATGAACTTGCCGATTGGATAGATGCCGGCTGTACAGTAGAGTTGAAAGTTAACCTGAATGAGTACAAAAATGGGCGGCCGGCTGAAATTGAAGTGAGCTATGAGGTGGTTGACCCACTGTCGGGTGAGTCCGTATACAGGAAGGGGCATATGTTCGAAAATGAAGGCAACCAGAATTTTAAACGCGTTACCAAGCCGGAAATAGACGCTAAAGTGGCCGAGGTCCGTAACAACTAGCTAATTAGGAGTGCGGTAAATGAGCACCAAAGTGAACGATGATCTTGTCCTGGAGATTGGTTCGGAGATTGTTAAAAGTGAAGAATATGCCAATGATCCTTGGGTGGGAATTACCGTAGTAGGTGATTTTTCTCATGGTCAGCAAAGCATGAGTGGTTATGCTTATATGTCGAATGGCGGCTTTGCTGCCAGGATTCCAAGCTTTAACGCCTTACGAAAAATCCGCAGCTTACGGCAGGAAATGAAAAAGGAAAAAGATGAAGAATGGCATCAATGCCTGATTCACATCACTCAACCGGACTATAAAATCAACATTAAGTTTGAATATGATGACCCGGACCGATGGACGCCGAAAACGGTATCCCGTGATATGAGTGATTACGCCGAATCCATTAAACCTCCCACTCTTTAACCCTTAGCCATGCCCTGGCGATACGGAATGGATATTCTCCCTTTCGAATCGCCAAACCAGGCTGGTAGAGGCATGCGACTGGCCTTCTGATTCAGACTGCTCGATAATACCCGCCCCATAATTCCTTTGCTGCTTCAGGGCCAGGATTTACCGTGAGACAGGTCCCACTGGATCAACTTTTTCTTCAACCCCGCGTCCATCTTCAATGGCTGCGCCAGTTCGGCCCGGTCCGGTTCGAAGTCGGTTCGGCCGTTGCAGAGCGTTTTGGGGAAGTATGGCGGGAATACGAAAAGGCTGGCTGCCCGCCGCCCGCTTCCTTTCTTGACGAACACCCCCTGACCGAAGACGAACCGGTGTTCGCGCTCTTTGCCGGGGCGGTTTATGCGCGCGGGCAAGAGCCGGATTTCTGGCTGGAAATAGAAGCGGATGTCGTCGACTGGCACACGGAGCCCGAATAATCTCTGTTACAATGCCCGCATGAACCGTCAGATTAGGACCTCCCATGACCCAGCTCAGTGTCAACCTGAACAAAATCGCCCTGCTGCGTAATTCCCGTGGACGGGATTTTCCCAACGTCGTGGAATTCGCGAAAAAGTTCATTGCTCTGGGTGTGCCCGGCATCACCATTCACCCGCGCCCCGATGAACGCCACGTCACCCGTCAGGACGCCCACGATTTGAAAGCCTGTCTGGCGGACTACCCCGGGGTTGAGCTGAATATTGAAGGTTACCCCTCTGAAGATTTCCTCCAGTTGATCGAAACGGTCCGGCCGGACCAATGCACGCTGGTCCCGGACGACCCCAACCAGCTCACCTCTGACCATGGTTGGGATTTCCATCGGCATGCCGACGAGTTGGACCCCATCCTGAAGCGTATTGACGACGCAGGCGTGCGCACTTCAGTCTTCCTTGACCCGGACCTCGACCAGGTAAAGCTTGCGGCTCAATCGCGCGCCAAACGAATTGAACTTTATACCGAAGCCTATGCCTCGGCTCATGGTACCGAACGGCAGAGCGCCGTACATGAGCAGTATCGCGCCGCGGCTGTGCTGGCTCAGGAGTTGGGTTTGGAATGCAACGCAGGGCACGATCTGGATTTGAACAACCTGCCGGACTTCCTGACGATTCCAGGCATTCTCGAAGTGTCCATCGGGCATGTGCTCACGGTCGAATGCATTGAAAGAGGCATGCCCACGGTGATTCGGCAGTATTTGGACATTTGCTCACGCGGTGCGTGACAGAGCTCCCTAACGGTCAGGTTGTAACAGGAGACGAAATTGGAACTCTCGCTCAATGAATTGGACAGCCAGGACATCTATAAACTGATGATCGGCTCCATCCAGCCGCGTCCCATTGCCTGGGCCTGTACTCAAAACGCCGAAGGGACTCTTAATCTGGCGCCTTTTTCATTTTTTACGCTGGTCAGTGTGAATCCACCCGTCGTGGCGTTCGCGCCATTGGTCAAAAACGACGGAATGGAAAAGGACACGGTACGAAATCTACGCGAGAACCCCGACTTCACGCTTAACATTGTCAGTCATTCCGTGGCCGAGGCAATGAACCTGACCTCGGCCCCCTTGCCTTACGGTACCAGCGAAGTCGATCTGGCCGGGCTGCATACCACACCCGCTCAAACCATTGGCACGCCACGCATTAAGGAAGCCCTGGTGCATTTTGAATGCCGTGTGAGAGATATCCAGTCTTTTGGTGATCAACCTCTGGCCGGCCGCCTCGTTCTGGGCGACGTGCTGCATGTTCATGTGGCGGACAGCCTTTACGAAAACGGTAGAATCCTTACGGATAAGCTGGATGCCGTCGGCCGTCTTGCCGGGAACAGTTATGCCACTACCCGGGACACCTTCGATCTGGTACGCCCCGAGTCATAACAAGTGATCTATGCTGCTCTGTTTGGCGTGGCGTTCGTATCCGCCACTCTGTGGCCGATGGGTACCGAGCTTCTCTACGTCGCTTTGCTTCATGAGACCCCTGAGCGGAGTCTTTCTTATTGGGGTGTTGCCACCCTGGGAAACACTCTGGGTGCCATTGCGATGCTATTGATGGCCCGCTGGCTGAGTGAGCGGGCTTCCCACCGCTGGTCACACCGGTTTCAACCCAATGAACGCGCGCGGAAAATACTCAACGATTGGGGGGCGCCCCTGCTGTTTTTTGCTTGGCTGCCCATCGTTGGGGATCTCTTGCCGGTAGCGGCCGGTTGGTTGAAATTGCGCTACTGGCCTTGCGTGATCTGGATTGCGTTGGGTAAGGGTGCCCGTTTTGCATTGCTCTCGCTGGTCGTTTTGTAACCGCTTTGGCGGAATCTGAATCAACAGTGTTTGCAACCCGTGCTGCTTGATGCACGTTGCATACCCGCTTAAGGTAGTCCCCCAACAGGAGTGCTTCTCCGTCCAATTTTCTCCCGCTGGAAAGGTATCTGAACGTGAATTTGGATCATTTGTTGGAAAAAAACCGCGATTGGGCCAAACAAATCAAGTCGGAAGACCCTGAGTTTTTCAAACAGCTGGCCCGCCAGCAAAAGCCCGAATTACTGTGGATCGGTTGTGCCGACAGCCGCGTGCCCGCCAACGAGATCATGGGTCTGTTGCCCGGTGAGGTCTTTGTTCACCGTAATGTGGCCAATTTGGTTGTCCATACCGATCTGAACTGCTTGTCTGTGGTGCAATTCGCTGTGGAAGTGTTGAAGGTCAAGCACATCATCGTGACCGGTCATTATGGGTGTGGTGGTGTCGCCGCAGCCCTATCCAACCAACGGTTGGGCTTGATCGACAACTGGCTACGCAAAATTCAGGACGTGCTGCGTCTTTATGAGCGTTATTTCGACGAGTTGCCGAATGATGAAGCGCGCCTGAAGCGTCTCTGTGAAGTGAATGTGATGGCGCAGGTGCTGAGCCTTTCGGAAACCACCATCGTGCAGGATGCCTGGGCGCGTGAACAGGAGCTGGCGATCCACGGTTGGATATATGGGCTGGAAGACGGCATACTTCATGACTTGAAGGTGTCACACGAGGACAGCTCTCCATTGCGGCAAAAAATGCACGAGCGCATCAAGGCCGTACTGACCGGGGAGCCATGAGGAACCCGAAGTGATTGGCGATTCAGGACTGACTATCCAGCTCGGTGCTTCCGTCAACCAGAGCGATCGGTTGACGGGCATTTCCGACTACCTCGGCGAGGAAGGCATGGCCGAGAAGCTGTTGTGGGTCGCCGGTATTTTAGTGGCTATGCTGCTGATGATTTATTTACTGCGCGCCTATAACCGGCTGCAGCAGAAGAAAGCTCAGGTCAAACGCGCCAAGAAAAAAGCCGCCCAGGCGGCCGATCCTCAAAGACGACGTTCTTCCGGGTCACCACGGCCCCGTTCAAAGCTTCCCCGCCGCCGCTGATTCCGCCAGCAAACGCATGGCCTTGGTCAATTGCCTCAGCTCAGTCGATGTCATGACATAAGGCGGCATGATGTAGACCAATCGACCGAAGGGCCGAATCCACACCTTGGCTTCCACTAACAGTTTTTGCGCTTTTCCCACATCCACGGCATCGACCATTTCCATGACGCCGATGGCGCCCAACACTCTGATGTCCGCGACGGATTCCAGCTCGGCCAGCGGCTCCAGCTCGTCCTTCAATTGCTGTTCAAGCTGTTTCACTTCGCCCTGCCAATCCATGGACATCAGTTTGTCGAAGGAGGCGCAGGCGACTGCGCAGGCCAGGGGGTTGCCCATAAAAGTGGGGCCGTGCATGAACACTCCGGCTTCACTGGCGCATACGCCTTCGGCGACGTCGTCGGTGGCGAGGGTGGCGGCGAGGGTCATGGTACCGCCGGTGATGGCTTTGCCGAGACAGAGGATGTCGGGCACGACATCGGCATGTTCCAGGGCGAAGAGTTTGCCGGTGCGACCGAAACCGGTGGCGATTTCGTCAAAAATCATCAGCAGTTGGTGTTTGTCGCAGAGGCGGCGCAGTTCTTTCAGCCAGTCGGGGTTGTAGATGCGCATGCCGCCAGCGCCCTGGACGACGGGTTCGACGATAACGGCGGCGAGTTCGTGGGCGTGTTCGGCCAGTTGCTGTTCGAGTTTGGCGAGTTTGTCGGGGTCGACCGGGGTGTCGAAACCGGATGGTGGTGCGTCGAGAAAGAGGCTTTTGGGCAGTATGTCGGCGAAGATGCCGTGCATGCCGTTGACGGGGTCGCAGACGCTCATGGCGCCGAGGGTGTCGCCGTGGTAGCCGTGAAGGAAGGAGGCGAGGCGTGATTTTTTGGGTTTGCCCCGGCCGCGCCAGTATTGGATGGCCATTTTGAGGGCGACTTCGACGGAGACGGAGCCGGAGTCGGCGAGGAATACTTTGTTGAGCGGCTCGGGAGTGGCTTGAACCAGGCGTTTGCCGAGTTCGACGGCGGGGGCGTGGGTAATGCCGCCGAACATGACGTGGCTCATTCGCTCGGTTTGGTCGCGGATGGCCTGGTTGAGTTCGGGGACGTTGTAGCCGTGGATGGCGCTCCACCAGGAGGCCATGCCGTCGATGAGTCGCTGGCCGTTTTCGAGGATGATTTCACAGCCTTGGGCGGCGACTACTGGATAGCAGGGCAGGGGATGCGTCGTCGATGTATAGGGGTGCCAAAGATGGTTCAGATCGAAAGTTGTGTCGACAGTGGGGTGCATGGTGCCTCTTTTTTTTGTGGCTGTGGGCCGTGCTCGGAGTCGGGGATGCTCTTCCGGGGACCGCTGTGAACCCATCCATGGGCGCTTAACTTCGGCATCCATGCCTCAGATGTCCCCTCCAGAGCATCCCCGACCCCGAGCACTCACATCGGCGGCAATTTCATCTGTAGGAGCGTATGGTCCGCATTCGGCGCCGTGCGCGACCAGTAAGCCGCTTCCTGCATTCAAAGCCAATCCGACTTAAGCCAACTCCTCCAGTTGCTTCATCTGGCTTTCCAACTCTTGAATGCTGGACGCCAAACCATCGGCCTTTTCGCGTTCCTTGGCGATAACAGCCTCCGGTGCTTTGGAAACGAAGCTCTCGTTTTTCAACTTACCTTCAACGCGTTCCAGATCTTTACGGGCCTTGTCGATGGCTTTGCTCAAACGCGCCTGCTCAGCCGCGACATCGATCAAGCCGGCCATGGGCACCAGCACCTTCAGGTTGCCGACCAACTGGGTGGCGGACATGGGCGCGGTGTCGTCTTCATTGAGCCAGGTGATGGATTCGAGCTTGGCGAGGGTTTTGAGGAAGTTTTCGTTTTCACTCAACCGTCGCTGGTCTTCGGTGCTGCCTTTCTGGAACAGGACGGGCAAGGCTTTGCCGGGGGCGATGTTCATTTCGCCACGAATGTTGCGTACGCCGACGATGACGCCTTTCAGCCATTCGATGTCGGCTTCGGCTTTTTCGTCGATTTTCTGTTCATCCGGCGACGGGAAGCCTTGCAGCATGATGGTGTCGCCGTCTTTGGCGGCGAGGTCGCGGATGGATTGCCAGATCTCTTCGGTGATGAACGGCATGATGGGGTGGGCGAGCCGCAAGATGGCTTCGAGCACGCGAACCAGGGTGCGGCGGGTGCCTCGTTTGACTTCGACGCTGGCGTTGTCGTCCCACAAGACGGGTTTGGATAGTTCTAGGTACCAGTCGCAGTATTCGTTCCAGATGAATTCGTACAGGGCCTGGCTCATCAGGTCGAAGCGGTAGTTTTCGAAGTGGCGGTGTACGTCGGCTTCGAGGCGCTGCAGACGTGAGCTGATCCAGCGGTCGGCGAGGGTGAGCTGTACGGCTTCGTCGTTTTGCCCGCAGTCTTCGCCTTCGGTGTTCATGAGCACGTAGCGGGCGGCGTTCCAGATTTTGTTGCAGAAGTTCCGGTAGCCTTCGAGCCGTTTGACGTCGAAGTTGATGTCGCGGCCTTGGCTGGCGAGCGAGGCGAGTGTGAAGCGCAGGGCGTCGGTGCCGGAGGGTTCCATGCCGTCTGGATAGGATTTGCGGGTGTTTTTCTCGATCTTTTGCGCGAGCTTGGGCTGCATGAGGCCGCTGGTGCGCTTCGATACCAGGTCGTCGACGGAGATGCCGTCGATCAGGTCGATCGGGTCGATGACGTTGCCCTTGGATTTGGACATCTTCTGGCCGTTTTCGTCGCGGATCAGTCCGGTGACATAGACCTTTTTGAACGGGACCTGGGGTGTGCCGTCGTCGTTTTTGATGAAGTGCAGGGTCATCATCATCATGCGGGCGACCCAGAAGAAGATGATGTCGAAACCGGTGACCAGTACGTCGGTCGGGTGGAAGGTTTTGACCAGGTCTTCACGTTCGGGCCAGCCGAGGGTTGAGAAGGTCCATAGGGCGGAGCTGAACCAGGTGTCGAGTACGTCTTCGTCCTGGGTCAGTTCGATGGTGCCACCCAGGCTGTGTTTGTCGCGTACTTCCTGCTCGGTCCGGCCGACATAGACGTTGCCGTCGTTGTCGTACCAGGCGGGAATCTGGTGGCCCCACCAGAGCTGCCGTGAAATACACCAGTCCTGGATGTCGCGCATCCAGGAGAAGAAGGTGTTTTCCCATTGCTTGGGCACGAATTCGATGTCGCCGTTTTCGACGGCTTTGATGGCGGGCTCGGCCAGGGTTTTGGCGGAAACGTACCATTGGTCGGTCAACCAGGGTTCGATGACGGCGTTGGAGCGGTCGCCGCGAGGGACCATGAGGGTGTGGTCCTTGATGGAGTCGAGCAGGCCGCGGGCGTCGAAATCGGCGATGATTTTCTTGCGGGCTTCGAAACGGTCGAGGCCGCCGTAGCCTTCGGGCAAGGTGCCGTCGAAGTCGCTGATCGGGCGGCCTTCGTAGGTGTAGGCTTCGGCGGTGTGCAGTATGGCGGCGTCCTGGTCGAGGATGTTGACCAGGGTGGCGCCGTGACGCTTGCCGACTTCGTAGTCGTTGAAGTCGTGGGCGGGGGTAATTTTTACGCAGCCGGTGCCGAATTCGAGGTCGACATAGTCGTCGGCGACGATGGGGATGCGGCGGCCGACCAGCGGTAGTTCGACGTATTGGCCGACGAGGTGGGTGTAGCGTTCATCTTCCGGGTTTACCGCGACGGCGGTGTCGCCGAGCATGGTTTCGGGTCGGGTGGTGGCGACGACGATGTAGTCTTTGCCGTCACTGGTTTTGGCGCCATCGAGCAGGGGGTAGCGGAAGTGCCAGAGTGACCCTTGCTCTTCTTTGTTTTCGACTTCGAGGTCGGAGATGGCGGTGTGGAATTTCGGGTCCCAGTTGACGAGACGTTTGCCACGGTAGATGAGGTCTTCTTCATAGAGACGAACGAAGACTTCGCGGACGGCGTTGGAGAGGCCGTCGTCCATGGTAAAGCGTTCGCGAGTCCAGTCGACGGAGTCGCCAAGGCGGCGCATCTGGGAGGTGATGGTATTTCCGGAGTGTTCTTTCCATTCCCAGACTTTGTCGATGAAGGCTTCGCGGCCGAGGTCGTGGCGGGTTTTGCCGTCGCGGGCGAGTTCGCGTTCGACCACCATCTGGGTGGCGATGCCAGCGTGGTCGGAGCCGGTTTGCCAGAGGGTGTTGTTGCCTTTCATACGATGGTAGCGAATGAGGGCATCCATGATGGTCTGCTGGAAGGCATGCCCCATGTGCAGGCTGCCGGTCACATTGGGCGGCGGAATCATGATGCAGTAGGGGGCACCTTCACCCGAGGGCTGGAACCAGTTGTTCTCTTCCCAACGTTGGTAATGCTTGCCTTCAATCGCCTGCGGCTGGTAGGTCTTCTCCATGGGGTCGTCTCAAACTCGCTCAGGATATGTCGGAATTAGTTGAGTCCTTGGCTTGCTGGCTGAGGTTGAACCCGCGCCGGTGACCTGAGGTGCTTATTCGGGGTCGCCGTGGATACGTCCATGTAGGCTTAACCTCGGCATCCATGCCTCGGATATCCCCGAATAAGCACCTCAGGCCCCCGGCGCTAGCCTTTTTGCCAAGCCTGACTCATACATTAGACGTTATTCGGTAAACGGCCTGCCATTATACACAGCTCGGCTTTGGGCGCTAAGGCGGCTTAAAAGCTGGGGCTGGATCCGTTGTTCGATGAATTCAGGCAGGAGCAATATGAGGCGTTATTGGAGCGGCTGGACAAGCCGACTCGACAATCAGGCGTCTAACAACCCTGGTGTCTAAAAAGGATAGGTTGTGTAGGTTAGGGGTTCGTTCTGTCGTTCTGTTCTTTTCCGGAGTCGGCAGTAGCAGAGGGCGCCTTTGGCCGGTCGAGAAAGCTCTCGGGAATAGGCAGTTCGTGCTCTTCGTACCACTGCCAGACCAGTTTGCGGAAGTCTTGTTGCAAGCGATTGCGGACTTCGTTTTCAAAGAGGTGAACGTAGTTTTCGACCGCTTCGTCTATCCAGCTGGCAAAAACGCTTTCGAGTTGCTCCCACAACTGCTCCGGGTCGGGCGAGGGAATCGGTTCTGGTTCCGGTTCGGGCTCTTCCACTTTTTCGGTGTTTTCCTGGTCTAGGAGCTCTTCCTGCTCCCGTTGCTCGCGTTTTTGCCGTTCCAGAATGTCTTCGATCGGGCGTAGTGGTGCCAGTGAGGCGAGTTCTTCGGCGGCGCGGGCTTCGGCTTCGTTGCGGATGCGGATCAGCTCGGACAGCGATTGGCTGGACAGGAAAGGGTTGTTGGGATTGACGTGGGTCGGTTCCCGTTTGTCGACAATTTCGTCCAGCAGCGGAATGACGGACTCGGAGTCGACAATGCGATCGAGGCTTTGTCGGATGGCTTCGAGGTCTTTCAGCAGGCTTTTCGGGTTGTCGTGGTCGCTCACTAGACGCGGTCTCTCAAGTCGTGGCGGGAAAGCGGGTAGCCCCGGTCCTGATAAAAACGATAGTGGTCTCGGGTCTGGGCGAGAATGGCTGGATCCTGGCTGACAACTTCGAAGACGCGATGAAAACGGGAGAAGTAGTCGGGGATTTCGGTACCCAGGTTGATCAGAACATCGTGATGTTCGCCGGGGTGGCTATGCCAGCCGATTTGTACGGCTTCGGCCTCCTGGTCGAGACGGCCGTGGGCGATGAAACTTTCCGGGCTGACACCCCAGAGGGCGTCGCTTAAGGCCTGGGCCTCGGTTTCGTCGTTAACCGCGAGCAGTACCCGATGCTGGCGGCTGGTGGCTTTTGCCACGAGCCGGGCGGCATAGGCATATCGATCCGCAGCCTGCAAGGCGGGCAGTATGTGAAAATCTACCTGGGTCATGAATGAGGTTTCGTTGGTTTTTCACCATGTTAACCAATGGAGCTGGCTTAGGGGAACTCCCGAACGATGAGAAGGGTGATAATGTGAAGCGTGGTCGGGGTGGTGGAACCACCCCGGGGCCTGACTCAGCGCAGGCGGTCGAGCAGGTATTGGGTTAGCATGCCGACCGGGCGGCCGGTGGCGCCTTCTTTGGCGGAGGTCCAACCGGTACCGGCGATGTCGAGATGCGCCCATTTGAACGATTGGGTGAATTCCGCGAGGAAGGTGGCGGCGGTGATGGAGCCACCGGCGCGGCCCTGACCGATGTTGCGCAAATCGGCGAAGGGGCTGTCGAGTTCTTCGCGATAATCTTCCCACAGGGGCATCGGCCAGCCTCTATCCCAATTGGCTTTGCCTGCGCTGATCAACTGCTGTTGCAGTTCTTCGTCGTTGGCGTAGACGGCGGTGGGGTGATGACCGAGGCCAATGACGATGGCGCCGGTGAGGGTGGCGATGTCGATCACGGTGGCAGGGTCGAAACGTTCGACATAGGTGAGTGCGTCGCACAGCACCAACCGGCCTTCGGCGTCGGTGTTGATGATCTCGATGGTCTTGCCCGACATGCTGGTAACGACGTCGCCCGGGCGGGTGGCGGTGCCGGAGCACATGTTTTCCGCCGCTGCGACCACGCCAATGACGTTGATGGCCGGCTTGAGTTCGGCGATAGTGTTCAGCGTGCCGAATACGGAGGCGGCGCCGAGCATGTCGTATTTCATGTCTTCCATGCCTTGCGCCGGTTTCAGAGAGATGCCACCGGCGTCGAATGTCAGGCCTTTGCCGACCAGAACGTGAGGTTTCTGATCGGCCGCGCCGCCCTGATACTTCATGACGATCAGGCGCGGCGGGTTGGCACTGCCCTGGGTGACGGCCAGGTAGGAACCCATGCCGAGTGCTTCCATTTCCTCTTGGCCCAGTATCTCGACGCTGATTTCGTCGTAGGCGTCGGCCAGGTTCTGGGCCTGTTCAGCCAGATAGAGCGAATTACAGATGTTGGCGGGCAGGTCACCCAGTTCGCGGGCAACGTTTTTGCCGTGGGCCAGTGCCTTGCCGGTCTTTATCGCCAGATCCAGGTTTTGTTCCCCGGCGAGAAAGGCGATGGCTTCCAGCTTGTTGGCTTCGGCTTTTTTCGATTTGGTGGTGTCGTATTGATACAGCCCGGTCAGCAACAGCTCGGTCGCTTTCTCCGCGCTCCATTGCACGGTTCGTTCACGGGGTTTGATGTCGTCCAGCGCAAGAGTGGCCGAACCGACTCCGGCATTTTTCAAGGCGTCGGATGTGGCCTTGAGTGTTTTTACGAACTGGTTTTCTCCGAATTCGGACTGTTTCCCGGCGCCGATGAAAATGATCTGACCGGCCGGTAGGTCGGTATGGCCAAGTATGGGAGTTGCCTGGCCTAATTTGGCCGAGATCAGGTTGTTGTCGCGCAGGCGGGAAATGAGGGCTTTGTGGATACCAGCCAGGCTGGTCAGGGTGGCGGTGTCTTCGTCTTCGAAGTGAAAGACCACCAGTGCATCGGTGTCGATGGACTCAATAGAGCCCGCATTCACTGAAAATTGCATACTGTCTCCATGTGCTGCAGGAAAAAACAAGGCGAAACGTAGGTTGTCGGCCACCATCATAGCGAAAGCCTGCTTGAGTGGGCAGGTTTTGGCGGGAAATTCCGGGGTAAATCAACCGGGCAAAACTGTCATGCTGTGCGAACGCCTGCGGTCAGGCCGTTGCTTTTACTTTCTTGACTTTGGGCGTATGCAGAAAGGTTGTCCAACTGGCGCTGTCCTGCCAACTGTGACGGGCTGTATTGGTATAACGCCAAAGCACCCCGGCCATCAACAGACCCCAGGCCGGTACAGCGGTCACAATTCTGAGGGTGCAATGCATCCAGCCAAGCGGCCTGTCGTTCGTGGAGACGATATGAAGCCGCCAGACTCTCATGCCGACCGTTTGCCGTTTGGTCAGCCAGAACCCCACAAAATAAAAGTAGACGATAAGCAGGTTCCATAAGGCGAATAAAGGATCACCGGGGGGGATGGCATCCTGTCCGGTCAGGGTTTTATTAATCGCCACCGCCAGAAAACCGGCCAACATCAGCACGCCGGCCAGGACGAGCCAGTCGTAAACCAAGGAACCGATCAGGTGAATCAAACCGGGGGGGCGGGGTTGTGGGGCAGTCATGGGAACCTTCTCAAGCAGAACCGGGCGATCGGGGAGACTAATGGATTCCCGCAGCGCTGCCAACTTCGTTATGATATCCGAACGAGCCCTGGGAGAGACTCTATGGAATTGAACGAAACCCGAGTGTCGCTGTCCGACATGGAAGAAAAAGCCGGACAGGCTTCACGTTTACTGAAAGCATTAAGTAATGAATGTCGCCTGCTGATTCTTTGTAATCTGCTTGGTGGGGAGAAGTCAGTCACACAAATTAACGATAGGGTGGCGTTAAGTCAGTCGGCCCTATCACAGCATCTGGCCCGCCTGCGCAAAGAGGGCCTGGTGGCGGTCCGAAAGGAGGCGCAAACGGTTTATTACCGAATGAACAGCCCGGAAGTGGAGCAGGTTATCGGTGTGTTATATCAGCTTTATTGTCGTTGAGGTTATATTGAAAGGGGTTTCAAGCCCACTGGCAGCATGAAACCATTCACGTTTTGGAATATTGGAATCCTATCCCGAGGGATAGGATTTGACATTATCGCGAAAGTGTATAGGTTACTTTTTATTCAGGGATACATTAAAAAGGAGTTTACCAAAAGTAATAAGATCTCTGATGAGCGGTATCGTCATTTCCCGTATTGCTGATTAAGAGTTGAATTCGCCTTTTTGCAACCAAGCAGGGCAAAGATGTCAGAAGCGAAATCCAGGACAGACGCCAACGTCAGCCGCTTACATGTACCCGAGTACAATGAGCATGACTATCCGCCTCTACCACCGCGCATTCGACTGGCCGCCAATTGCTGGGAGCGCGTATGGACCTTGACCCTCACGGACGTCGTTAATCAACCCGAACGCCTTAAAGACTTTGTCACCCGGTTTTGTACCGAGAATGTCGCGGTGCGTGCCACTTTGCGAACCCGTAGGCGCGTGTGCTTTGCCGTGACGGGCAGCGGCCTGGATGAACAGTCCGAATTTGAACTGGCCATGCTGATCATGACCCATATCGAACGAGATTTCGGGCTGATCGAGCGGGTGGAGGATCGTCCCGCCACCGTATGGCCCTACCGGGACTTTGCCCGGGTCTGACCGTTCGTAACCCTGGCTACACCATCAGCCGTTGCCACAGCGCGGCGGCCCAAAGCAAGACCGCAATCAGGATCGTCAACAGCACGGCGGCCGATCCCATGTCCTTGGTGCGTCCCGAAAGTTCATGAAAGTCCGTTCCCACCCTGTCCACCAGGGATTCCAGGGCACTGTTCACCATTTCCACGACCATGATCAATAACAGGCTGGCAATGAGCAATGCTGCCTGCCATAGGCTGGTGGCCAGCCAAAAAGCGCAGGGTGTTCCGATCAACAGCAGCCAGGTTTCCTGGCGGAAGGCGGCTTCGTAGTGGAAAGCGCTACGCAGGCCCTGCGCGCTGTAGCGGGAGGCGTTGAGCAGGCGGCGCAGGCCGACGGCCTGGGGTTTGCGTACTTCGGTCATGACGGTTCCTGTGCATTTCGCAGTTGCCGGTTGGTGGCCCGGGTCGCCGGGGCGTTCAGCGGGTCTTCCGGCCAGGGGTGTTTGTTGTAGCGGCCCCGCATCTCTTTGCGGACGTCGGGATAGATGTTACACCAGAAATGCGGCAAATCCGTGACTTGTGCGAGCGGTCGGCCGTTCGGAGCCTGCAACTCCAGGGTGGTCGATAGCTTTCCCTGCGCCAGGCTCGGGCTTTGGGACAGTCCGAACGCTTCCTGAAGCTTTAACGCCGCGCTGACCCGTTCGTGGGCGGCATCGTAAATCAATTCACAGTCCCGGCCGGAAGGCGCCTGCCAATGAGTGGGGCAGAGGGCGTTGAGTGTGCGGTTGGCGTCGTAACCCAGCCAGGCTTCCAGGACCGGGAGAGGGTCAAGTTCGTTCAGACGTTTTAAGCCATTGAGGTAAGGCATGGTGATGCCGACCAGCTCGCTTGATTGTGGAGGCTCAGGCCAATCCGGGTCGAGCCGGGCCAGGAGCCGACAACGCTCCAGCCAGGAGGCGGCTTTGTGAATATTGGGCCAGCGATCCAACGGTTGGTGTTCCAGCCAGCCCGCCCAGGCGGCTACTCGGCTTTGGGTGTCCGGCGTAACCGGAGTTTCGCTCAAGAGGAAGGACCCCAGCCAGCGGTGTTCCAGAAATTGACCCTGCTTTCTGCTTGGGTCGAAAGACAGGGTTTTGCGTTCCGGCAGATGGGTAAATACTGCCTGGGAATCCAACGGCCAGAGTGAATCGGCCAGCAGGTAGCTGCCTTTGTCTTGTCCGCTGAGCAGTACGGCCCATTGCCAACCGGATTCATGCGCCCGGAATTTGACTTCACGTCCATTGGCCAGGGTGGCGCGGCCCTGGGCATCCATCCGAATCAGGCGATGAGGCCAGGCTTCAATGAGAACGGCATCCGAGGGGGCTGTCCGGGGTTGGTCCAGTGCCGTATTAAGTCTCTTCGCCAGCCTTGAAGCTTCCCGCTTTAACGAGGGGTCGGGGTGCTGAACGGCCTTCGCGAAGGCGTCCTGTACGGGGGCCGGAAGTGGGGTGTCTGTGGCTTGGCAGGCGGCCAACCACAGGGCCTCCGCTTCCTGGTCGTACCGCCGACCGGTCAGTATCAATTGGGCCAGCGGCGGCTCCAGTCCGAGCTGGTCGAGAACGCGGCCTTGTTCAGTCACCTGTCCCTGATCATCCAGTGCGCCCCAGTCTTTCAATCGGCTTTCCGCCACGGCCCATCGCCCTGCGGAGGGCGGAGTGAGCCAGAAGGCCTCATCCTGCTCCAGCCCCCACACTTTTAGCGTGAGTACCAGCGAAGTCAGGTCGGCGGCGGTGATTTCAGGTGGCTGATCGGGCGCCAGACTGTCCTGCTCGGTCTTGCTCCAGAGCCGGTAACAGTCGCCGGGACCCAGACGGGCGGCCCGCCCCGCACGCTGCACGGCGCTGGATTTGCTGATGCGGCGGGTCTTGAGTTCGGTCAAGCCGGTAACCGGGTGTATTTGCGGGTAACGTTCCCGGCCCAGATCGATCACCGTGCGCACACCGGGCAGCGTCACGCTGCTTTCCGCGATATTGGTGCTGAGAATGACGGTGGGCTCGGCCTGTTCGAGCCGTTCATAGAGGCCATCCTGGGCGACCTGACTATGAACAATGCAATAAGGGATGTCCGCCGGTAAAAGGTTGGCGACCTCTTCTATGGCCCGAAGCCCCGGTAGAAATACCAATTGGTGGCCGGGCGAATGGGCTCGGGCTTCTGTAACCGCCTGTACCAGGGCTTTCGGCCAGTGGTGTTGCTCAGTCGGTCGGTAATGAAGCGTTAGTGGATGAAGTTCACCATCGGATTCCATCCGGGGGAGCCGGAGCGCCTTTTGCAGCGTATCCAGGGTGAGGGTCGCCGACATCACCAAGAGTTTAAGGTCGTCTCGAAACAGCTCCCGACAGGCGTGGAGCAGGGTGAGGCAGGTATCCTGATCCAACTGCCGTTCATGAAATTCATCGAGAATAACGGTACCTACACCGTCCAGACCCGGGTCGTGCTGCAGACGGCGGATAAAAGCACCATAGGTGGTCACCGTCAGCCGGGTGGAAGGCCCGGTCCGGCTGTCGTCTCTCAAGCGGTAGCCGACACGCCCACCCACGGATTCATTCAACTGGTCCGCGAGTCGGCGGGCCGCCAATTGAACCGGTAATCGCCGGGGGAGCAGCAGGACCACTTCCTGATCGCTTTCTTCCAGCAACCAGAGCGGGATGCGGGTGGTTTTGCCCGACCCGGGTGGAGACTGAACCAGACACCCCTGCGCGCGCCAGTGAGCCAATACCGATTCGCGAATGGCATCGACGGGCAGGGTGGGCATCATGCCAGGGGGTTACCGTAGGGCAGGTAGCGGTTTTCGGTATGGGCTTTGATCCAATGGATCAGGTCGGCATCGGGGAAGGCATCCCTTTGCTTCAACTCTTTGCAGATCCATACTACGGGGTTCTTATCGTTGCCTTCCCATCCAGCCCAATGCTGTTCCGCCAGGGTGAAGAAGCGAACCAACTGGACCAGTTCTTCATTGGGTAAAGGGAAGAGCAGTGGGGCCCAGTTCTGGCGGGACTGGCGCATCCAGGGTTGCAGACTATCGACGTCGGGCGTTGGCTGTTTGGGGAACGCCTCGGCCTGTTCAGTGCCCAATTGAGCCGCTGCACGTAGGGCGTCGGAGCCCGGCGGGGTGGGTTGGTCTTGGTTCGGTGTCCAGGTACCCAGTGTCATGGTGGCTCCTGTACTGGTTAATGAGGATTGGCTTGGCATTATATCGACTCAGCCAGGGAACCACACGGCCGGTGTCAGCCAGCCAGCGATTGCCATTCCCGTGCCCAAGGCTTTTTGAAGCCCTGGACGATTTCATCGGCGCTGTCGTATTCCGAACACAGGACCTGCAACTTGGTGATGACGGCTTCCAGCGTCATGCCGCCACAGGAAACGGCGCCGATCTCAGTCAGTAGATTACCGGCGGCGTACTGGCCCAGATGAACTTCACCAAAGAGACACTGGCTGCGGATGAACACCGGAATGCGTTGATCCATGGCACGACTTAAAATCCGGCGCATAGCGTCTTCATTCATTACATTACCGCTGCCGTAGGTGTTCAGTACCAGGGCGCGGTAGTTGCGTTCGACCATACTCATCAGGCCGTCCATCGGCATACCCGGAAACAGCGTTTGCAGACCGATGGCTGCCGGGCGCCAGCCTTTGTTCAGCGGTTGCTCGGGGCGTGCCGGTGGTAAAGTCCACAAGGATTCATCCCAATTCGGGGTCAGGAAGGCCTGGTCCGCTGTGGTGTCGGCCTTGGTGATACGGCTGGCGGGCAACAATTGACCGGAGAAGGCGACGCAGACTTCCTTACGGCCGGTTTCCAATGCCTTAAGGGCGGTATTGAGGTTGTCGATGCCGTCGTTCTGAGGCTGGGACAGTGGCTTCATGGAGCCTGTAATGACAACGGTTTTGTCGCTGCCGGCTAGTAGAAAGCTCAGGGCGGAGGCGGTATAGGCCAGTGTATCGGTGCCGTGAATCACCAGGACGGCGTCGGCATCGGCGGCCAGAATCTGGTCTCGGAGCTGATACCAGTGGCCGGGGCGGACGTTCGATGAATCGATGAGCGGTTCCCACTCCTCCCACGAGAGTTGATGGCCGCGCCAAGCACTCAGCTCCGGGTGGTTGGCGAGTTGTTCACGCAACAGGCCCGGCTGTGGCGCCAAACCCTGGTCGGTGGCGGCCATGCCGATGGTGCCGCCGGTGTTGATGATCCGATAATGTGCCATGCCCGCTGACATCCTGATTTTGAAAGCGGCGTATCAAACCATTGATGCGGCGGGCATGCAACATCAGTCCGGTCGGCGCTCGGCGCTCAGGGCTATGGAGACCGATTCGGCGAAACGCAATGCATGGGGTTTGTCGATTTCAACTTCGGCGAAGCGGACCTCGGCGTGTGCCATGATCAATGCCAACACCTCATGGGTCATGCGTTCCAGTAACAGGAAGCGATTGCCTTCGACGAATTCGATGATTTCCTTGCAGATGGAACGGTAGTTGAGCGTATCTTCGATTTCGGTGGAATGGATGGCGTCGCTGGCGTCGAAGCGAATGGTGATGTTCAGCAGGACGTCCTGCTTGTTCCTGATCTCCTCCTCCTTGATGCCGACAAAGGTGCGCAGCCGGAGGTCTTTAATGCGGATACAGGCTTCGGTGTTTTCGCGGATCATGCGCGTCTTCCTATTTAAGGTCAAAGGTCGTCGAGGATGGCCAGAACGTCCTCGTGATGGGTTTTTGTTTTGACCTTTTCCATAACGTGGGCGATGTTGCCTTTTTCATCGATGATGAAGGTGATGCGGTGAATACCGTCATATTCCCGCCCCATGAACTTTTTCAGGCCCCAGACGCCAAAGGCATCGGCGATGCTATGGTCTTCGTCGCTCAACAGGTCGAAGTTCAGGCCTTCTTTCTCGATGAATTTCTTCAGACGCTTGGGGGCGTCGGGGCTGATGCCGAGGGCAATCGCGTTGCGCTTCTCGAGCTCGGCCTTGGAGTCTCGCAGGCCACAGGCTTGGGTGGTGCATCCTGGGGTCATGGCTTTGGGATAAAAGTAGAGCACTACCTTCTTGCCCTGAAAGTCGGCCAGGGAGACCTCCTGACTGTTTTGGTTGACCGTGCTGAACTTAGGGGCCGGTGTGCCGGCCTTGGGGAGAGTCAATTGGCTCATGGAATGTCCTTAGAATGTGTCGCTGTTTTGGTGTTCAATACGTTAACCCGGTGCCCTTGGCTCACAATGACCATTTTTTGGCCGGGTCTAAATCTTCAGTCTATGGTAAGGGCGGAGCATTGGCATTCAAGTAGACCTCGCTCTATCGCTGTTCGGCCCCCGTCCCCGACTGTCCGCCGAGGGGAAATTAAGGTATCCTCGGCTGTCCGGTGATGCCACCTTCAAGATATTGATTTTCCTATGTTTTTCGACAACGAACGCAGCCAGTTCTTCAAACCGCTGACGGGTAAATACCGTGAGCAGTTGGTTGAGTGTCTGAAGGAACTCTATCGGCGTCTCTACACCAGTTCCAGTGCGGACTACGGCCACGCTCTGTCGCGGGACGATCTGATCGACACCTTCCAAGGGGCTCTGGCCCGTGCGCCGGAGCTGACCACCGACGAAGGGGAGGTCGAAAGCCGCTTCCGGACAGGACGGGAGCAGGCCGTCTGGACCCTCAATACACTGGTGGACCACGGCTGGCTGGAAAAACAGGTCGATGAAGCCACGCTTCTGAGTAGTTACAACTTCAGCCGCATCGGCCGCCAGTTTACCGAGCCTTTCGTCGCCAGCGATGTTAACAGTATTCGCACGCGCCATCGTAATACGCGCAACGTGCGCAACGCTCTCCAGTCGTTTCTGGAGCGGGGCGAAGTGTACGATCTGTTGGATGCCTGGGAATATTCCGAACGCATCATCAGTGACTTTACCGATGTGATCGCGGAACTGGACGAGCGCAAACGGGCCCTGGTACGGGAAATGGAAAGTCAGGTGCTGGTGCAGCGCGCCAGTGAGGACTTTTTCGATTTCATGGAAAAACGGTTCCAGCCCGACCTGGCCATTCGCCTGAGCGCCGACAACGTTGAAAAATACCGGGACGACATCGCGCACTGCATTCGTCTGATTCGGGGCCAGGACAGAGCCTTCAAAACCCGCGCAGAACGACGCCTGCGCGAGTTGCTGCCGGAGCATGCGCGCGAAGGGCAAAGCCTGCTGTGGGCTGTGCTCGATAACATCGAGAACCGCCTGAAAGCCGCCAGCGACATTATGCTGCCCGCCCTGCGTCGTGCCCTGCAGGGGTTCACCAAACGGGCCGATATTATTATTCGCCAGATCAGTTACCTTGCCAGCCAGCAACACAACGACGTTGTTCAGGTCTGCAAGCAACTCAGCCAGTGCGATACCGACACTCAAAACCAGGGGCTCGACCGTGCCGGTATGCAAATGGCCGTGCCGCGTTTCGGGTTTATCGACCCGGCCTCGGTCAGAATGCATTCCCAGCGTACCCGCCGGTCGTTCTCGATGGATGTAACGGAAGACCACCAGGAAGACTTCGATGTCGATGCCCGTAAAGAGCTCTACGTCCAGCAGGTGCTGGACCAGGCCTTTTTGATTAACGATAACCGGGTTCGTCAGTATCTGGTGCGTCAATTGAGCCGTGGCGAGGTGGTGACCACGTCCGATCTGCCCGTGCGCAGCGCGGATGATTTGTTAGCCCTCGCCCATGCTATTGAGGTGGGTACCGCTCAGTCCCTGTCCTCGGATTTTCGCTTCATCGTTGAATGGAAAAACGCCGGGGAATCTTCCGAATATTTCGAATCACGCGACAACTTTACCATCCGGCTGGTACCGAACACCGCCGTGACCGAGGAGTCTGAACATGTTTCATGAGTTGGACCAGCAATTGGAACAGGAAGGATTCAGCCGTACCGACTACAGCGAAGTGCTGATACGGCTGCTCGACTACGGCGTGGTTTGCCGGGATGAAAGCCAAATTGAACAACAGCTGTATGACCGGTATTTGCGCCTGGAAAGCCAGGTCAATGACTATCTGAGCTTGATCGGTATTCAGGTGCAGCACGACCGGCGTTTTAATTATGTGCGGCTGTTTCCGCCGGGAGCCGAAGTGCCTGGGTTGGATGACAGCGGCGAAGGTCCCTTCAATGGTGGTTTCCGGGTGCGGCTTTCTCAACAGGAGGTCGCCCTGGTACTGGTGCTGCGCAGCCTGTACGACCGTGCCCTTCGCGAAGGTCAGGTGGATGACAACGGCTGTGTGCTCGCATCCATGGAAAACATCAGCATCGCGTTGCGCAATTTACTGAAGCGATCTCTGCCCGAAGGCCTGACCGAACGCAAACAACTGTTTCGGCGGTTGCGACAGCTCAGGCTGATTCAGGTCAGCCAGGAAGACGCCCTCGACAGCGGGGATTTTTGGGTTCGCATCCGTCCGATGATCATGAGTTATGTGTCTGATGATGTGCTTTCAGCGTTGTTGTCGGCCACCGGGCCTGCGGCACAGGAAGTGGAAGCGGAGGGTGACGCACCGGACGAAGAGCCGAACGATGCCGACACCACCGAACCACGTCTGACGGTGCTCGACGACACCGCTTCTGTTTTCTCACGGGATTGATCCATGTTTCTGAAAAAATTCATCTATGTGAACTGGGGCAATATCCCACTGCTGGAATTCGATTTCGGGCCTATCAATCTGCTCAGTGGTGGCAACGGTTCCGGTAAAACCACGGCGGCTGATGCGTTGCAAACCATCATGACCGCCGCCCACGACACCCTCTTTCACTTCAACCCCGGCCAGGACGAAGCCACTCAGCGTGGCCGTGGCAAGCAAGTGCGGACTCTAGCGTCCTATGTATTGGGTTGCGATGACGGCTCATACGCACGCCCCGACGGGGCTGTGGGGTATCTGGCAGCTGTATTCCATCCGACTCAAGGTGAACCGGCGGAGCCATTCACTGCCGTCATCGGCATCAGTGCCTATCTCGATAAAGCCGGCAGTCAAGCCATAGCCCGTCTTGGCGATGTGATCTACATGATCGCCCCAGGAGAAGAGCTCGGCCAGTCCGACTTTGTAATGGAGTCCGACGAGGGCAGACAGGTGGTGACGCTTGAAAAAGTGGTGCCGCGTTTGAAAGCCCGTGGATTGGAAGTCGAAAAATACGACACCAAAAAACAATACCTGCGTCGTTTTTACGCCGCCATTCGGGGACGAACTGACGCCGTCAGCGAACGCGAAGCGATGAATGCGGCCCGAGCCTTTTCCCGATTCATGGCCTATAAACCGGTACGGGGCATCAACGCCTTTGTCGGTCAGGAAATTCTCGAACAAAAAGACCTGGGTGAAGCCATTCGCACGGTTTCCGACTTAATGAAAACCATCAGCGGCATGGAATCCGAAGCGAACCGCCTGAAGCTGACCATCGACCGGTTGGTGAATGGGCGCCAACAGGCCGACCACTACATCAACCAGTGGATCGATTACAACGTGGCGGATTATGTCGCCGCCAAGGCACGCTTCCTGCGCGACCAGAAAAAATACCTTCAGGCCAAGAACGAGCAGCAATCCTTGCTGCAACAACGCGACGCGGTTCACGGTGAAATCGAAGTCGCCGAGCAGCGCAAGGACCAAGCCCACGAACAACTGATTTCCCTCGAAGCCCAGCGTCGCGGTATCGATGCCCTGCAGGACAAAGACCGGTTCGAGCGCACCATCGAGGCATGCAAGCAGGGCCTTACCGACCTGGCCGAACCCTTATTGAAGCAGGATGAAGCCCTGCAGCGCAGTCTGAACGCCAGTGAGTACATTCAACAGGCATTACTCAGAACCAGTCTGGCAACCGACCTGCCGGACATGGCTGACAAAGCGCTGGGCCAATTGGCGAAAACCGTGTTGCAACATAATGCCAGCCCGGTGGATTTCCGGTCGCTGCTCAACCAGGACTGGATCGATATCGCCCCCCTGGAACAACACCTGGACGAGGTGGTCGCCCAGCAAAGCGCGTTGAACCACTGGCGTGATGCCTGGTTCAACGAAGAGCGCACCTCGTCCGGCGTGAGCCTCAGAGACCAATTGCAGCGCCTGCAGGATCGGCGGGAGCAGCGCCTCGCTCAGGTTCGCCAGACATTGCAGCGCAAACAGCAGGATATCGACAGCCTGGAAGGGCAACGTCTGAACTACCCGCCCCATGTTCGCGCCGCCTTGGAAGCCATACGCCGGGAGTGGCCGGAAGCGGACCCGCGCGTATTGTGTGATCACGTTGAGATTAAGGACCCTGAATGGCAATCCGCGCTTGAGGGGTATATCGGCGGGGCGAGGTTCGCCATTCTGGTCGAACCGGAGTTTGAAGCCGAAGCCATTCAAACGGTGCGGAATCTGCCGAAGGAAAACCGTGCCCGGGTTATTCAGGGCAGCAAAGCCCGTCAGGATGCCGACCGTATTAAATTGCCACACAACTCCATCATCCATTTGATGGCCTTCGACCACTCTGTTGCCCGGGCTTATTTGACCGCCAGCTATGGTCTGGTCGAACAGTGCGAAGACGCTCAGGCGCTCACCCGTACCCGCCGGGGGGTGACCCGTAACGGCCTTGGCAGTGGCGCTTATGCAATGTATCGCTGCGACATGCCCATTTCCGAACTGGTGTTTGGTCAGGGCGCCCGCGAACGGGCCTTGGCCGCCAAGAAAGAGGAATTGATGGCGCTGGCCGGTCAGGCCAACGATTTACAGGCCCAGGCTGAAGAAGTCCGTGAGTTGTATCGGTCGGTGAACCAATTAGGGCACTTGCGCCACGCGGACCTGATACGGGATATGCTGGAACAGCAACGCACGCTAAGAACCGCTGAGCAGGCGCTCGCCGCCCTGGATCTGAGCAATGCGGCCGATCTTGAGGCGGAATACCAGACCGTAAACCGCCAGTTGAAAGAATTGGAAGCCCGCATTCGCGAGCTGGTTGAGCGCCGGGGCAGTCTCGGCGAGCGGATCGAAACGCTGTCCCGTCAGTGTCAGATACTGAGCGATCAGCAGGAGGAAACCGAAGCCCGCAGCGAAAAGAAAGAGAGTTACCTGCGGGATATCGTGTCCGCCTGGCCTGATTTCGATGTGGAAAAAAGTCTGCTGGAGGCTGACGAAAACGCCGCCACGGCCGACCCCGATACACAGGAAAATCTGCGTAAATCGCTCGAAGCGGAATTGAACGCCAGAGCCCACGAACTGGAACTGCTGCTCAAAGACCACAACCAGGACTGCCAGCCGCAGGATGCCATCGCACTGGATCTCAATTACAGCGCCCTGCACAGTGCCGATTTCTTCCGTGGCATCGTATCGTTGCGTCGGCAGGTCGATCAGGTGCACAACCGGTTGAAAAACAACATTCTGGTCGAGAAGGTCGATAACCTCAAAGCCCTGAAGGAAAGCTTCAACAATGCGTTCGTGACCAACCTTTGCCACGCGATTTATCAATCTATCAACGATGGTAAACGCGTGCTGGAGGATCTCAACAAGGAGCTGGAACACCACCGGTTCGGGGCGGATCAGGAGCGTTATTGGTTCGATTGGGATTGGGTGCCGGAATACCGCGAGTACTGGCACTTTTTCGACGAAGTCATTAAAAGCCCCTCATTGGGCGAAGGGCAGACTCTGTTCGATACGCAACTTAGTGAACGTTCGGCCCGGGTGCGTGATCAGTTGATGGATATGCTGCTGGACGACGACGAGCAAAAAGCACTGCGTGAACTTGAGCGGATCTCAGACTACCGCAATTATCGGAACTATGAAATTTACAAACAGCCCGAAGGCAAGCAGCCGATTGCGCTGAGTCAATATGGCACAGGCTCGGGTGGCCAGTTGGAAACACCGGCCTACATTATTCGGTCCGCGGCCATCACCTCGGCGTTTCGCTTTAATGAAGGCGACAGTCACCTGCGTATGGTGCTGGTCGACGAAGCCTTCTCAAAAATGGACGAAACCCGCTCCAAAGAGGTGATTCGGTACCTTACCGAAGCCTTGGGTCTGCAATTGCTGTTCATCATGCCGACCAGTAAATCCGGTCCCTTCATGGATATGATCTCCAACCAGTTCGTTTTCTCGAAAGTGCCGTTGGCCGGAGGAAAACGAACGGGCGAACTCCAGACCCGGGTGCTGGTGGATCGGCAGAAATGCAACCAGGACAAGATCAAAACGCTGTGGGCCAACCACCGCAAAGTGATTCGTCAACAGGCCGAACTTGATTTCATGGCGGACATCCAGTGAACTTAAGCGAGCTTTGCCTACAGGCCCCGGCATTGGAAAAAATGCTGCGCAAGCTGGTTGATGATGCAAAGCTCAAAGGGCATGCTGCCAATCGGTTGACCAGAAAACGGTTGGCCGGTTTGGGCATAAAGCCCGGCCTGGACGACCAAGACCTCTGGTTGGAGCGTTTTTACGCCATGGAGCGCAGCGGTTGGTTAAGTATCAAGACTCCCGAGTCCGATATTTTGGAGGGGGCCTGGCTTACAGTCACCAAAGCACAGTCCGGGCCTCTCTCGGCTGAGCTCCCCGGTGATACGTACGAAGTATTTCTGTCCACTTGGGAGGCGCGTATAGAGGCGCTTCCTCTAACGCCTGACTTTGCAGTCTGGCTTGCTCGGAACCCACCCCCGCGAATCCAACAAATGCACCGTGATTGGGAGCGTGTTTTGGTGACTGCGCAAGAATTGAAGCCCGGCCACCAATACAGCTGGCAGCAACTGGGTGCCAACCTCTTCAACGATGCCAAAGCCTTGGAAAGTCAGCCCTCTCTGCAAAACTGGGTTCAGGGAATGGGGGAACAGCTCCGATGGGAACCGATGGAACGGGGCGTGTTGCTGCATGCGCACCTGCCCGCCGGTTTTCCCGGCATAGCCTTGATCGAGAACCAGGACACCTACCTTAAGCTGGTTAAAGCTTACGGACATCGCTACGGTTTCGTATTTACCGCGGGAAACCGTGGCGCTTCGAGAAATCTACGGGATGCGGAGGTCAGTTGCTTCGGTTATACGGCGGCGACATCTCGCGATGACATTGAGCGTTTCGAGCGTTATTGGTTCAACGCGGGAAAGCCCGATTTTCCGCTTATCTATTGGGGCGACCTGGATGATGAGGGGATCCGAATATTCAGAAGGCTGCAGGCCCATCTGCCCGAACTGATGTTGTGGGAGGCCGCTTACCGGTCCATGCGGGAAATCAGAGATCGTTTTATCGCCGAGGCCCCGGTTGATCCATCCTCTGCAAATCCGGAAGATTGGCCCAAATCAGGTTTTTTACATCAGGAAGCTGTTTTAACCTTACCCGAACTACCAGAATGAGGACGCCAAATGGCTGTTCACGAAATTAAGCACCCCCTGATTCAGCACAAGCTGGGTTTAATGCGCGAAGTGGGTACCAGCACCAAGCATTTTCGCGAATTGGCTGGTGAAGTGGGTAATTTATTGACCTATGAAGCCGGTCGGACTCTGGCCACCGAAAGTGTCGAAATAGAGAGCTGGACGGGGGCGACACTTACCGTACAGCGCATCAAAGGCAAAAAAATCACTGTGGTACCGATTTTGCGGGCCGGTTTGGGAATGCTCGACGGTGTCATGCAATTGATTCCCAATGCCAAGGTCAGTGTGGTGGGCCTGTATCGGGACGAGGAAACGTTGGAACCCGTTCCTTATTTCGACAAGGTGATCGAGGATGTTGAAGACCGCACCGCTTTGATTGTCGACCCCATGCTGGCCACGGGTGGAACTCTTATCGCCACCATAGATTTGCTCAAGCAAAAGGGTTGCCAGAGAATTCTCGGGCTGTTCCTCGTCGCGGCCCCCGAAGGTATTGAGGCGGTCACCAAGGTGCATCCCGACATCGAGATTTATGTGGCATCCATCGATGACCGTCTGAATGAACAGGGATACATCATCCCCGGCCTGGGTGACGCCGGTGACCGCATTTTCGGCACCCGCTAAGGGCTTCCTGGGCATTTAGAGGTCATTAACCGGTAAATTTGCTGCAAAGTTACAAATAAGGTCTAAAGTAAAGGTTGTAACAGCTGGTAACCGGGGCATTCTGTCACTGGTACCCTTTGTTACCCAAGGCAGGCTTCGCCCGGTATTGTTTTCCGGCAGGTCAGTGATCAACGTTATGGCGGCTGATCTTGCCAAGGTCGGTCCTTGCGGTTACTCGTGACACAGAGTATTCGGGATCACTTGCAATCATGTCAGCCGACGGAGTCAGTTTTCTGTGGGATATCGAGCAGATACGATGACCAAAAAGCGCTTTCTGATCATAGACGACAACCTTGATTACGCGCGTCGGCTGCGGGATTACCTGGTCAGCAACGAATATGAGGTTGAAGTCGAGCCTGAATCCTCTCAGGCCCTTAGACGCATTCGCGAAGAGCAACCCGATGTGGTGTTGCTGGAGGTCGACCTCGAAGGTGAAAGCGGCCTGACCATCTGTAAGCTGTCCCGGAAAGACTATAACGGCAACGTCATCTTGCTGAGCCATCGTCCTGACGAGTTGGATCAAGTGCTTGGGCTCGACATGGGCGCGGACGACTACATCATCAAGGACAGTTCCCTAAGACTGATTCTCGCGCGTTGCCAAGCCATTCTCCGGCGCGGCGAACATGGCCGTAAATCCGAAATTCGACGCACGACCGAGCGGTTGGAGTTCGGCGATCTGATTATCGACAACACCATGCGTGAAGCCTGGCTCGACAACTCGCCGATTGAACTGACCAGCGCCGAATTCGACTTGCTGTGGTTGCTTTCAAGCCATGCGGGACAGATTCTGACGCGTGAGGAAATCTTCAGTCGGCTGCGCGGGATCGAATACGACGGACAGGACAGATCCGTCGATGTTCGCGTTTCCCGTATTCGGCCCAAGGTCGGGGACGACCCTGTTCACCCACGGCGCATTAAAACGGTGCGCAGCAAGGGCTATCTTTTCGTGGGCGATCTGTCCAAACACTGATGCGGCAGATCGATAAGCGTTATCGCCGCGCCCGGAATATCCGGAACCCCTGATGATGGCGCTTTTCGTCACAAAAGCGGAAACCCGCCCCTAGAGTTGATTGGTAATCCAGAAAATCGTTGGCTACCCACCACAGTTCGCCGCCCGGTCTTAACCATTTATCGCATTCCGCAAAGAAACGTTCACTGGGCTCATAGTGGGTTTTAATGCCGGCATGGAAGGGCGGGTTGGTAATGATGACGTCGAACCGTTGCTGCGGAACTTCCGCCAGACCATCCGACCAGAGGACCCGGCTGCGTTCACCGAAACCGGCCTCGGTCAAGGTGCGTTGGGTGGACTGTACGGCCAGCCAGTCAATGTCGACGGCGGTTAAGGATGCCTCGGGTGATCGTCTTAGAACCTCAGCGGCCAATACGCCGCTGCCACAACCGAATTCCAACACAAATCCCTTCAGCTCGGGCAATGTATCGAGGAGTAGGGCTGTTCCCCGGTCGAGTTTCTGCTGGCTGAATACACCCGGCAATGCCTGAATGGTCAAGCCATTGTGGTCAAATTGGCGCCAGCCGTCGTTTTGTTGCGGTACTTCGGCAAAGGGCCGGTAATGAAAAAGAGCACAATGGCGAGCGGTGTCCAACTTGGTTACGTCGGCAAAGGATTTAACCCGTTTGGCGAGGCTTTTTATACCTCCGTTGTTTTCACCAACCACATGCAGTTCGACGCCCGGAGCATGCTTCTCTATTTGTTTTAGCCACCATTCCAACCGCTCCTTGGCCTTTGGATAAAACAGGACCAGGCGGGAAACGCCCTCGGGCCATGTATCCTCGGGAGTCACGCAGCGCGCGCGTACCTGGCGAAAAAGGGAGCGATCCAATGTCAGCAAGCCATCTTCGGGTTTTATCAGATCGTGGTTTTGAGGTGGATCGACCCAAAGAACGGCTTCCCGATCAAGGTCGTCGCGATGGCGTTCCAGAAGTTGCCAGGTGGGGTGCATAAAGAGATACCGAAAAAATGACCCGGTATTGTAACGAAAAGAACGGACGCCGGGGAGGCGTCCGCTTTAACATGGGGCAGGGCCCACATGGGAGTAGTCACCATACTGCTGCTGCTACGATCAACAGTAATATTGACTATAGCAACGTTCTGTGTTTTCGCCGCCTGGCTGATGGAATCATTCTTTTCTAACATCAAGGTTTTTATATTCTTACCGACATAACATTATCGCCAGGCCACGTGTGCCGGGGGCTCCCCGTCAGGAGAGAGGCATGAACCTTTGTAAGAATATTTTTTTATCAATCACTCTTCTCTTATATTCAAATTCGCTAATGGCCTATGGTGCGACGGGCCATGCCCGTCAACAACTCCGTTTGATCGCGGATGAATTGATCGGCGCCACCTTATCCAGCCGGGTTATGGTGTTAAACCTGCCTCCATTACCGTTGACGGTTCTTGATGGCCATTCCGCTACATTAAAACAACAATTGGACGTTCTGGTGGACGAAGGCGTGTTGGTCAGCGAGCGGGTCGTGGCCCAAGAGAGGGAGTTTACTGCCAATGGCTGGGTTCAACGCAACACATCCGGGGTCCGTTATTACCCAACTTCCGATCAGGATGGAGATCCGGTTGAGTATGGCGAAGCGGAATTGGTGCGCATTGGAGAGGTGCTGACCGACCCCCAGCGCGACGGTTCCACCGAGGTGCACATTTATTTCAACTGGCGCGCCCGGCAGTTGGCGGAATGGGTTTGGGCTCCGGCTTTTAATGAGGACCCCAGGTTGAACCGCATTAAAGCCAGTCACGACCTCCCCATAAGAGGTGTGGCTGTTCTGGAATGGCAAACTGACCATTGGGCATTGATCTCTCTGCAGGCGTTTAACCCCTGATCCCTACTGAAGGCGTCTTTCCAACTGGATGATGGCTCCTGCTAAAGGGGCGGGCATCCGCGCCTCGGTTTTATTTTCCTGGCGCAGCAGTAGAGCTTGAATCACCTGATGAAGAATGCAGGACCAGTCATCGGCGATAAAACATTCGGAGGGCAGGGTGTAGAGGGCGTCTATCAGCAACCCTTTCAATTCAGGTAAGTGTCGACGTGCCGCCTCATTGAAGGAGAGCTCGACGATCATATCCGCCACCTGCCGGCGACGTAGGAATACCAAAGTGGGTGCGGTTTCCGGAGCCAGTGCGGTCGGTTGAGTCACCTTGTTCTCTCCTGCTCAAACATGGCAACAGGCAAATTACGCCTACCAAAAGCCTGTGGCAAAGGATAAGTCTGGGGAGTGATTGTGGATAAGGTGTCATTAACCGGATGTGAGTGAATCCTTACGGCCTGTGCCTTGAGAATCAAGCACTGAACAATTGTAGTACTTTGTAAAAACCAGGTTTTTTCACCTCATCGCTTCCTTGTGACCATTCCAGTACCCCAAACTGGTCTCTCGTTTTAAATCTCAACCCGTGCTCCCGATGGGTGTCGTCACAACTTAGCGATTTAGGTTTCTCTTTGTTCTCTCATTCTGAAAACGGCCGATATCGATTCGGCCCATAAGGTCTTCCTGATTACTTGGACGAAGATCCAGGTTCTGCTTGCTCGGTATTAATGTTGGGAGTCAGCCTCTCTTGAGTAAGAAAATATCCATTGAATGCAGTTGCTTTGAAACTGGATTTCAATCCTAACGACGACTCCTTGAATAGATTAAAAAAATGAATGGCCCGAATTATTGGAGCGGTTTTTCATGCCGAGAACACAAAAAAGATAAATATTTGGAAAAAAAGTGACTCTATAGGCATCTTTAAGCCATATAAATTTGCATCTTTTATATCAACTGACTAAATTACGTTTTGACGGTGAGCTATTTGTAGTTCGATAGTGAAACAATAAGGAGACAGCAATGGCTGCAGCTAAAAAGAAAACCGCCGCTAAGCGCGGACCAAAACCGGGTTCAAAAAGAACTCCCAAGAAAACCACAGCAAAGAAAACAGCAGTAAAGAAAACCGCCGCTAAAAAAACTCCGGCCAAGAAAAAGGCCGCAACCCGGCGTGCGGCTCGTAGCGTGGCCACGGTAGCGTCTGAACCTGTATTGAATGCGGGTTTGGTTGCGGCATCCAAAAAGCTCGATAAAGCTGAAATGGCGGCTGCCAAAGCCGAAGCCAAGCTGAGCGAGGCGTCAGCCAAGAAAACCACGGCCAAAACCAAGGCCGCTACTGTTAAATCCGCTGCCTCCAAGCGCCAACTGGCCACTGCAACAGCGCGTGAAAAAGAGGCCCGTCAGGCATTGGCAAAGGCCAAACAAGAGGTTAAAGCGGCTAAATTCGACATGAAAGTCGCTGAAATCCAGGCTCAGGAAGAAGAGCAAAAAGCCAAGATGGATTTGCGTCTGGCTGAGTTTGAAATGGGTTTGACCGCCAAGCAGGAAGAAGATCTGGCGAAAGAAATCGCCAAATTCGAAGCCAAATGGCGTGCGGACCGGAAGCGTAAGGATGCCAAGAAGCTGAAAACCTTCCGTGCCAAAGAAGCCGCCAAGGTGAAAGCTCAGGCCAAGAAGATCAAATCCAAGGTTAAAGCTCTGGAGAAAAAAGAAGCCTCCAAGAAAAAGCCTGGCCCCAAGAAACGCGGCCGTCGTCCAGGTCGTCCGCCTAAAAAGGCCGCGAGCTGAGTCTAATGCTCTCAACTGAGAGATAGATTGCCAAAAGGCCACCCTCGGGTGGCTTTTTTAATGTCTGCACTGTGCATCAGCGCCTGGGTTGGCGAATTCCATCATGATAGAATGCCCGTTTTTTCGGATGGGATGGCCCAATGACCCGTATTCTCGCCATCGATACTACGGCCGATGTCTGCTCTCTGGCTTTATACGACGAGTCGGACCTCTTCACTTTTCATGAATCCCTGCCACGGCAACATGCTCGTCAGGTTCTTCCTCGCTTGGAGGCGCTTTTTGCGCAAAGTGGATGGGCGCGGACCTCGTTGGATTATGTGGTTTATGGTCGTGGGCCGGGTTCCTTCACCGGTATTCGAATCGCAGCCGGAGTGGCTCAAGGTATCGCCTTGGGGTGCGGGTGTGGGGTAGTGCCTGTCAGCACTCTTCAAACACTGGCCTACGAATGCGAAACACCGGATAACCAGGAAATATGGACGGCATTGGACGCTCGAATGCAAGAGCTCTATTTCGCCCGTTACCGAAAAGAAGCCTCGGGGGTTCCGGAACTGATAGGTACGGAACAACTCTTGGCGCCCGGTCAATTGCCGCTACCGGAAACGGGGATTTTGCTGACTGGCAACGGCTGGTTAACGGAATATGACTTTGCTGCGGAGTGGGAACCTGTTCGGGAAAAAGCCCCCGTTCGGCAAATATTACCGAATGCCGCTTATGCCGCCCGCTTGGCCAGTCAGTTGGTTCAGCGGGATGAAAGCCTGATACTTCCCCCTGAACAGGCATTACCTGTGTATCTGCGGGATAAAGTAACGTGGGACAACAAACCAAAAGTGGGCTCATAATAAGCGTCGGTTCTCATTTTCATACAGGGACCGACATTACCCGCTTATTTCTTCATTGATGAATAAGGAAGCCGAGGTGCTGACTGAAATCCAGGTGATTGTATTGGCTCTGATTCAGGGCCTGACCGAGTTCTTACCCATATCAAGCTCCGCACATTTGATTTTACCTTCCCAGGTTTTGGGTTGGCCAGACCAGGGGCTGGCCTTTGACGTGGCCGTCCATGTGGGGTCGTTATTGGCCGTGATGTGGTATTTCCGAAAAGAGGTGTTTGTGATGGCGGAAAACTGGTTAAAGCACCTCGCTCGCCAGCCGCACGATGCGCAGCACCGTATTCTCGCCTGGTGGGTGATTCTTGGCACCATACCCGCCGGGTTGATCGGGATGGTATTCGAAGACTTTATCGATCGGAACCTCCGCAGCATTCTCGTGATCGCCATCGCCACCATTGTTTTTGGCCTGGCACTGTGGTGGGCGGACAGTGGGGTCAATCAAACCAAAGAACTTCAGCGGTTAACCTGGAAAGACGTTCTGGTTATCGGTTTTGCCCAGGCTCTTGCTTTGATTCCCGGAACTTCTCGAAGCGGCATTACCATGACAGCGGCACTGGCATTGGGTTACCACAAAACCGATGCCGCCCGATTCAGTTTTCTGTTGTCCATTCCCTTGATTCTGGCGGCTGGTTTACTGAAAACCGTTGAATTGCTCCAGAACCCTGACCTGGTGTATTGGAATGAGCTGATAGGCGGCACGGTGTTGTCGTTCATCAGTGCCTACCTTTGTATCGCCCTTTTCCTCAAGTGGATTGAACGCATGGGCTTTCTGCCCTTCGTTATTTATCGGTTGTTGTTGGGGACGGTGCTTCTTTTTGTCTACTTCGGGCTGAGTTAAGCGCAGGTGATTGATTTTTTTCTTCCCGCCGGAGCTTCTGTCGAGGTTTTGAGTCCCGACATCAGGAGTAAGTTGTCCGAGGTCTCACGACCGGTTGCCTCCCCGCCAGCGGACCTGTTTCTGACGCTGGAAGGGCATTCTCTGGCGCTGGCCGATGGCCGAAGCCCCAAACAAAAACCGGTATCGGTGGAGTTTTTAACCGGTCAGGCCCGGCATCGGCAGTTATACGGGGGCGGTCGCTCCCAGTCGATCGCAAAAGCGGTGGGTCTGGCCCAGAATCCGCACTTGACGATATTGGATGCAACAGCAGGCTTGGGACGTGATGCCTTTGTGCTCGCAGGTTTGGGGGCCCGGGTTTGGCTGTTGGAACGCCATCCCATTGTGCGACTACTGTTGCAGGATGGTCTCATCAGGGGACGGATGGAGGCGCCAGAGCGCTTTAGCGGTATAACTCTGCTGGAAGGCAACCTGATCGAAAGCATCGAGACCCTGCCAAGGGTCGATGTCGTCTATCTGGATCCGATGTTTCCAGAACGAAAGTCCAAGGCCGCTGTAAAGAAGGATATGTCTCTGTTTCACGATTTGGTGGGTGCCGACGAGGACGCCGATGCATTGCTGGCACCGGCATTGGCGCTGGCGGATCGTCGAGTGGTTGTCAAACGACCCCGTCTGGCGCCTGCCCTGGCGGATCAGAAACCAGCCTATCCATTGGTCGGCAAGAGCAACCGTTTTGATGTATACACCCTGAAATCAATCAACCCCGGCGCTAAGGTTTCAGAGTAAGTGACGCGCGTGCTTCCTTTCTATCGGTTGATCAAACGGCTTCCTTTCCCGGTGTGGCAACCGCAGGTTTGGTGGACGACTCCCGCAGGCCGGTCACTTGCATGATGTTGTAGAGCACCGAGGCGGGTACCACGCTGTCCGACGCCATGATGACCGTAATGATGCGGTCATCGAACTCAATGCATTGCTCCCGGTTTACCTGAATGGCGCCACGGCTTTTCAGAGTTTGAATAAAATTCTTGAATAAGGCCTTGTCAAAAAATTCGGGGGCGTTCAAGCCATTCAGTACGGAAAGCCGCTGAGCCATTTGCTGGGATTGGTTTTCGAGTTCCGTCGTCGAAGCATTCCCCGAACCCAGCCGGGCCAGAACGGCCAACGTTAATAGATAGCGCTCAAGGGTGGGGAGCATGATCGCGGCCAGCATTTCCAGCTGTAGTCGGCGTGCGGTGCCTTTCAAGGCGGCGTGCCATCGGCCTTCGGCCTGTTCCACTAAGCCCTGTTCAGCCAGATAAAGCAGCCAATCCGTCAATTGGCTTTCGGCATCGTCGACCGAGGGCGCTAAAAACAGCTCGCTTTTCACATAGGGATAAATAAGCCGAATTCGCTCTCTCAGAGTCGTCTCGTCTATACCCTGGCCTTGCCCCAAAAGAGCCGCCACCAGGGAGGGAATGGCATACAGATGTTGAACATTGTTTCGATAGTAGGCGAGCAGAACGGCATGATGGCTGTCCAAGCCGTAAAGATCCCCAAGTTTCTGCGGGATGTGGCGCAGCATGCCCATACTCATGGCGTAACTGACCCAGTCTTCCGGCGTGCCCTCGGGCAGAGTGATGTAGTCGCTGTAAGGGTGATGTTGTTGCAGTCCGATCAACAGTGACAGTTGTCGAGTCAACAAAGCCCCGTCTATCGCCTGACGCGAGGTGGCCAAGAGGGTGAGGGCGATCAGATTGATCGGGTTCAGTGCCGCTGCGGCGTTGACTCGTGTGACGATTTCCGTAGCCAGACCATCCACAAAAGGCACCATCCAACCGGGTCGGTCATCAGGACCGTAGGTTTGAGCGCCCCAGTCCGGCTGTTCATCATTGAGACGACTGATCAGGGGCAGGGGCTCACCGAAATTCAGGTAGACGCGGCCATAGTTTTTCAGTCTTCTAACCGTTTTGACGAGGTCGAAGAGGTTCTCTTTCTTTTTTTCCTTACCTTGCAGCTCGCCCAGATAGGATCGCGATTCGAACACTTTTTCGTAACCGATATACACCGGAATGAAGACAATAGGGCGGGAGTGGTCCCGCAAATGGCTGCGCACGGTCATTGCGAGAGTCCCGGTGGCCGGATTTCTCATCCGACCGGTGCGTGAACGGCCACCTTCAATAAAATATTCCACCGGGTAACCGCGGGAGAACACGCTGTGGATGTATTCATTGAACACCGCCGTGTAGAGCTTGTCGCCGCCAAACCGCCGACGCAGGAAGAAAGCGCCGCCGCGCCGTAATATGCCGCCCACCACAGGCATGTTCAGGTTATCGCCGGCAGCGATGTGAGGCACGTTCAAGCCTTGGTAATAAAGGGAGTAGCTGAGCAGCAGGTAGTCCATATGGCTGCGATGACAGGGTACATAGACGATTTCGTGGTCTTCGGCGAGTTTGCGTACCCGTTCAATGCCATGAATATGGACCCCGTTATAAATCCGGTTCCATAACCAGGTGAGTACAACGTCCATGAAACGAATCACGTTGTAGGATACATCTGCGGCTATATCCGTCGCGTGTTTGGCGGCCAGTCTTTCGGCTTTTTCGCGGGAGATGCCTTTGCTGCGCGAGTGTTGTTCTATCGCTTTGCGCACCGGGGCGCTGTTCAGCAGTTGCTGGATCAATACGCGTCGATGCGACAGATCCGGCCCGATAACAGCCGCACGCACGCGGCGAAAATGCACCCTCAGTACCCGGGCCACTTTGCGCGAAGCAACGGCAAGGTCCGGTTCGTCATTCACCAGGCGACGAAGAGAAACCGGCTCGTTCAGTTCAAAAAAGGTGTTGCGGCCATTGATAAGAACCGTCAACAACTTTTGAAAGCGTCCGGCCAGGCTCCAGTTTGAACTGAACAGCGCTTGCAGGAGACTGTCGCTTTTATGCGCTCCGCGGCCCCAGTAGAGAGCGACCGGCACCAGCAGTACATCTTCTTCGGGGTGATTTTCCAGATAATTCAGCAGGGAACGAATCATGGGAGTGACACCGGAGCGCCGACGCCGAAGTACCGACGGGCGAGGGTGGATGCTGATCAGCGGTCGTTTACCTTCCAATCCCGGCAGTTGCAGGCGGTTACCGAGATGAGGCAGGCCTAGCTTTCGACATTGATGGTCCAGTACCAGCGCATCGGCGGTGGATTGTTGTTCGAGTACATAAACGACCGGCTGACCCGAACGGAGACGGGCGAAATCGATTTTCGGTGGCTTGTTGTCCAGTTTGACCCACCAGAACAGGATTCGCTGAAAGAGACGACTGATCCCATCGAATAAAGAACGCATAACGGCTTCCCACGAGCGTGAAATAGATACAAACCAGGATATTCTATCAGATAAAGAGCGGGCTGATTGCCAGGGGAGGCGCGGCACCTGCCTTCATTTCACCCACTGCGGGTCTCAATAGTGGGGCGGCCGGGTATCGACTATCTCCGGTGCGACCGCATCCCTGATTCGCTCGTGTTCGCTCAGCAGTTGCTTCAGAGAGCGCTCCAGGCGGTCAATCCGGTCCTGTTGGTCAATTATGGTTCTGTTCAGGACCTCGACGGTGTCATCCAGGTGGGTCAGGCGGATTTCGAGGTCCGTAATGCGGTTGTCCAAGGCCATAAAATAGGTTCCAGGGCTGGTTTTTACGGGTTATTTTGGCATTATGACGAGCTTTATAGGGATTGGGAAACCGTTGTTCAATTCCAATTGGACGCTAAAGGGTTTCCAGGGCTGTCATACAACGACAGCAGGCGGGATGCCGGCTCTGCACGGGTCGCGGAGCTAATACCAAGTAAGTAGCGTAGTGTACGCACCATAACGACAACAAAACATCTGAGTAGGTGATATGAAGTTGAAAGCTTTTTTTATTCGTTTAGGGGTATCCCTTTTGGTCGCTGTTCCGGGTCCGGTGATATTGGCGGCCGCTCTGTCATTGTCTTCAATCCCCGATACCTGGTTGTTGGGCGATTTGGTCAATGGAAAAGTCGAAAGGGTAGAGTGGAGTGCCTTTCTATGGGTAGGTTTGGGTATTTTGGTGCTGGCCACTCTGGCGCAGTATATTGCCCAACCCATCCTGACCGATGTTGAAGAGGATGATCGGGAGGAAGGTATCGTCAAATGGTTTAACGTGAGTAAAGGGTTTGGTTTTATTACCCGTGAAAGTGGTGAGGATGTCTTTGTGCATTTCCGCTCCATTCGGGGACGGGGGCATCGGTCACTCCAGGAAGGCCAGCGTGTCAAATTCGGTGTGGTTGAGAGTACCAAGGGGTTACAGGCCGAGGATGTGACTGTGGTCCGTCAGCGCTGATATTGCTCATGTGTCACGTATGAAAAGGCGGGTCTTCCCGCCTTTTTTATGTCCGGCGACAGCGGGCCGGTCATGCTACTGGGGCTGTGGAGTTATTCTGTTTTCCACTGAATCGGGGTTTCAGTACCGTCGGCGGCGATGCGAATCCAGGCATCGGGATCGTCTTTTTCCTGCCAACCGCCTGCGGCGATACGGGCTTCCCGTTGAAAGTGGGCCACGGCAGCCCGGGCACAGTCGGCATCGTCTTTCCAGGGCAGGTTGGCGCTGTTCAGCCACAGGCTGGTGAAACCGTCCATCACTTTTTCCATCACGATGATGGTGAAACGTTCGCCCTGCCACACCCCCTCGAACGGGACGGCATTTTTGGGCATGCCTTTACGCTTACGTTGAGGGGTAACGCTATCGAGCTGGCTTTCGAGCCAACCTTGCAGATCGGCGGCCTCCAGTTTTGCAATATAAATTTCAATGTCGGTCGCTATGGTCATTCATGAGGCTCCAGAAGATAGCGCAATATTCGAAACAGACTGATGGCCAGATAGCCACTCAAGGCATAAAGACCACCCAAAAGAGTGACCGCCAACCCAAACAATACCACCCATTCCTGAGCCAGACCCGCAGGCATCAGTCGCGCGGCGAGCAACAGCACCATCATACCGGCAGCGAACAGAAACCCTCCGGTGGTGAAGCGTTTGAGAGCACGAACCGGGGATTCTGTCTGGTGGCGCAGCCAGCCAAGTAGTTTGGTCCGCCAGGCGGGTAGAGGTCGGGACATGGATTCGAGGTTAACGCCCAGGGTATTTCCACGTATCATACCGCGCCAAACTCCGCTCGCACAAAAGGTTCTCTATGTCCTCAGAAACCCTGGCGTTGGCCAAAGATTTGATCGCCCGCCGCTCCGTTACCCCCGATGATGAAGGTTGCCAGGCCTTGATGGCCGAACGTCTGGGCGCCGTGGGGTTCAATAATGAGTCCATGCGCTTCGAGGATGTCGACAATCTTTGGTCCGTTCATGGTTCAGGAGGTCCGCTTCTGGTGTTTGCAGGCCATACCGATGTCGTGCCCACCGGTGATGAAAAGCACTGGCAGTTCCCGCCCTTTGAGCCCACTGAGCATGAGGGCATGTTATATGGGCGCGGCGCGGCGGATATGAAAGGCAGCCTGGCCGCCATGACCGTGGCGGCTGAGCGGTTCGTGACGCAGCATCCGAATCACAGTGGTCGACTGGCCTTTTTGATTACATCCGATGAAGAAGGCGATGCCTACAACGGCACGGTGCGAGTGGTCGATACCCTGACAGAGCGCGGCGACAAGATCGATTGGGCCGTGGTGGGGGAGCCTTCCAGCACCCATCAGGTGGGGGATGTGATCAAGAATGGTCGTCGTGGTTCCATGCTCGGGTATTTGACGATCAAAGGCATTCAGGGACACGTCGCCTACCCGCACCTGGCGAAGAATCCCGTTCACCTGGTCGCGCCGGCCATCGCCGCCCTGAGCACTGAGGTCTGGGATGAAGGCAATGACTTCTTTCCAGCTACCAGCTTCCAGATTTCCAACTTCCAGTCCGGCACCGGCGCCACCAATGTGATCCCCGGGGAAGCCCATCTTGGCTTCAGTTTTCGTTTCAGTACCGAGGTGACGGCCGAAGAATTGCAGCGTCGAACCCGGGTGTTGTTGGATCAGCACGGCTTCGATTACGAGCTTCGTTTTGAAGTCAAAGGTCAACCATTCCTCACGGAGCGTGGTGCTCTGGTGCAGGCGGCGACTCAGGCCGTTGAGCAGGTACAGGGTTATGCCACGGAGCTGTCCACCGCTGGCGGTACCTCGGACGGCCGGTTTATCGCCCCCACCGGAGCCCAGGTGGTGGAACTGGGACCGGTGAACGCGACCATCCATAAAGTGAATGAATGCGTGAAGATTGAAGACCTCGACCGCCTTACCGAGATGTATTACGCCATTATGGAAAGCCTATTGGTCGACTGAAGATCGGTACCAATCATGAAATAGCCTTAAGTCCGAGCCTACGATCGGTAGGTTCGGCATTCACAAACCGTCCAGCGGTGGTTTGCTCGGCAATTCCAATCCTTTCAATTGCAGATTCAGTGCCTGCCCACTGATCTGGACTTCATACAGACTGAAACAGAGGGACGCGAGCAAAGCCACCAATGAAATGGCAAACATAGCCGTTCCAGCCTGCTGCCATTCCAAGAACAAAAACAACATGGCCAGTACGCAAAGGATAAACGACACCACCCCCAGCACCTGCATGCGGCGAATTGCCACGATCCGGATTCTGAGGTGCAGTATCTGCTCTTTTAAATCCCGGTCCGGATCCTCACTGTTTTGTTTGTAGAGCGAGCGAATCAATTGAGCGATTACCAGAAACCGGTTGGTGTAGGCCAGCAGCAGCAAGGATATGGCGGGAAACAGTAAAGCGGGTGTGGTGATGTTCATAGGCTTGCTACACTCCAAAGTTAAAGGCCGGTTCAGGAGTATCTCATGTTAGCGAAAATAAAGGCGTGGTTTGAAACCCCGGAAGACACAAAACCGGAACTCAGCAGCAGTGAAGCCGCCACCGCGCTCATGGTCGAAATCATGATGGCCGACCATGATCTGGATGACCGCGAAGAGGCGCTGATTATCCAACGCCTGCGCCACCGGGCGGGCGATGGCGAGGGGGATGAGGAGATCCGGGAACTGGTGGATGTCGCCAAAAAACGCCACCGGGAAAGCCATGACATGTTTCAGTTCACCACAATCATCAATGCCAATTTTAGTGTTGAGGAAAAGTTCGAGCTGGTGGTGGATCTCTGGCGTACCGCTCTGGCTGATGGTGTGATCGACAAGCACGAGGAACATCTGATCCGGCGCATCAACGACCTGCTTCATTTGCACCACAGCCACTTCATTCAGGCCAAACAGTCCGCCAGTCAGGAGTAATGGTATGCGATGGCTGGTGATGCTGGCGTTTGTACCTACAGCCTGGGCCGGCACGGTGGGGCCATGGATTGGTGTCAAAACCTACCATTTGAGCCGTGAAAACCCCGTCAACGAGCAAAACCATCTGGTGGGAATCCAGTACAACCGTTGGTTCGCCGCTCGTTTTGAAAATTCTTTTCATGAGCCTTCCTGGGCGGTGGGATATGCCCTTTGGCAGATGGACAACCCCTTTTCCAGCCGTTACCCAGCCTGGCGTTACAACCTCCGCTTAAGCCCTGGTATTGCCTATGGCTATGGTGACCGGCTGTCGCTGAGCTTCAAAGGGTTTACGCCGGGTTTGATTCCCTCGGCCGGATTAAAGTGGAGGTTATCGGAGGAGTGGCAACTCGGTTCGGATATTCTCTATATTTGGACTGACGACGGCGGAGTTCTGTTGCAGGGGCTCTATCTAGGGTGGAGTTGGTGACGGAATATTGGCGTTTTTTCTTCAGTCTTCGTCGATAGTGCCGATATATAACGATCATAGCGCGGAACGCGTTGCAACCAACGACAAGTCGGTCAATACTGACTGTTTGAGACTTTGTCCACACCCAAATCGGGATGTAGTTCCCTAATAAGTGTTTTTTAGGCTGGGTGAAAATAAAAGTCCCACCGCATCCTGCGGCCGTGCATCGTTAAGACAAATATCGGGGTTTGGAGTACCTTTGTGAATCGCAGACAGTTCCTCTATCAGGCGCTATCCGTGTCAGCTGTGGCGGTCGGCGCGGGTTATGCCACGCTCGACATGGTCCGCAGATCCGGTCCTGAATGGGTGCAAAGCCAGTCCGAAAAAGCGCATAAGGCGGCGGAAAAGGCCTTGAAGCATTCACCGCCCACGGACGAGGCCATGGTTCGCCGGGCTTATACGGCGCCGCAACCCTCAGTCGATATTCCCAGGGAGTTTGCCCGGCCCGCCGAATCACTGGTGACCGGTGGCCCTGCTGTTGATACGCCTAATCAGCCGATTAACCCCCTCCCTGATGCGGAAGGGCAGTCGATGCCCAAACAGGTGGCCTCTGTGGCCGATCCGGTGAAGCCTGCCAATGCTGAAACCGGGGAAGGGGTTGCCTCCACTATCGGCTCTGCCAATGATGCGCAACTTGAAGAAAGTTCCGTTACGGTGGAAGCCCCGGACTATGTCGCCGAAGCCGAGAGTCAGGAGGAAAAGGTTCGCCAGAAAGTACAACATTTTGAGTACGACTTTTCTGACGACATTTTTATCTCCGATCAGGAATACCAATTGTTGGTATCGATTCTGGAGCGGCTGAATAGAGTTCAGGCCTATGTTGGTCATGGTAACTTCAACGTTTTGTCTTTCGACAGCATGCTGCGGTACGCACGCTTTCAATCCCGCATTGGTGAGTTCACCGAGGCGGAGCTGCAGTATATGGAGAAGCTCTTTTACGATGACGTGAGTCGGCTTGGGTTCTTTGGCGAACGGGTCGTAGGCAAGCTCAACCATCAGGTGAAAGATGCGGATATCGAAAAGATACCGGGCACCGGCCATTATCTTTTCAAAGGTCATTCACAGGCGTTTTACGACAAAGTCCGCTCAAAGGTTGGGGACTCACTGGTGCTGACCAGTGGCATACGCGGTGTCGTCAAACAGTACCATCTCTTTATGGCCAAGGTGGTTCAGGCCGAGGGCAATTTGTCCCGGGCTTCCCGTTCACTGGCCCCGCCGGGACATTCCTACCATGCCATAGGCGACTTTGACGTTGGTCGGGTAGGGGGCGGTCTCAGCAACTTCACGGCTGATTTCGCCGCAACGGACGAATTCAAACGGCTCCAGGATTTAGGCTTCGTGCAAATTCGCTACACCACAGATAACGATTTCGGTGTGCGCTACGAGCCCTGGCACATCAGAGTGGTCGATGCATTGAATGCGTGAGTAACGCATTACGGGAGATGCTAAACGGGAGAAGCCATGCTGAGCGTCTCCCGTCTCCCATCAAGCCCTAAGCATAATTACGCTTTTCTGGCTTTCTTCACCGCATCGGCAATCAAAAACGCCAATTCCAGAGCCTGATCGGCATTCAACCGCGGGTCGCAATGGCTGTGATAACGTTCGGCTAAATCGTGTTCCGTGATTTGGAACGCGCCGCCAATGCATTCGGTTACATTGCGACCGGTCATTTCGAAATGGACACCGCCGGCGTGAGTGCCTTCGGCCGAGTGGATCTGGAAAAAATCCTGAACTTCCGACAGCACCGAATCGACCGCGCGGGTTTTATAGCCATTGCCGGTTTGAATGGTATTGCCGTGCATCGGGTCGGAACTCCACACCACGGCGCGACCTTCGTCCCGCACTCGGCGCAACAGGGCCGGGAAGTGATCGGCGATTTTTTCCGCGCCCATCCGCACGATCAAATTGAGGCGACCGGCCTCGTTTTTCGGATTCAGAATATCGATCAGCTTGATCAGGTCATCCGGATCCGTGGTGGGGCCGACTTTCAACCCAATGGGGTTGTGAATGCCACGGGCGAATTCGACGTGAGCGCTGTCGAGCTGGCGGGTCCGGTCGCCTATCCACAGCATGTGGGCCGAGCAGTCGTACCAGTCGCCGGTAATGCTGTCCTGGCGGGTCAATGCCTGCTCATAGGGCAGCAGCAATGCTTCGTGGGATGTATAAAACTGGGTCTCGCGAATTTGAGGCGTATTGTCGGGGGATATCCCGCATGCGCTCATGAACGCCAAGGTTTCGTCGATCAGATCCGCAATGTGCTGATAGCGTTCCCCCTGGGGGCTTTTCTCAACAAAACTCAGGTTCCACTGATGGACCTTGTGCAGATCCGCCAGGCCGCCCTGGGCAAAGGCGCGCAATAGATTGAGCGTGGATGAGGATTGGTGATAAGCCTTCAACATCCGCTCCGGGTCCGGTATGCGGGCGGTTTCGGTGAATTCGATGCCGTTGATGATGTCGCCGCGATAGGACGGTAATTCAACACCATCGACTGTTTCCATATCCGCGGAACGGGGCTTGGCGAACTGACCGGCCATGCGGCCGATTTTCACCACCGGGCTCTGGCCACCAAAGGTTAACACCACCGCCATTTGCAACAGCACCATGAAGGTGTCGCGAATGTGGTTGGTGTGAAACTCTTTAAAACTCTCCGCACAGTCACCGCCTTGCAGCAAAAAGGCTTCGCCTTTGGCGACCTTGGCCAGTTGCTGTTTCAGTTGGCGGGCTTCCCCGGCGAAAACCAATGGCGGTTGACGGCGCAGCTCGGTTTCAACGGCGGTCAAGGCGTCGGCATCGGGGTAGGAGGGCATCTGACGGATGGTTTTGGTCCGCCAGGAGTCGGGTGTCCAGGTTGTCATTCGGCTACCTAAGCTGTTAAACGTATCTTGCGGTGTATGAGGCATCATTATGCGGGAAACCGCCAAACAATGCATTTTATGCATTGAATTAACAATTTCTATTGATGTTTTGGCAATGCAGGATTTCAGAGGAATAGAAAGGAAGCTCGGAATGAGCTTCCTTCTGCCAGATCAGCTCGTCCTCAACTGTTTCAGAATAAACTGCAACGGATGTTGCAGCTCGACACCTTGCATCCGTTTTACCTGACTGCGGCAGGAATAACCGGTGGCAACCAGTTGATTAGTGGGGATGGCATCGACCGTGTCACGCCAGGAGAGATCGTAAATGGTGGCGGACGTTTTAACATTGCGGGTTTCGTGCCCATAAGTCCCGGCCATACCGCAGCACCCCACAGCCTGTTGTGTTAACTCCAGGCCCAGGCTTTGGAAGATGGCATCCCAGTCTTTCATGCTTGCAGCGGCGTTGGTTTTTTCGGTGCAGTGGCCGAGCAGCGTCGCCCTGTCAGCCTTAATGGCAGGCTTGTACTTCGCCAACTGTTCTTTATGCAGTGCCAGAAACTCCTGTAATAACAGGACCGGGGCCACATCGCCTTCCAGATATTTTTTATATTCACTGCGATAGGCCAGCGTCATGGAAGGATCAACCCCCACCAGTGGAATACCGCTGTCCGCCAGGGCAGCGAAGTCCCGTTGGCGGCGTTTTGCCACCCAGGTGAATGATTTCAAAAAGCCGTGCACATGCAGCGGCTTTCCATTGGCACGGTAGGGCATGACCCACACACGGAAGCCCAATTGTTGCAGGCATTCCAGGATTTCGCCTGTCGTTTCGGTATCGAAGAAACTGGTAAAAGCATCCTGAACAATGACCACCGAGCGTTTACGCTCAGCTTCATTCAGACCCTTCAGCATTGAAGCATCAGCCCAATCGATATTCAGTGACCGCATTATTCGGGACAGCTGTTTGCGATGAATGCGTGGGCTGTCGACCATACCGGCTACATTACGCAGGAAAGCTTCCACCGGTTTGAATCCAAGCAACGCGTTGTACACCCATTTAAAGGGGCGTCGGGCCAGAAAGGGAATGATGAATTCCAGCAACCCGATGAAATAATCCTTCAGTGGTCGTAGATATCGGCCGTAATACAGGTGTAGAAACTTGGCGCGAAACTCCGGTACATCCACTTTGATCGGGCACTGCCCGGTACAGGATTTACAAGCGAGGCAACCGGCCATGGACTCATACACTTCGTTGCTGAAGTCATAATCGCCGCGTTTGCGCTGCCAGGTGTTCCAGGCTCTCGGGAACCAGTGAATCAATGGGAAACGGCGCTGTTCGGCCGCAGCGGCCTCCTTCGTGTTCCAGCCCTGTTCACCCAATACCCGAATCCATTCCCGCATCAGCGAGGCGCGGCCTTTCGGGGAATGTTTGCGTTCGCGGGTGCCTTTCCAGGAAGGGCACATATTGTCGTTTGGGTCGTAGTTGAAGCAGGCGCCATTGCCGTTGCAGTACATTCCCTCAGATTGGTGTTCCCAGCTTTCCACGGGAATCGCTCGGTCATAGTCGCCCCGGGTTTTCACCGCGTCGATGGCCAGCAGGGGAATGGCTTCTTCGGTGGTGGCGATTTTCCCGGGGTTGAGCTGATTGTGTGGGTCGAAGGCGCGTTTTATCGCCTGCAGTTCCGGGTACAGATCACCAAAGAACTTGGGGGCAAATTCCGAGCGGACCCCTTTCCCATGCTCGCCCCACAGCAGCCCACCGTAATGCTGAGTCAGTCTGACTACCTCGTCAGTCACCCGGCGGACGGTTTTCATCTGTTCGGGGTCTTTCATATCGAGCGCAGGCCGAACATGCAGCACCCCGGCATCGACGTGGCCGAACATGCCGTAGGTGAGGCCTTCCCGATCAAGAACAGCACGGAAATCCATGATGAAATCGGCCAGGTTTTCCGGCGGAACCGCAGTATCTTCCACGAAGGGAACCGGGCGCGCTTCACCCTGGGCGTTACCCAGTAGCCCCACGGCCTTTTTCCGCATTCCCCAAATCTGTTTGACGGCCTTGTCGCCCCAGGCGACGGAATAGCCGTTGCATTTGCCCGGTTGACCTTGAAGTTCATCCAGTAGATCGGTCAGCCGCTTGATACCGGCTTTCAGCTCCTCTTCGGAATCGGCCGTGTATTCCACCAGATTGATCCCTTCGACCACTTCGCCTTCATTGACGGGGAAGTATTCAGCCACGCTGTTCCAAACAATATCGCCCTTCGCCAGCCCCAATACGCGACTGTCGACGGTTTCGATGGAGGTGGGAGCGGCTTGCATTAAGGTCTGAGCGTCACGCAATGACGATTCGAACGAATCGTAGCGGACATTCACCAGAGCGGAGCAATTGGGGATGCGCAGAACATTCAGTTTGGCTTCGGCGATAAACCCCAGGGTACCTTCCGAGCCGCACAGAATATTATTCAGATTGAACCGGCCTTCTTCATCTCGAATATGCGCCAGATCGTAACCTGTCAGGCAGCGGTTCAACTTGGGGAAGCGGGCGATGATGTCATCGCGTCGCCGTTCGAAAATGTCGTCGACAGTGCGGTGAATCGCTCCCTTCAAACCGGGCTGCCGCTTTAAATGATCCAGATCGACATTGCTGATGGGGCCGGAAGTCAGTTCCTCGCCGTCGAGCAGAACGGTGGTCAGTTCCAGTACGTGATCGCGTGTTTTTCCGTAAAGCACCGAACCCTGGCCGCTGGCGTCGGTGTTGATCATGCCGCCAATGGTGGCCCGGTTGCTGGTGGAGAGTTCGGGCGCAAAGAAGTAGCCATGAGGTTTAAGCGCGGCATTGAGCTGGTCTTTAACCACGCCGCCCTCCACCCGGGCCCAACCTTCGGCCGCATTGATTTCCAATATACGGTTCATGTGGCGTGACATATCCACCACGATGCCGTCAGTCAGCGACTGACCGTTAGTGCCGGTGCCGCCCCCGCGTGGGCTGATGACAATGCTTTGCCACTCGGTTTGAGAAGACAGCCGGGTCAATCGCTGTAGATCGGCTTTGTTCCGGGGGTAGATCACGGCCTGGGGAAGCACCTGATAAATAGAATTATCGGTAGCCAGAACGGTACGGTTGGCGTAGTCGGGGTTCAGTTCGCCTTCAAAACCGGCGGATTTCAGCGCATCGATGAAGGCCAGATAGTGGCGCTGGACCGGTGTGACTTCAGCAAGACGTGGGATCATGAACTCAGGCACTTGGAAAATTGACGCGGCTATTCTAACGGATTACCGCCTGAATTCGAGTTTGTTGACTCAGAGTTGTAAGGACAGGGCAGGGTTTGGGCACCGGAGAACACCGGTGCCCGGCAGTCAAGCGGTTTTTTGATGCCAGCTGCGCAGGCTCATCAGTGCTTTCAGTACATCGGTTCGAGTGATTTCACCGACCAAGCGTCGATTTTCCACTACTGGGTATTTCTTTGGCTTTTCTCCCGTCATGGTTTGAGCGAGATCGATAATACTCAGATCGCCTGTCACGGTGAGAACGTCTTTGCGCATCACATCGGAGACCTGGGCGCTGTCTTCTCGGTAGTAGCTGTCCGCCAGCATGTGTTTCAGACAATCCTGCTCCGATACATACCCCACCAGATGATTGTGTTCATCCACCACGGCGCTGCCGAGCAGACGGTGTTTCAGGAGGATTTGAACGGCTTCGGTAACCGTAGCTGTAACCGGGACGGTCACACGGGCGGGTGTCATGCAATCGGCGACAGTTAAGGGTTCCTGCTTCATAACCGGTCTCCTTCAATGGGTCGCAGAGTCTTGTTGACTCGGTTTCAGCATAGACCTTGAAGGCTTGGCTGTAAAATCCTGGGAGACGGGAGACGGGAGACGGGAGACGGGAGACGGGAGACGGGAGACGGGAGACGGGAGGCGGGAGACGCTGGATAGTCGGGATGGTCCGATGGTTTGGACCATCCCGTTGTGCGGATCAGGCTTTTACTTGGTTGCGGATAAAGTCCACTGCTTCGGCCAGGGGGAGCTCCTGCTTGTCTTCAGCGCCGCGAGCCTTGTATTCCAGCATGCCATCGGCCAGGCCACGGTCGCTCACGACGATGCGGTGAGGGACGCCGAGCAATTCCATATCGGCGAATTTCACACCGGGACTGGTTTTCTTGTCGCGGTCGTCAAGCAGCACATCGAGTCCGGCCGCCTGAAGGTCGGCATAGAGTTTTTCCGCCACCTCCATCACTTCCGGAGTCTTGTGGGCGTTCAGCGGCACGATGCCTACATGGAACGGCGCGATGGCGTCCGGCCAGATAATGCCGTTGTCGTCATGATTTTGCTCAATGGCCGCTGCAACGATGCGGCTTACACCGATACCGTAGCAGCCCATGATCATCGTTTGGCCTTTACCGTTTTCATCCAGCACGGTCGCGTTCAACGCCTGAGCATACTTATTGCCCAGTTGGAAAATGTGCCCGACCTCGATCCCTTTTTTGATCAACAACGTACCGTTGCCACAAGGGCTCGGGTCGCCTTCGCGTACACTGCGCAGATCCGCTATTTCCGGCAGCGCCACGTCCCGCTCCCAGTTGATGCCAAAATAGTGCTTGTCATCGATGTTGGCACCGCCGCCGAAATCGGACATGACGCTGACAGCGCGATCGATGACCAGGGGAATGGGCAGGTTCACCGGGCCCAGAGAGCCGGGGCCAGCACCAATGGCGGCACGAATCTGTTCTTCTGTGGCCATGGTCAGCGGGGCTTTTACCTGGGGTAGTTTTTCCGCTTTGATTTCATTCAATTCATGGTCGCCGCGCACGATCAAAGCCACCAGGCCTCCCTCCACGCCATCTTCAGCTTCGACCACCAGCGTTTTGATGGTTTTTTCAATCGGCAGACTGTAATCGTTCACCAGATCGGCAATGGTGCGGGCATTGGGGGTGTCCACCAGCCGCATTTCTTCCGTGGCATCTCCGCGCGGAGTCGTCGGCATGACGGCTTCGGCCATTTCGATATTGGCGGCGTAGTCGCTGCTGTCGGAGAAGGCGATGTAATCCTCTCCCGACTCCGCCAGTACCTGAAATTCATGCGATGCCTTGCCGCCCATGGCGCCGGAATCGGCCATGACGGGACGGTAATCCAGACCCAGCCGGTCAAAAATGCGGCAGTAGGTGCGGTACATGTTGTCGTACTCGCCCTGAAGCGATTCCTGGCTGACATGGAAGGAGTAGGCGTCCTTCATGATGAATTCGCGGGCGCGCATGACGCCGAAACGCGGCCGGAACTCGTCGCGGAACTTGGTTTGGATCTGATAGAAGTTCGCGGGCAGCTGTTTGTAGCTGGTCAGTTCATTGCGGGCGATGTCGGTGATGACTTCTTCATGTGTGGGGCCGAACACGAAGTCGCGTTCGTGGCGGTCTTTCATCTGCATCATGAGGGGGCCCATCTCGTCCCAGCGGCCGCTTTCCTGCCACAGTTCGGCGGGCTGTACGCAGGGCATGAGGACTTCCTGGGCGCCTGAGCGGTCCATTTCCTCACGAACGATGTTTTCGACTTTGCGCAAGACTTTCAATCCGGTGGGCAGCCAGCTGTATAGGCCGGATGCGAGTTTGCGGATCATGCCGGCACGCAGCATCAGCTTATGGCTGACGACGACGGCATCAGCCGGTGTTTCCTTAACGGTGGCGATGAGGTACTTGCTTGCGCGCATGGATATTCCTGTAGGTTGTTGGACAGTAAAGCGCCATATTGTATGGGGAATAGTGGCCCAGGTGTAGTGGGGTGGCTGGGTTTGGCTTTTTGGTTGAACCCGCGCTGGATGGTGGGGTTGTTCCTCCGGGGCCGCCGTGAACCCCTCCATGGGGGCTTAGCTTCGGCATCCATGCCTCAGATACCCCTGCGGAACAACCCCACCACCCAGCGCTAGCCGCAGGTGCAATAAGGCAAACCTAACCCCAAGTGATTGAATTAGTGAATCAGGGGTATCTTTCTGATTTGATCTAGAGACGCTGAAGACTAGCGCCTGGCGTGGGGGGAGCCCCTTTCGGGGAAGTCCGCAGCAGGGATGCTGTGGTCTAGTCTATAGGGACATATTCACGACGACCCCGAAAGGGGTTCCCCCCACGCCAGGTGCGGGTTAAGCCAAGGGTCCAAAAAAGGAGCGAAAACCCCAGAACCTCACCACTCCCCCTGATTAGACATGGAGGCCCAAGGCTCACTAGGAGCCAAAGCCTCCCCTTTCTGGAGGAGTTCGATGGAGATATTGTCGGGGCTGCGGACGAAGGCCATGTGGCCGTCGCGGGGTGGGCGGAGGATGGTGACGCCGTTGTCCTTGAGATGTTGGCAGAGGGCGTAGATGTCGTCGACCTGGTAGGCGAGGTGGCCGAAGTTACGACCGCCACCAAGCACTTCGGTGGAGTCCCAGTTATAGGTCAACTCGATCTCCGGCGCGCCTTCTTCGGTGGCGAGGAAGACCAGAGTGAAGCCACCCTGGGGGACTTCCTTGCGGCGGATTTCCTTAAGGCCGAGGAGGTCGCAGTAGAAATGCAGCGAGGCTTCCAGGTTGGTGACGCGGACCATGGTGTGAAGGTATTTCATTGTCAGGACTCCTGAAAAGGTAATTGTTTAAAAGGCAGTGCCTCGGTCATCTGGCGGCGATAGTGCTCGACCATCTCAGCCTCCTCATCGCAGAATCGGCGGGCCGCCTGGTTGAATTCCGGATGGGACAGCCAGTGAAAAGAACGGGTGATGCGGGGTTCGAAACCTCGTGCCACCTTGTGCTCCCCCTGAGTGCCCGGGTCGAATCGGGTCAGACCGTGACGGATGCAATAATCGATACCCTGGTAGTAGCAGGTTTCGAAATGAAGGTTCGGGAATTCCTCCAGGCTGCCCCAATAGCGCCCATAGAGGGTCTCGGCATCGCGAAAACACAAGGCGCCGGCTACGGCTTTGTCGTTCTGATAGGCCAGAAACAACACCATTGTGTGTGGCTGTGTTTTGAGCAGGTACTGGAAGAATTCAAGGTTCAGATAGCCTTGGCGACCCCGCTTCAGGTAGGTCGCATGGTAAAACAAATAAAACTGCTTCAAGCGTTCGAGCGTGATTTGTGGTCCTTCGAAACACTCCAGTCTCAATCCTTGATCGAGGATGGATTTTCGCTCCTTGCGCAGGTTCTTGCGTTTGCGGGAACTGAATCGGTCCAGAAAATCATCGAAATCCCGGTATCCGGGGTTGTGCCAATGGAATTGCACATCCCGGCGTTCCAGCCAACCGGTCGCTTGCCACAGGTCGGCCGTAGCATCGTCCGGGAACAGTAGGTGGCAGCCACTGTAGTCTTGGTCTTGAGTTTGCTTAATAAAGGCTTCGGCCGCGATGCCGACTGAATCTTCATTCAGTGTGTCGGTAGCGCGGGGCCCGATGGAGGGCGTATAAGGGATAGCGCAGACCAACTTGGGGTAGTAACTGAGGTGATGCTGTTCATAGGCGTGAGCCCAGGACCAGTCGAATACATATTCTCCCCAGGAGTGGCTTTTCAAATAGGCAGGAAAGGCTATGCTGCCAGCGTTGGAAGTGATCTCCAAATGGTGTGATCGCCATCCGGAGGAGGAGCTGCACACCCTGGTGTCTTCCAGCGCATTCAAAAAGGTATCCCGGCAAAAGGGATTGTTCCCATGGTGCTCCGGCCGGTTGGGCCAGGAGGGCAGCCATTGAACGGTGGTCATGAGGTTCTATCCTTTGGGTGATCGCCATCAGCGGTTATACGCAACGAGACCAGTTGAGGTACACTTTTTCTTGCACAGAGGTTCTCGAACAGAGGACTCTGGATTCAATTGATCTCCCTGTAAAGGTTTTCAAGGCGACCGCTGAAATTCGGCATACATAATAAAAAGGCACATGAATGTTTGAACTGGATTATCGACTGCAAAACGATTGTGTGGAAGTCGGCAGCCTCATGCTGAACCGTATCCTCTTGATGAAAGACGCCAATTACCCCTGGCTGGTTCTTGTCCCGCAGCGTGAAGACATCAGTGAAATCTATCAACTGGATGAAGACGACCAGGAACAGCTGATCTGGGAAAGTACCTTCGTGGCCGAGCGTCTCATGCAAACCTTCGATGGCGATAAAATGAACATTGCCGCACTTGGTAACGTAGTCCCGCAGTTGCACATACATCATGTGTTGCGAAAAAAAACCGACCCGGCCTGGCCTAACCCCGTCTGGGGTGCGGTGCCTCCCAAAGGCTATACCCGCACCGCGCTGCGACAGCGGGTGGAGCAGTTGCAGGAAGCGTTTGAAACCTCAACTTTCAAACCGGCTGAGCTGCCGGAAGCGTAGAAGCCCCCGCACTTAAAGGAAGACGCTCGCGTCAGGCTGCGTCTCCCTTCCTGCGTCTTCCGTTTTCCTTAACACAACTTTCATAAAATTGTCGCTTGGCTGACATCCCCACCTGAATAATGAACCTCATCGGAAGAGGGTTCGTTATGAAATGGCTGCAACTCATACACCATCTGGATATTCAAACCTTTAACTGGTGCATGGCGCGCCGTCGGCGGGAACAGCTTACGGCACTGAGCCGGGCGGTTTCACGAACGGCCGATGGCTGGCTCTATGTGCTGTTCTTTTTGTCCTATGCCTTTATTCAAGAGGGCTCGGGCTATGAGTTGGCGAAGACCGCCGCTTTAGCGTTCGGTATAGAACGGGTGTTGTACTGGGTAATGAAAAACACCTGTCGACGCAATCGCCCGCAAGATGCCCTGGCGGAATTCACCAGCTTCATCATCCCCTCCGACAAATTCAGTTTCCCCTCGGGACACACCTCGGCCGCTTTCCTGTTCACGGTGCTGGTGGCCAGTCAATTGCCCGTTTTGCTGCCATTCCTGTTGGTCTGGTCGGTGGCCGTGGCGTTGTCCCGTCTCTTTTTAGGCGTCCATTTCCCGACCGATACCCTGGTGGGGGCATCGCTCGGTTCTTTGGTGGGTATCGCAGCGATAGGAGGCTTCATACTGTGAAACTGCTTTACGGCGTTCAGGGAACAGGTAACGGTCATATCACCCGCGCGCGAGTCATGGCGACGGCGCTGGCATCGGCGGGGGTCGAGGTCGATTGGGTATTTTCCGGCCGTGATCCGCACAAATTTTTCGATATGGACCTGTTTGGCGAGTTCAAAGTGTTTCGTGGCCTGACATTTCAGGTGCAGGACGGCCGTGTCGACCTGCGCAAGACCATGAACGACACCTCCATGCGGCAACTCTGGCGGGACATCCGCAGCCTGGATCTGAGTGATTATGACCTCGTCGTGACCGACTTCGAGCCGGTTGTGGCTTGGGCAGCGCGGCGCCAAGGAGTGCCCTGTATCGGTATCGGTCACCAATACGCCTTTGCCCACGCCATTCCCAAAGCCGGGCATTCCATGGTGTCCGAAGCCATTATGAAATGGTTTGCTCCGGTCACGCTCGGGTTGGGTGTGCATTGGCATCATTTCGACGCCAACATTTTGCCGCCCATTATTGAACCGACACCGGTTCCCGTCCCAGGCGACTTGGGTAAAACGCTGATCTATCTACCGTTCGAAGACAGCGACCATATCCTGAAGCTGCTCAACCGCATGCCAAACGATGTATTTATCATGCACTGTGGCGATATCGAGCCAGGCCGGTACAACAATGTGACTGTGCGAGGGTTCAGTCGGGACGGTTTCAAGGCCTCATTGGCGGAATGCGGTTCTGTCATTTGCAACGCCGGTTTTGAACTGGCGAGTGAAGCCCTGGCCATGGGGAAACGCATTCTGGTTAAACCCCTGAAAGGGCAGATGGAGCAAGCATCCAATGCCCAGGCGCTCGCCGAGTTGGACTTGGGTTCGGTCATGTCCGAAGTGTCCGTTCAGCGTATCGAACACTTTCTGCGCCACGGTGAGCGTCGTCGAGTGCATTACCCCAATGTCGCGGCGGAAATTACGGAATGGTTGCTCAGCTACCCGCACCGTTCCATCGAAGAAATGGTGGAGCGTCTATGGGCCCAAGTCGAATTTTCGGAGCCTTCGCTGTCACGTCAGGTTGCCTAGGGCTTCGTTTCGAACTCAAGTTTCGAAGTTCGCTGTACAGGTGGTGCCTGGAGTACGCCCCGGCGGCCCGGTAGGCCTCTCAAGGGTCGGCGTTAACCCATCCATGGGGCCTAGACCGCAGCATCCATGCTGCGGACTACCCTTGAGAGGCCTACCGAGCCACCGGAGCTCGCAACTGTAAGGCGAACTTCGAAACTTGAGTTCGACAAGCTAAATTGGAGCGTTTCAATAAGACCTATCACCGCATGACTTCCGTTATCGCCCCTCGATTTTCAAGAATGCGTCACATTCTGTCGCTTGGCCTTGAGCCATGCGCCCTCCAGACTAGAATGCAAACCCGGTGATTGCCCGGCATGAATCGCGATACTGGTAGTTGACGTAGTTAGCGAGGGCAATCCTGGACTCTCTGGTTTCATTACTTTCACGCAGCGGGCTTCAAAGGCTCACTCCCTTGCGAATTAGGGCTCGTTGCGCTTTTTCTCTCCTTCTCCACTGTCTCTCCTGACGTTCATCTACCTTGACGATTCTCCCGCTTTCGAAAAAGCACCCCTCACTGTTGTTTTCGCCATACCAGAGGTAGAACTAACGCATCCGAAAAATATAAGAATAAAAACCTTCCTGGAGGTGATAGATCATGGGTAAAAACAGCCAGTACGTGGCGCATCAGCCCGATGCCGACGGCCGGGTTGAATGGTCCGAAGACGAAAATCGAATATGGAACACCTTGATCGAACGGCAGTTGCCCGCACTGAAGGGCAAAGCCTGCAATGACTATATGGTCGGGCTGGATCGTCTTGATCTGCCGCGCGATCGGGTGCCTCAGTTGGCGGAAGTGGATGCCGTGCTGCAAGAGCACACCGGATGGAAAACCGCCGCCGTTCCGGCTCTGATCGACTTCTCCGAGTTCTTCCGGTTATTGGCGAATCGACAGTTTCCTGTGGCGACCTTTATCCGCAGTTGGGAAGAGCTGGACTATCTGCAGGAGCCGGATATCTTCCACGAAATTTTCGGTCATTGCCCCATGCTTACCCATAAAGCCTTTGCTGAGTTTACGCAGCTATATGGTCAACTGGGGCTGGAGGCGTCGAAAGAAGACCGGGTGTACCTTGCCCGGCTGTATTGGTTTACCGTCGAGTTCGGTTTGCTGCAGAAGGGCGGTCACCGTTCAATATACGGCGGCGGTATCCTGTCCTCGCCCGGTGAAACGGATTATGCCTTCAACAGCGAGGTGCCTGAGTGCGAACCTTTCGATTTGATGAACGTTCTGCGCACCCCTTATCGCATCGACATCATGCAACCGATCTACTATTGCCTGGAAAGTGTCGATCAGTTGTATGACATTGCGCGAATGGACATCATGGGTGCCGTCGCCGAGGCGAAAAAACTGGGCTTGTTCGAGCCGAAGTTCCCTCAGAAGAAAGCCGCCAACCAATAAGGATGAGACATGACACTGTCACAACAACACTGCGAAGCGTGCCGTGCTGGCGCTCCCAAAGTCAGCGATGAAGAACTGGCCGAGTTGATCCGCGAAATACCGGACTGGGCGCCTGTCACTAAGGGGGAGGTATTGCAGCTCCAGCGTACCTTTAGTTTCAAGAACTTTCGTCAGGCGCTGGCGTTCACCAATCTGGTGGGGGAATTGGCCGAAAACGAAGGCCATCACCCGGAGATCGTCACCGAATGGGGTAAAACCACGGTCACCTGGTGGACCCATAAGATCAATGGGTTGCATCGTAACGACTTCATCTGCGCCGCGAAAACGGATGCTTTGTTCGAGCAACAGGGGTAGCTGAGAGCCTTTAACCTTGCTGGAATGTGGGTTCCTGGCCATTAGGTTAGGATCGCCTGTAAAGTTGGATTGACAAATGAGCCGAAGTGCGGCAGCTTAAGCCTCCGGAAAGAGATCCGTACAGAGAAGGCGGCAACGGAGAACGGCATGCGGCTCAGAATTGAATGTGAAGAGCGCCTCGGCATTTGCGCCGAGGTGTTGGACATCCTGGTTAACCACCAGATCGATTTGCGCGGTATCGAGATAGACCCCAGCGGGGAGATTTACCTAAACTTCCCAAACGTCGAGTTTGACGAGTTCCAGCATCTGATGCCCGAGATTCGGCTGATTCCCGGTATCCACGATGTATCCTTGATTCCCTACATGCCCACCGAGCGGGAGCAGCAGGAAATGCAAACCCTGCTGCGCACTTTGCCCGAACCGGTCATCTCCATCGACAGCAAAGGCTATGTCGTTATTGCCAACGAAGCCTCGCTCGATATTCTGCAATTGCCAGAGAACGAAGTGCAGGGCAAATTACTAAAGAACTGGGTTAAGGGCTTCAATTTCAACAAATGGTTGCAAGGCAAAAACCCTGGGCCGGAGTCCGTGCATTTGCAATTGAAGGGTCGCACTTTTTTGGCCGACATTTATCCCATTCGCGTACCGGATGAAACCGACTCCGGCGATGGTGAGCTGTTTGCCGGTGCCGTGATTACCTTCAAATCCCCTGAACGTCTCGGGCGGCAAATGACGGCCTATCATCAGCAAACCGGCGAATTTGAAATGCTCATTGCCGAAAGCCAGTCGATGAAACGGGTTATCCGCCAGGCGAAACGCATGTCCGGCCTGGATGCGCCTTTGCTCATCACCGGTGAGACTGGCACCGGTAAGGAATTACTGGCGAAATCCTGTCATCAGCACAGCTTGCGTAAGGATAAGCCCTTTCTGGTACTGAACTGCGCAGCCCTGCCGGATAACGTCGCGGAAAGTGAACTCTTTGGTTACGCCGCCGGTGCGTTCGAGGGCGCCACCCAGGACAAAAAAGGTATTTTGGAACTGGCTGAAGGCGGAACCGTCTTTCTGGACGAAATCGGCGATATGTCCAAGGTGCTGCAGTCAAAGTTCCTGCGACTGCTCCAGGACGGCACCTACCGAAGGGTAGGGGATGAAAAGGAATATAAATCGGATGTCCGTATCATCTGTTCCACTCAGAAAGACCTGCTGGGTTTGTGTCAGGACGGTACCTTCCGGGAAGACCTGTATTACCGTTTGAATGTATTGACGCTGCACATTCCTGCATTGCGTGACCGAAAGTCCGATATTCTGCCTATGGCGGAGCGCTTCATCGCCCGCTTTGCAGAGCCGCAGCGTCGCCGCATCAAACTGTCCAAAGCCTGCCAAAATGCACTTCAGCAATACCCCTGGCCCGGCAACGTTCGGCAAATGGAAAACGGCTTGCTTCGCGCGGTGTCCCTGGCCGAAGGGGATGTGTTGGAGCCTGAACATCTGCAACTGCCAAGTTATACCAGTGGCTGGGGCTACGTGGACGAGAACTTCGAAGGGTCGTTGGATGAAGCCATGAAGCGGTTCGAGTCGGAGTTGCTGCGTCGGTTGTATCCTGCCTACCCAAGCAGCCGGCAGTTGGGTAAAAAGCTGGGCGTTTCCCATACGGCCATTGCCAACAAGTTGCGCGAATATGGGATTGGTAAACACTCGAAGCGCTGAGACTGTTTATCCGGGTCCGCGGTCTTCACCGCGGGCTCGTTCACACCTTCTGTCCTAACCTTTCAAGCTTGGAACTAACTGAACCCCCTCCCTGGCACAACTGTAACCAAACCGGGCCACCGGTATGGGGTGATGCAATTTTTTGGTTCCTAACTGTTTGATTAATAAGAGGAAATTGGCTTTCGTAAAGATGTCCCTGCAACTTTACGATTTGCCGTTGCACTTCCACCCAACAGAATAAGCCGAGCCCCTGGCGGATTTCCGGCTTCCGGTTCAAAGTAATTCTCTACAAGACACCCCGCCTAAAAACAGAAGAAAGGAAGGGGCTTATCCATTTCGCGCCCACCCGGGTCGCAGTGATCTCTGTTCTGCCGGGTGGGTGACATACCAATAATAACCCTCAGTTTTTGTGGAGAGAAACCATGGCCAATTTACAGATGCAGGGCACCGAGAACCCACTTGCTACCGATGGTTTTGAGTTCGTCGAGTACACCGCACCCGATGCCAAAGGTATTGAGGACCTCAAAGAATTGTTCCGTGGTTTGGGGTTTACGGAAGTTGCCAAGCATCGGAACAAAAATGTCTGGCTATATCGTCAGGGTGATATCAACTTTGTCGTGAATGCCGAACCTAATTCACAGGCTGAAAGTTTTGCCCATGCCCATGGCGCTTCCGTGAACGGCATGGCCTGGCGCGTTGAAAACGCCGCCCACGCTTTGGAGCATGCGGTAAAGGAAGGGGCGAAACCCTTTAAAGGTCAGATCGGGCCGATGGAGCTGAACATCCCCGGCGTATTTGGAATCGGTGAGAGCACACTGTATTTTGTTGACCGTTACGGTAAGGAATCCATCTACGATATCGATTTCGAATTCTATGACGGCTGGGAAGAGAAAATGGCCGAGAACAGCGTTGGCCTGGAATTAATCGACCACCTGACTCATAACGTTCATCGCGGCAACATGGATGTATGGTCCAACTTTTACGAGCGTATTGGTAACTTCCGGGAAATTCGTTACTTCGACATCGAAGGTAAGTTGACCGGTCTGGTGTCCAAGGCGATGACGTCCCCTTGCGGAAAAATCCGTATTCCCATCAATGAATCCAGCGACGACAAATCACAGATCGAAGAGTATTTGAAAGAATACAAAGGCGAGGGCATCCAGCACATCGCCCTGTCGACCTCCAATATTTATGAAACCGTTCGTGCCATGCGCAATCGAGGTGCCGCCTTCCAGACTACACCCGAAACCTATTACGAGAAAGTGGAAGAGCGCATCCCCGGCCACGGTGAAGATCTGGAAGCGCTGCGTGACCTCAGTATTTTGATCGATGGGGCACCCGAAGACTCCGGTATTTTGTTGCAGATTTTCACCAAGACCGTCATCGGCCCCGTCTTCTTTGAAATCATCCAGCGCAAGGGCAACGAAGGCTTTGGTGAAGGGAATTTCAAGGCGTTGTTCGAATCCATCGAAGAAGACCAGATTCGTCGCGGAGTGATCAAAGATGCGTAAATGGATCGCCTTTCCCCATCGGGAGGGGCTAAATTCCCGTCAGGCCCACGCGGATCTGCCGGAAAAAGCGCCCTATGAACGCGAAGTGGGTCGCAATGGTTTTTTTGGACCAGCCACCCACATCCACCATCGCCACGCACCCACCGGTTGGAGCGAATGGGAAGGGGAGTTGCGACCACGTGCTTTTGATTTGAATGCGCTTCCCGAAGCTCCGGTCTGCCCCTGGGACGCTCCCGTCCTGCTCCATAACGCCCATTGCCAATACCGGATGTGGACCTGTCGCGAATCGATGAAAAATCTGGTGCGGAACAGCGATGGCGATGAGTTGTTTTTCATCCATGCAGGGGAAGGGTCGCTTTACTGCGACTACGGCCAATTGGATGTTCGCGACGGAGATTACGTGATGATCCCCCGGGGCACCCAGTGGCGGCTTGAGATTAACAGCCCGATGCAAGTACTGATGATCGAAGCCACCAACGATTACTACCAATTACCGGACAAAGGCTCGGTGGGCAATCACGCCATCTTCGATGCCTCGGTGCTGGATACCCCGGCCATTAACGATGCCTTTCGTGACCAATACAGCGAAGACCCCTGGCAGGTTAGGGTGAAACGCCATAATCAGGTGAGCGTGATTCACTACCCGTTCAACCCGCTTGATGCCGAAGGCTGGCATGGTGACCTCAGCGTGGTGCGGGTGAACTGGCGTGATATCCGTCCGTTGATGAGCCATCGCGTGCATCTGCCGCCGAGCGCTCACTCCACCTTTGTCGCGAGTCGGTTCGTGGTGTGCACCTTTGTGCCTCGTCCCATCGAGAGTGATCCCGGGGCCTTGAAAGTTCCGTTTTATCACTCCAATGAAGATTTCGATGAAGTGCTCTTTTACCACGCGGGGGATTTTTTCAGCCGCGACAATATAGAAGCCGGTATGGTGACCTTCCACCCGGCAGGTTTTCCACATGGGCCACACCCCAAAGCGTTTGCCGCGGGCAAAGCGCATAAGAAAACCTTCACCGATGAAGTCGCGGTGATGATCGATACCCGGGATGCCCTGCAGATGGGGGAGGCCATTCGCGAGGTGGAAAACCCCGATTATGTCTACAGCTGGCGGGAAACAGGAGCTGAATCATGAAACTGGCAACACTTAAGAATGGTACCCGGGATGGGCAGCTGGTGGTCGTCAGTACCGATTTGAGCCAATGTGTGGCTGTCACGAATATCGCCCCCACACTGCAGGCTGCATTGGACCAATGGCATCAGGTGGTGGGCGATCTCGATGCGGTGTATCGCCGCTTGAATGCCGGTCAGGTAGACGGTGCCAAGTCTTTTGATATGACTCAGGCCCATTCCCCGCTGCCGCGCGCCTACCATTGGGCCGATGGCAGTGCCTATGTGAATCACGTGGAGTTGGTTCGCAAAGCGCGGGGTGCGGAAATGCCGGAAACCTTCTGGACCGACCCTTTGATGTATCAGGGCGGTTCCGACCGCTTTCTCGCCCCAACCGACCCGATCCTGATGGCCAGCGAAGATTGGGGGATCGATTTCGAGAGCGAAATCGCCGTGATTACCGACGATGTGCCAATGGGCACACCGGCAGGCGAGGCGGAATCGCACATCCAGCTGTTGATGCTGGTAAACGATGTCTCGTTGAGAAACCTGATTCCCGGTGAACTGGCCAAAGGGTTCGGTTTTTACCAAAGCAAACCTTCCAGTGCCTTCTCGCCGGTAGCGGTCACGCCCGATGAACTGGGCTCTGCCTGGCATGGGTCCAAGGTGCATTTACCACTACGCACCTGGTTGAACAGCGAAGTGTTTGGTGCCCCGGAAGCGGGTGTGGATATGACATTCAATTTCGCCCAATTGGTGGCCCACGCCGCGAAAACACGACCGCTGGGTCCGGGCACGATTATCGGATCAGGCACGGTGTCGAACTATGATCGGTCCAAAGGTTCCAGTTGCCTGGCCGAAAAACGGATGCTGGAAATGATCGACCACGGCCAACCGGAGACGCCTTTTCTACAATTTGGCGACCGCATACGGATCGAGATGACGGACGAGCAAGGGCAAAGCATTTTTGGCGTTATCGATCAGGTGGTTCAGCATTACCCCGGCGACGCCCGTTAGGCTTTGGAGGGAATATGAAACTCTATGATTACTGGCGGTCTTCGGCCGCCTACCGTGTTCGTATTGCTCTGAACCTGAAAAAACTCAAAGCCGATCATATTCCCGTGGACCTGCGCATCGGTGCCCAGCAGGGTGAATATCAATCGTTGAACCCGGCCGGGCTGGTGCCGACTCTCGACCTGGAGCCGGGGCTGTTGCACCAGTCGCTCGCCATACTGGAATACCTGGATGAACAGACTCCCGCCCCCCGGCTGCTGCCCACCGACCCAATCGACCGCGCCCGGGTGCGTGCCCTGTGTCAGGATATTGCCTGTGACATTCATCCGTTGAATAACCTGCGTGTATTGAAACGTTTGCGCAGTCAATTCCAGGCGTCGGAACATCAGGTTAACAACTGGTATCGGCATTGGGTGGAAACCGGGTTCTCAGCCCTGGAATCGCAAGCCCGCCGCTATGGCAGTGGTGAATGGTTCTTTCGCAACCAATTGAGTATGGTCGACTTGGTTCTGGTGCCTCAGGTCTACAATGCGTACCGGTTCGAAGTGGATATGGACCGTTACCCGCGATTGCGTGATATCTACCATGCTGCCAACACCCGGAAGGCATTTGCCGATGCCGCGCCGGAGCGTCAGGCCTCCCACTAACCGTCGCCCCAAAAGCAGGGGGCGGCTATCGCCTTTCCGAGACATCCGCTATACTTCGCGAACAAAAATTAGACAGCCCAGTCCCGTTCGCGAAGTAGATGTAGATGCAGTTAAAAACCCGCCTCCGCAATATAGAAGATATTCTGATGTCCCGCCTGGACAAGTTCACCGGCTATTATCTGGAACGCAAGCGCTTTCAACGGGCCCATGGCTACCCGCTGAATTTAAAAGAGCCCCTGAGTTTCAATGAGAAAATCTGCTGGAAAAAAATATACGACCGGAATCCCCTGTTGAGGGTACTGGCGGATAAATACACCATGCGGACCTATGTCAAAGAGGTGTTGGGGGAGCAGGCGGGGGAGCAACTGCTGATTCCATTGCTCTATGTAACCGACAAGCCCGACACCCTCCCGTTTGATGACTTGCCCCGGTCATTTGTTATCAAATCCAACCATGGTTCCGGAAACAATTGGATCGTGAAGGATAAAAGCGATATCGATCCCACCGCCATTATCCGGGAGTGCCGTCGATGGATGGCGATGTCCTACGGCTGGCGGGCTCATGAAAGGGCTTATCGTGGCACCAAGCGAAAAATATTGGTCGAGCCCCTATTGGTGGATGACCAGGGTAATGTCCCTGCGGATTACAAACTGAATATGATCCACGGAAAATGCCATTTCATTCAGGTAGATCAGGATCGCCACCAAAATATGACCCGCACTCTCTACGACGCCAATTGGAAAAAGTTGCCTTTCAGTTGGAAGCGCCCTCCCGGCGGCGATGTTGCCCGTCCCGAGCGGTTGGAGGAAATGCTTGCATTGGCTGAGCGATTGGCCGGTGATCTGGATTATGTGCGAGTGGATTTTTACCATACACCCGAGCGGTTGTACTTGGGAGAGCTCACCAATTACCCGGCGCGCGGCCGGGGGGCGATCACGCCCACCCGTTTCGATCATGATTTGGGGAGTCATTGGAACATAGCGATCAGCCGGAAAGGACCCGTCGCTGACGGCAACATACACCTCAATCAGTCTTGACGGCTTGCTGCGCGGAGGTCAAAACGCCTCGTAGAATCCGTATTTCCTTGGACGTCGGCTGAGCACGCCGGAAGATCGCCTTGATGTGATCAACGGTCTGGCTGGGGTGGTCCGCCTTGAGAAAGCCTATGTCCGTAAGCGTTTCTTCCAGGTGATCGTAGAACCGGTTCAGATCCTGTTGAAGGGGATAAGGCTCCGGTGTGGCTGGTATGTGATGCCGGGCCTGTTCCGCTTTGAACACTTCATAGCAAATCAACTGTACGGCCTGACTCAGATTCAGTACCGGGTAGTCGGGGTTGGCATCGATATTCACCTGGGCGTGGCACTGTTGAATATCATCGTTGTGAAGCCCCATGCGTTCCCGGCCAAATACAATGGCCACCGGTGACTGTTGTTGGCGGGTGACCGCTTCCCGTCCACACGCCTCGGCGCTTAGAGCGGGCAGGCGAATGCTGCGATCACGGGCACTGGTGCCTATCACCAGGTTGCAATCATCGATGGCCTCGGCCAGTGTGGAGACGATGCGGGCATTGTCCAGTACATCGGTGGCTTTGCCCGCCCGGTTATAGGCTTCATCGCTGGGGAAATCGACCGGATTGACGAGAACAAGCTGATCCAGGCCCATGTTTTTCATGGCTCTGGCCGCGGCACCGATATTGCCCGGGTGCCAGGTTTGGATCAGTACGATACGGATGTTCAATGACATGTGTTCAAGCCCCCTCTTTGAAGGGGGCGAAGTGTATCGGGTTGGCCGGTCGGGCTCCAGTCTGAACTCAGCCGTTGCGGACCGGAGCCATTTCCCGGACCCGAGCGGCGATGACCGCATTATCCCGGATCTGAAGTATCTCGATCAGGTAGCGGTCAATTTTGATACTGAGGTTGGCATCCGGGATGTCTTCGACATGTTCCAGAATCAGGCCGTTCAGCGTTTTGGGCCCATCGGTCGGCAGTTCCCAGGCGAGTGTCCGGTTGATTTCGCGAATGTTGGCCGTGCCGTCTATCACGAACGAACCGTCACGCTGAGGGTGAATCTCTTTATTGTCGGCAAAATCTGTGGTGAATTCCCCGACAATCTCTTCAAGCAGGTCTTCCAGTGTCACCAGTCCTTGAATGTCGCCATATTCGTCCACTACCAGGCCCATGCGCAGCTGTTGTGCCTGGAAGTTGACCAGCTGGGTATGGAGCGGCGTGTTTTCCGGCACGAAGTAGGGGTCTTTCGCGGCTTTGGTCAGCATCACCTTGCTGGGCTCATCCGCGTACAGGAACTCCGCAGCATCGCGAATGTGAAGAATGCCGATCACCTTGTCCAGATCACCTTTGTACAGTGGGAAGCGGGTGTATTCAGTGCGGCGGATCTGGTCGGCAATGGTGTCGACGGATTCTTCCATATCCACGCCTATTACTTCATTGCGCGGCACCATGATGTCGTTCACGGTCACGTTTTCCAACTCCAGAATGCCAAGCAGCATACTCTGGCGCTGTTGCGGCAAGGTTTCGCCGGATTCGTTCACCAACGTCTTCAGCTCTTCGGATGACAGCGCGTCCTTGGACTCGGAGCCCTGTCCAATGCGGAAAATCCAGAAAATGCCTTTGACGATCAGGTTGATCAGCCAAATAGCCGGGTATAAACCGGCCATAAGCGGGCGGAGAATATAGGATGCCGGGAAGGCAATGCGCTCGGGGTGGCGCTGGGCCAGTGTCTTCGGGGTGACTTCGGAAAAAATCAGGACAACCAGAGTCAATGAAACGGTGGAAAGCGCCAAGGCCAGGTCCTGTTGGTTTGGCATTAAACGGATGGCGATAATGGTTGCCAGGGAGGCGGCGGCGATATTAACCAGGTTGTTACCAATCAGAATCGCACTGATCAGCCGGTCGGGAGCGTCCAGCAAGCGACGCGCCTGGCTGGCACCGCGGTGTCCTTCATTGGCCAGATGCTTCAATCGATACCGGTTCAGTGACAACATCCCGGTTTCCGAGCTTGAGAAAAATGCCGAACAAAGCAGAAGCAGGCCCAGCAAAGCAAAGAGCAGGCCTAAGGGTAGCTCGTTCAAGGGGTAAAAACCTCTATCGCCAATAGAAAGTGCTTTTTAGCGGCGCACCTTCTCTGTGTCAAGAAAAGTGAGCTGTTCTTCACACTATTAATTGATCTGAAGCGGGAAACAGGGGTTCTGCCTCCTGGTTTAGTCATTGAATTGGATAATTAAGGAGCCCCTTGGTGTGAGTGTCAGGCATAGGAGCTCAGTAAATACTCCAACACGAATTTGGAGCCGAAAAAGGCCAGCATCAGGCAAACGAAGCCGATCAGCGTCAGTCGGCTGGCCAGGGCTCCGCGCCAGCCCAGGTAAAAATGACCAAAGAGCAGCGCCGCGAAGAAGAACCAGGCAATAATGGTCAGAATAGTTTTATGAACCAGATGCTGGGCAAAGAGGTTCTCGACAAAAACACCGCCGGAAATCATGGATGCGGTCAGGAGTACGAAACCAATCATCAACCATTCGAACAGCAGTCTTTCCATCGTTTGGAGGGGGGGCAGAAAGCGATTCAATCGGCTCTCGAGGTGGTGCCCATGCAGTTGTCGGTTCTGGGTGCCAAGTAGCACCGCCAGTAAGGTGGCAATGGTGATCACGCTGTAAGCCAGCATGGAAAGGAATACATGCAGCACCAATCCGGGTTTGTACAGCCGCGGAACGTAATCTTCAGGGGCAAGCACGGCAACGACCATGATGGCAGCTGCTGCCGGGAATACAAAGGCGAACAGGCTGTGCAACGGTTTGGACCAGCCACTGATCAGAAGCACCGAAACGACAAAGAAAGTGATCACGGAGGCGGCATTGAGAAAGCCAATTTGCAGCGCCCCGGAGACGATAATCTCGGAAGCCAGCGTTGAAAGGTGAGCCAGAACACCCAGCGTAGCGGGCCAGAACAACACGCGCCGGTCGGGTATTTGCACACGATAAAGGCCGCGGAGGGCCACCACACCACTGATGAAATAGCCCAGAATGGCGATCCAGATCAGCATTCAGCAGGATTCCTTATTGGCTCGACGCAATATATGCAGCGTCGTACTGATAATGAGGGGCTTAGTGTCGCACAAATGATAGCCATTCCCAATATTCGGTTTGGGCGGTATTTCAGCCTGAAGACCACTCTCGATGGGTTGACTTCGGGCCGCCCGCCCATAGTACAGGAAGCCCTTGCGCTGATATACTCCAGCCCATTGCCAACCCACGGAAGCAACGATGTTTAAGAGTCTTACAGAGCGTCTGTCGCAGACGCTGAAGCAGATTTCCGGTCAGGCGAAGCTGACCGAAGACAATATTAAAGCCACTTTGCGGGAAGTCCGCATGGCTCTGCTGGAAGCCGATGTGGCTCTGCCGGTGGTCAAGGAGTTCATTGACCGGGTACGCGAGCGCGCCGTCGGCACGGAAGTGTCTCAGGCTCTGAATCCTGGCCAGCAGTTTCTGAAAATTGTGCATGCCGAACTTGTCCATGTCATGGGGGAAGAGGGTGCGCCGCTGAATCTGAGCACCCAACCTCCGGCGATCATCATGATGGCTGGTTTGCAGGGTGCGGGTAAAACCACAACGGTCGCCAAGCTGGCCAAGTTCCTGCGTGAGCGTGAAAAGAAAAAGGTCATGGTGGTCTCGGCGGACGTTTATCGTCCGGCGGCGATCAAGCAGTTGGAAACCCTGGCTGGTGATGTCGGCGCGTTGTTCCATCCGAGTGATGTGAGTCAGAAGCCGGTAGATATCGTCAACGGCGCCGTGGATGCGGCCCGCAAACAATATGCGGATGTGCTGCTGGTGGACACCGCCGGGCGCCTCGCCATCGACGAAGCCATGATGGCCGAAATCAAGGCGTTGCATCAGGCTATTCAGCCGGTGGAAACGCTCTTTGTTGTGGACGCGATGACGGGCCAGGACGCGGCCAATACGGCCAAGGCCTTCAATGAGGCTCTGCCGTTGACGGGTGTCGTGCTCTCCAAGGCCGATGGTGATGCCCGGGGTGGTGCGGCGCTTTCCGTGCGTCATATCACCGGCAAGCCGATTAAGTTCCTGGGTGTGGGTGAGAAAACCGAGGCGCTGGAAACCTTTTACCCGGATCGTATTGCGTCCCGTATCCTCGACATGGGCGATATGCTGTCGCTGATCGAGGAGGTCGAGCGCAAGGTCGATAAGAGCAAGGCTGAGAAATTGGCCAGCAAGCTCAAGAAAGGTAAAGGGTTCGATCTGGAGGATTTCCGCGAACAACTGCGCCAGATGGATAACATGGGCGGGCTGATGGGCATGGTCGATAAACTGCCTGGCATGGGCCAGATGGGTGCGGCCATGAATCAGATGCAGGGTGCGGAGAAGCAGTTCAAGCAGATGGGGGCGATTATCGATTCGATGACGCCTCTCGAGCGTCGCTTCCCGGACAAGATCAATGGCTCCCGCAAGCGCCGCATCGCTACCGGCTCCGGCACTCAGATTCAGGACATCAACCGTTTGCTCAAGCAGCATAAGCAGATGTCGAAGATGATGAAGAAGGTCGGCAAGAAAGGTGGCATGCAGAAAATGATGCGTGGTATGGGGGGTATGATGGGCGGCGGTGGCGGTATGCCTGGTGGTGGTCTGCCTCCTGGTGGGTTTCCTGGTGGTCGTGGGCCTTTCGGCTGACTGTTTGACGCAGCTTTGGTGCCAGGGGCTGAGGTGAGGGTAGGTCTATTTAGGGCCCGCCATGAACCCGTCCGTGGGGGCTCGGCGGCAGCCATCCATGGCTGCCGACGTCCCTAAATAGACCTACCCTCACCTCAGCCTGAACGTTGGTTGCCACTTCTCCGTCATTTCACCCATGGCTGGCTTCTGAAAGACTTACCTCTAACCTTGCTTTTACCCTCTCAGCACGTATAATCTCGCGGCCTTGAAAATCGGGATGGGCCCGGTTTTCGCTTCAACTTGGGTTAGGGGTTCTGAATCCCGTATTCGTGGGTAACCCCCGCGGAGATCCAAAACGGCAGGTGATTTCAAAGCTTGCCCAGAACAGGAGGACGCGATGGTAGTCATTCGACTCGCACGTGGCGGTTCCAAGAAGCGCCCGTTTTATTACATTTCCGTAGCCGATAGCCGTAATGCCCGCGATGGTCGTTTCATCGAGCGTGTTGGCTTCTTTAACCCCGTAGCCCGTGGCCAGGAAGAACGCCTTCGCGTTGCCCTGGATCGCGTCGATTACTGGGTAGGCAAGGGTGCACAGACGTCTGATCGTGTTACCCAGCTACTTAAAGAATACCGGAAGGCCCAAGGCTGATCCGACCAGTCAAGGGTAGTGGTATGACGCCGGTTGATCCGGAAAAGATGATTGTTCTAGGCCGGGTTTCTTCGGTCTACGGTGTGAAGGGGTGGGTGAAAATCTATTCTTACACCGAGCCGATGGACCGCATTCTCGACTACGGTCAGTGGATGCTGAATCAGAATGGCCAGTGGAGCCTGGTGACCGTCGATAAAGGTCGCAGTCATGGCAAGGGTATGGTGGCGCACTTTGAAGGGTGTGATGACCGTGAAATTGCCAAGCAGTACTGCGGTGCCGATATCGCTGTCCCCAAGGACCGCCTGCCGGATCTTCCCGAAGGGGAGTATTACTGGTTCGAACTGGAAGGCCGGAACGTGATCAATCTGGATGGGGTCAACCTGGGGAAAGTGGAATACATGATGAGTGCGGGCCCCGGCAACGATGTGCTGGTGGTTAAGGGCGATGCCGATAGCATCGACCGTCAGGAACGCCTGATTCCGTACGTACCGGATGTCTACGTTAAGGATGTCGATCTTGATTTGGGTCGAATCCTTGTCGATTGGGATCCGGAGTTTTGACAAACGATACGTCTCGATTCGAGCCCAAACTGTGGGTTGGGGTGGTGACACTGTTTCCTGAAATGTTCAGCGCTTTTACAGAGCAGGGCGTTATCGGGAGGGCAGTGAAGAAGGGCATTATCGAAGTCGGGTTCTGGAACCCGCGCGATTATACCCATGATCGCCATCGTACGGTGGATGACCGGCCCTTTGGGGGCGGCCCCGGGATGCTGATGAAGGTGGAGCCGTTGCGCGATGCCATTCGCGCTGCGAAAGCTGCCAGTGGCAACCGGGCCAAGGTGATCTATCTGTCGCCACAGGGGCGGAAGCTGGACCAGGCCGGTGTGCATCACTTGGCTGAGACCAGCCACTTGGTTTTTGTCTGTGGCCGATATGAAGGCATTGACGAACGGGTGATCGAGGCGGAAGTGGATGAAGAGTGGTCGTTGGGTGATTTTGTACTCAGCGGCGGGGAGTTGGCGGCGATGGCATTCATTGATGCGATCGGTCGGCAACAGCCTGATGTGCTGGGCCATGAGGCTTCGGCCGTCGAAGATTCATTCACCGATGGTTTGTTGGACTGTCCGCATTACACACGACCCGAAGTATTGGATGGATCGAGTGTGCCGGAGGTGCTATTGAGCGGTCATCACGAAAATATTCGTCGGTGGCGTTTGAAACAAGCACTGGGGCGCACCTGGCAACGTAGACCAGACCTGTTGGCTGACCGGACACTGACCGCAGAACAGCAGGCGCTTTTGGACGAGTTTAGGCGTGAGCTGGACTCGCGCAATTGATCAGGAGCGGATTGATGAGTAACAAAAACTTGATTATTCAGCAGCTTGAAGCTGAACAGATGAGCAAAGAAATCCCTGCCTTTGGCCCCGGCGACACCGTGGTTGTGCAGGTTAAGGTAAAAGAAGGCGACCGTGAGCGTCTGCAGGCTTTCGAAGGCGTAGTGATCGGCAAGCGTAACCGCGGCCTGAACTCGGCTTTCACTGTCCGCAAGATCTCCAGCGGTGTTGGTGTTGAGCGTACCTTCCAGACCTATTCCCCGTTGGTCGACAGTGTGTCTGTCAAGCGTCGTGGTGACGTTCGTCAGGCCAAACTGTACTACCTGCGTGAGCGTTCTGGTAAGTCGGCTCGTATCAAAGAGCTTATTGATCATAAGAAGTAAGTTTCTTCTGGGTTCAATAGTAAAAAAGGCAGCTTCGGCTGCCTTTTTTGTTCGCGCACGGAGTGCGCTCCTACGGGGCCTGGAGGGGCGCATTCCGTGCGCGCCCCTCCTGAAACAACGCATTGCAAAAAAATCACGACGCTTCTCCACCAAACCCCCGCCGTTCCGCGCTTTCACGTTGACACTGGATGCCCCCCTCAGTATGTTTCGCAAGTCACTTCCTCGACTGCTCCCTGGTGGGGCGGTTTTTCTATCTGTACTGGAATTATTGAGAGGCGAGCTTTGAAATCAGTCAACGTGGGTTTGTGCGGTCTGGGTACTGTTGGTAGCGGTACCTTCAATGTCATGCAGCGGAATATCGAAGATATTGCGCGTCGCGCAGGCAAGCCGGTCCGAATTACCCACATTGGCGCCCGCCGTGATAATCCCTCCTGCCAAATTGGTGAGGAGGTTAAAATTTCCCGCGATATTTTCGACGTGGTACGCGACCCCGATATCCATATCGTTGTGGAGCTGATCGGTGGATACGACCTTGCCAAAGAGTTGGTATTGGAAGCCATCAGCAATGGAAAGCACGTCGTCACCGCCAACAAGGCGTTGATCGCGGTTCACGGCAACGAAATCTTCAAGGCGGCCGAAGCCAAGGGTGTGGTCGTGGCCTATGAGGCGGCCGTCGCTGGTGGTATCCCGATCATCAAGGGCATTCGTGAAGGTCTGGTCGCCAACGACATTAAATGGCTGGCGGGCATAATCAACGGTACCGGCAACTTCATTTTGACCGAGATGCGCGAGAAAGGGCGTGTTTTTGACGATGTGCTGAAAGAAGCCCAGGCTCTGGGTTATGCCGAAGCGGACCCGACTTTCGACGTGGAAGGTATCGACGCGGCCCATAAGCTGACCATTCTTGCTTCCATCGCCTTTGGGATTCCGTTGCAGTTCGACAAGGTCTACACCGAAGGCATTTCCAAGATCACCCGCGAAGACGTTCAGTACGCGGAAGAACTGGGTTACCGAATCAAGCACCTGGGTTTCAGCCGTAAGACCGACGAAGGGGTTGAGCTGCGGGTTCATCCGACCCTGGTACCGGAAAAACGTCTGCTGGCCAATGTGAACGGCGTTTTGAATGCTGTGCTGGTGGAAGGGGACGCCGTGGGGCCGACTATGTACTACGGCCCTGGCGCGGGTTCCGAGCAAACCGCTTCCTCGGTGATCGCCGATATCGTCGACATCGCCCGGGAAATCGATAACGCCGGTAACGTTCCTCATCTGGGTTACAGCACCGAGACCGAGAACCTGCCGGTATTGCCGGTCAGCGAAATTGAAACCGCTTATTATCTGCGTATCACCGTTAAAGACGAAATCGGCCAGATGGCCAATATCGCCCGTATCATGAGTGAGAACGGCATCAACATTGAAGCCATTCTGCAGAAAGAACCGGAAGACGATGCGTCCACCGTTCCGTTGATTCTGCTGACTCATTCCGTCCGCGAGAAATGCATGGATAAAGCCATTGACGCCCTGCAGTCGCTGGAATCCGTGACCAAGCCGATCGTGCGGATTCGTGTAGAGCAGCTTGACGGGTGAGCGACCGGTGCCCGAAGGGCATTTAAAGCCTGATATGGCTTAAAAAAGATGAACGCCCCACCATGGTGGTGGGGCTGAAATTCAGCGTCCGGACGGCCCCGCCGGGATTACTGGATTAGCATCGGTTTAACCAAGAGATTGTATCCGTGAAATACATAAGCACCCGGGGGCAGGCCCCCACCTTGAACTTCGAAGACGTCCTCCTGACCGGACTCGCGCCCGATGGCGGTCTTTATGTCCCTGAAACCCTGCCTGAATACTCGCTGGATGAGATTCGCAGCTGGCGCGGTCTTCCCTATCACGAACTGGCCTTTCGCATCCTGAAGCCATTTATCGATGGCGCCATCCCGGATGATGAATTCGCCAAAATGCTGGAAGAGACCTACGGCGTTTTCGGCCACAAAGCCGTGGCTCCTTTGGCGCAGATCGATCACAACGAATTCGTTCTGGAACTGTTTCAGGGCCCGACCCTGGCATTCAAAGACTTCGCTCTCCAGTTGCTCGGCCGCCTGTTGGACCACGTATTGGAAAAACGCGGTGAGCAGGTCGTCATCATGGGTGCCACCTCCGGTGACACCGGGTCGGCCGCCATTGAAGGCTGCAAGCGTTGCAAAAATATCGATATCTTCATCCTGCATCCGCACAATCGGGTATCCGAGGTGCAGCGTCGGCAGATGACCACCATCAAAGGCGACAATATTCATAACCTGGCGATCGAAGGCAACTTCGACGATTGCCAGAGCATGGTCAAAGCCAGTTTCGGTAACCAGGATTTCCTGAAAGGCGAGCGTCGTTTGGTGGCAGTGAACTCCATCAACTGGGCCCGCATCATGGCTCAGATCGTCTATTACTTTTATGCCGCACTCAACCTCGGCGGGCCGGATCGTGAGATGGCTTTCTCGGTGCCCACCGGCAATTTCGGCGATATTTTCGCCGGTTACCTGGCCCGTAAAATGGGCCTGCCGATCAGCCAGTTGATTATCGCCACCAACCAGAATGACATTCTGCACCGGGTAATGAGCAGTAACGTCTACGAGAAGCACCCGCTGGCGCATACACTGTCTCCGTCGATGGATATTGTGGTGTCCAGTAACTTCGAACGTCTGTTGTTCGATTTGTATGACCGTGACGGCGCGGCGCTGAATGAATTGATGCAGAAACTGAACAGCGAGACCGTGACACTGGACGAAGCCCGTCTGGCCAAAGCCCGGGAACTGTTCGACAGCTATGCGGTCGATGACACCGTAACGGTCGACACCATCCGCACGGTTTTCGATGAGACCGGCTACCTGCTGGACCCTCATACCGCCATCGGTGTGAAGGCTGCCCGGGAAGCGCGCCGCAGCGCGGTGAATCCTATGATCACCCTGGGTACGGCGCACCCCGTCAAGTTTGCCCCGGCGGTTGAGCAGGCTGGGCTGAAGAGTCCGGAATTGCCGCATCACCTGACTGACCTGATGGAACGGGAAGAGCGCTGTACCGTATTGCCGAACGACCTGGAAAAAGTTCAGGCCTACGTCACCCAAGCCGTCTTCGGGTAATCGGCATGACCCGTCCACTGCCGGAGATCGCCACCCGGCCAGTGGCCGGGCACACTTCTGTCCATGAGAACCCCTTACTCGATCGACTTTATCGGGCGCGTGGTGTTACCGACACTGCGGATCTCGACACCAGTCTGACGGGTCTGTTGCCCTGGCAGACCCTGAAAGGCATTGATGAGTCCATCAGCCTGTTGGAGAAAGCTCTGGCTGAGGGTTGGCGGGTGATGATCGTCGGGGACTACGACACCGACGGTGCCACCAGCACGGCCTTGGCCTTCCAGGCGCTTCGCTCTCTTGGTATGGATGTTCATTTCCTGCTGCCGAACCGGTTTGAATACGGTTATGGTCTATCCCCTGAAATCGTACAGCTGGCCTTGACCCAATCCCCGGACCTGATTATTACGGTCGACAACGGCATCGCCAGCATTGACGGGGTAAAAGTCGCCCGTGAAGCGGGTGTCGCTGTTTTGGTGACCGACCATCATCTGCCGGGGTCCGAACTTCCCGCAGCCAATGCCATTCTCAACCCCAATCAGCCTGGGTGTGACTTTCCAAGCAAGGCGGCTTGCGGATGTGCTGTTGTCTTCTATTTATTGATCGCGCTGCGAGCGTCATTGCGCGAGCGGGGCTGGTTCGAGCAGCAGGGCAGGCCCGAGCTGAATCTTGGTCAATGGTTGGATCTGGTCGCGCTGGCAACTGTCGCGGATGTGGTGCCATTGGATGCCAACAACCGCCGATTGGTGCAGCAGGGGTTGCAGCGTATTCGCGGCGGAAAGGCCCGTCCAGGTATTCTGGCCCTGTTCGAGGTGGCCGGGCGAGATTGGCGAAATGCCCAAAGCCAGGACTTTGGTTTTGCCGTTGGCCCCAGGCTCAATGCCGCTGGGCGTCTGGATGATATGACCCTGGGTGTGCGTTGTTTGATTACTGACGATCCGGGAGAGGCTCGGTCCATCGCCGCCCGCCTCGAAGACCTCAATCGCGAGCGCCGCGCCATCGAGCGCTCCATGGTGGTGGATGCCGAACGCTACCTTGAAGGCATCGACCAACTCGACGGTCGTTTGGGTCACGTCCTCCATCAGGCGGATTGGCACGAGGGGGTTATCGGGATTCTGGCATCACGGATAAAGGATAAAACCCACCGACCCGTTATCGCCTTGGCCGAATCCGGCGATGGCCTGCTCAAGGGGTCGGCGCGCTCGATTCCGGGCTTTCATCTACGCGACGGGCTGGACTGGATCGCCGGGCAGGTGCCAGGACTGCTGTGTAAATTTGGTGGCCATGCCATGGCGGCGGGGCTGACGCTGGAACAGGGTAGGGAGGCTGAGCTACAGCTATGGTTCGAGCGTGCGGTGGAAACACTCTGCGAACCGGAAGCCCTGGTGCCGCAACTGGTCACCGATGGCATGCTCGGCCCTGGGGAGTTGACCTTGACCAATGCCCTCCTGCTGGAGCGGGCGGGTCCTTGGGGGCAGAATTTTCCGGCACCTTCCTTTCATGGGGAGTGGCGCATCGAGAGTCAGCGTATTGTGGGTGAGCGACATTTAAAGTTACAACTGGTGGATGACCATGGTGCGGTCATTGACGGAATTGCCTTTAACATCGATTTATCCCTTTGGCCGACAAGTCAGCCGCGTTTGAAAGGGGTGTATCAATTGAGTTGCAATCGATTCAGGGGGCGTGAATCCCTGCAGTTGATGTTTGACGCCATAGAGCCGGTGTAATGCCGGGAAATTTGCCAAAAATGCCTAATTCTTGAGCAAATAATAATTTCACGCCGCCCCATTAATTGTGTTTATTATTTAAAGCCGTCCACCCCATTTATAAATATCCTAGCGATAACAGGAATATCACTACCTAACGTTTTCGATTTTCGATAAAATGCCGCCCCCGCCGGTAATTCACATTGATATTGAAATCAGGAGCGGTTAGTGGAAATTAATCCGATCAAAGAACAAATCAAAGACCTTCAGGCGCGCACCGACGTGCTTAGGGGGTATCTTTGACTTCGATACCAAGAAAGAACGGTTAGACGAAGTCGAACGCGAACTGGCAGAGCCCAATGTCTGGAACGACCCTGAGCGGGCGCAGGCGCTTGGCCAGGAACGCAGCAGCCTTGAAACCATCGTAAACACCATCACCCGCCTGACGGATGGCGTCGGCGACGCCGGTGATCTGTTGGAGATGGCCGCCGAGGAGGGCGACGAAGGCACGGTCAACGATATCCGCGCCGACCTGGACGCCCTTGAAAAAGAGCTGGAAGGCCTCGAATTCCGCCGTATGTTCAGTGGCGAGATGGATCCGAGCAATGCCTATCTCGATATCCAGGCCGGTTCCGGTGGCACCGAAGCCCAGGATTGGGCCGAAATGCTGCTGCGCATGTATCTGCGCTGGGGCGAGGAAAAAGGCTTCAAGACCGAACTGATGGAAGCCTCCGAAGGAGAGGTGGCCGGGATCAAATCCGCCACGGTGCGGTTCGAGGGTGAATATGCCTTCGGGTGGCTGCGTACCGAAACCGGCGTGCACCGGTTGGTGCGGAAATCGCCCTTTGACTCCGGTAATCGTCGTCATACGTCTTTTTCATCGGTTTTTGTCTCCCCGGAAGTGGATGACAACATCGATATCGAGATCAACCCGGCCGATCTGCGGATCGACGTATATCGTGCCTCGGGCGCCGGTGGTCAGCACGTGAACCGAACCGAGTCGGCGGTGCGGATCACGCATAACCCGACCAACATTGTCGTGCAGTGTCAGAACGACCGGTCCCAGCACAAGAACAAAGACCAGGCCATGAAACAGCTGAAAGCCAAGCTGTATGAGCTGGAAATGATGAAACGGAACGAAGCCGCCCAGGCCGTCGAGGACACCAAGTCCGACATTGGCTGGGGCAGCCAGATTCGCTCCTACGTGCTGGACGACGCGCGCATCAAAGACTTGCGTACTGGCGTTGAAACCCGCAATACCCAGGCTGTGCTCGATGGAGGCCTGGATATGTTTATCGAAGCCTCCCTGAAGAAAGGGCTCTAATCCATGGCCCGGCTCAGCCGGGCGATTTGAACCGGAACTGGAATCAAGATGACGGATAAGCATCACTCTAGCGAAGAGAATCACATCATCGCTGAGCGTAAGCAGAAACTGGCTCAGTTGGCCGAGAGTCGGCCCCAGGCCTTCCCAAACGATTTTCGTCGTGAGCATCACGCGGGCGAATTGCAGGCTGAATATGGCGATCTGGAAAAAGAGGCCATCGTCGATCTGGGTGTCTCGGTCAGCGTCGCGGGCCGGGTTATGCGTCGTGGCGGTCCCTTCGTTGGTCTGCGTGACGCCAGCGGTCGTATCCAGTTCTATATGCCTAAAAACCTCCAGAAGGAAAGCACCGATTGGGAATTGCTCGATATCGGCGATATCGTCGGTGTGCGCGGCACGTTGTCCAAGTCTGGCAAGGGTGAGCTGTATGTCTCGGTCGAGGCCGTCGAGAATCTGACCATCCTCACCAAATCCCTACGGCCGTTGCCGGATAAATTCCATGGCCTGGCCGATCAGGAAATGAAATATCGCCAGCGTTATGTCGATTTGATGATCAGCGACGAAACGCGCCGGGTTTTCGAGGTTCGGACCGGTATTATCAACGGTATTCGCCGCTACCTGACCGAGCGCAGCTTTATGGAAGTGGAAACTCCCATGTTGCAGGTAATCCCCGGCGGTGCCGTGGCTCGGCCGTTCATCACCCATCATAATGCGATGGACATTGATATGTACCTGCGCATTGCGCCTGAGCTTTACCTTAAGCGGCTGGTCGTGGGTGGCTTCGAGCGTGTGTTCGAAATCAACCGAAACTTCCGTAACGAAGGCGTATCCACCCGCCACAACCCCGAGTTCACCATGTTGGAGTGGTATCAGGCCTATGCCGACTACAACGACCTGATGGATTTGACCGAAGACATGCTGCGTACTATCGCCAAGGATGTCCTGGGAACTGCTGAGTTGCATTATCAGGGCGAGACGTTCGATCTGAGCCAGCCCTTCGAGCGCCTGTCCTTGTTTGATTCGATCCTGAAGTACAACCCGGAATTGCGCGCCGAGAACATCGATACCCTGGAAGAAGCCACCCGCGTGGCGAACGACCTGGGAATTAATGTACAGAACAGTTGGGGATTGGGCCGGGTTCAAACGGAAATCTTCGAGGAAACGGTTGAAGAGAACCTTAAAGGCCCGGTGTTCATCACTGCCTACCCGGCCGAGGTGTCTCCTTTGGCGCGTCGCAACGACGACAACTCGGACGTCACCGACCGTTTCGAGTTCTTCATTGGCGGTCGTGAAATCGCCAACGGCTTCTCCGAGCTGAACGATCCGATTGACCAGGCCGAGCGCTTCAAGGCTCAGGTGGCCGAGAAGGACGCCGGTGACGATGAAGCCATGTTCTACGATGAAGACTACATCAACGCCCTGGAGTTCGGCTTGCCGCCAACGGCGGGCGAGGGCATCGGTATCGATCGTCTGGTGATGTATTTCACCGATTCACCGTCGATTAAAGACGTGATTTTGTTCCCTCATATGAAACCTCGTCAGCTGACTGATTAATCACAGGAGAAAACCATGTTAGACCAGGATCTGGACCAGAAGATTAAAGAACACGAAGCCAAGATCGAAGAACTGCGCAAGCAGAAGGAAGCCCAGGCCCAGCGCATGGAAGGCTTCGAGAAGTATGACGATCAAGTGCGCAGCCTGTTCGACGAATACGGTATTTCCGAATATGACATCTTCGCGATGCGCGCCAATGCCATCGTTGACTGGATCAAAGCCCAGGGCAAGAAAGCCGACAAGCCGGAGTTCTACGAAGAGCTGACCACCTACTTCGCGCGCGTGAACGGCGGCAAGACCGGTAAGCGCAAAGGCAAATCCGCCAAGGCCTCCGGTGGCCCCAAACTGGCCATCGGCGTATATGAGCACCCCCAGACCGGTGAGCAGATCGAGAAGAAGCGTCGCAACCCCAAAACTCTGGATCAATGGGTCGAAGAGTTTGGTGCCGACGAAGTTAAAAACTGGTTGGTGGAAGAAGAAGCCACCGCCTGAGTTTATTGCGATCCGTAATAGGCCGACCTAGTGTCGGCCTTTTTTGTGCTTGTTTTTACAAAAATACACATTATTGCCGGAACCACTGTCTTGAAGCGATCTGGAAAAGAGTTTAGGCAATCTATCCCCAAACTCAGAAGCTACTTTTCTTCTTCCCGTTATCGAGCCGGTTACCCTATAAAATGCTATCAGAATCAACCTGAAAACCTGTAACTAGTTGAAATATAAAGATATTATTTGTTTGGTTAAAAAATGATCAATCTGTGTCCGGTGCCCTTGTTTCGGTGCCTGAGGCAGTTACTACTCGCCTTGTTCACAGAGATATCCACAGAATTTGTGGACACCCCGAGCCAGCCCTGATGACGACTAGGCTAGGGTTGTTTTGGTCGTAGCTGTCAAATATTCGTCATATTCATTTGCTCTACTGTCTGGTTTTTCTGCATCCGTTTCAGTCACCCTCGAGTCCAGCCAAAGAGGCGGGAGGGGTGATTGATTTGTCATTCATGGGCCCCATTTTTTTGGCGTTAACGACCATGGAAGCGAATGCATGAATGAACAAAACAAGCAGTTACCTGAAATCATCACCCTTTCGGATCGCCGCTCAGCTCTCATGCGGCCCAGCGAGCAACTTCCAGACAAGCTTTATTTGATTCCCATTCAGAACCGCCCCTATTTCCCGGCGCAAATTATGCCGATCATGGTGAATGCCGACACCTGGCGGGAAACACTGCAACGGGTGGAGAAGACACCGCACAAACTGGTCTGCCTTTTCTATGTAGAGGATTTCGATCCCGAGACGATCACCCCCGAGCAGGTGCCCCTTACCGGAACAGTGGTGCGGGTGCATCATGTCAAAGAGCGGGATGGAGCCATCCATTTCATGGCCGAAGGCCTGAGGCGGGGTTGCATCCGCTCCTGGTTGTCCCGCAAACCGCCTTATTTGTTGGAAATGCGGTATCCGGAAGAGCCGGAGGAAAGCGATAGCGAAGTCCGCGCCTATGCGATGGCATTGATCAATTCGATCAAAGAGCTGCTGCCCATCAATCCGCTGTATTCGGAAGAACTGAAACAGTACCTCAACCGCTTCAGTCCCAACGAGCCGTCGCCCCTGGCCGACTTCGCGGCAGCCATCACCTCGGCCGAACCCTCGGCTCTACAGGATGTGCTCGATACGGTTCCGTTGATCAGGCGGATGGAAAAGGTGCTGCAACTGCTCAAACGGGAGCTGGAAGTGGCTCACCTGCACAAGGAGATCAACGAGGAGGTCAACAAAGGCATTGGCAAGCACCAGCGCGAATTCTTCCTGCGGGAGCAGTTGAAGTACATCCAGAAAGAGCTGGGCATCAGTAAGGATGACCGCGAAAGTGATGCCGACGAGTTCCGCAAGCGGCTTGACGGCAAAACCGTCCCGCCGGAGGCCATGAAACGAATCGAAGAGGAGCTGCACAAGCTGTCCTTGCTGGAAACCGGCTCGCCGGAATATGGCGTGACCCGAAACTATCTCGATTGGGCCACCCAAATCCCCTGGGGGCTCTACAGCAAGGACAAAATCGACCTGAAGGAGGCCCGCAAAGTGCTCGACAAGCATCACAGCGGGTTGAGCGATGTGAAAGACCGCATACTGGAGTTCCTGGCGGTGGGCGCCTTCAAAGGGGAAATCTCGGGTTCCATTTTGTTGCTGGTGGGGCCGCCTGGGGTGGGTAAAACCTCCATCGGCCGTTCGATCGCCGAATGTCTCGGACGTCCTTTCTACCGTTTCAGTCTTGGTGGCATGCGTGACGAAGCTGAGATAAAAGGGCACCGCCGCACCTACATCGGGGCGATGCCGGGTAAGTTTGTGCAGGCCATGAAAGACGTAGATGTCATGAACCCTGTAATCATGCTTGATGAAGTCGACAAGATCGGCGCTTCCTACCAGGGCGACCCGGCTTCCGCCTTGTTGGAAACACTCGACCCTGAACAAAACAGCGAGTTCCTTGATCACTATCTCGATATGCGGCTCGATCTGTCCAAGGTGTTATTCGTCTGTACCGCCAACCAATTGGACAGTATTCCGGGGCCCCTGCTGGACCGTATGGACACCATTCGTTTGTCTGGCTATCTCGCGGAGGAAAAACTGGACATCGCGATCAAGCACCTGTGGCCACGGCAGTTGGCGCGAGCGGGGGTTAAAAAGAAGCAGGTCAGGATTTCACGCAAGGCCTTGCGTCAGGTTATCGAGGGCTATGCCCGCGAGGCCGGGGTTCGAAATCTGGAAAAGCAGCTGGCCAAGGTTATTCGTAAGTCCGTGGTTCGGTTACTGGAAGAACCGGATGAAACCATCACCATCAACCCGGACGACCTGATGCCGTTGCTGGGCGCACCGATTTTTCGCCACGAAAAACGCCTCAAGGGCGTTGGGGTGGTCACCGGTTTGGCCTGGACCGCCATGGGCGGGGCCACTTTACCGGTGGAAGCCAATAAAGTGCACGACCAGCAACGAGGGTTGAAAATGACTGGCAAGCTGGGCGATGTGATGCGCGAATCCGCCGAGATCGCCTACAGCTATATAGTAGCGGCGGTAAGCCGGTACGGCGGCGACCCCTCCTATTTCGATAAAGCACTGGTGCATGTGCACGTACCCGAAGGGGCCACGCCAAAAGACGGCCCCAGCGCAGGCGTCACAGTATCGACCGCTTTGTTGAGTCTGGCGTTGAACAAAGCCCCCCAATCCAACCTGGCGATGACCGGGGAAATCACGCTCACAGGGCAGGTCCTCGCCGTGGGAGGCATTCGCGAGAAAATCATCGCCGCGCGGCGGCAGTCGATTAAAAACATCCTGCTGCCTGAAGCCAACCGGGGCGACTTCGAGGAGCTGCCGGACTATCTCAAGAAAGGGTTAAACGTCACCTTCGCGGACCATTACGACGACGTGGTGAAAGTCGCGTTTGGAAAATAGGTTAGTTCAGGTTCGGTTCATGGCGTATGGGTACTCTCATAACCATCAACTAAGATAACGCCTGCATGGAAGAAGTGAGAGGAAGCCCTTATGAAACGCTCAATACTGATCAGTGCTGTCATTGCCATTGTCGCCAGTAGCTCGGTCATGGCCGACCACCGCGACCGGGATGACAGCCGTCATCGGGACTATCAACGGTTTTACGCCGAAGGCCGGGTGATTTACGCCGAACCGATCTACGAAACCTACTACTATCGCGAAAACCATGGTCATAACGACCGGATAGAAATTTGCCGGACCCGCGATGTCGAAGTGGAACGCAGCCACAGTGGCGGCAACCCGGGTGCCGCTATCATTGGTGGTGCCATTGGCGCCACCGTAGGGTCCCATAGCGGAAACACGCCGGAATCCCAGGTATTCGGTGCCATCGCCGGTGGTCTGATCGGCGGTGCCATTGGTCATGAACTGGGTGGGCGGGGCGAGACGACCATTCGTTACCGAACCGAACGTGAGTGCGAAGTCGAGTACCGACACCGACGCCGGGAACTGATAGGCTATGAAGTTCGCTACCGTTACAATGGCCGCGAATTTATAACCTTTATGGACCGTCACCCGGGCCGCTACATCGAGCTTCAGGTGGAGGTGACGCCCAGATAATGAAGAGGCAACTCCATGTCGAGGCTGTATGGGGCCCGTTGGCTGATACTAACGATAGGACTCACCCTGGCGGTATGGGCAAGGGCGGAATCACCCGACACCCATCCCTGTACCGGGGCTCAAATTCCGCTCACCAGTGAGCGTGCGGTAGTGCAGGCCGCAGAATGCATGTTCAAAGGCCGCGTGGTCAAAGTCGAGCGTGCCGGCGGTGGTGACAGTTGGGTATATCGACTGCGCATTCTGCTTAATGAAGGACGGGTCAAAACGGTCGATTTGAACCCCGAGACGGGTCTGCCGACCGACCCGACGGTATTGGAGGAAGTGTATGAGGCTCTTGGTCGTTGAAGACGAAGCCGGCCTGCAAAGTCATCTGCAGAGCGGTTTTAAAAAGGAAGGGTTCGCGGTCGATGTCAGCAGCAATGGTCGCGAAGGCCTGTTTATGGGGAAAGAGCACGACTACGACGCAGCCATTATCGACCTCGGTCTGCCCGAACTGGACGGCATCGAACTGATCAAACAGCTGCGCGCCGAAGGCCGTCAGTTCCCCATTCTGATCCTCACGGCACGTGGGCATTGGCAGGACAAAGTCACCGGGCTTGAAGCCGGGGCGGATGATTACCTGGCCAAACCCTTTATGTTCGCTGAGCTGATGGCTCGCGTTAAAGCCTTGTTGCGGCGCAGCGTTGGCATGGCATCGCCCACTTTGGAAGTGGGCCGCTATCAACTGGATACCGCTTCCAAAACCGTGAAGGTGGAAGGGCAGGCCGTTGAGCTGACCAGTTACGAATACAACACCCTTGAATACCTGATGTTGCACCGCGACAAGGTGATTTCGAAAACAGAGCTCACCAACCATCTGTACGAGCAGGACTTTGATCGCGACAGCAATGTCATCGAAGTCTTCATCCGTCGTCTGCGCAAGAAACTGGATCCGGACGGCGTACGCAACCCCATTCTTACCCAGCGTGGTCTGGGGTACCGTTTTAACTCTGAAGCCGAAAGCAGCGCTTGAGGCTCCGCGTGTCGTCCACTTTTTCTCTGCGCAGACGTCTGCTGATGTCGGCCACCCTCCTGTTGTTGTTGTTTCTGGGGCTCACCGGTCTCGGGCTTGACCGGGCTTTCGAACGTAGTCTGGTGTCGGGCCAGGCGGAGCGGCTTTTTCTGCGTGTGCTGAATCTGTTGGCGGAATCCGAACTGGAAGGCGAGACGCTGTGGTTGCCGCTTTCATTGGCGGAAGACCGTTATAACTCCCCCGAGTCCGGTTTGGTGGCCTTGGTGCTCAACGCCAATCGGCACATCGTTTGGGAAAGCCGGTCCAGTGAATGGCTGGATCTGCACGATTGGATCAGGGCGCAGGAGGCGATAGAGCCCGGCCAGGAAGAGTTTGGCGAGCACGGTGGCTACGTTTATGAGCGTTATGCCGTGGTGTGGGAGGGCAGTGATGGCGGTGACCGCCTGTTTGAATACTGGGTTCTGGAAGACGCCGCGCCCTTGAACAGCACCCTGCAGACGTTTCGTCGGCAGCTCTGGGGTGGCCTTATCGCCGTGACTCTGGTTTTGCTGGTGGCGTTGTGGCTGGTGGCGCGCTGGGGGCTGAAACCGCTGCGCACCGTGGCCGAAAACCTGCAACAGATACGCACTGGGGACAAAAGCCGTTTGGAAGGAAACTACCCGGAAGAACTGCGTCCACTCACCGATAACCTCAATCGCCTGCTTGAAGCGGAGCAGGGGCAGCGGGAACGTTATCGCCAGGCCATGGCGGATTTGGCGCACAGTCTGAAAACTCCCCTGGCCGTCATGAGAACGCTCTCCCCAGGAGAAGAAGCCGAACTGAACGATCAGATAAACCGCATGGATCAGATCGTTCGTTACCAACTACAGCGTGCCGTCACCGAAGCGCGGACCGGCCCGGTACTTGGACAGCGCAGCTCATTGGGCCTGGCTCTGGAAAGGCTAGGCAAAGCCCTCGAAAAAGCCTTCCTATACGAAGACAAAGCGCTCGACCTGCCTGAAACCAACGGGGCGGAGTGGGATGTGGCGCTAGACAACAACGACCTGCTGGAAGTCTTGGGCAACCTTCTCGAAAATGGCTTCAAATATGGTCGGTCGGTCATCAGCGTCAGCGTGAATCCGGGCACGGAGCCCGACAGCTGGGTGGTCGATATCGATGACGACGGCCCCGGTATCTCGCTGGAAAAGCGGGAGGAAGTGCTGGCGCGGGGTCAAAGGTTGGACACCATGCAACCCGGTCAGGGCATCGGCCTCAGCATGGTGAAAGATATTCTGGCGAGCTATGGCGTCAACCTGCAGATTCACGACAGCCCACTGGGTGGCGCACGGTTTAGGTTGGTGCTGCCCAAGGCGTAGCCCACATTCGGCTCCTACAATAAAAGCCTGTGCCCGTTTTGATGTAACCAGCGCCGGTCTTCCCGCCAGCCCGAGTGGCTGCGTTCGACCTCGTCCCAAAACGCCGGGCCGTGGTGAGGGTGAAGCAGGTGCGCTGTTTCATGAGCCACCAGATAATCCACCACCCGTTCGGGCGCCAGCATGATCAGCCAGTTGTATTGAATCCGACCCTGGCTGGTGCAATGCCCCCACTTCGTTTTGGTCCGCCTGAACCGAATGTCCGTCAGGCGGCTTTGCCAGCCACGCCGCACCACCAGCTGCAGTGTTTTTTCCATCAGGTAAAACTTGGCCTGGGCCTTGTAGAAGTCGGCCAACACATGATGCACCCATTCTTTATCGACAGTTTCAACGCCCAGATGCAACCGGTTTTCTTCCAGACGCCAATGACCCGCCCGGGTCGGCTGAATCACCAGTTCCAGCTCTCGATCCATCAACGGACAGGTTTCGGCTTGGCTGAAATCCGGCCGTTGCGACTGATGGTGAGCCTGCTCCTTCCGCACACGGGTCAGCCAATCCTGCCGACTGCTGACAAACGCCAGTAGCTCGGCCTCGGGCACCCTGGGCGGAACCCGCAGTTCGATAGCCCCGTCGCGCACATGCAGTGCCAGGGTTTTTCGTTTGGAGCGTTTGATCGGGATGCGCTCACCCCGCCATTCGATGGCTTCCGTCATTGCGACGCCTTCGTCATCAACGGATAAATCAACGACTCAAGTCCCTCGGTACGGATCAGCAGTGCCAATGCCATCAATTGGCCCAGCCGACCGCTTGGCCAGCCCTTCGTCTGAAACCAAAGTAGATACTCCTCCGGGAGGCGAATCAGCGGGCGTCCGCTATATTTACCAAAGGGCATGGTCGTATTGGCCAGCGCGATCAGATCTTCTTGCTGAAAGGACATGCTGTGTGAGTTCCTCTTCTCAGGCTATCAAGGCATTACCTGAATTCGTGTATAAACAGGCCGAGCAGGCACTGCATCATTTTCTGACCAACCGGGAGTGTTCAGTTCATCTTGACGGTGACCTGCATCGTACCGCCATCGTGATATACGAAATCACGCCTCACCCCCTGACGCATGAACAGGTTCGCCTCCCCATCGCACTATTGAACTGGCGTGACAACCGCTGGCGGCTGTACTTTCGGGGAACCCGGGGCCGCTGGGTCTCCTACCCGGATGCCCCAGCGCTGCAGAGGCCGGAGCCGCTGCTGGCCCGCGTCGCTCAGGATGAGCTCGGCATCTTCTGGCGCCAGTAACTTTCCAATTGGGTCAACGCCCGCTCCAGAGTGCTTCGATCCGTACCAAAATTGAGTCGTACCGCTGTCGGGTCGCCAAAATCCTTACCATCGCTCGGCATCAGGCCAGCCGCGATGAAATGACGCATCGCCTCACCTGCGGGCAGATCGGTCTCCACCCAGGCCAGAAAAGTAGCCGCTTGAGGCCGGTAGTGAAGACCCGGCAAGGCTTCGATCACTTCCGCAACCCGGGTTTGGTTGGCTTTCAGGTGCTGCCGCAGGGCAATCAGCCAGTCCTTCCCCTCCCGAAACGCCGCCTCGGTGGCGTAATAGCCCAGAAAATTGGGGTGAGGCACCAGATCGTGTCCGGTTGCCTTAAATTTCAGCCGCAGATCAGCATTCGGAATAATCGCGAAAGAGCACCCCAGGCCAGCCACGTTGAAGGTTTTGCTGGCGGCCATCAGCGTCAGGCTTCTATCCCGCAAAGCCGCCACTTTCCCTGCTGGAACATGGTGATCTTGCGGGTTCAGCCTGAGGTCGCAGTGAATTTCGTCGGAGCAGAGAGTAACGTCATAATGTTGGCATAACGCCCCCAGTCGCTCCAATTCCTGCTCTGTCAGAATCGAACCGTTCGGGTTCATGGGGTTACACAGAATCATCAGCTGGCAGCTCGGATCTGCCAGTTCAATTTCCAGTATGTCCCAATCCCAGACCCAGCGGTCACCATTGAAATAAACGGGCAGGCGCTTGGGAATTGCTCCCCGGTTTAGCGCCGTTGCCCGCAGGGGAGGGTAGTTCGGCTCCTGCACCACAACGTGTCCACCCCTGGCAAAAGCCTGAACCGCCAGGTTAAAGCTCGGCACCACACCCGGCATCCAGGCAATCCAATCGGGCTCGATATCCCAGTCATATTCCTGACGACACCATTGAACGACCGAATCGTTCAGCTCAGGCCAGGGATGCACATAGCCGTGTACCGGGTGGGCCATTCGTTGTTCAAGGGCACTCTGCACCGCCGGAGCGGTGGCAAGATCCATATCCGCGACCCAGAGGGGGATTACGTTCTGATCTTTATAGCGTTCAATCTTGATGGCATGGGTATTGCGACGATCAATAGCGTCAAACATAGGGCTCTGAGGACTGTTGGTGTGGGCTGAATGCTGCCCCAAGGCTGCCGATTCCGCAAGGCTCGCCAGGGGCATTGGTACTGGTATAATTCGGCGCCAATCTACAAAGCCACTGAAGTAGCCTACAGAGGTAAAAAGCAGTAAATGGTATCGGAACGTTTTGGTGGGACTGAGCGGTTGTATGGGCGGGAAGAGACCGCCTGGCTGGCATCAAGGCACGTGGTGGTGGTTGGGCTTGGCGGCGTGGGCAGTTGGGCCGCCGAGGCACTGGCACGCACGGCCGTTGGGAAACTGACACTGATTGATCTTGATGACGTCTGTGTGTCCAACACCAATCGCCAGTTGCACGCCATGCAGGGGACCGTTGGTCGTATGAAAGTCGAAGTCATGGCCGAGCGGATTCGGGCCATCAACCCCGACTGCGACGTCACCCCGGTCATGGACTTCCTCACACCGGACAACCTGACCCGTTACCTCGACCCCAAGCCCAACGCCGTATTGGATGCCATCGACAGCGTAAAAGTCAAAGCCGCCCTCATCCACCACTGCAAACGGAATAAAATACCCATCATAACCACCGGTGGCGCAGGTGGGCAGGTCGATCCCCTGCAAATTACAGTGGCGGATTTAAGCAAAACCACGCAAGATCCACTCGCCGCACGAACCCGTAACCAACTGAGACGGGACCACGGCTTTAGCCGAAACCCCAAACGCCGGTTCGGGATCGAATGCGTCTATTCCACCGAACAACTGGTTTACCCCCAGGCCGATGGCAGCATTTGCGCCGCAAAACCGGAGGGAGAAGGCAGTACCCGGCTGGATTGCGCCAGCGGCTTTGGCGCCTCCATGATGGTCACCGCCAGTTTTGGAATGGTGGCCGCCAGCCGGATCGTCGAAAAGCTGTTGAAGAAACGGCAATCGATCACCCCCATTGTCCTGGAAGGGTGACCGATTGTGACGCGAATATAAGCACTGCATCACAGTGCCCGGGCTGACTTGGTGCCGCCCGGGCCTTACACTGACAACCGACTTTAGTGCGTGAGGGAAACCATGCTGACCCAATTCCTGAAATTCTTCAAAGCCCTGAACTCCGACGCAGGCCCCTGGCAAATGGCGTTTGCCGCCGGTTTTGCGTTAATCATAGGGCTGACACCGCTCTGGTCCGTTCATAACCTGATCGTCCTGTTGCTGGTTTTCATCCTGCGCACCCACATTTCCACCTTCTTTGTTTTCTGGGCCATTTTTTCCGGCTTCGCCTACCTGCTGGACCCCTGGTTCGACCAGCTCGGCAATGCCTGGCTCACTCATCCCGGTTGGCAGGAGTTCTGGACCTCTCTCTACCAAAACGACTGGTGGCAGGTGACTCATTTCAACCATACCATCACCCTCGGCAGTCTGGCGGTTTCGCTCCTGTTGTTCTTTCCTGTCGTTGTGGCGCTGCGGTTCAGCGTGGTGAAATATCGGGCCAAGTGGATGCCGATGATGAACCGGCTGAAAGTGGTGCAGGCGCTTAAAGCCACACGGGTTTACGAACTCTACTCGAAACTGAATTAAGGACGCAGGGATATGAAAGCATTTCGTTGGGTGGGTTTGATCGGTTTTGTCGTCTTGCTGGCCATACTGCTGGTCATCGGTTTTTTCTTTCTGGACAACTGGGCCAAAGCCGGTCTCGAAGCCGGTGGCACTCGGGTCAACGGGGCTGAGGTGAATGTCGGCGACATGGACCTGACCCTGAGCCCACTCGGTTTCACCATTCAGGATGTTCAAATAACCAACATCAAGCAGCCGGAGCGTAACCTCTTCGAAATTGAGCAGGCACGGTTGGACGTGAATCTCGCTCAGCTGTTTCTGGGGCGGGTCAATATCAACGATTTGGTGGTCGATGGCGTGCAAACCGACACCGAGCGTTCGCACCCCGGAAGAGTGCTTCCCAAGGAAGCCTCGGAAACCACCGGTCCAGGTCTCGCGGAACGGGCCAGAGAAGGGGTTTCAGACCGGGTAGAGAGCATAAAGACCGAACTGCCGGACGCGGAAACCGCCGCCAAGGAAGCATTGAGCCAAACCCGAGAAGCCGTTTCGGATTCCGAGACCGAACTGGCCGGTGCGCTTGAGAGAACGCAAAACGCCGTCAACCAATTGCCTGACCAGGCATCTTTGGATGATTACGATCAGCGTATTGATTCCCTGAAGAATCGAAAAGTGGACTCCATTGACGCCCTGAATAAGCTCCGGTCGGACTTGAATGCCTTGCAACAAGAGATCACGGCCGATCAGCGCAGCATTGCAGAGGCCCGGCAGGCGGCGAACAACGCCGTTCAGACCGGTCGCGACTCCATCCGGCAGGTGGTGGCGGCTCCCGCAAAAGATTGGGCCGCGTTACGAGAGGCTTATCCGTTGAATCGCGCTTCGGCCATCAAAGCCGGTCGGTTGTTGTTGGGTGATGCGATTTTTGACCGTATCGAGCAGCTGCAAAGTTACTATGAACAGGCATCCCCCTGGTTGCGCCGTTTGGCGCCCTCTAAGTCTGAAGAGGAAGCTGGCCCGGAACGGCTCGATGGTCGTTTCGTACGTTTTCCCCACCCGAACCCCGCTCCGGATTTCCTGCTGAGACAGGGCTTGATTGGCTTCAAAGCCAATGATTGGCCCTGGCGATTGAAAGTGGCCGATGTCACCGGTCAACAACGTCTGACCAACCAGCCGGTGACTCTTGAATTAACCCGGGGCGAGGGCGAAAACACCGCCATGCGGGTGGCTGGTACGCTCGACCGGCGAGGAGAAGAACCCAGGGATCGTTTTGAAATAGCCGGTCGCGACCTGGGTTGGGAAGGACGACAGGTTTCCATTGCCGGTACCGAGCTTGACTGGCAGCCCGGCCAGGTGGATATCGGCGGCGATGTCCTGATCGAAGGCGGTGAGCTCAGTGGAGATGTCACATTAACCTTCGCCGGGACGGAGTTCCTGACCCAGGGTTCGGGCCGGACCGTGGAACTGTTGCAGCGTGCTCTGGCGGACATCCAGGATTTTGAGCTGGGAATTCGATTAAGCGGCACCGTCGACAACCCCGGACTGGAAGTCACTTCGGACTTGGACAATCGCCTGAATGATGCCCTGGCCGCCGTACTTCGCCAGGAATACGACCGTTGGCTGGCCGAAGCCCGCCGTCAGCTCGATACCGAGGTGGACCGCCTGAAGGCGCCGCTCGAAGCCGAGCTGACCAAGGTTGAAGCACGCCGCAATGAAGTGGAACAACGCGCCGAAGCCTTCCAGCAGGAGGTCGTCGCCCGATTCGAGGCGTTGAAAGCGGACGTCGAAGCCCAGGGTCAGCGCCTGAACCGCCAGTTGGAAGAGCAGCGCAAGAAAGCTGAAGATAACGTGCGTGACAAAGCCGAGGAAGCTCTGGAAGGAATCGACCTCCCTGGTTTTTAACGCTCCATCAACCATTGGGACATAAGCACCCTATGCAAATTGACGTAGTGCTGGAAGTGGAGGCGGGCGACCGCCAGATCGCCATCGACTTTCTGGTCGACAACATTGAGTTGTCCAAGTCCAAACTGAAGGACATGATGAACAAGGGGGCCGTCTGGCATGTCGACGAGAAGGGTAAACGTCGACGCATAAGACGCGCTATGAGCGATTTGAAAGTGGGCGATCGGCTGGAGATTTTCTACGACGAAGCATTGTTGTCCATCAAGCCTCCGTTGCCTCGTCTGGTCGCCGACCTGACTCACTACAGTGTCTGGGATAAACCCGCCGGTCTGCTCAGCCAGGGTACGGACTGGGGGGACCACTGTTCGCTGCCTCGTATGGTTGAGCTTTTCTTCAAGCCCCGGCGCGATGTGTTCCTCGTCCACCGGCTCGACCGGGAAGCTTCTGGCTTGATGATGGTGGCTCACAGTCGTAAAGCCGCTGCGGCTCTGTCTGAGCTGTTTGCCGCAGGAGACCGCATCACCAAGCGTTATCGAGTGGAAGTCCTGGGGGATACGCCGGAGGAAGGCGTGATTAACACGCCCATCGAAGGCCAGGAGGCCCGTACGCGCTATAAAAAGCTGAAATACGACCCTCACCCCAACCGGTCCACGCTCGATGTCTGGATCGAGTCCGGTCGCAAGCACCAGATTCGCCGACACATGGAAAGCATTGATCACCCCGTGATAGGCGACCCCCGTTACGGCAAGGGCAATAAAAGCAATGAAGGCATGAAACTGCGCGCGGTTGAAATGCGCTTCGAATGCCCAATTACACAACAGGTGCAGCACTTTAGCCTGTTGGAGTAGGTATTGCCCTGCTTCATCCATTTTGTATACCACCGCGCCGATAGCCGTCGGCCGGTCCGCGAGCTATACTCTGTGACCGCCCTGGTACGGGCTGTTCTTGACCGGCTCGCCAGTTGCAAGCACTCTCATCTCATTCGCGCAATCATCGAGAAGGAAGACCACTGTCATGTTTGAACGTGTCACCGCCGCCCCGGCCGATCCGATTCTTGGCTTAAACGAAGCTTTTGCCTCAGACCCACGTACCGAAAAGGTCAACCTGGGTGTCGGTGTCTTCATGAATGATGAGGGAGTCACTCCCATTCTGGCGACGGTGAAGGAAGCCGAGCGTCGGCTTCTGGAAGGCGAGGTCACAAAAAGCTACCTCTCGATTTCCGGCGATCCGCAGTACGACGCCCAGGTGCAGCGGCTTCTGTTCGGTGCGAACAGCGAAGTTATCAATAACAGTCGTGCCCGTACCGCCCAAACCCCGGGTGGCACCGGAGCGTTGCGCATCGCTGCGGATTTCATGAAGCGTGAGCTGGGCGTAGAGCGTATCCACGTCAGCGACCCGACCTGGGCCAACCACGGCAACATCTTCAAGAGCGCCGGATTGGACGTGACGGCTTACCGCTATTACGACCCGGAAACCATGGGCCTCGACTTCGACGGCATGGTTGCTCATCTGGAGCAGGTCCCTTCCTCAGAAGCCGTGTTGCTGCATGGTTGCTGCCATAACCCGACAGGCATCGACCCGACGCTGGAACAGTGGCAGCAATTGGCCGAACTGGCCAAGCGTCGCGGTTTCGTGGTGTTGTTCGACTTTGCCTACCAGGGTTTCGCCCGTGGTATGGATGAAGATGCCGCCGGTCTGCGGGCTTTCGCCGAACAGGTTCCCGAATTGCTGGTGGCCAACTCCTTCTCCAAAAATTTCGGTCTCTATAACGAGCGGGTGGGTGCCATGACCCTGGTCGCCAGTGACCGCCACACGGCCGACAGCGCGTTCAGCCAGGTGAAAACTATCATTCGCGGCAACTATTCGAACCCACCGGCTCACGGCGCCAAGATCGTGGCAACGGTTCTGACCGATGATGAATTGATGAAAGCCTGGATCACGGAAGTGGCCGACATGCGCAACCACATTCAACAGCTGCGTGACCAGATGGTTCAAAAGCTGAGCGAGCGGGGCGCCAAGCGGGATTTCAGCTTCATCAAGCGTCAGAACGGCATGTTTTCCTTTACCGGCCTCACTCCCGATCAGGTCAAGAAACTCAAGGAAGACTACGGCATCTATATGGTGGGCAGTGGACGGATCAACATTGCGGGCATGTCGAATCGCAATATCGATAAGGTGTGCGACGCCATCACCGCTGTAATCTAAACCCGAAAGAGCCAACCACAGCCCGACCCCTGGAGCCGATGAAAACATTCAAGGTTAAATCCAAATACGAACCGGCCGGCGACCAGCCCAAAGCCATAGGTCAACTGGTTACCGGCCTCGAGGCCGGTTTGACCGCCCAGACACTGCTGGGGGTGACAGGGTCGGGCAAGACTTACACCATGGCCAAGGTGGTGGAGGCCGTGCAGCGGCCCACCATCGTCATGGCTCACAATAAAACCCTCGCTGCGCAACTCTATTCCGAGTTTCGGGAATTCTTTCCCGACAACGCGGTCGAGTATTTCGTTTCCTATTACGATTACTACCAGCCGGAAGCTTATGTGCCTTCATCCGACACCTTTATCGACAAGGATGCCTCGGTCAATGAGCATATCGAGCAGATGCGGCTTTCCGCTACCAAGGCTTTGCTGGAACGTCGTGACACCCTGATCGTCGCCACGGTATCGGCGATTTACGGCCTGGGGTCTCCCGAATCCTATCTGAAGATGATTCTTCATTTGAAGAAAGGGGATCAGGTCGACCAGCGTCTAATTCTTCGACGCCTGGCGGAATTGCAGTACAAACGCAACGATGTCGATTTCGCCCGCGGTACCTATCGGGTGCGCGGTGACATCATCGATGTATTTCCTGCGGAATCCGAACTTGAAGCCGTGCGCATTGAACTGTTCGATGAAGAAATCGAAGGTCTCAGCCTGTTCGACCCGCTGACCGGGGAAATACTGCAAAAACTGACACGTTATACGATTTACCCCAAAACCCACTACGTAACCCCCAGGGAAACCATTTTAAACGCCGTTGAACAGATCGAGCTGGAAATGAAAGACCGGCTTAAAATACTGGAAGCTGACAACCGTCTTGTTGAAGCCCAACGCTTGGAGCAGCGTACCAAGTACGATCTCGAAATGATGCGCGAGTTGGGATACTGCAATGGCATCGAAAACTACTCCCGTTACCTCTCCGGTCGTGGCGCCGGGGAGCCGCCACCGACACTCTACGAATACCTGCCAGCCGATGCTTTGATGTTCATCGACGAATCTCATGTTTCCATACCTCAGCTGGGTGCCATGTACAAAGGCGACCGGTCGAGAAAGGAAACATTGGTGGAATATGGTTTCCGGCTGCCCTCAGCGTTGGATAACCGGCCTTTGCGATTCGAGGAATGGGAAAGGCTGGCGCCGCAGGCTATTTTTGTATCCGCGACACCTGGCTCATACGAAGAAGAGCATGCTCAACAGGTGGTCGAGCAAGTGGTGCGCCCGACGGGCCTGGTGGATCCTCAGGTTGAAGTGCGACCCGCATCCACTCAGGTGGATGATCTGCTGCACGAAATTCAGCTGCGAATCAAAGCGAACGAACGGGTACTGGTGACCACGCTGACCAAGCGCATGGCCGAAGACCTGACCGATTACCTGGCGGAAAACGGCATCAAGGTTCGCTATTTGCACTCGGATATCGACACAGTCGAGCGTGTCGAGATCATCCGGGATCTTCGCCTGGGTGAATTCGACGTATTGGTCGGGATCAACCTCCTGCGGGAAGGGCTGGACATGCCTGAGGTTTCGCTGGTGGCGATTCTGGATGCCGACAAGGAAGGCTTCCTGCGCAGTGACCGTTCCTTGATTCAGACCATAGGCCGCGCCGCCCGGAACCTGAATGGCACGGCGATACTTTACGGCGACCGCATCACCGGCTCTATGCAACGCGCCATCGACGAAACCAACCGCCGCCGAGAGAAACAGGTCGCTTTTAATAAAGAACACGGCATTACCCCCACAGCGTTGCAAAAAGACGTGCAGGATATTCTGGAAGGTGCTGTGGCGCCCGGTCGAAAAGGTAAGATGGCGAGCCGCCGTCAACGTGTGGAGCGCATCGAAGCCGAAGAAAAGAATTACGCCAATATGACGCCTGCCGAACTGTCAAAAGCCATCGTGAAACTGGAAGATGAGATGCACCGTGCGGCTAAGGACATGGCATTTGAAAAAGCGGCTGCCTTGCGGGATGAAATGATGGAAGCTAAGGAGTTATTGAAGAGCATAGGATAGAGGCTGTGCTCGCCAAAAGAGAATGGAAAATGCATTCCCATTTCTAATGGTTTCTTGGTGTATGTTTGAATTGATAGTTATACATATCCCTTGTGTCTGTGGTATTTTACCATTTAAATCAACTCGGCTAAGAAAGGGTTGTAATTGATTTTAAGGAGGAAAAAGATGCGGAAGCCCATGCCAATTGCTGTAGCAATCTTAACCGGCACCAGTTTCTTTCAAATGTCAAGCATAGCTGAATCCTATGAGATTAGTAGAGAGCAATGTTTTATGGCAGGTGGAATATTCAGTGAATCAAAAAATAACTGCCTTATTAATGTTGAATTAACAAGCGAAGTCTGCTCAGAGATAGATCCTGATGTTTTATTAGAGGACGGTAGATGCAAAAAACGAAGTCAGGATAAGGTTGTCCATGATAAGGAGCTTTGCGCAGCGATAGGCGGAGTTGTTCATCCAGAGTATGGGTGCGTATCCGAATAAAGTGAAATTGTTTTGTGAAAAGGGATTGCATATGAAAGTTCAAAAAACTTTTTTGTTCATTGTTACTTTTTTTATCTTTAGGATGGAGGGTGTGCTGGCATTTGATACGAAGATGCATGTATGGGTTGGGCAAGAAGTCTTGAGCGACTTGCTTCCAGATGGGAGTGTATCTATTCCCCCATATGGAGAGGTTCGCGTTGATGAAGGTGTATATAGTGCCATTAAGAACAATCAAAGCACCTACCTCTCTGGTAATTTAGGCCCTGACGTTTTTCCTGATGTTATGGGGGGACAAGTAACCACTCATCCAGGTGTTGAAGGCGGAATGCAAACAGACGATTGGCTTGAATGGGTGCTCTCGGGTGCTTCTAGTCAGAATGAACAGGCTTTTGCGTACGGTTATTTAGCACATGCAGCAGCAGATGTATTTGCTCACACATATGTCAATTGGTACGCAGGAGATGTTTTTGACTTAACTGATGGCGAAATTAGTGTCGAGGTTAGGCATACTATGCTTGAAAAGTATCTGGCAAAGTATATTCCTGATTACAAGTATGGGTTGCCACATTCTTCTATCGCAACACCGAGTCAATTGCCTATCTCATTTATTAGGGATAGGTTGCTTAGAAATGACATTGTGCAGAACGAATATGGTAAAGCTGGCGCAGTCCATTTGGCTTCAATGTTTCAGATGGAGAAAGATTTAGAGGATTTGGAGAAGGAGTTGAGTTTTCTTGTTACTCCAGGAGAGGAGTTGTATGGAAAATTGCTCTACCAGCAAGTTAAATTGGCAAACGAGCTGGCGCTCGCTCCACTGAAAATTGCCGTAACTGTAGAAGAAAAAGTCTGTACTCATAATAAGGTTTTTTTTCTACTTGGGTTTTGGAACTTAGTTACTTCATGTGTTGTTACAGAAACTGTGAATTGGGTTTCTAATCCTGTGCGATAAGAGCTTGAGAAGAGTCTGGCAGCAATAAAAAAAGATAGAGAGCTCATAGAAAGCTATAATGGAACTTTAGCTGGATTGGTAAGAGGTTGGAGACTTGCGATAAAAGATGCTAATACTCAGTACATTATTGCAAGCTCAAATATATCAAGAGCTTTGATGGATCCAAATGGGGATCCTTACCATGAGTTTAATGATTGGTGGAGCTGCTATTCTCTCGTATATATTGGGGTGCCAGGTCCTATTAATAATTCTCAGTGTGCTGTAGAGAATTGGTATCAATCAATTGATGATGCGTTAGACGGTTTTGATGACTCTATTTTAGCATATGCCCATACAGCTACTTTTGTCATTGCTCTTAAGAACAAAGCAGAAGATTATGTAAAAGATTTTATTCTTGATCTTGCAATCAAAGAGACAGGGTATGCTTTTGATCTGGATGTATTGGCGTACTTGGAATTATGGGATGATCCAGTAAATGATCAAACCTTGGTGTTGGCTTTTCAAACAGATACTATGGACAAAGGGTTATTGGTTATTGATGATATCTCGGAGCGTTTGAAAGAAGATATGCATCTAAGTGCGGATGGTAAGTTTGATAAAGATAATTTCAAGGTGGCCTATAACGCAGTTGTACTTGCTAAGCTAAGTTTATTGGGGTCAGCAGGTTTAAATGACCTCATAAGTCGAATGGGCGTATCCTCGACAGATGTTTACCCTGGCGTCGAGCTGTATTCTACTAGCGAGAATATTCTATTTGATTCCATCAGGTCAATTGATGGTAATCATCAATGGATGCCTATTGCGCCACCTTATCCGCGGAAGGAGGGGTATATTGATATTGGGTGGCCTGAACTAAGAGAATACGGGTATAGTTCGGAGGACGGTATTCATGGATTTAGGGTTTGGGCAGATGAATATGCGAGAGAAAGGTTCTTTAGAACTGTTTTTAAAGGGCCAATAGCTGGTGCGCTGGAATATCCTTCTGGATTTGATAGTGTTATTCCTGCTAGCTTTCCTTATAAATCGTGTCCAGCTTATCCATTCCCTGATGGTATTGGAGATGACACTTGTACTGCAATTCTTCTTATTCCCATAATTAGTCAGTTTCTTATGACCAAGTAATGAATGTATGTGGGGATAGCTACAGACCTATCTTCACATACACTTGATTGTTAAACAGGTTTTAGCGTTGAACAATAGATGGTTAGCACTATAAAAAATTTCCCGTTATTCTGAACGTTGTTGATTAGGAGCGTTGTGCGATTTTTATGATGGCAATCACAAATATATAAATTACGACTCGACCCTCCTTTTCTTATTAGGTAGTCTCCGCGCGACCTCATCGTGAGGTGATAGGAAGTACTTTCAACTCAAGGAGACAAAAGATGAAAAAGCTTCTGCTGACCGCAGGTTTAACCGTTGCTCTGTCTGGCACTGTCATGGCAGGTTCAGGCCCGGGTTGTGGTGTTGGTTCCATGGTCTTTGCCGAAAAAAGTGGTACGGTTAACCATGTATTGGCCAGCATCACTAACGGCGTTTTCTCCAACCAGGCTTTCGGTATGTCCACCGGTACTCTGGGCTGCGATACCAGCCAGCCGATCGAGTACACTCAGGTAGCTGCCTATATGGATGCCAACCTGGACCAGGTTGCTGTAGACATGGCCCGTGGTGAAGGTGAAGCCCTGGACGGTTTGGCAACACTGTTGAATGTTGCCGCTGAAGACCGTGCAGCCTTCGCGACTGTCGCGCAAGCAAACTTTACTCGCATTTTCCCGTCTGCCGAAACCACTCGCGAAATCGCGGTGGAGTCTTTGATGGCGGTATTACGTGAAGAGGACGCTTTGGCTCAGTATGCGCTGAACGCCTAAGTCCATTGAAGACAGGGGTGGGCCCCGGCTCACCTCTTTTCTTGCTGAGTTCTCTATCTAAGGCTGCTCAACCGTGAAGCTTATCTCCGGCTGCACCTCTCTAGTGTACGCTGCTTTATTCTCCGTGTTTTGCTCCATTGCCTGGGCGTCGCCTTCCGAGACGACTCATTGGCTTGAATGGGTGGATCAGCAAGCATTGCACGAACGTGGTGCATGGCGAAAGGTCATGTATTACGAGAAAAAAATCGGCGGATGGCGCAGCCAAACCACCGATCCCGATTTTTTCTTCGCCGACAATGGCGCCTCCAACCCCAAAGCCGAGCTGCATGCCAGTCTGGTCGCGTTCCTGACGGATCATCCCGATCTGGGTGACGACGCTGCTCAATGTCGTTTTCCCCGGCGTTTTGACTGGTTGACCTCACAACTGCCCTCAACGGTAGCCTGGCCTGATATTGAATGTCCCGCCTTGTCCGCTTTTATCGAGCAGGCGGCTCCCTTGGGTATGACGCTGGTTTACCCTACCTCCTATTTGAACAATCCGGCTTCGATGTTTGGCCACACCTTCATTCGTATCGATGCGGAAAAAGAAGGGCGTCAGCGTAATGCGCTTTTGGCGTTGACCGTCAGCTACGGTGCGGATGTAAGCCCGAATGAAAATGGCTTTGTATACGCTTTCAAAGGTTTGACCGGGTTATATCCAGGCTCGGTTCGGTCCCACCCTTATTATCTTCAGGTGCAGAATTACAATGAACTTGAATCGAGAGATATTTGGGAATATCCCCTTAACTTATCCGCTGTTCAGGCGGAAACCTTTATTAAAGCGGGCTGGGACCTCAAAGACGTTAATTTCAACTACGCCTATTTGTTGAAGAATTGCTCGTATCGGCTTCTGAGTGTAATGGAGGCCGCGTTCCCCGAGTATGATTTGCTGGAATCGTTTGATGTTTATGCGGTTCCCATCGATACCCTGAGAGCGCTCAACCAAGCAGGATTGTTGGCCCAACCCGAATATCGGCCGGCCATCGCCAGCCGTATCGCCTACATGGCGAATTTGTCTTCCGGTCGACAGAAAGCGATAGCGCAAAGTCTGGTCGATCAGGGTGTGGATTCCACTCTGACCTCAGAATTGGAAGCCTTGCCGGGTGAGGCGGAGCGAAGGGTGGTGGACCTGGCTTATGAGTATTCAAGGTACAAAGCCAAAAAAGCCGACTCGGATATGGCCGAGGTGTCTTACGATTTACTCCGATTGCGTGCCCAGCAGCCCAAAGGGCAATTTGAAATGGCGCGCGAGGAGTGGCCGCAGGAACCACTGCTGGGCCATGACATTCGTCGGGTGGCGCTCGGCGTGGGTTATAACGAAGACCAAATCTATGGACGCTTCGGCTTTAGACCGGTTTATCACGACAGTTATGATCGGCAAGCCGGGTATCTGGCGAACTCGCAAATTAATGCCTTGGCATCCGAGTGGCGCCTGCACGAAGATGCGAAAGGCGGTGTGGAGTTAACGTTGAACCGTTTCGATCTTGTCGATTTTCGTTCGCTGTCACCCTATAGCGGCATGATGCCTTCCCTCGCCTGGACGGGGCGTCTCGGTTGGTCTCGTGAGACCGATGCGGAGACCACTCTTCCGCTACGCCTTGATGTGGAAATGGGACGCGCCTTTCAGACAGGGGCTGACAGCCTCTTCTTCCTATTGGCCTCCACCGAGCTGAATACACTTCCGGAAATACGAGTCGGCGCCCATTTGGGGTGGATGGCCACCTTACCGAAAGAAAGCCGGTTGGGCTTGGAAACCCGAATGATGACGCCCCTTGATACGGATGAGTGGCTGTCTACAACCCAATTGATATACAACCGGCCGTTCTCAAAAGACACCGCGCTCCGGTTTCGGTTGGAGACGGATGACCTGCTCAAAGAGAACCGGGTGTTGGGGGGTAGTATCGACTTTCATTGGTTCTTTTAGTGGAAAACCCGGGCCAACCCTTGGGTTGGCCCGATGATGGCTTGGCGTTATTCCAGTGCCGTCTCATCACTGGGTTCTTCGGTTTCCACACACTCGACTTCGGGGTCCGGGTCATCCTCGCAGATATAAACGGGATGCTCGGTATTCCCAGACAGCTCAACGCCCACATTGGCTTTTATACCGGTATTCACCGAACGGCAATCGCCCGGACGCCAGGGTTCGCAACTGGAGTTTTCCCATAACAAAATGGGCTTGAACCAGATCATTTGTGCGAGCGCTTCGGCTGTCAGGCTTTCATAATCGCTGTAATCGGGTGATATTTCATCCAGCGTCATGTCTTCAGTGCCAGTCGCATCGTGTACGAACATACTGTTGCTGAAGTCTAGGTCGATGAACAGATACATCTCGCTGCCTTTCTTATTGCTGTCCATATCACCGGCATACTGGAACTCGTATATCTTGGAATCCCGATCAATGTCCGCACTGAATTGGATGTTCTGGTAGAGCGCGGCGTGAATATCGAAACCTCCCAGGTCCACACTGAAGCCCGGGCCATCGTGCTGGGGCTCACAGGTGATTTTGTGGTTGGCCATGCGGGAAAACCGGAAAACATCCGTACTGTCGGATGGGCGTTCATCTACAAAGGTGTTGGAACTAATATCCAACCACTGGAAGTCCTCCGGCTGGCAGGTTTCGATAGCACTGTCCTTGCGGCAAATCAGGATATCGCCTGTTTTAACACCGGTTAGGCCGCCCAACAGGCTGGCATTGTTCGCATCTGCGGTTTCCCCTGCCTGAAGAAAGTCCGCAGCCAGGCAGTCGGCCAAGGTGGTGTTTGTTTCGGTATAGGTCACGTCCCCGGGGGTAGTCTCTGTGCGGGTGTAGACCGGTTCTTCGGAGAAAGGGTAGGGTACGAAGGCATAGCGATAGGTCCAATACTCGACACCCAGGCTTCCTCCGGCATCCCGCGGGACGGCAAACTGGATATCCAGATAGTTGAACGCCGTGCTCACCCGGTTGTTGTAGTTGGCGAAATCCGTATCCTGAGCGTTGTCCTCCCCGCCCAGAGAAAGCGGATCGGCCAAGTCGATGACCGAACCTTCCAGGAGGTAGTTTTGGCCAAACCCCGAACCACCGCCAAGCAGCCGAATGCCGCCACCGAAATAATCGCCCCCCAGATTGATGCTGTCGACATGACCGGAAACGCTGACTGGTGTAATGCAGCCACCGAACCGGGGCCCGGACAGGTCAGCATCCAGTTCGCCACTTAGCTCATCCCGAGGGCCAGGCGTGAAGAAGCCCTTGCAAGCGATGGGAAGATCAGCTTGAGCCTGCTCGGAGGCGACGACCGCGCGGGACATCGAGGGTTTGTTACCACTGAGGCTTTCGGTAAGGTTGCTGGCACGAAGCGTGATGGACAGTTGGCTCTCATTGTTTCCGCCATGTTCGCCTCCACCTCCAGGGTCTTCACAGCCTCCGATCAGGAGGGTGGAAACAGCGGCGACCAGGAAGAACGGCTTATTAATCATGGCGGAAACCTCACTCGGTGTTGGTATAAAGCTAGTCAATCATTCGGAGTAGGGCAATTTAAACCGGATGGTCAGCTTTTAGATTGAAAACCCGAGAGGCGTTCTGGTGGGAGCCGAGAGAGGAAGGAAGGTTGCCCTGGCCGGGCAACGTTTTAAGGAAGGCAGTTCAGTCGTTTGTATTCCCGTAGAGCTTTGCGGGCACGCTCTACTTTGTTATACAGTCTTAGGCGTTCATCTCTGTCGTCCTCACCGCGAGGGTTCTCTTTCACAAATTGCCGTTTGGCTTCTTCTGCTTCGGCAATGGCTTTTTCGAGTTCCTGTAAACGTTCATCCATAGGTATGATCCCAATATAACTCAGCAACCTGTTGTTAGGTTTAAGTGGAAAGACCCATTAATAATAAGGAGTCAACCAAAGGGCGAACCGTCGGTAAAACGGCCACTTCCTGCATTAGCACAGTGTTGAGGTGCGTATAAAGCGGGTCGCTACCTCCCAGTGTTCGATAAAACCCAAGCAAATCGAACTTGAGTCCCTGCTCAGAAACGTGCCTGGCAAAGCGTGCGGCTGCCACATGTTCTTGAGCGTGCCAGAGGTGATGCCCACTGTTCATTATTCGGGTGCCTTTAAGGTTGTAAAATCACGAAGTGCGAGCCTTGATTCTATGAAAGACTAAAAAAGGTTATCACTCCACTTCCTTTAGCAACACTCTGCCCGATCAACCTCCGGCGATGATAGTCGATTGTCCGATACAGGAAATAAAACACGTATACGTTGCCCCCAGTGAGCGGGGACGGAAAAATAAAGCGTGGGGCAGCAAGGCTGGGTACCACTAACGTTTTCACTACCTGAGCGGTTTGGTCTCCCTAAGGAGGATTTTCAACCGAGATGTGATCAGTTTGACAAAATTAAAGTTTTTGTCAAACACTAGAGGAAGAGTGTCCGTAATGCCTGATGGAGTTTGGTGGCATGTTCCGGGGTAAGGTTTTCCAGCAAAGGCAATATGATCCGATCTCTGGAATCCTGAAAATGTCTGAGTTTGGCAAACTCGGGGAAGACATTCATATGGTCCAGCATAAAAGCGGTTTCCTCCAGTTTGAAAGACACTTTGAAGCGGGCGGCAACGATGGCGGGGATGGGTGTATTGTCTTCCGGGTTTTTCATCTTCATGTAACGGTGTACGGATATTCCGAGGTGTTGAGCCATCTGGCTATCGCTGTAACCCAGCGATGTTTGAAGCTGGAAGATACCAAGCGCGCAAGATCGGGTGTAGTCCTGGGTGAATGCTTTCAGATCGAGAGGCCTGGGAAAGGGACAGCGCAATGCTTGGTTCTTGTGCAGAAGCCTGCCTTTCAAATAGGATTCCCGGATGGTTTCTTTTCGGTCTTCTTCAATCAAGCCGAAGGCCATTTGGCATGCAATCTCAAAAGCATCACCATCCAGCTGGCTCATCACAGTCAGCAGGCGCAAACCTTCCATGCTTACACCCAAATAAGCGCAAAGGTTGTCTCCCAGGTAAAAACTGTTCATCGAGACGCCGGTATACCAACTGAAAGCAGCCAGTACAGAGACAGAGCGACTGTTTTGATAGGACGGGTTTAGGTAATTGCGCCAAGTGGCATAGCTGATTCCGGTAAAGGCCTGTTCAAATTCGGTGCGCCCGATTTGGGCGCTGTCACACACCTGCCGCATGGCGATCGCGAGCTGAGCGTTGACTTTTCCCTCATCCGCCAAAAGCTTGTCAAATTGTTCCATCATTTCACTCATCGTCGGGTGGCTTCCTCCCTTGGAAGTGCTTTAATAACTAAACAATGCCAATAATGAGACACTTCGGCAACAATCCAGCCTGAGGTTTAAAGGAGGTGACGAGAAAGGCAGAAACAAAAAAGGCACCCGTAGGTGCCTGATTTGTAAAGAAATTTGGTAGGACTATCCAGACTCGAACTGGAGACCTCTACCATGTCAAGGTAGCGCTCTAACCAACTGAGCTATAGTCCTGAAGAACGAGGCGTATGATACCCGGAAATCGGGTGTGTGCAACCCTTTTCTTAAAAAAATTTAACGGATTCAAACAGTTACCGACCATTCCGCTCTTAGTTGATGGACGTCAGGGCATTTAAGGATTGGCAGGCGTAAACTGACAGCATAGTCAGGATACGGCGCTGTTGTGCTAAAGGGGCCTTCATGACGAAATGGCTGGCGGTTCTGAATATGCCCGAGATCATGGTGTTGGTGGTTGTTTCCTTGCTCCTCCTGGTAGGTGTTGTCCTCTATCGTCGCCAACGCGCTAAACTCCTGGGCTATCAGGCTATCCTGAATTCTTCCCCGGGTTTTATTTTCGAAGTCGACTCTCAAGAGCGCTTCGTGTCTGTACATACACAGTCGACGGACGAGTTGATGCTGTCCCCGAATCAGTTTCTTGGCCGCACCCTGAAGGAGGTCTTGCCGGAAGAGGCCTATGATATTGGTCACAAGGTATTGCTTGAGGTGGGTTCCGGCCTGACCCGGTCGCGATCCTATCAGTATTCGCTTCCGTTCAACGGGGAAGTCCGTTGGTATGAGGTCCAGGCTACCTCCAAACAAGGGTGGCGGCGTCGGCGGGTATTGTTGTGGGTTCATGATATTACGCCTCAGAAACTCGCCCTTGCCGATCACAAGGTGTCGGCCATTGCCCTGGAAACGCGGGATGCGGTCATTATCACGGACAGCGAATTGCGCATCGTCCGAGTCAACCAGGCATTTACGGAGATCACCGGTTACCTTCCGGAGGACGTCGTTGGCAAACGCCCGAGTCTGCTCAGTTCCGGTCACCACGATGGTGATTTCTATCGACAGATGTGGGAGACCCTTGAAGCCAAAAGGGAGTGGGCGGGGGAAATCCGCAATCGGCGCAAGAATGGGGAGCTCTTTACCGAGCAGGTGATGATCAAGGCCGTCTCTGACAGCCACGGAAAGGTGACCCATTACATTGCCAGTTTCAGCGATGTGACCGATCAAAAGAAGAACCAGGAGCTTATTCAGCAACTGGCCTATTACGATCCTCTCACTCGGCTGGCCAACCGCCGTTTGTTGCTGGAGCGGTTGGATGAGGCGCAGGAAAAATCCCTCAGAACCGGTCGCTTGGCGGCTTTGTTGTTCCTTGATCTGGATCACTTCAAAAAGTTGAATGACACCTTGGGTCACGCCATGGGGGACGAGCTGCTGGTGCAGGTGGCTCAACGACTAAGAGCCTGTTCGCGCTCATCCGACGTGTTGGCACGGCCGGGCGGAGACGAATTCATTGTTCTGATAGAAGACCTTCCTTCCGAAAAATCGACTGCGGCCCAGCGAGTACAGGCTTATGGGGAGAAGGTGCTGGAGGCCTTGCATGAGCCTTATGATTTGCAGGGGCAGGCCTATGCATTGAGTGCAAGTCTTGGCATTGAGTTGTTTCAGGGTAAGGCTAAGAGTCGGGATGAGCTCTTGGCGTCGGCCGATCTGGCCATGTATGAAGCCAAACAATCCGGCCGCAATCAGTTGAGGTTTTTCGAGCTCGACATGCAGGAGCGCCTGGAGCAACGCAAATTGATGGATGCCGAGTTGAAGCAGGCACTGGGAGATTACCAGTTCCAGGTTTTTATCCAGCCTCGAGTGGACGTTGAAGCCCGTACGGTGAGCCATGAGGCTCTGTTGCGGTGGGATCATCCAGAACGGGGCCTTCTTCTACCTGGCCAGTTCCTTGAGGCGGCGGAATCCACCGGCTTGATTCTCGATATTGGGGAGGCTGTATTGGAGGCGGCATGCCGTTGTTTGCATCGGCAAATTACCGGGGGTGAGCGGCCAACGCCCATTTCCATCAACCTCAGTCGTCGGCAGTTGCTGAATGAAAGCCTGGTCGGTTCTCTCAGCCGGTTGTTGGCTACCTATGGTTTGGATGCGTCATTATTGGAGTTGGAGATTTCCGAGAGACAACTGGAGCGCGAGCAACCGAGGATTAGTGCTCAACTCAACCGTTTTAAGGCGATGGGCATTCGGCTTTTGTTGGACGACTTTGGCACGGGGTGTCTGTCTCTGCCCAGGCTTCGTGAGTTGCCTTTTTCGGCCGTCAAGATCGATCGCTCCATCATTGCCCGGCTTGGTGAAGATGAGGAAACGTTTTCAGTGGTGGAGGCCATGATCGGAGCCGCTCATGTCTTTCAACTGGTGGTGATTGCCGAGGGTGTTGAAACGGAGGAGCAGCTTCGTCTGCTGAAAAAACTGGGGTGCGATCAGTTTCAGGGCTTTTACTATGCTGAGCCTGCATTCATGACTCAAGGGCATGGGTAGCAAAGCTGTACGCTACGGACTGACTTCTCCGCCTTCCTCTGGTATTTGTTTTCAACCTCTGTAGAATCTCTGAAAACGTTATCAGAGCTGAGGTGAAGAATGGTGGGTTATCATCTAAAAAGCCGACGCAGCAGCGTTATTCTGGATACACCCCAGGGCGGTGTGCCACGGTTATTGTACTGGGGGGCGCGGCTTCCTGATGATACCTCTATTGACGCGCTTGCCTTGGCTCTCAGTAAACCGGGCCCGGCCGGTTTTCTGGATGAAATCCCGCCGCTCAGCCTGGTTCCGGAGTTGGGGCGGGGGTTTCATGGCGAGGCGGGCCTGCTGGGGCAGGGTGGTCGGCGCCGGTGGGCCGGTCAGTTCCAGTGTGTTCGGGTGGACACCGCCGATGCCGGACGCCTCGTCTTCGAGTGCCGCGATGAGCCTGCCGCTTTGGCGCTCCGGATTACGGTGGTTCTGGATGCGGATACCGACATGTTGGCGCTACAGGCCTGCCTGACCAACAAGGGTGATGAACCCTTTTTGCTTGATCACCTGGGGTTATCCTGCCCGCTGCCTGCTCAGGCCGACGAACTGCTCACCTTTCACGGCCGATGGATCCAGGAGTTTCTTACCGAACGCCAGCCCTGGCCACTCCACAAGGTTGTCCGGGAAAACCACCGTGGCCGCACCTCCCATGACAGCTTCCCTGGCATGATTGCCGGAGAGAGCGGTTTTTCCGAGCATCGCGGTTCCGTTTGGGGTTTGCATCTGGCGTACAGTGGCAACCATAAACTGGTGGCCGAGCGGCTGACCGATGGCGCGCGCCACATTCAATTGGCGGAATGGCTATACCCTGGCGAGATTGAACTGAACAAGGGAGACAGCTACCGAACACCCTGGGTATATGGATGCTGGTCCGGCCAGGGCTTGAATGGTCTTTCCCAGTCGTTCCACCGTTATATCCGCCGCCACATTCTTGATCTGGATGTAAGTCGCAGACCCCGCCCTGTTCACCTCAATACCTGGGAAGGTGTTTATTTCGACCACAAACCCGAGCAATTGCTGGCGATGGTGCAGGCAGCAGCCGGTGTGGGGGTGGAGCGGTTTATTCTGGATGATGGCTGGTTTGGCCGCAGAGACGATGATCGAGCCGGCCTCGGGGATTGGTTTGTCGATGAGCGCAAACATCCGGGCGGATTGGACTATCTGATCAAGGCGGTAAAAGAGGCGGGCATGGAGTTTGGGCTCTGGTTCGAGCCCGAGATGGTGAACCCGGATTCCGATCTGTTTCGTGCCCATCCAGACTGGATGCTGCGGGTGGATGGCTACGATCAGCCACTGGGGCGGCATCAGGCCGTGTTGGATCTCGGCAACCCCGAAGTGTCTGACTATCTCTTCGAGCGCCTGAACTGGTTTCTTGGTCATTACCGAATTGATTACATCAAATGGGATATGAACCGGGACCTGACCCAGCCGGGCAGTGGCGGAGTCGCCAGTGTTCATGTGCAAACCCAGGCTGTCTATCGGCTTATGGCGCGGGTGCGGGCGGCGCACCCTCATGTTGAGATTGAATCCTGTGCGTCCGGTGGCGGACGTATCGATATGGAAGTCTTGCGCCATACCCAGCGTGTCTGGGCATCCGATTGCATAGACGCGCGGGAGCGGCAGCGTATCCAACAAGGATACTCGCTCTTTTTTCCGCTGGAGATCATGGGGGCGCATATCAGCGAAAATCCGGCCCACACCACCGGCCGAAGGCACAGCCTGGGCTACCGGCTGATCACCGCAATGTTCGGCCACATGGGGCTGGAATTGGATGTGGTCAAGCTGTCGGAAGCCGAGCGGAAAGAGGTGGCCGAACTGGTCGCTCTTTACAAACTGCACCGGGGCTTATTGCACCAGGGTGACTTTTACCGACTGGATAGCTCAGACCCGGCATTGCAGGCTTATGGTGTGGTGGCCGACGATCAGAGCCAGGCTCTGTTAGCGGCCACCACCCTGCACCTGCCCCAGCACATGCTGCTGCCTCCGCTGCGATTGGCCGGGTTGGCTGACGGGGCACTCTATGACGTGACGTTTTGGCTGCCAAAAGGTGCCCGAGGGCCGGAAACCACGCCTTCGGCTTTGTCCATTGCCGGGGGTGGGCGCTTCCCGGCTGAACTGTTGCAGCAGGTGGGGCTGCAGTTGCCGACCCTCAACCCGGAAAGCGCCATGCTTATTGAGTTGAAACGATGGGAGCCAGATCGTCCGTAAGCGGCCCGCCGATCATTTGGGCGATCATCAACGTCAGGAGTGTCGAGGCGAGCGTGCCAATGAGTACGTATTCGGCGAATGCCCGTTCTTCCAGCTGACGAAAACGCGCGAAGCCCTTGGCGGCCATGATAACCGCCACGACACTGATGTTTTGGCTGGCCACCATCACGCTGTACAGCAACCAGCGCTCCAGAATGCCGATGATGCGACCGGCATTGTATTCCTGTTCATCCAGCGATTCCGCATCGTTATCGCCTTCCTGAGCGGTGCTTAGGCGGGGCTCCAGGCGGAACCGGTGGAACAGGCTGCGAATCAACAGATTTACTTCATTGGCGACCAGCAGAAAACCGAACAACACCCAAATTGACGGGCGAAAGCTCTGGATATCGACTCCCCACTCATTCACCAGCTTCAGCAGGGCTGCCAGGCTTTGGCTCAGCCAGGGTGCCAGCGAAAAATGAGCGTGCAGGAAGAAGGTGGTGAACAACAACAGCAGAAACCCACCCAGTCTTCCTTCATTCAGGTACGACTCCGGGAGCCACCGTTCAGGAGCGATCAGGCTCAGCCATACCAACAGCACGAGCAACAGCGACCAGATATCGAAACCGAAGACAGCCAGTGCCAGGAGGGTCTGAATGCCAGCCAAGGAATAGAAGGTTCTGCTCGGCAGGCGGCCATCGTGAAAAATGTAAGCCAGACGGCTGAACAACACTCCGTCTAGAAAAAGTAATACATCCATGGGGGCATTCCTTATGGTTTTTCGGGCAGATGCCGGTTGAGCAGGTCGGTCACGGCGGATAGTACCTGGATCACCGTTTCGAGCCCACCACTGTGGATATTCTTGTAAACGGCCGGTTCGCTGATATCGAGCGAATCCGCTATCTGCTGTACTTTTTTACCCTGCATCAGATCATGCAGGATCGCCAACCGGTTGGGTTGCCATTTTTGCATGCGTTGGCTAAGCAGTGTCAGGGTTCCGTTGACCAGTGAGGCTTCCATCGGTGGCAGACCTTCGATTCTGAACAGGTCGCCGCTTTCTTTCAGGTGGTCTATCCCATCGCGGGCCTGGTAGAAGGCCGGCCCGTCCATGCCCAGTGCCTGGGTTGGGTTGATGTCCGTGGTGATGTTCCCAACGCCCAGCGAAAAGCGGGTCCGGATGGGGTGCAGAGCCCCGAGCAGACGAATCAAGCCGGAAAAGACGGAATCCGCCCGGGTGAATACGGCCTGGAATTCGTCGCCGAGAGTCAGGGTATATGGAGATATGAGGCCATGGGCCGTCTTATTCAGCGCTCCCAACTCCTCCTGAAGCCGTTGTTGCAGCGCCGTGCGCGAGGGAGCGTTGCGCGAGGCGATGATATCGCCGATCAGTACTAAGTAGGACATTTGTATAAACCTATTTGGTTTATTTTTCAATAAAATAACCAATATGGTTTTTTTTGTCAAAAGCTAACTGTTTTGGTTTGTTTTAGAGTGAATTAACCAAAGTGGTTAATTTTTATTAGAGTGACATTAAAATCGGAGGGGCGAGGAGCTTAGGCTGGTAAAAACAAGGGGAGCACAGCGGTAGAAGTAAGAAAGATGGTATAAAAGTGATGACAGCCACTGACCAGAGGGTGGCTGTCATTGGAATGGACTCAGTCTTCAATACGCCAGGAGCGCACTTTCTCAAGACCGTTTTCCACAACCCAGGCGTTTAACTCTTTAGGTGCGCGGGTCTTCTTTTGAACCTTTTCCAGGCTCATGGGGTGGCGGTAAACACCGGGTGGAAGGTCTTTGGCTGGCTGACCACGGCCTTTGCCAACTTTGGGACGGCTTTGGTTTTTCAGGCGGTCACCAATGAATTTTTCCAGGCGTTTCATCAGCGCGGAACTGCGGAACCGGGGAAGGATTTCGGTAATCCAGTCGCCAATCTGCACACTGCGACGGGAAAAAATATCGGCTTCGGTAATGCCGTATTCTTTTTCCAATGTTTCCAGATAACTGAAATACAGTGAAAAACCTTCCTCTTTTTTCAATGCCAATTCTTTGGCTTTCTTCAATTCCGCCAGCGCAGCTTCGTATTGCTGGATTTGTTCTTCAATCTTCTGTTCTTCGGCCCGGGCGAGGGCTTTCGCTTCTGTCATAGGCATCCGATTAATGGCTATTTAATGAAGAGATAATGAAAGCGACACCCATCCAGGCGGCTTCCGGTAAACCACGACTCTATTTCCGTCCCGCAAAACGGACGATGAACCGGACAGATATCCGCTGCCAGCTAAAGCCAGTGGTAGATGTATGTCAATGAATACGAACAATGCGGGCAACCCGATGACTGGGCAGGGGTTAGGCACACAATTCTCGTTCGCGCCGTTATATTAGTCGATGCTGTTTGAGCTTTCAATTATCACGGAACACGACTATTTAATTATTTCTCAGGGTATGGATTACCTGGGTTACCACGCCGTATATGGTTAATTCCGAATGCTCGGGAATCAATAGTTCATCAAAGTCCGGGTTGGAGGCGATTAACCGTGGAGACGGGCGTAGCTGGAGCTCCCGCACCAGCAGCTCCCCCTGGAAACCCGCCAGAATAACGCGCCCCTGATCGGGTGTCAGGGCTTGATCGACGACCAGAACATCGCCTGCATGAATACCCACACCCTCCATGGCCTGGGATTCCATTGTGATGAAAACGGTGCTTTCAGGGTGGCGAATGCAAAGACTGTTCAGGTCGACCCCATGCAGATCATCCAAAGCGGCGCTACCGCCGAGATCACTGCTCTGGCCTTCAATGTATAAAGGAAGGTTAAGCTGAGGGCCGTTTTCACACCGGCCAAGGAGTTGTACGGACATACGACCTCCATTGATACTGTTTATTTGTACAGTATAGAGGCCGGGGATGGCTGTTGCCAATAGTCTGAAGGGCTTAACGGGAGACGCTGAACGGAAGACGCGGAGAATCGCCGTGTGGCGTCTCCCGTCAAGCGTCTTCCATCTCCCGGTTACTACGTCCCAGTCAAGGCCTTGGCTCCACGCAGCATCGCATGCACCAGCTCTTCGGCATCGAACTTGGTCAGCGCTTCGTTGGCGCCTACCTGCTTGGCGTAGCTCAAGCTCATTTCGCTGTTCAGGGAGGTGTGGAGGATGATATAGACCTGATTGCCGAGCATGCGGTCATCCCGTACCTGAAAAGCCAGCTCATAGCCGTCGAGCCCGGGCATTTCGATATCGCTGACGAGGATGTCGATAGGGTTGCCGGCCGAAGCGGCCGCTCTCATGTGTTCCAGGGCTTTCATGCCGTTGTTGGTGACTTCATAGGAAATATTGATGCTATCGAGCGCATCCGAAAGCTGTTTTCGAGCCACGTGGGAGTCGTCGACCATCAGGATGTGCAGGGGTTTGAGCTGCTCCCGTTGAACATCGGTCAAAACGGCTCGGCGACGCTCGGGAGGCTCCGGGTAAACCAGCGATAGCAGCAGCTCGACATCAAGCAGTTGAATGGTTTTATCCTGAATAGTGACCAAGCCGGTCAAAAACGCCTTTTTCCCGAGCATATCAGGCGGCGGCAAGACGTCCCGCCAGTCTGTATCGACAATCTTTTGAATGCCTCGGACCAGAAAGCCGATTTCCTTGCGCTGGCAATCGGTAATGATAATGGCCCCTTTTTTCATCTCCTCCGCCGTCATGGCGGGGTAGCCGACGGCAGCGGCCATATCGATGACCGGAATGGTGGTGCCGCGAAAGGTGGTAGCGCCGAGCACGGCCGGGTGATCCTGAGGCAGTTTGGTCAGCTTGACGTTGGGGATGATTTCCCGGATTTTTAGCGTGCCAATCGCAAAGGTCTGTCGTTCGGCCAAGGTGAATAGCAGCAACTTCTGGGCATGTTTCGCCTTGCTGGTCATGTGGGCCTCTGCTCCCGTGATTGCGGATGGTTCACTACAGGCTATCGGCCGATTTGGCGGTAACCCAAGGCCGATTTTTTATCTCTACTGCAGAGTCAAGTTCAGCACAGCATGACAGGCGGCGCCACTCAAGGAGAATGGCGCCGGGGGTAAAGTTCTTATTCCGCCCGCCGCCGGGCACGGCGTGAGAGCATATTGAGCCCTTCGATGAGGGCGGAAAAACCCATGGCGGCATAGATGTAGCCCTTCGGCACGTGCACCCCGAAGCCGTCTGCGATGAGTGTGGTGCCGATCAACAACAGGAAGCCAAGCGCCAGCATGACAATGGTCGGATTGTGGTGGATAAAGTTCGCCAACGGAGTGGCCGCAAGCAGCATGACACTGACGGCGACGATGACGGCGGCCATCATGATGGGGATGTGGTCGGTCATGCCCACGGCGGTGATGATGCTGTCGATGGAGAACACCAGGTCAAGCGCGAGAATCTGAGCAATGGCGGCACCCACACCAATAGCGGCGCCACCGCTCTCGGAATAGGCTGCTTCCGGGTCGGGGTCGACGTTGTGGTGGATTTCCCGGGTGGCTTTCCATACCAGGAACAGACCACCAGCGATGAGAATCAGATCCCGCCAGGAGAACCCATGGCCGAACAGTTCGAAGAGGGGGGAGGTCAGTTGAACGATAAAGGCGACAGTGCCCAGGAGGACCAGCCGCATGACCAAAGCCATGCCAATGCCGAGCTTGCGGGCGCGTTCGCGATGCTCTTCCGGCAGTTTGTTGGTCAGTATCGATATGAATATCAGGTTGTCGATCCCCAGTACCACTTCCATGACGATCAGAGTGGCTAGGGCTATCCAGGCTTCCGGGGTGGCAAGCAGGGTCAGGATGTAATCCATGGCTTGTGAATCCTTTACTGGTTCGGTCTCGGGCTCGGCCCAACTTACAGGGCCGACAGGGTCGATGGGCAGCTAACATAGCAGCAGGGCAGGGCGACAGGCAATGACTGTTTGGGCTTGCCTTAGGGCTCGCGTCGGCGCCATCAATAGGCTTGGGTGAGGCGGCGTTTGAGGCCTATTGGTTATCCTCGCTGTTCCGCCGCCTGACTGAAGTGTCGGTTTAGGCCAGGCTGTCAGGGTTTGAACCAGGCCACCAATTCATGCAGTTTGTCAGCCAGCTGTTGCAACTTGGTAGTGCCTTGAGCTGATTGACGGCTTTGGTCGAGGCTGTGATCGGCCAATCCGGTAATCCGCGTCAGCTGCTGGTTGATGTCTTCGGCCACTTGGCTTTGTTCTTCGATGGAGGTGGCCATTTGATGGGTCATTTCGGTGATGCGGGTGACGGCGGCGGCGATGTCGTGTAACGCTTCATCGGCTTCACCGACACGGGCCACGCTTTGTTCCGCGATGCTGCGGCCCCGGTCGGCTGCGGCTTCCGCCTCTGCGGTTTTGGCGGTGAGTTTATCGATAATGCCCTGAATCTGGGTTGTGGTTTCCGCTGTGCGAATCGCCAGGGAGCGAACCTCGTCCGCCACCACCGCAAAGCCGCGTCCATGTTCTCCCGCCCTGGCGGCTTCGATGGCGGCGTTCAGCGCGAGCAAATTGGTCTGCTCGGTGACATTCTGAATCAATTCGGCGGCTTTGGAGATGGATTCGGTTTCAGCCACCACTTCATTTACCGTTTGACCGATGGAGTCCACGGCTTTGGCCAGTTCTTCGATACCGTTGCGAGCCTGAAGCACGGTGTTGGTGCCTTTGTCGGCCAGGTCATGAGCCGTGTCTGCTTCGGCGGCGGTTTCCTGAACGTTGCCCGCCACTTCATGAATGGTGGCGGACATTTCGTTTACGGCTGCCGCTATGTGGGTGGCCTGGCCCTGGAGCTCGTCCGTGGCCTGTGCTGAATTGTCCACCAGCTGTTTCGCGTTCTTTGCTTCGCTTTTCAGGCCACTGGCGGCGTCTTCAATCCGAGTCAATACGGTGTTGAGGTGGGCATTGGCGCTCTCGGCTGCCAGTTCCAATCGGCTGACAGTGCCAGGCGCATCGGAGTAGGTGAGGGCGACCAGAGGATCATCGAAGCGGCCTTTCATGCGCTCCATCAGCGCACGAACCACCAGACGGCGGTTCACTTGGTTGTATTGTATCAGTGCCAGCATCAATACTGCGGCGACCCCCGCTGTGGGCAGGCTGTTCATTTTCCAGCCAAACAACAACACCGCCAACATGGCCAACAGGCCAGGTGCCCAGCCGTACACCAGGTGCAGCACTTGCTTGACCGGGGGTAACGGGGACTTGCCTTCGTTGATGCGTTGATAAACTCGAGTCGCACGTTCAATATCCTTCGATTTGGGTTTGACCCTGACCGATTCGTAGCCCACGACTTTGCCGTTTTTGGTAATGGGGGTGACATAGGCGCTAACCCAGTAATAATCCCCATTTTTACGCCGGTTTTTAACCAATCCCATCCAGGACTCACCCGCTTTCAGGTGGGACCACATATTCTCGAAGACCGAAGGGGGCATGTCCGGGTGGCGAATCAAATTGTGAGGTTGACCTATGAGCTCTTCCCGGGTGAAGCCGCTTACCTCGACAAAATCGTCGTTGCAGTGACGGATATTACCCTGAGTATCGGTCGAGGAAATCAGGCGTTGATCCTGCTTGACCGTGTATTCGGTTCGGGTAACGGGTTGGTTGTTGCGCATTGGAAACATACCCCTAAAACATGAAAATGGTGGTGATACCTATAAAGGGTGTATCGGCCACCATGTCATTGAATTTAGTAGGGAGTTCCGGGTTATTCCACTAACAACACCACCAGCTCCATTGGTCCATGGGCGCCGTAGACCAGTGTCTGTTCAATATCGGCGGTTTTCGATGGCCCCGAAACAAGCAGGGCGTTGGTGGGCATGGTGGCGCCCCAGCCCTGGTTTTGAACCGCGTCCAACCAGGTGTTGTACAAGTGCTTTACCTCGACCACGGCGAAATGCAGCGGAGGGACCAAGCTCATTAACCGGGGTTCGTCCACCGTGGGCCAAAGTATGAGTGATCCGGTCTCGGCGATGGCACCCCTGGTGGTGGTCAGAGCGGCATCGGTTTCGTTGAACAGTTCGGTTTTCCAGCCTTCGATGGGGAGATGGTAGGTATTCAACTGAATCGAGGCCGGGCAGTTCTTTTCCAGGCGATCCTGGAATGCACTGTTCCTGCCCAGCAACAGATTTTTTGCCTGACTGGCCATCATTCGATTAAAGACGGTTTCCGCCAGCCGCTCCTGGCTGGTACGGATGACTTCTCCATGAACAGCCTCCAAATTACGAGTCAGTCGCTCGATTTTCTCTTCGGTAGACCAATTTCTCGCGGTCATGCATGAATAATCCCGTTCTGGTGCCGTTCTTTCATGAGTGTGGCGGCGCAACCGACTCAGAATGTCTTTTTTGGCGTCCAAGGTGTTCATGAGGATCTCCCTGAAGATTTCCCGGCCTTGATGGCCTGGTGCAAGGTGATGGCGGCGGGCTTGGGGGCTGTGCGATAGCGTGTCCAGCCACCCAGGCGTTTCGGGGTGAACGCGCGGAAACGGGCGACAAGCGCGGTTCCCAAACGGTAAAGGCGGGGAGAGCGGTGCATCCAGGCCCAGCCTTTCCATATCAGCGGCTCCAGGCGACCTTTTTTGACCCCGTGGCCGCGTACCTTCGACGGATGAAGAGAGTCGCCATCGACCGACTCTTCACGCAATCGGCGCAGCAGCTTTGGAATGGGGATGCGGACCGGGCAAACCTCGCCACAGGCTCCGCACAGGGATGACGCACTGGGGAAGTCCGGCGTTGTATCTAACCCAAGCAACTGGGGCATCAGTATCTTGCCGATGGGGCCGGGGTAGGTGGTGCCATAGGCATGGCCGCCCACTCGGGTATATACCGGGCAGTGGTTCATGCAGGCACCGCATCGAATGCACTTCAAGGTTTCGGCGAGTTCTTCATCCTGATAAACGCTCGAACGCCCGTTGTCGACCAGTACGAGGTGGACTGCTTCAGGCCCGTCGAGTTCATCGGCCTGGCGCGGGCGGCTGATCATGTTGACGTAGGTGGTGATGGCCTGGCCGGTGGCGGAGCGCGTCAACAAGGCGAGCAGTGGGGCGACATCTTCCAGACTCGGCACCACTTTTTCGATTCCGGTGACCGCGATATGGCAGGGGGGCACGGTGGTTGTGAGGCGGCCATTGCCTTCGTTTTCAACCAGGCAGAGTGTGCCGGTCTCTGCCACGGCGAAGTTGACGCCCGAGATTCCCACATCGGCCTCCATAAAACGTTGGCGGAGTTGTCGGCGGGCGCTGTGAGTCAGGTAACGGGCGTCGAGCGAGGGTTCCGTCCCGGTTTTTCGGTGCATCAGGTCGGATATTTCGCCGGTGTTCTTGTGAATGGCCGGCATGATGATGTGGGACGGTGTTTCCTCCGCCAATTGGACGATGTATTCGCCAAGGTCCGATTCCAACGCCTCAATGCCATGGCGCTCCAGATGATGGTTGAGCTCCATCTCCTCGGACACCATGGATTTGCCTTTGATGACCCGTTTTGCGCCGCGCTTTTGGCAGATGTCGGTAATGATGGTGCAGGCCTCTTCGCTGTCCCGCGCCCAGTGCACCTGAATGCCATTTTTGAGGCACTGTGCTTCGAGTTGTTCGAGCAGGTCTGGAAGATGGTTCAGAGCGTTCTGACGGACGGCGGCACCCAGGTGGCGCAGTGTTTCCAAATCCCATTCTTCGAATGCGTTTCGGCGTTTGTCGATCAACCCGTCCATGGCGCGCCGGAAGTTGCTGCGTATTTGTGGATTGTCGAGTGCGGCTTTCACATTCGGGTGGAAGGGAATGGCACCGTTCGTGGCTGTCATGATTGATCCTCCCGGGTACGGTTCCATAGAAAGCTCAGCAGGTGCTCGCCTGTGATGCCTGCGCCCGCTTTTTGCGCGTGACCGACGATGTTCATCATGCAGCCGCAATCGGTGGTGACAAAGTGTTGGACACCTGTGTCGGCGATGGCGGCGACTTTATCCTGCACCATGGCACCAGAAATGTCGGGGTGCCGTACGGCAAAGGAACCACCGAAACCGCAGCACTCAGCCGCATGGGCTTGTTCCTTAAGGGTGATGCCATCCAGCTGCTGCAACAAAGCCGGGCCAACCTCGGCCAGGCCCATTTCGCGTCGAGCCGAGCAGGAGGTGTGCATTGCAACCTGGATGACGCCTCCTTGATCCCGCAGTTTTATATGGCAGACGTTCAGCAGGAAGTCCGTCAGTTCGAAGGTGCGTGCAGCCACATCAATGGCTTGCTGCTCTGACGGAGTATCTTTGAACAGGTCGGGATAATGTTTGGCAATCATGCCACCGCAGGAACCGGATGGCACGACGATAGGCCAGGGTTCGGGAAAGAGATGAAGCTGTTTCTGGGCGACCGCGCGGGCTTCATCTGTTCTACCGGAGGTATAGGCCGGTTGGCCACAGCAGGTCTGGTCTTCAGGGAAGAGTACTTCGATGCCTTCCCGTTCGAGCAGCGCTATACCGGCCAGGCCCGCCTCGGGATAGAAAATATCGATCAAACAGGTTCCGAAAAAATACACTTTCTCGGGCTTGGCGGGGTAGAGCTTGATGGGATCGGACATACCTCGGCCTCGGTCAACAGGTGTTTTGGTTACGGAACCCGTTAAGTATTTTTGGTTCCTGTTTTTAATTGGTCTTACCAATTTACCCTTTTGGTGGTTTCAGGCTAGTATTAAGGCTCTGACCTGTCAATTGGTTAATAGAACAACCCGACCAAAGGAGGAGGGTATGGTGGGAATGCAGCCACAACGAATGTCCGACCGGGTGGCGGCGGAACTGGAGCAGGCGATTGTCGAGGGGATCTATCCCGCTGGAGAACGGCTGCCACCGGAACGGGCTTTGGCGGAAGAGTTGGGGGTCAGTCGACCCACTTTGAGGGAAGCATTGAACAAGCTGTCGGTCCAGGGGCTAATTGAAAGCCGCCAGGGCGGCGGCCACCGGGTTACGACTTCGATCGGGTCGTCCCTGGTTGACCCTTTGATGGCACTGTTGGGGAAACACGAGCGTTTTCATTACGATATTTTGGAGTACCGGCAGGCACTGGAAGGCATGGCCGCCTGGTATGCCGCAAAAAGGGCGACTGTGGAGGATAAAATGCGGTTGGAGCGATGCTTCGAACGCATTGCCCAGGCCCACCGCGCGGAGGAGTCCGCAGAAGAGGCAAGGGCTGATGCCGCTTTTCATCTGTGCATCGCTGAGGCAAGTCACAATGTCTTGCTACTGCATAACATGAAAGCACTGTTTCAGTTGTTGGCGGCTTCTATCGCCGACAGCGTATTCGCATTCACGGGGAACAGTGACCGGGGGAAGGCACTGCTCACCCAGCACCGGGCTCTGTTGGACAGCATTCTCGCAGGCGACGCCGAGGCAGCCCGTGCGGCATCTGTCGGGCATTTGGAGTATGTCGAGCGCTGTCTGGCCGAGTCCAAACGAGCGGACGAGCGTAAGGCTCGCAGTCAGCGGCGGTCTAAATCATCTTGAATGCTAGACTGTTAGGCACAAAGGCATGATAACCTGCCGATTCAATCGATTTCAGTATGGGAGTAGCCAGTGTCGCGGGTATGGAAAAGAGTGGGCTGTGTGGTCATGGGGGCTGTTTTGCTGTCATCTACCGCCAGTGCGGAAACCTTCAGCGAGGCGATCACCAATTGCCGGAAAATCAATAACAAGGAACGTCGCTATCAATGCTACGACCAGGCTGAAGCTCAGGCGGGCAATGTCAACAGGGAGGTCGCCAAGTTCAATTACCGGACCACCTCGGACCCCATAACAGGGCAGACCCTTCACACCCTCACCATTCGTTCGGACCGGGGGCTGAATGGCCGTGGTGACCCGATTATTCTGGAAATGACCTGTGACTCGACCAAGCCCGGCGATTACAACCTGACACTGCGCTGGGAAGATTTCCTTGAAAGCTCAAATCCCAACGTTACCACCCGCCTGGGGCAGACACCCTCGGTGACCGAGCGCTGGGCGACGAACCGCTCTCGTGAATCATCCCTTTTTACCGGTTCCTCCGACGGTTATTCCAAAGCCGAGTTTATCGAGACCCTGGTTTCGCAAGTTGGGGACGGTAATGCTTCTGTGGTGTTCAGGACCACCCCCTACAACGATGCCCCCATCACGGCGGTATTCGATTTCACCGGTTTCCTCGAAGTCGTTACGCCGATGAGAGAATCCTGTCAATTTTAATGCTTCTCAGACCCTATTCTCCTGAAATGCGGCCGGGTAGACATTCCGGCCGCACACACACCTTTACGTTCCCCGGTTAAAAAATTTTGATAATTCGGTCTCATTTTATTGACCTGATGGTCACAAAGTCCTTTTAGCCTGTTAATTTACCCGGTCCGCCGTTGGTAAAGGAGCCTGATCGGTTTCGCTGACGGTGAAGGAATCAGGCGTTCGTCGGAAGTGAGCGCAGAACCCGCGTTCTGAAGTCTCCAGGCCTGTCGAAACGGGTTTTCGGTTATCAGTCCGAAAGCCCTTGGGTTGAGAAACAACGACGTTCTCTGACAAAAGGACACAATATGAGTATTACTATAAGAAAGATGCGTTGCCATTTCAGGCAAACCGCATCCACCGCGCTGATAACGGCTGGCCTCAGCCTGAGTCTGCTCACTCCTACCGCCTGGGCTGATGCCGAGGTCGCCGAGAAAAACACGTCCGGCCAACGGAACGTGATCGAGAAAACCCTTAAGTCGAACCAATCCAACGTCAAGGCATTCAGCTCCTTCAGCCTGATGGCTGAACCTGTCAGCCGCTACATCATTACCGGTCAGGAAGCTTCCATCGCCCGGTATCGGGGTGGGGTAAACGGGTATGATGCCACCAGCACCGAAGGCCGGGCGCAGTTGGATGTTCACTCTCCGGCTGCCCGTTCCTACGGTCAGTACTTGGAGACCAACCAGACCAAACTGCTGCAACAGATGTCCATGGTCCTGGGTCGCAGTATTGAGCCGCTGGCGCAGTATCAGACGGCGCTCAATGCCATGGTGGTCGAACTGACGGAGCAGGAAGCTCAACAACTGGCGAGCCTGAAGGGTATCCGCAGTATTCACAAAGATGAAATTCGCCATCTGAACCGTGCCAGCGGTGAAGAACTGGCCTATGCCCTGCCGGGCAGCGGCACCAGTGCCAACAACACCGGCTCGGGCCCCTGGGTGATCGCGCTGGCTGGTTTGCTGGTACTGTCGCTGGCCGTGGTCGGCTGGGCGCTGATGACCGGCCGCCTGAACCGCCGTCACGGCTTAATGGCCTCACTGCTGGGCACCATGGGCTTGGCGGGTTGCCTCTGGGAGGGCGGTTTCGCTTGGATCGGAGCCCCCGAAGTCTGGCAGGGTGTCGGTAAGATGGAAGGCACCCGAGGCGAAGGTATTGTGGTCGGTGTCATTGATACGGGCATCAACCCGATCAGTGATTCCTTTGCCGAGATTGGCGGCGATGGCTACATTCACTCCAACCCCAAGGGTCAGTATCTGGGGGTGTGTGATCCGGCCAACGATGTCTATGACCCGGAATTCCCCTGTAACGACAAACTGATCGGTGCCTGGGGCCATCCGTTGATCAACGACGGTAGCCCGCGTGATATGGACGGCCATGGTTCCCACACCGCCGGTACCTCTGCGGGTAACATCGTTTACAGTGCGACCGTTACCGCACCGACCGGATTCTCAGTCACCAAAGACATCGCCGGTGTGGCGCCTCATGCCAATGTCGTTGCCTATTCCGTCTGTGGTGAGGTGGGTTGCTACCTGAGCGCCATCATATTCGCCATTAACCAGGCGATTGAAGACGGTGTCGACGTGATCAACTACTCCATCGGTGGCGGTGCTTCCGACCCCTGGGGTGATCCGGATTCATTGGCGTTCCTGGCGGCTATGGATGCCGGTATCTTTGTGGCTACTTCCGCCGGTAACGACGGTCCGGATTTCGCTACGTTGGGGAACCCGGCTGACGCACCCTGGATTACTTCCGTCGCCGCCAGCTCCCACAACTACTTCTACAAAAACTCCCTGGTGGATCTGACCGGTGGCGCAACTACACCTCCGGCCGACATCATCGGCCAGAGCATCACCCCCGGATACGGCCCCGCGCCAATCGTCGACGCGGCTGACTATGGCAACCCCCTGTGTCTGCCCGATCAGTTCACCGCCAAGTTCGACGGCGAGATCGTGATCTGTGATGCCGGTGAGATCGCCCGTGTGGCGAAGGGTGAAAACGTGGCCGCCAATGGCGGTGGCGCTTTGATTCTGACCCGCCCGCCGATGTCTCCGGACGGCTCGGGTTACCTGGAAGCCGATACCCATGTGATTCCGGCTACCCACATTACCTATACCGATGCTCAGGTATTGCGTGACTGGCTGGCATCCGGCATCAATCATCAGGGCCGTATCAGCGGTACTGAGGCGGTGCAGGCTGATGAATACGCTGACGTACTGGCTTATTTCAGCTCTCGCGGTGTGAACCCATCCGTGCCAAGCGTGGTCAAGCCGAACATCACCGCTCCGGGTCGGGCCATTTTCGCGGCCTTCCATGAGGGTTACAGCGAAGCCGAGCAGGATTACAACATCATCCAGGGTACGTCCATGTCCAGCCCGCAGATCGCTGGTGCCGGTGCTTTGTTGAAGGCCCTGCATCCGGATTGGACCCCGATGCAGATTCAGTCCGCGATGATGACCACTTCCAAGATCGAGCATTACAAGGAAGACGGCACCACCCAGGCGGATGCCTTCGATATGGGTGCGGGCCGGATCGATTTGCCCCAGGCAGCCCAGGCTGCACTGGTATTGGATGAAACGCTGGAGAACTTCCTGGCGGCCGATCCATTGGCCGGTGGCGAACCTGCGGACCTGAACCTGACCGGCATCGGCCAGGCCAACTGTGTGGTGACCTGTAGCTGGACCCGCACCGTGACCAACGTTTCCGGTAAATACACCTATTGGAAAGCCAAGCGTACCGATGGCTACGACATCGAGCCGAAGTACTTCCGTTTGGCTCCCGGTGCCAGCCAGCAGTTGACCATCACGGCGGATGCTTCCGATGCGCCCATCGGCAACTGGCAATTCGCCCAGTTGACGCTGGAATCCATGGGCAAGCGGACGCCGGACGCTCACTTCCCGCTGGCACTGTTGCCGCAACTGAGCAACCTGCCGGGTGCAATCACCATCACCGCGCCGCTGGCGAGCGATACCGTGACTCTGGAAGGTTTGAAGGCGGTGGAAATTACCTCGGCCGAGGTCAGTGTGACCGGCCTGGCGCCGTCCACCGTGACTGAGTCCGCCCTGGTATCCGACCCGACCAATGGCGATCCGTTCGATGGGTTCGACCCGAATGTGGATGGTACTTTCTTCTTTACCGTCGATGTTCCGGCCGGTGCCACCCGCTTTGTGGCCGAGATCACCGAGTCCCAGTCCAACGATCTGGACCTGTTCATCGGTTTGGGTGACACGCCTGGGTTTGGCAGTCTGATCGACTATGCCGCTACCGGTGGTGCGCTGGAATACGTCAACATCGAAAACCCACCGGCAGGCCAATTGTGGGTCGTGGTTCAGAACTGGGAAGGCGGCCACGTTGATCCCCAGGCACTGGCTATCCACACTGCGGTGGTGACCGGTGACGAGGGTAACCTCTATGTGGACGTACCTCTGAGTGTGCCGGGTGGTGAGCCGTTTGACGCCGAAATCGGCTTCACTCTGCCTGAATCCGAGCCGGGTGACCGTTACTACGGTTCTTTCTCGCTGGGTACAGACAGTGCCAACCCTGGCAATCTGGGTACCGTCAACATCGATCTGGTGCGTGAATAACGTTTAACAGTTGGATGTGACGATCAAGGGGCCTTCGGGCCCCTTTTTTGTGAAAGACAGGAAAGTTTCGGGCGGCTTTATGAGTCTTCCCGACCCTCGACCGCCTCTTTAAAATGCATGGAACCACCGTCGTGGGGGAGGGTCAGTATCAGGGTGTCGCCATCCCATTCCCAACCACTGGCTTCTTTCAGACCTCTAATATAAACCCCTTCGAGCGAGCCTTTCGGGCAGAGCGCCTTGGTTCCTATGAGTGAGCCGACACTGAAAACGCTCGCCGTAAGCCGAACCGGCCCCGCGTATTGATTGCAGTCCGCTTTGATGCTCACCCGGTCGCTGCTGGCGAAACGCAGTTGATAATTTTCCGGATTCTCGGGGCGCACCGCCGAACCACTTTCGGGGTAACTGCCCACCCAGTGAAAAACCCGGTCGATCAGAGTTTGGGCTTCGGTTGGCAGGGCGGGTTTTATGGTTTGTATACCCGGTTTCACCTTTACTTCCGCTGGCCCGGAGGCCATGCAGGAGCCCAAACCAAGCAAGCCCGTCAGGAGGCCGGTGAACAGGACTTTCCTTCGTTTTATACCCATAAAAAAGTTCCTTCGAAGGTCGATGTAGACGCAATACTATCGCATTAAGGCTGAATTTAAGGTTAATACGGAAAATGATGAGAGTCTTTTAACTTTCGGAAAGAATCGCTGACACAAAACTTGCATTTTCGGACAGAAACATCAATCTTGTTAAAGAGGATTACATCTCGAAGAGAGCGTAATGCTTGTTGCTTGTCTACTTAATACGTTAAGAGCGAGGTGAGGCTATGAATGATGTAAGAGAGTTCGAGCTGATCGTTTCTGAGAACTTCGACTTCCGTAACCTGGAGGTCTGCCGTGATGACCAAGGGGATTTGCAAGCAAATCTGGAACCTATTTACGACATCCTTTCTGCGTCCGGTATTGAAGAAAACCTGTTGGAAAGTCAGGAGATCCTGTCAGCCCTGATCAACACGCTCTATGATTTTCACCTGGAAAACGGAGGCAACATCGATCTCGAAATCGAACGCCACCGCGCCATTCACGATGCCGCCAAAGATTTTGGCCGCGCCGGAGTCACAGGCAGCTCAACACTGCACTGATCCGGAAACTCCACCGGCCATCCCGGCCGGTGGTTCTTGATTCCTTCCATCGAGATTACTTGGCGGCATCCGCCAGAAGATTTTCAAGCTCCAAGCCCGTCAACTTCTTCAATTGTGTCAGCAAATAGAAAATAGCCACCATTAGGATGATGGTGCTCGGCAGGGCTATGACCGGATAACTGAGTGCGGTCATCTTTCCCAATTCTTCACTGAATTCCGTAGTTCCCGGAGGGCTTACCAGAATGACACGTGCCAGAACATAGTTCAGCACGGATGATAGGAAGAAAGACCCGGCGATAATGTAGGAAACCAACGCCAGTTTCCGGTCGAGATGGTGTTCGTTGCCGTTTTCCAGAAGCGCGCTGTTGACTTTGTCAATGGCGATCAGTTGGGCATTGAATATGAGTGTTTTAACCAATGGATAGCGGGTTTTCTGGCTGATCAAAACAGCCAGACCCAGAATCGCCGGTATGGCCGCCTCCTTGATAGCGATGTATTTCGGATCAAGTTCCAACAGGCTGATACCGCCGGTCAAGAATACACTGACCACACCGATGACCGACATCGGGTTTATTTTACCGGTGAGCCGCATTTCCCAAAGGCCGTAACCAATGGGAAAGGCGAGGGCAATGACGATACTGAGACTGGGGCCCAGGTGCTCTTCACCACTGAAGCGGCTGAGAATGACTACCGGGATAACAATGTTGAACAGAAGGTTCGAGAAGAAACCTCCCTTTTTGGCTTGTTGGCTCAAATCGGCCCTCACTGTGATTGTGACGTCAGGATATCGCTATTGTAGAAAAAACCGCCGTCGCTGGCACCCTATAAAAGCTCCATAGGGGTAGCGAACAGGATTCGAGCGGATAAAATGGCCACTCAAAGGCTTGATTCGGGCAGTATGATGCAGACCTCTCTTGTAATATTTCTGGCGTTGGTGGTTACCTATATTTTTACCCACAGGTTATTGGGCTTCTTCCTGAACCGACTGTTGGATCGTAAAGATGTCCCCATCCAACGTCGGGCGCTGATTCGTAAAAGCCTGTGGTTCTCTCATGGCGCCACCTATGTATTTGCCGGTGGGCTGGTGCTGGGGATTACCTACGGAGAGTTGACCCTGTTTTTGTCGTCATTTTTCGCGGTGCTGGGCGTGGCTTTGTTTGCCCAGTGGTCGATTCTCAGTAATGTCACCGCCAGCGTCTTGATTTTTTTTCAGTTTCCTTACCGGATAGGCGATGAGATCATGATCGCCAACAAAGATTTCGACTTGAGCGGCGTGATCGAAGAGATCTCCACCTTCCATGTTTTGATTCGTCGCAAGGAAGGGGATCTGATCACTTATCCGAACAGTCTTATTTTGCAAACGCCAGTCATTAAGTTGAACTCCCCGGCCAAGACCAGCTTGGCTGACTCAGCGGCCGGAACCACCGACACGCCGTCTTGATGCCAGATAGAGCCCACTCAGAATCAGGACAAAGGTCATCAGAAAGAAGGGTATGACCTCAAGCGAGAACTGGTCGGCCAACACCCCGGCCAGAGCGGGCAGGCTGGCCGCACCCACGCCCGCCGCCGCTATTTGCATGCCCATGGTGTTACTGACATGGGCCGGTCCGACCCGGCTTCTGGTCCCCGACACCATGCCGGGGAAGATGGGGGCAAATGCGAAGCCAATAAAGCCAATGGCGATCAGGCCCAGCCAGGTGATCGGGTTCCAGGCCAATAACAGAGAACCGACCAGAGCAAGTGCCAGGCTGCCCACCACCAGTCGGTGGTGTCCCAAGTGATTGGCAAAAACGCCAGCGACCATGCGGCCGACGGTGAACATTCCCCAGTAGACGCCGACCCAGAGCCCTGCGCTGGCGGCTCCAACCCCGCGGGATTCCGTCAGCAGGGAATAAGCCCAGAGCCCGAGAGTCAGCTCAAGCCCGGTATAGGCAAAGAAAAGCCCCATGCTGATCCACACCGGTAAGGTGCTCAGTGACTCCTTAAAAGTGGCCTCGGGTGATTTTCCGGAGGTCGGCTGGGTGGTAGTTACATGACCACCATCATCCGTCAGAGTGGGTTCCGGGATGGATGGAGCCTCGTCAGGCGCCTCCCATAGCTTGGCTGTCAGAAGAAAACCAATGCCCAGAGCCACCTGAGCCGTACCGACAATCCAATAACCGGTTCGCCAAGTGTCAGTGAAATTCAAACCGGCCGTCATGATCAACGGCCCCATGGTGATGCCAATGCCGAAACTGGCATGCAGCCACTGCATCAAACGTTCGCTGTGGTGCGTGGCGACATAGGTGTTAAGGCCCGCATCGATGGCGCCCGCCCCAAGACCGATCACTGTGCCAATGCCGATAACCATCCACCAATGGGGCACGAGGGTGAAACCGAGCAGGGACAGACCTGTAGCGGCGCAGCTGACGGCCAATAACCGGCCGATACCCAGTCGGCGGCTGATCGCGCCGCTGAAAAAGCTGCTTAACATATACCCGGCGGTACTGGCGACCAGCAAAAGGCCGAGGGCATCCAATGGCTGATCAAAACCGCTGCGCATTGAAGGCCAGGCGACACCGAGCAGACCGTCCGGCAGGCCAAGGGAAATAAAAGCGATGAAGGACAACGCTACGAGCATGAGACGACGCTGGTCGGTCATATGAGCTCCATTCATGTGGAAAGTGGCTGAACGGGCCTGTCCCCAGGTTGGGGCGATGACCGCGGAAGGCACTATAGAAGGCCTGGGTGGTGGCATGCAAGCGCAACCATTGAACGCACCATTCCCTTTGTGTTTCGGGTAAAAAAAGCTACCTTAGAACGCCTGCCTGTCCGGAGTCGATGAAGTGAACCGAAGTATTGCCCCTGTATTGCCGGTATTGATAAGTGCTTGCCTGTTGCTGATGCTGTCATTTGGTTACCGGGCCGGATTTGGGCTCTTTATGCAGCCCATTTCCGAAAGCCGGGGCTGGGGGCGTGATGTATTGTCACTCGCCTTGGCGGTGCAGAATCTGGCCTGGGGCGTGGTCGCTGTTTTCGCCGGAGGTCTTGCAGATCGCTATGGCAATCTCCGGGTGCTGCTGATCGGTGTGCTGTGCTATGCGGCGGGCATGTGGGGTATGGCACACGCGTCGACGGAACTGGCGATGGTGTCCACGGCAGGCATTCTGGTGGGTGCTGGAGTGGCAGGAACGGCTTTTGGTATCGTTTTGCCAGCGCTCGCCCGCGCCGTACCGGAGGATCGGCGCGGCTGGGCTTTGGGTGTCGGCACGGCCGCCGGAAGTTTCGGGCAGTTTCTGATCGTACCGCTCATGCAGCAATTGGTGGATTTCGCAGGATGGTTTCAGGCACTGCAATGGTTGAGCCTCTCCGCCTTCCTGATGGCGGCATTGGCTATTCCTTTGGCACCTTATGGCGGTGCCTCTGATAAAAGCGGTGTTCAGATCAATGCCTCGCTTAAGCAGATTCTCACCCGGGCTTTCCGGGTACGGTCCTACACCTTGCTGGTTCTCGGATTTTTCGTCTGTGGTTTTCATGTGGCGTTTATAACCGTTCACATGCCCGGCTATGTGGTAGACCTCGGCTTTGATGCCAAAGTGGGCGCTTGGAGCATCAGTCTGATTGGTTTATGCAATGTCATTGGTGCCTACGTGGCTGGAGTGATGAGCGGGCGTCGTTCAAAACGAAAAATTCTGGCTTTCATCTATTTGGGCCGGGTTGTGGCGATTGCCGGGTTTCTTTTGTTACCGGTGAGTTTGCCGAGCATCTTGGTGTTCAGTGCCGTTATGGGGTTCCTTTGGCTTGCTACGGTGCCACCCACCTCGGGTTTGGTGGCCGTGTTTTTTGGGACCCGCTATATGACGTTTTTATATGGCGTGGTTTTCCTGAGTCACCAAGTGGGCAGCTTCAGTGGGGTCTGGTTGGGTGGCTGGTTGTATGAAAACTTCAACAGTTACGACGGTATTTGGGTGGCGGGCATTATTCTGGGCTTGATCGCCGCCTGGCTGCATTGGCCCATCGAAGAGGTGGATGCTGTTGAGCGTTTAAAAGTGGCTTGAGCGCAAACCAATCAGGCTTTACCATCCTGGCTTTATCGCTAAATGCAAAGGATTCTCATGTCTGACACGGCACACCCTTCCAGTTTTCAGTCTCTGGTGCGTTTGTTGCGCTATGCCAAAGGCTATCGCAGTCGGATCATTGCCGCGACGATTTGCTCAATTATCAATAAGTTGTTTGATATCGCTCCGGAAATCCTGATCGGTATCGCCATCGATGTCGTGGTCAATCAGGAGCAGAGCTTTGTCGCCCGCCTGGGGTTGGAGACGGCGGAATCCCAAATCGGGGTGCTGGCGGTTCTGACTTTTTTCATTTGGGCGGGGGAGTCGCTATTCGAATACCTCTACATGATCTTGTGGCGTAATCTCGCCCAACGCCTCCAATCCGATTTCAGGCAGGATGCCTATCAGCACATTCAAAAACAGGACATGGGATTTTTCGAGGCACGCAGCAGCGGGCATCTTATTTCTGTTTTGAACGATGACGTCAACCAACTCGAACGCTTCCTGGACGGTGGTGCGAACGATCTGATCCAGGTATTCGTGACCGTTCTTGCCGTAGGGGCTGTTTTCTTCGTGCTGTCTCCTTTGATCGCCTTGCTGGCGTTCACGCCCATTCCCATCATTATTTGGGGCGCTTTTTTCTTCCAGAAACGGGCGACACCGCTCTATGCCAATGTGCGTGAAAAAGTCGGCGTTCTCGCCAGCCGATTGAGTAACAACATAGGCGGCATGGCGACGATCAAATCCTTTACCGCTGAAGACAAGGAAGCCGCACGGGTACGGGCGGACAGCGAAGCCTACGCCGAGGCGAACCGCAAAGCCATTCGAGTCAGTTCCGCCTTTATTCCCGTTATTCGCATGGCCATCCTCACCGGTTTTCTATTCACCTTTGTCGTCGGTGGCCTGCAGACTCTGAATGGCAGTTTGAATGTTGGCGCCTATGGTGTTCTGGTGTTTCTGACTCAGCGTTTGCTATGGCCGCTGACTGGGCTGGCCCAGACCATCGATTTATATGAGCGAGCAATGGCCAGCACCCGTCGAATTTTGGAGCTGATCAACACGCCGGTGGAAGTGCCGGACGATGGCAACGAGCCCCTGCCACAGCCGCTGAAGGGCGAAGTTCGGTTCGAAGATGTCAGCTTCGTTTATGGGTCCAGTGGCGCGGGGGTTCATGATGTTTCTATCGATGTGCCGGCAGGGAGTACACTGGCCCTCGTCGGTGCCACCGGTTCCGGCAAATCGACGCTGATGAAGTTGTTGTTGCGTTTCTATCAGCCGCGAGGCGGGCGTATCTTGTTGGATGATGTCCCCATCGACCAACTGTCGCTGCGTTCGCTCCGCTCCACCATAGGGCTGGTCAGTCAGGATGTTTTTCTGTTCGAAGGCAGCATTCGCGACAACATAGCCTATGGTCGGCCGGAGGCTTCTGAACAGGAAGTGGTCGAAGCCGCGAAAACGGCGGAAGCCTGGGAGTTTATTCAACGTCTGCCGCAGGGGTTGGACACGGCGGTCGGCGAACGCGGTGTCCGGTTGTCCGGCGGGCAACGTCAGCGCCTGTCGTTGGCCCGGGCGTTATTGAAAGACCCGGCCATTCTGGTGCTGGACGAAGCCACCAGCGCGGTGGACAACGAAACCGAAGCGGCTATTCAACGGTCGTTGGCTCATATATCCCATGACCGCACTGTCATTATGATCGCCCATAGGCTATCCACCATCGTACATGCTGACCGTATCGTCGTGCTTGAACATGGCCGCATTGTCGAAAGTGGACGGCACGATGAATTGCTCGACAAACAAACCGCATACTGGTCTCAATGGCAGGTTCAGACAGGTGGTGTCGGCTGATCCGGTTTATACATCGACGGTTTCGGGGTCTAGGGAACCTCTGAACAATGAGCTTCAAAGCTGTTCAGACTAACAATTTTGATA